>NZ_CP089520.1 GCF_021222645.1 Candidatus Nanosynbacter sp. HMT-352
CAATAACAGAGGTAAATAGTGATATAATAAAAATATGAATGATGCCAAAGAAGAAGTGCGGGCGCGACTGAACATCGAGGATGTGATTGGTGAGTATGTTCAGTTGAAGCGAGCGGGGCGCAACTTGAAGGGCTTAAGTCCGTTTACCGACGAGCGAACCCCAAGCTTTATGGTTAGTCCAGAAAAGCAGATTTGGCACGATTTTTCTTCTGGAAAAGGTGGCGATATTTTTACATTTGTGATGATGGTGGAAGGAATAGATTTTCGTCAATCACTGGAGCATTTGGCTCGAAAGGCGGGCGTTGATCTGACTTTGTTTTCTAATGGCGACGGACGAACGGCCAAGCGTCGCGCCAGGGCTAGGGAAGCACTGAAACTGGCTGCCAATTTTTATCAGCAGAATTTGGTGAAAAATTCATTAGCTCTGAATTATGTGGTTAAAAAACGGCGATTAAATCGTCAAACGATTGGTGATTTTTTGATTGGCTATGCACCGGAGAATGGCGACGCATTGACTAAAGCATTGGAAAAAAGAGGATTTTCTAGGCAGGAATTGGCGGACGCTGGCTTGTCGAATCGGTTTGGTGGCGATTTGTTTCGTGGGCGAATGATGGTGGCGTTGAGTGACGGCAATGGCGAAGTTGTGGGATTTACGGGCAGAATTATTCATGACGATCCGCGCGCGCCAAAATATCTAAATACGCCGCAAACGCTGTTATTCGATAAATCGCGATATATTTTTGGTTTGCATCAAGCCAAGGAGGCGATTCGAAAAAGCGATGTAGCGGTGATTGTTGAGGGCAATCTGGATGTAATTAGCAGTCATCAAGCGGGCGTTAAAAACGTGGTTGCGACTTCTGGAACGGCGATGACGACGCAACATTTGAAGTCGCTTAGTCGATTGGCGGGGCGGATTCGCTTGGCGTTTGATGGCGATCGAGCGGGAGTTAACGCGACGGAGCGCGCTATCAACTTGGCACAGGAAGTCGGTGTGGAGTTGGAAGTGGTGAGTTTGCCTGATGGCATTAAAGATCCAGACGAATTGATCCAAAAAGATCCAGCGCTTTGGCAAGCGGCGATTGACCAATCTCAGCCAGCGGTGGATTGGGTGATTGCCAGATACGCGGAAATGGAGAATTTGAAGTCGGCGGAAGGCAAGCGGCGATTTTCGACTATTGCACTGAGGATTGTCCGAGGTTTGAAAGATCCGGTGGAGCAAGAGCATTATTTGTCGGTGATTTCTGAAAAAACTGGCGCGTCAATTACTGCGCTGAAGGCAAAATTGTCGAATGAAAAAGTTGCTGAACATCAATTGAAAAAGGCGAAAATTGAAAAAGAAAAACCGACTCCGGTTCAGGATGAAACTGAAGATATGCTGGCGGGGCTGGCGGCGAGTGAAAAATCTGTGCGGCGCTGGTTGGCGGCGATTTCTGGAGAAATGCTGGACGGCGACGGTGCGCGGCAATTGATTGGTTATATACGAAAAAACCCAGACGTAGACCTGGGTGAAGTTCCTCTGGACTTGCAAAAAATCGAACAGTATGTGAAAATAGTACAGTTGAAAAGTGAAAGTCGTTACGCCAATTGGGAGCAAAAAAGCTTGGACGAAGAGATGGCTCGGCTAGTCAGACAGATAACAATCAAACATCGCGAAAACAAAAAGAATCAATTATTAACGCAGCTTAGAGAGGCCGAGGCGTCGGGTGATGAGGTTTTGTCTCAGAATTTGCGCCAGAGCTTAAATAATCTGATTAAGGAGAAAATGTGAGCGACGATATCACGACGAAGCCAGTAAACTTAAATGAAGATGATGATTTTGATCCAACACTTATAGACGAAGAAGAATCGGAAGATTTGGATTCGTTGACAACTGGGCAATATTTGGACGACGTGTCGGACGACTCAGTCAGGTTGTATCTGCGGGAAATTGGTAAAATCCCACTACTTAGCGCTGAAGAGGAAATGGACTTGGCGCGCCGAATTGTTGAAGGCGATAAAAAGGCCAAGGACAAGATGGCTGAGGCGAATATGCGTTTGGTGGTATCAATTGCTAAGCGATATTCGGGTCGTGGCTTGGACTTTTTAGATTTGATTCAAGAGGGAAATACTGGGCTTTTGCGTGCGGTTGAGAAGTTTGATCCAGATAAGGGATTTAAGTTTTCGACCTATGCAACTTGGTGGATTCGTCAGGCAATTACGCGTGCGATTGCTGATCAGGCGCGAACGATTCGTATTCCAGTTCACATGGTGGAAACGATCAATAAATTGCTGCGTACTCAGCGACGAATGACACAGGAATTGAACCGTGAGCCGACAATTGAAGAATTGTCTAAAGAATTGGATATGGAGCCAGAGAAAATTGAATATGTCATTAAGATTAAGCAAGACATCTCTTCTTTGGATGCTGGTGTTGGTCGTGATGGTGAAGATGATGATTCTGTATTACAAGATTTTATCGTTGACGAAGATACGGTTTCACCGGAAGATTCCGCTTCAAATCAATTGTTAAAAGAGCAAGTTCAGGAAATTCTATCAAGTTTGAGTGATCGCGAGCAGAAAATTGTTCGAATGCGTTTTGGTTTGGATAATGGAAAAAACCACACCTTGGAAGAAGTTGGTCAGGAGTTTGCAGTTACGCGTGAGCGAATCCGTCAGATTGAAGCTAAGGCGCTAGCAAAACTTCGCAAACATAAGGATGCGAAAAAACTTTACGAATATCTGGATTAGTTAACACTGTTCGGGCGATTTACAAAAATGGGCGTCGTGGGTTACGGCGTCTATTTTTTGGTGTAATTGCTCGAGGCTGCCGTCGTTAATGATGAAATAATCAGCAATAGCAATTGGCCCACCTTTTTCCAGATTCTCGATTTCTGACCAGTCGCGCTGATCAACTTCGTGCGGTTGCATTGGGCGTTCTGCTCGTTTAATCATCCGCTGATAGCGGAGGTGTTTTGGTGTAACGATGGCAATAACAACAACCTGGCCAGGGAATTCATGTTTGAGGAATTTATATTCGCTCCAAGTGTATAGTCCATCCAAAACAATTTTATTTTGGCCAGCATTAATCAAATCATGGATGTTTTTTATAACGCGTTTGATTACAAAATCTTTGCCTTCGCGGCGACGAATCTCTTCGCGGAATTTTTGTTGATTATCCCAAGTTTTTTCAATTCCGGCCTCATCCATAGCCTTATAGATAACGCCACCGAAATAAATTTTTGGAAATCCTTTTTCTGTCAAATATTCGACAGCAGAACTTTTGCCGCTGCCCGCCAATCCAACCAGGGCGATAATTTTTGCGTGTGGTTGTGTCATGTAATAATTTTAACAATTTGTTGACATTCTTCAAAATAGAGCGTATGTTTAGGGTAAGTATTATGGAAACAGTTCATGGACATGCTGAAGAGTTGCCTCAGAATTCTCCTTCTGACCTTGATACTAAGGATCAAGAAAAATCGATAAAGAATTATAAGATAATGGCTCAGATTAAGGAGCTGGAGTCGAAATTTGATCGTAATCCAGACGGCAGTGATAGATGGGAGAGATTCGTTGATAGTCCAGTTCGGGATCAGTACGGACAGCTGTGGATGATTTGGGAAAATTCTGCCACATCTTCATGTAAACCAAAGGATCGTTATCAGGTGTATAAGATTTCAGATGGTGAGGTAAGTCTCAAGTATGCCTTCATAAAAGAGCTTGAGGTCGATCGTTATCCTAGGTATGAAAAAACCTCTTATGAGTTTTTTGTTGGTCCTGACGACGCAGGCATAGATGAGACTATAACGATATTCTTTGATAATAATAGAAAAATTGAGTATGCTCATTGTTATAGCTATCTGGAGGAGCGCAAGAGGCTGTATGAGAAATACGAAAGAGCACAGAAGAAACTTGCTGAGGTGTCAATAACCAATTCTCTGACGATAGCCGCTTAAATGCTACAATAGAACTATGAAGCGTCTAGTAGTTATTGATGGAAAGTCGGTGTTTTACCGAGGTTATTATGCTATGCCGGGATTGTCGATGGCTGACGGAACTCCGACTGGTGGTGTGTATGGATTTGTAAGTTTGGCAATTGAGCTAATTAAGAAATTAGAGCCGGATTATGTGGCGGTAGCTTGGGATAAGCGAGGTACGAATATCCGCAAGCGGCGGGAATTATATCCAGAATATAAAGCTGGTCGCAAGCCGGCGCCAGATGACTTTTACCAGCAAATTCCGATTTTACACGAGCTGCTTGATGCGTTTGGTTGGCCGCTTTATGAAATTGATGATTACGAGGCGGACGATATTATGGGCGCGTTTGCCAGGCAAGCAGAATCTCGCGGAATTGAAACGTGCTTGATAACGTCGGATTTGGACGCATTGCAATTGATATCACCGATGACCAAAGTCTACGCCATGAAAAATGGTTTAAGGAATATTGAGGAATTTACGGCGGAACACTTTGAAGAAAAATATGGAATTCGGACGGAACAATTCTTAGATTTGAAAGCGCTGAAGGGTGATTCAAGTGATAATTTACCGGGAGTGCCGGGAATTGGTGAGAAAACGGCGGTGAAATTATTGCAAGAATATGAAACTCTGGACGGAGTTTATGAACATCTGGACGAGCAAAAAGGCGCTTTGCGAACGAAGTTGGAAAATGGTCGCGAGTCGGCATATTTGACCAAGCAAGTGGCGGAAATTTGGACGGACGTGCCGATTGAGCTGGACTGGGATGTGGCGGATGTTAATGATTGCGACTTTGCGCGAGTAACGGAAATTCTGCAGAAGTTGGAGTTTAATTCGCTGATTGGACGATTGCCGCGAACGATGCAAATGGCGGAAAATGAGAAAAAAGAAGAACCGAAGTTGGATATTCCACGAATTGAAAAATTGCCCGACATGCCGATGTTTGAGGCGGAAAATATAATATATATCGATTCGTCGGAGCCTGACGTAATTTACATAAGCTCAAATCCTGAGTCGGCGTGGACGGCGAAAATTGATGAGATTAGTCAATCCGTGTGGCAATTATTGGCGCAGGGAACTGTGATCGCGGCTGATGTCAAACGGTTATATCACGCGTTGGATAATTATGGCGTGGCGGTGCGTTTTCATGAAGTTTGGGATGTTGAGCAGGCGGCATTTTTGATTGATCCGCTGAAGCGTGATCGTAGTTTGAATGCACTGTCTGGTGATTTTTCTGACGACAATTCCGCGCCTTATCAATTGGCTCGCTTGCACAAAATTTATCGTGAACAAAAAGTTTACATGTCGAACAATTCGCAAATTGCGCGTGTGGCTTACGAGTTTGATTTTCCAGTAATTTGGGCGCTATTCCAGATGGAAAAACGTGGGATGAAGTTGGATGATACGCTATTAAAACAGATGGGCGATGAGCTGGCGGCGGAAGTTGATGAGCTTGAACAACAAATGTATTCCATGGCAGGATACGAGTTTAACGCGTCTAGTCCAGCGCAACTTTCTGAGGTTTTGTTTACCAAATTGCAATTACCAACTGCGGGCATAAAAAAGGGAAAAACTGGATATTCAACAGGTCAAAAAGAGTTGGACAAATTACGTGGACAACATCCGATTATCGAGTTGATTGAGCGATATCGAGAATTGACCAAATTGATCAGTACGTACATTGAGGCGTTACCAAAATTGATGGCGACTGATGGGCGAATTCACACTACATTCAATCAGGATGTAACCAGCACGGGGCGACTAAGCAGTACAAATCCGAATTTGCAGAATATTCCGGTGCGGACTGAACTGGGTAGGAAAATTCGTCAGGCATTCGTTCCGAGTGATGGCAAAGTTTTTGTCGGTGCGGATTATTCGCAATTTGAGCTGAGGCTGGCGGCTGTGCTGGCAGGCGACGAGAAATTGATTGAAGACTTTAATAGCGATGTTGATATTCACGCAAAAACGGCGGCGGAAACATACGGAATATCGATTGACGAAGTAAGCAAATCTCAGCGTCGAGCGGCTAAAGTGATCAATTTTGGTGTACTTTACGGAATGAGTCCGCACGGTTTGGCGGCGGCTACGGGAATGTCATTTACAGAGGCGAAAAAGTTTATTGATCATTATTTTGAGGTGCGAAAGCCGATTCGTCAGTACTTGGATAAAATTCTAACTCAAGCGCGGGAACAGGGATTTGTTGAGACGTATTTTGGTAGGCGACGACCAACTCCTGATGTAAAATCGAGCAATTTTATGGTGCGATCTTCGGCAGAAAGAGCTGCGATGAATATGCCAATTCAAGGCACGGAAGCGGATTTGATGAAATTGGCAATGATTCGGCTGGAGGATAAATTGTCGGGCTTGGCTGATGCGATTTTACAGGTTCATGATTCGATTTTGGTGGAATGCAAACCTGAAGACGTCCAGAAAGTCAGCGAGATTATGAAAGCGGAAATGGAAGGCGTTTGTCCAGAATTGCCGATTAAATTGAAAGTAGATGTCGGGACGGGCGTAAATTGGGGCGAAGTGTAGAAAATATGGTATAATTACGCCATGAAATACACTCAACGACGAAATTCATTTTCTCGATTTGTACCAATTTTGCTGGTTATTGTTATCACGGTTGTGGCGGTAGCAGCGGTTATTGCGATTGGTCGAGCATTATTTGGTAAAAATGATTCAGGTCAAACAACAGATCAGAATGTTAACGTAGGACAAGTTGCTTTGTTGTCGACGGACGTGGGAAGTGCGGTTCGATTGACGGTACGCGGACCAATTGTAGCGAATGAGAATTTCCGCTCATATAGCATCACTATTTCGCCAGAATCTCGCGAAATGACGACGTACGAGGGATATTTGGATAAGCCGATTGCAGAGAAAAAATTGGACAATAACAGTAAGGCCTATACGGAGCTGGTTTATGCGCTTGATAAGCGAAAAATGATGGAAGGTACGCCGCTAACTGAGCAGCAAAACGATTTGCGGGGAATTTGTGCTAGCGGTAAAATTTACAAATTCGAAACTTTGAAGGACAATTCCGTTGTGAAGAGCTTGTGGACGTCGGATTGTAGCGGCTCTAAAGGTTCGGCGCAAGCTAATGTAAACGAGATTTTGGATATGTTTTTGAAACAAATTCCTGACGGCAAGAAAATGGCGGCTGGAATTGGTCTAAGTCAAGAAGAAGCTTTGTTTAAGCTGTAGGACTTGCCGAATGCCCGAGCTACCCGAAGTTGAGACAGTTCGTCGCGGTTTGGCGGATTTGCTGCCAGGTCAGGCTGTTGTGCGAGCGACAGTATTTGATTCGCCAAAAAGCTTTCCGAATTCACCCACTGACGTTCAGCAATTTTTATACGGTGCGCATGTAACGGCGGTGCGACGTCGCGCAAAAGTGTTGATGATTGATCTTGATACGCGTTATTCGCTGGTGATACATCTTAAGATGACTGGGCAATTGATTTTTCGTGGGGCTAATAGTTTTGCTGGTGGTCATCCTAGTGACAGTTTGATCGGTGATTTGCCTGATAGATCGACACGCGTGCAGGTTGATTTTACTGATGGTTCTCGCTTATTTTTCAATGATCAGCGTAAGTTCGGCTGGATGAAATTAATGCCGACCGATGAGATAGAAAATTTGCCATTTATGCAAAAGGTTGGGCCAGAGCCGCTTGATAAAAAAACTGAGGCAGGTGATTTTATTAAGCGAATTCGTCGTCGGCAAAATTCGATGATCAAGCCAGCGTTTCTTGATCAGTCGGTGATTGCTGGGGTTGGTAATATTTACGCTGATGAAGCTTTGTGGGCTGCAAAAATTCATCCCCAAACGCGAGTTAAAAACGTTAGCGATGACCAATTAGAAGATTTGTTTAACGAACTGCGTCAGATTTTGCAATTGAGTATTGATCAGGGAGGCTCGACGGATAAAAATTATGTTGACGCTGAAGGCAGGAGGGGTAATTATTTGTCGTTTGCGCACGTATTTCGTCGGGAAGGTCAGCCGTGTCATCGGCATCCTGACCAAGAAATTGTAAAGATGAAGGTTTCTGGACGAGGTACTCATATTTGTCCAGTTTGCCAAGTGGAGGCGAAGTGATTTATCTTTTTTACGGTGAAAATGAATTCGAGAAACGACAAGCAATTACTAAGCTGATCGGCAACGAAAAAGCAGCGCGACATGATGGCGAAGATTTGACGCTGGCTGGAATGCAGGAAATAGCAATTGGGCAGACGCTGTTTATCAACTCATCGGTGTATTTGATTTCAAAATTGAGCGAAAATTCTGAGGTTTGGTCGCAACTTCCAGATATGAAGTTTGATGATGACAGGACAATTATTTTGGTGGAAGATAAAATTGATAAGCGAACGAAAACGTATAAGTGGCTGCAGAAAAATGCCAAAGTTCAGGAATTTTCACCGCTTAGCGATCGTCAAAAATCGCAGCTTTTAAAGTGGTGTGTAGCGGAGACGAAGGCTCGTAGGTGTGAATTAACGAATCATCAAGCAGAGATAATTGTTGATCGCTTGGGATTTGATCAGTTGCGACTGAGCAACTTTTTGGATCAATTGGCGCTGACGGAAAAAGTGACAGATGATTTAATTGACAACTTCATACCTCTAGGGAGGACGGAAAATATATTTGATTTGTTTGTTTCGGCGCTGGCGGGTGATTATGATAAAGTTCACGATATAATTAGCTATTTGGAGTCGGAAAGTGGCGTTGACGGCGCTTATCAGACAATGGGGTTGCTCGCTTCGCAGGCAACTAACTTGACGGCGTTGGTTTTGGCTGACGGCGACAGTAAGTTGGTGGCTTCGGATTTTTCGGCTAGTCCGTATGTTTTACGAAAATTGGCGTCTTCAGCAAAAGGTATCGATAAGGAAAAACTGAAGAGGATAAATGATGCGCTGCTTCGGGCGGACTTGCAAATGAAAACAACTTCTGTAAATCCGTGGTTGCTTGTGGAGGCGGCGCTGGTTGGAATTGGAAAATACACCAAGGAATAGGGAGGTTGCTGGATTTTATGGATGATATTCGCGTAAAAGAATATATTGCGAGTTTAGAAAAAGAATTTTCTTTGATAGAAAATGGTTTCAAATAGGAAGAAAAAAGAGCCTTAACCGATTATAAATCTAATGCTAATGAACATATCAAGAAGTTGGCGTTTTTAGATTATAAATCTGACACATATCAAGTAAGGATGTATGGTGTATTTCTTTTTGGATACTTATCAGAACAAAATGATATTCTGGCATTTATGCGAGATGAAGTTTCCAAAGATGACAATTGGAGAGTTCAGGAAGTATTGGCAAAGGCATTTGATGAATTTTGCAAGAAAATAGGATATGAAAAAGCACTTCCAATAATTGATGAATGGTTAAAAACAATAATCCAAATACAAGGAGAGCCGTAACGGAGGGACTAAGAATATGGACGAGTCGACCATATTTCAGGGAAAATCCGAGCGAAGCCATTAGACTAATTGCTGCATTAAAAGAAGATTCCAGTGAATATGTTAGAAAGTCGGCAGGAAATGCTTTGAGAGATATTAGCAAGAAATTTCCAGAGTTGATTAAAATGGAGCTCAGCAGCTGGAAATTAGAGAGCAGAGAAATTAAACAGGTATATAAATTGGCGAGTCGATTAGTCGACTGATGTTAAATAAAAATACCCCAGTTAATTCCGGGGTATTTTCTAGTAATCTTTATAGATTATTTTTCAGTTTTCTTAGTAGCTGGCTTCTTTGCTGGAGCTTTTTTAGCGGCAGTTTTCTTAGCCGTTGCTGGCTTTGCGGCTGGTTTTTTAGCAGTTTCTAATGTGACGTCTGCTTTTTTAGCAATTTTGCTCAATGCGCTCTTTCGACGAGCAGCGGTATTTTTCTTAATCAAGCCTTTTTTAACAGCGGTGTCAATTTCGCTTTGTGCTGCAGCAAGAGTCTTTGCGCTTGGTTCTGCAGAGAAGGCTTTAACGGCAGTCTTAATGTCTTTTTTAATACTGATGTTTCGCTCGCGGCGCTTTAGGGTTTGTTTAGCACGCTTAATGGCGGATTTGATGATTGGCATGTTTCTCCTTTACCTCTATAGATTTGTATCGCTAATCAGGAAGAATTATACAGAAAATAGCATAAATTGTAAAGAGGTGGCTTAGATATTGACTTTACGGTAGTGCTTATGGTATAGTGATGCCAAGCGTAATTACAAAACAAACATAGGAAAAATCATGTCAAACGGATCAGCAAAGCAAAAAGTAATCCAGAGCATAAAGGATGTAACGAATATTTTAGTGACGGTGAGTTCTAGCCCGTCAGTCGATGAATTGTCGGCAGCATTAGGATTGACGATTTTCCTCAATAGACTAGGGAAGCACGCTACGGCTGTGTTTAGTGGTGACATTCCGCCAGCAATTACGTTCTTGAATCCTGATAAGACGTTTGAGCAGACTGCAGATTCTTTACGTGATTTTATTATTGCTTTAGATAAAGAGAAGGCTGACCATTTGCGCTATAAAGTTGTTGACGATGCCGTAAAGATTTTCATTACGCCATATCGTACGACAATTACCGATAAAGACTTGGAATTTTCACAGGGCGATTATAACGTTGAGTTGGTTTTGGCACTAAATGTTGAAAATAGTGAAAGTATTGACACGGCTTTGACTGCGCACGGTAAGATTTTACACGATGCTACGGTTGTGGCTATAACGGCGGGCGACATAAAGAGCGGTCTGGGTTCCGTTGATTGGCACGAATCTAATGCTAGTGGTGTGAGCGAAATGGTCGTGGAGTTGCTTGATGACCTGAAAACGCCAAAGGTAACTCTGGACGAGCAGATGGCGACGGCTTTGCTTACGGGAATTGTTGCAGTGACTGACCGATTTAGTAATAGCAATACGTCATCAAAGGTTATGACTACAGCCGCAGAACTTATGGCGGCTGGCGCGAATCAGCAATTGGTGGTTTCAAAGATCGCAGAGAGTGAAGTAGAGGACGAGCCACAGAAGATTGAAAAGATCGAAGAAAAATCTCCAGAAAAAGAAGAAGTTTCAGAGGGTAAAACTGAAGAAGCGGAGAAAGATGAGGAAACTGTACACGCGGACGGAACTTTGTCGATTAGCCACGAAAAGAAGGGCGATGTTGATGAAGTCGCCGAACAAACAGCGAAGGAAAAGCAAGAAGAATCTGCTAGGATTGCTGAAGAGAAATTGGCTAAAATTGAGCCAATAAAAGAGGAGCCGCAAGCCGAGGAAGAAAAGCCGAGTGAAAAAATAGTTTCAAAGGGCGAGCTTTCTTTTGAGGAAACTCCACTGATGGGTGGCACTCTGAACGCAACGACTACACAAGCTGCCGAGGATAAGATTAGGGAATTGGCTAACGACCAAAATAAAACCATTTTAACGCACGGTAAATATGTGGGTGATAGTACGCCGTCGTTTGGCGATGCTCCGTTAAATGCGGCTATGGGCGCGTCTGATGAACCACCAAAGATTGATCCGTTCGCGACAACTAATGCCGCTGAGCAAAAATTGTCGACAATACCTGTTGCACCGCAATCTGAAGAGTCGATTATTTCGGCAATTACCAACGACACAAATCAATTAAACAATCCAGCGACTTCAGTGTCGAGCCAGCCGATTGCGCCAATTGAGCCAGCAATAACAAATCCTGAAAATAACATACCAGGCTTTGATTTGCTGATGCCGCCAGCAATGCCGGATTTCGGTGCCTTGCCGCCGATGCCGCCAGCGCCTACGGGTGTTGATGTAAGTGGAATGCCACAGATTGCGCCGTTAGGGGTAGCTCCCGAGCCAGTAACCGCTCCGCAAGCTCCAGCACCTGCGCCGATCACCGCAATGCCAACTCAGCCAGCTCAAAACGCAGATTTCAATCCAGCACAATTCCAGATTCCAGGACAATAGTTGATGGACGAAGTGATTATCATAGATAAACCCCAGGGAATGACTAGCTTTGGGGTGGTGGCACGCTTGCGACGAGTTTTATCTAATCAGGCGGGAAAGAAGGTGAAGGTTGGCCATACGGGTACGCTTGATCCGTTTGCTACTGGGCTAATGATTATTGTGACTGGAAAGAAATGCCGCGAAGCTGAAACTTTCACTAAGTTAGATAAGTGGTACGAGGCGGAAATTATTCTGGGCAAGAATAGTTCGACAGGTGATCCGGAAGGCGAAATTACTGATGTGTCTGATTATGAGCCGAGTTTGGAAGAAGTTCAGTGGGTAATCGGTCAATTTGTGGGAAAAATTGAGCAAACACCGCCAATTTTTAGCGCAATAAAGATTAATGGTGAAAGAGCGTATAAATTGGCGCGCGAAGGTAAACAAGTTGAGATTCCTAAGCGCGTGATAGAAATTTACTCATTGGAACTATTGACATATGAATATCCCAAATTAAAGATCAGAACTCACGTTTCAAGTGGAACTTATATTCGGACGCTGGCGGTGGATATTGGCGAGAAATTGGGGACGGGCGCGTATTGTGAGAATTTGCGTCGAACAAAAATAGCCGACTATTCTATTGATCAGGCGAAGACTCTGGCGGACTTTGGGATTACTAGCTAATTGCAAAAAACAGAGAAGCTTGGTATAATTACAAAGCTATGATTAGCAAAGAAAATAAAGCGAAAGCAATTGCTTTGACTCAGGTCAATAAAAACGATGTCGGTAGCCCACAAGCTCAGGTGTCAGTTTTGACGGCTCGTATCAAAGAAGTCACGGAGCATTTGAAGGCGAATAAGCACGACTTCATGGCTCGTCGCGGCTTGATCCAAATGGTTGGTAAGCGCAAGCGTTTGCTGAAATATTTGGAGCGAACTGATTTTGAGAGTTACAAAGCAGTTGTTGCCAAGTTAGGTTTGCGTAAATAATTTACGCTAAAAACTGCTTAAATCCCCTTTGACGAAAAGGGGATTTTTGTTGTTCTGGCTATTTTTTCAATTTGGCGATAATCACATCTCGTCCGTCGTTTGCGCCGCCCAAAGTACAGGAATAAAGAGTTAATTGCGGCTGATCTGTACGTTGTTCGATCTCTATGGCATCTGGTTTAACGCTTTGTTTTTCGCTGATGACGTAATTGTAACGCACGCCGTTATAGTCAATGATAATTTCATCGCCGACAGTTAATTTGTCGATATTATAAAAAGGTGATTTTCTGAGCGTCTGCTGAGGAGTTAATCCCATAATAAAACGGTGCGCAGATAAGACAAAATTGCCACCATCCTTTGGACTGCCATTTTCTGGTTTACGCCACCATGCGCCACGTTCCATTGTTTCGGCGCCACCAGTACTATAAGGCAAATTTATGTCGATTTTCGGTATATAAAGTCGATTTTCGGTAATTTTATTCTCAGTTTTAGTGATGAGCTGAGTGGTGTGGTTGTCTTTTGGGTTAATGTTTTGCGACAAAATAAGGGGCGTGCTGATGAGAGCAAGCAAATAAACTCCGCCAAGAATCATTAAGATTGCGATTATAGTTAAGATATAGCTTTTCCAGCTTTTCTGGCGATTTTTTACTGAATCTAGCTGAAGTGACATGAATAAATTATAGCACACTCATCTGTTAATAGGGTTATGTTAAGTGCGCTCGTGGCTGGCGTTTGGGTTGAGGTTTTAGTATAATATAAGGAGCAATTTGTAACGCGGAAGTGATAGAGATGAGACGACTAAATTGCTAAGTAATTTCATCCCTGTTACTACCGCAAGAAAGGAGCTCTTTATGAGTATTATCAATCCAAGCGGCAAGGAGATTTTTAGTGTTACCACTGATTTTTGTGGTCGACCGCTGACTTTAGAAGTGAATCGCGTCGGTTTTAGGACGACTGGTAGCGTTTTGGTGCGCTATGGCGATACTGTAGTTTTGGGTAGCGCTCAAGTTAGCTCGCGTCCAGTGCAATTGGATTATTTTCCATTGTCGATTGATTACGAAGAAAAATTTTATGCAGCAGGTAAGATTTCTGGCAGCCGATTTATCAAGCGTGAAGGTCGCCCGAGTGATGAAGCTGTATTGATTGGTCGATTGATTGATCGTCCGATTCGTCCGCTTTTCCCGAAGGGTTATAGACAAGAAATCCAAGTCGTTGCAACTGTTTTGAGTATGGATCCGAGTTTCCGTCCAGATGTAATTGCGATGATCGCTGCGTCTAGTGCGTTAATGTTAACTGGCACGCCGTTTGACGGTCCAGTGGCTGGTTTGCGCGTGGGTCGAGTGAATGGCGAATTTAAGGCGTTCTTGACTCCGGAAGAGCGCGAAAAGTCAGATCTTGACTTGGTTGTGGCTGGTATTGAAAGCGGCATAACAATGGTAGAGGCTGGTGCTAAAGAAGTTTCAGAAGACGTTATCGTTGATGCGATGGCGTGGGCCCACCAGATGATGCAGCCAGCAATTGCCTTGCAGCGCGAATTGGCGGAAAAAGTTGCGCCAGCACAGCAGGAATATGATCTAATTTTGCCAGATGAATCAATTCAGCAAACGGTTGACGCGTGGGTTGATGGAAAATTTGGTGAGAAAATTCGTCGACCATATCCAGAGCGCAATGAAATGATAAGCGAAATTCGCGCCGAGTTCCATGAGGCGATGGTGGAAAAATTGGGACTGGACGAGGAAGAATATAGCGAAGTTCGTGGTGATTATGATGAAGCGTTTACTTTGGCTTTACATAAAGATGTTCGTCGAGGAATTGTCGCTGAGCGAGTTCGTCCTGACGGTCGACAATTGACCGAGATTCGTCCGCTTAGCTCAGAAGTTGGATTCTTGCCGCGCGCTCACGGTTCCAGCTTATTTACGCGTGGCGTAACTCAGGGAATGAATATTGTGACTTTGGCGCCACTGAGTTATTCGCAATTGATTGACACTATGGAAATTACCGACGGTGAGCGACGTTATATGCATCACTACAATGCGCCGGGCTATACAGTTGGTGAGGTTAAGCGAATGGGCAGTCCAGGTCGACGTGAAATTGGTCACGGATATTTGGCGGAACGTGCTTTGCTTCCAGTTTTGCCAACTGAAGAGGATTTTCCATACGCTATTCGCTCAGTTACTGAGATTATGAGTCAGAATGGCTCTACTTCGATGGCGGCGACCTGTTCTAGCTGCTTGGCGTTGATGGACGCTGGCGTGCCAATTTCGGCTCCAGTGAGTGGAATTGCGATGGGTCTAATGATGGACGGCGATACTCCGTATGTGTTGAGCGATATCGCTGATGCTGAGGACTTTGCTGGCGATATGGACTTTAAGGTAACCGGAACCTCAAAGGGTATTACGGCTCTTCAAATGGATATGAAGGTTCATGGCCTGCCAGTGGCGATATTGCGTCAGGCAATTGAGCAGAGTAAAGCGGGGCGTGCGCACATTTTGGAACATATGCTTAGCGTGCTTCCGGAGCCTCGTGAGTCGCTCAGTCCGTATGCGCCACGAATTGAGAAGATTAAGATTGACCCAGATAAGATTGGCGTGATTATTGGTAAGGGTGGCGAGACGATCAATAAGATCACTTCGGAAACTGGTGCTGAGATTGACATTAAGGAAGATGGTTTGATTACTGTGGCTAGCCCAGACGGCGCGTCGATTGAAAAGGCTATGAATTGGATTAAGGGTCTGGTTGAGGAGCCAGAAGTCGGCAAGATTTACGAAGGTAAAGTTGTTGGCATTAAAGATTTTGGTGCATTTGTGAATATACTTCCTGGTGTTGACGGAATGGTTCATATTTCAAAATTGGCAGAACGTCGAGTTGAAAAAGTGACTGATGTTGTGAAAGAAGGGCAAACTGTTCGCGTGAAAATTACTGGAATTGACGAGCGCGGTAAGATTAATTTGACGATGATTGGTTTGTAAATATATAACCGTAATTTTAGGAGGTAATCCTTTCAAAAGAAGGTGTCGATGATAAGTGTAACGATATCAACGTAAGAGAATACTTTGAAAAATCTAAAGATGAGGCAGAAAAACATTTTGACTCTGTAATGAAGAGTTGCGTGGATTCTTTGAATAGACTATCGAAGACTGATAGTGTCGGAGTCAAGAAATATAGCGAAGATCTAAAAAAGTACTATGAAAAGATGAGACGGTACTATGCGCAAGTAGGAACATTTAGACGAGATTATTTGCAAAAATATAGTCGTGAGCCTTCGTTGCCGTCTACGGTTTCACTTAGGCCACATTTTGGTGACTATGAAGTAGCCAGAAAACTAGAAGATAGTTTCAGCAATTTCAAAAGGATATTGGAAGAAAAAGCCAATAAATAGTCTGTAATTAAAAATAAAGCATCCTGAGGAATCGGGGTGTTTTATTTGACTATAACTAATCTATAGCGATATAATGTCAAAGAGTATAAAAGTCAGGAGAATATTATTTATGGATGATAGTAGCAACAGTAAGAATCGACAGCAAATACCACCGCAGCCGCAGCCGCAGTTTCAACAGTTTCCACAGTCGCAGCAGCCGCAATTCCAGCAGCCTCAACCGCAACAACAATTCCCGCAACAACCAGTCATGGGAACTCCATACCAAATGCCACCAAAAAAGAAAATGAGTAAAGGTGCTCTATGGGGAATCATTGGCGGAATAATTGGGTTAACTATAACCATAGTTGGTGTAGTGTTGGCTGTAATACTTTTGAGTGGTCCGAGTAAAGAGGATTATAAAGATCTACTTTCGCAATTTACAAGCATCGACTTAAAGAGCTCTTTCGTGTCTGACAACAGTAAAAAAAATATAAAAGCTGAAACAGATAAAATGGTTGGGAAGGTTGATGACCTCAATAAGAAGATGAGTTCTCATAGGGCGCTTAAAGATAAAGAGGTTAAAGAGGCTTACGATAAGTATATAGACAGCTGGAATAACGGGGCGAAAGAATATATTGAATTTGTTGGTGCATATACAGAATATAATTTTAGTAAGACATGCTCGTTACCTTCTGGACTTAGTGGATATATTAGGGAGGCTAAAGATGAGGTTGCCGAGTACTACGACTCTAAGATGAAGGATTGTATGGATTATCTGGACAAGATGTCAAAATCTGATAATAAAACAGTTTCCGAATATGGTAAAAATCTGAAAAAATATTACACAGAAATAAGACAGTATATCCTAGATGCCGTAAAGTATATTAAGAATAATCGAGAAGGTACACCTCCAAAAGCTCCAAAGCATCCACAAAAAATCACTAAAGAAGAGGTATTGAATAAGTGGAAAGAGAGTGGAGAAAAATTCAAGAAGACTTTAGAGGATAAGGTCAATAGTTAATATTCTCTATTAATCAGAAGCGCCTCGTTTCTTGCGGGGCGTTTTTTGATAGAATAAATATATGGACAAGCAGGTTAAATTGGACGCGTTGGCGGAAGAAATTGTAAAAGAGAAGGTTTGCTCGGATCTGGCGGATCAGGCGACGCAGCTTGTTATGGGCGATGGAAATCCTGATGCTGATATCGTTTTTATTGGCGAGGCGCCGGGGAAGAATGAAGATTTGCAGGGCAAGCCGTTCGTTGGCGCTGCGGGAAAATTCCTTGATGAAATGTTAAAGTCTGCTGATCTGCAACGTTCAGATGTGTATATTACTAATATTGTTAAATATCGACCGCCGAATAATCGTGACCCGTTACCAGAGGAAAAGCGCCAATTTTGGCCATATTTACTCAGGCAATTAGAAATCATCCAGCCAAAGGCTATTTTGACCTTAGGGCGGCACAGTGGCGGCGGATTTATTCCAGGATTGCAGATCAGTAAAGAACACGGTCGTCCACGTAAAGTGCGTCTGCATGAGCTTGAATTCGTAGTGATTCCGCTATATCATCCGGCGGCCGCGCTTTATAACGGCGGTATGCGCCAGACATTAATTGACGATTTTATTCAGGCTGTGGAATTTGTGAAGAATAATAGCGGCGCTTAATTAGACTATTTTCTTGCAAAAGTTTCCCAGGCGTAGTATAGTGGATAGTCGATATCTATTATATCTAAGTCAAGAAAGGATTTGTATGAGATTATCGGGAGCTGTTGAGCAAGCGTGCTGTATTATGGCGATTCTGGCGGATCCGAAAAGGACGACGCCGGTAACTAATGATGCGCTGGCGGAAAAGATGATGGTTTCGCCGACGTACTTGAAGAAAATTAGTCGGAAATTGGTAATAGCAAAGTTAATCACTTCAACGCAGGGAACTGGCGGTGGATTTATTTTAGCGAGAAAAATGAACGAAGTTACGTTGCATGATGTTGTCCTTGCAATTGAGGGGGAATCGCCATTTTTTCAACCCCAGGGAATTGTTGAGAGAGTTTTTCATTCGCGTCCTCGTCAGGTGGAAATTGGTATGAATATGATAGAAAAGGTTTTCTCTGAAGCGCAGGAAAAGTGGAGTGAATATTTGAAAACTGTGACGCTGGAAGATATCGCAGAGGAGGTTACACATGATTAAAAATAAGATGTTACGAGCCGAGTGGAAACATTTGTTTAGTAATAAAATATTGCTAATATCCATGGCTGTGATTTCGTTTATCCCGATTTTGTACAGTGGATTTTTCTTAGGTTCAATTTGGGATCCGTACGGACAAACAAAAAACTTGCCGGTGGCGTTTGTGAACGAAGATAAGGGCGCCAGCTTAAATGGCAAATCGCTGAATGTCGGCGAATCTGTCGAGAAAAAACTGAAAGATAATCACGATTTGGGCTGGGAGTTTGTCAGTAAGCAACAAGCAGACGAAGGCGTGAATAGCGGGCATTTTTATGCAGTGGTAACTATTCCGTCCGACTTTTCGCAGAAAGCGGCGTCAATTACCGAATCTGAACCTCAGCAAGCGGTTATTAATTTTACGACCACGCCAGCGAAAAACTATATCGGTTCGCTAGTCAGCAATCAAGCTGCCGCCAAGGTTAAATCTTCGGTGTCTGAACAAATCACTCAGGCGTACGCTAAGGGAATTTTGGAGAATTTGGACAAGCTTGGAATAGGGCTGGACACGGCAGCTAACGGCGCGTCAACTTTGCACGACGGATTAGGGCGATTGCAATCTGGCACACAAGCATACGTTGGCGGCGTTAAGCAATTAGCGGTAAATCAGCAATCCTTGACTGGCGGACTGGCACAACTTAGCGACGGTTCTCGTAAATTACAGGCGGGATTGGGGCAATTGTCGAACAATTTGCCGACCGAATCTCAATTGTCACAATTATCTGACGGCATGAAACAATTGCAATCGGGCATAAATCAGTTAAACGCCAGCGTGAGTAATCCATCGCCAGCGCTCGTGGCTCAGCAAAACAAGGTAGAAACGACCGCGCAAACTTTAAAGGAAACAATAGAAGATTCGAAATCCGACTTGTTGACGGCGGGCGGCACTTTGCGGACCTTGGGCGCGCAAGCAGCCGCTCCTGGTGGCAATTCTACGACGACGATAAGTTTGCCGCAAATTAGCAATATTTCTCGAGCATTCACGAAAACTCAGACGATTATCGCGCAGATGGGGACGCTACGTGACGATCTTCAAACGCTAACTCAACAATTATCAGCACAACAAACGCAGCTTCAGGCTGGAGTTTCTATATTGAATAACGGCGTCAATCAATTGACACCAAACGCAATCACCGCATTTAACGGCTATAACAGCGTGCGATTTGCGAATAATCAATTGTTGGCGGGCTCGGCAAGCTTAACAAACGGCTTAAGCGAAGCAAAATCGGGCAGTCAAAAATTGGCGAATGGCGCGAGTTTATTAGAAAGTCGCTCGGGCGCGTTAATTGATGGAACTTCGCAACTGGCAAGCGGCGCGGATACGCTGGCGAATAAATTGGCGGACGCTTCTAATCGCATAAAAATTCAACCAACTGGCGCTACGACTCAGCAGCAAATTGCGAATCCAGTGAAGTCGGAAATGACCGAAAAGGGCAATGTTCCGAACTATGGCTACGCTTTGTCGCCGTATGTTTTGTCGCTAAGTTTGTTCGTTGGGGCAATTGTCCTGAATGTTATTTATCCGATTCGCAAAACTTTTTCTGAACAGGAAAGTGCGATTCGTTGGTGGCTATCTAAAGCTTCAGTGGCTGGCGTGGCGGCCTTTATGCAAGCAACGATTTTGATGTTGGTGATGGTATTTTTCTTAGGACTAACTCCAGAGCATCCAGCGCATTTCATCGGGGCAGTTTATCTGACGTCGTTTGCGTATATGTCGATTGTGTCGCTTTTGGTGATTGTTTTGGACAATCCGGGGCGATTCCTAGCGATGGTTCTTTTGGTGCTTCAATTGGGCTCCAGCGAAGGAACATTCCCAATCCAAACTGCCAACGGATTCTTCCAAGCAATTAATCCGCTAGTGCCGATGACTTACTCGATTCGCGCATTGCGTCAGGCTATTTCGGGTGGGCTAGATAACGCATTTTACGGCGGCAGTATGTGGGTTTTGATTGGATTCTTGTTGGTGGCTAATTTATTGACAATCGGCTTCTTTGCTTATCGCGGCAAGCGTAAATTCGCACACACGTCGGTGGATGGCGATGATTAATTGACCTCTGTTATAAAACATTGTTCTTTGACAAAAAATGAGCGGTTTGCTAATATAAGAGTACTAACTAGAGGAATTTACATCAGTTTACCTCTATACCTGGTTTTTGAATTATATTGTAATAAAAAAGGAGTATAACAATATGGGTCAGCGGCGACTAGCAACACCGCAAAAAGACGACGCCAACAAGCGTCCACAGTCAAAGAAAAACAATAATGCAGTTTTGAATAGTACAACTACTCGTAAGGGTGAAGTTTTTCGAGCTCAGCGACGAACAAGCGAGAACGTTAATCTCAGGGCTTCACAGCACTTGATTGATATTCCTGTAAATAAGTCGGTTTACAACGGATATGGCGGTGAGCAATTTAGTGCCAAAATGCAACCAAAACCTGTTCGCGGCGGTCAGCCGAAACTTCGGATTATTCCGATTGGTGGCGTGGGCGAAATGGGAATTGGTAAGAATATGAACGCCATCGAATATGATGATGAGATTATCATCGTAGATATGGGATTTCTGTTCCCAGGCAGTGATTATCCAGGCATTAATTACATCACGCCAGATATCACTTGGCTGGAAGAGAATAAGCATAAAATTAAGGCACACGTATTTACGCACGGGCACCTTGATCACATTGGTTCGTTCCGTCACTTCATTCATCGTATTCCAGCGCCAGTTTATGGCTCTAAGTTTACGATTGGCATGCTTGATCGAACGATGGACGATTCAGAAGTGGATTTTAAGCCAGATTATCGAGTGATGGATCCGCTGAGTCACGAAATTGTTCAAGTTTCTAAGCATTTTTCAATCGAGTTGGTGCGAGTTAACCACTCAATTCCTGATTCTACGGCGGTTATTATTCGAACCCCAATGGGTGTGATTGTCGATTCTGGTGACTGGAGATTTGAGGAGAGTCCAGTTGACGGCCAGAAGTTTGACCTTGAGCGGCTGACTGAAGTGGCTTCAAAAGAAGGCATTTTAATGTTTATGAATGAATCGACTAACTGTGAGTCGGCCGGTACACATACGCATACGGAATTTGATATTCAGTATTCTATCGGTCAGGTGATGGACAAGTTTAGTAATAGTCGAGTTATTTTAAGCTGTTTCTCATCGCAGGTGCATCGCTTGCAATTAATTTTGGAAGAGGCGCATAAGCACGGACGCAAGGTGGCATTTGCTGGATTCTCGATGATTCAAAACCTAGAGGTGGCGCTGCGTTCGGGAACGATTAAGATTCCTAAAGACACCATCATGAAGATGGAAGATATTGTTAAATTGCCAGATAATCAAATTGCCGTAGTTTGTACTGGCTCGCAGGGTGAATTTAATGCTGTCTTAAATCGCATGGCGACGGGTGCTCATAAATATATGAAAATTAAGGGCTCGGACGTTGTGGTGTTTAGCTCAAATCCAATTCCTGGCAATGAAAAAAGCGTGGTGCGAACGGTTGACGGTCTGATGCGTGAGGGTTCTGATGTTATTCAAAACGGAAAGACTCACTTGACGGGTGTTGGTCCATTACACTTGTCGGGTCATGGATATTATGACGACCACGTTAAATTGATCAATGCACTTAACCCAACTTATTACATGCCAATTCACGGTGAATTCCACATGTTGGTGCATAATGCCAGGTTGGCGGAAAAGGAATGCGGAATTCCTCGTAAGAATATTTTTGTGTGTGATGCTGGAGATATTATTGAGATTGATATTGAAAGGCAAGCAAAGAAAGCTGGGCGAATTCATGTTGGTGGCGTTATGTATGATGATACTGGTGCGATTGTTTCTGAGGTTGTACTGAAAGATCGCATTCACATGTCGCAAGAGGGAATGTTTGTTGTGGTGTTGACCGTACAGCGTGGCACGGGACGATTATTGACTAGCCCAGACATTATTTCTCGCGGATTTATTTACTTGCGCGACTCTGAAGAATTGATGAATATGATTCGCCAGTACTTGAAGCAAAAAGCGGCACGTAGTTTTTCTGGTAAATATGATTTAGATGTGATCAAAAAAGAAATTAAAGATGAGATTACGCATATATTGTACGATCAGACTCGCCGAACACCGATTGTCATTCCGGTGATAAATGAGGTTGGTGGCTTGAAGTCTGTTAAGTCGGCAGCTACGCCAACGCATTCTGTCGTGAAATCGCCAGCGCGTGGTAAAAAGCCTGACTCAGACGAGCCAAAGATGACTTTTCCAACTGCTCCACGCCGCCGTTTCCCGCAGCGCCAAGTGCCGGATACTGAAGCAAATGACACAAAAGCCAGAGAGCGACAGAACGTACGCCCGTACTAGGGTTCTAGATTGATTTTACTAGTTAATTATGCTATAATACTAAGCACATTAAATTGATTTTTATATCTGTTAATAAGTATAAAATCAGTGTATAATAAAAATGATTATGGCAAAAAAACGAAAGAGCACGAAAAAATCTACACCAGCCAAGCCTCAACATAGTTTGCCGGCGGGTTTTTGGTCGCAAGTTGGCGCGGTGATGCTTATTCTTTTGTCGCTACTACTCGTCGTGTCGTGGTTTGGCGTCGGTGGTCCGGTTTTACAGTGGATTGATATGGCGACTGTAAAAACTATTGGCTATACCGCGTACGCCCTACCGATATTACTGATTTATTTAGCGGTTGAGACTTTCCGGGCGGAAGAGAATCAGTTGCCTGTAGTAGTGAAGTTTGCGGCAGTTTTGGAAATTGTGTGGTTTTCTGGATTGTTTGGGTTAATGAAGACGGCTTCGCATCCGAATTCTGGTGGATTTGTGGGCGATATATTGAATACGGCCACACTGAAAATGGTAGATTCGGCAATTGCTGTGATTATTTATCTAGTTTTGGCGTTTATAACAGTTCTATTTATTACTCAGACGTCGCCGTTTACAGTTTTCAGTAAACTTTGGGAGATGATTAAGAGCAATACTAAGGAAGACGATAATAATCGTTCTATTATGAAGAAGGCGTCAATTGCTCAGCCGGCAGAAGAAGAGAAAAAGACCGACTTGGGAGAAATTAAGCTAAACGCTGGTGTGCCAATAATTGATACAGCCAAAGAGAAAAAGAGCTTATTAAAGAAAGTAGAGAAGCCGGAAAAGGTCAATGAAGAGCAGGCTTTGGTGGCAACTCGTGATCCAAATTGGGAAGCGCCAAGTTTGGAATTATTAGAGAAGAATGAAAGTGGCGCTGACGCTGGAGATACGCGCCAGAACGCCCAAATAATTCATGATACACTGTCTGAATTTAATATTGAGGCAGCGATGGGTGATATTAATGTTGGCCCAAAAGTTACGCAATATACCCTAAGACCGCCAAGTGGAGTTAAATTGACGCGAATTACAGCGCTAGAAACTAATATCGCACTTAATTTGGCGGCACAGAGCTTAAGAATTGAGGCGCCAATTCCTGGTCAAAAGGCTGTTGGTATTGAAGTGCCTAACCGTAAGGCTGCTGAGGTACGGCTGCGAAGTACGCTGTCATCAAAGCAATGGGCTGCTGCTCGTGATCCTTTGAGTTTTGGAATTGGTAAAGATATATCCGGTCAAGTTGTTGTGGGTGAGCTGGGAAAGATGCCGCATTTGTTGATTGCTGGACAAACGGGTTCTGGTAAGTCTGTTATGATTAATACTTTGCTGTGTAGCTTGCTATATCGCAATAGTCCGAGTGATATGAAGTTGATTTTAGTTGACCCGAAGCAAGTCGAAATGGCGCCGTACGCTGATATTCCGCACCTTCTTACTCCGGTGATCAATGAACCAGAGAAGACTATCTCAGCCTTGAAGTGGGCGGTGAATGAGATGGAGCGACGCTACAAATTATTGGCGGGCGAGAAAATCCGTAACATTAAGGAATATAACAAGAGGCTGCAGTCGCGCGCTAAGAAGATTGCAATTGCTGATGAAAACGGCAACGTTCAGGAGCATGAAGATGGATCGATGCCGTATATCGTGATTGTGATAGACGAGATGTCCGATCTCATGATGATGGCTAAAAAGGATGTTGAGACGTTAATTGTTCGTTTGGCGCAGAAATCGCGAGCGGTTGGTATTCACTTGGTGTTGGCGACGCAGCGTCCTAGCGTAAACGTGATTACTGGTTTGATTAAGGCGAACGTTCCAGCGCGAATTGCCTTTACGGTGGCTAGCCAGGTCGACAGTATAACAATTCTAGACCAATCTGGTGCTGAAAAGCTATTAGGTCAGGGTGACATGCTATTTTACGTAACAAGTATGAGCAAGCCAAAACGTATTCAGGGCGCCTGGGTGACAGATGACGAGGTGAATAAAATTACTGATCATTTGCGTATGCAGATGGCTCCGCAGTACAACGACGAAGTGGTGGCTCAGCCAGTTCAATTGGATGGCAAGGGTGGCGTCGTGATGGACTTATCTGAAGGTGGTGACGATAAGTTTAAGGATGCGGTTCGTGTGGTGGTTGAGCGACGCAAGGCCTCAACAAGTATGCTGCAAACGCGTCTGGGAATTGGTTATCAGCGAGCAGCTCGAATCATCGAAGAGATGGAAGAGCGGGGAATCATTGGTCCGCAGAATGGTTCTAAGCCACGCGAAGTTTTGATTTCTAGTCCAGAAGAATTAGATGAATTGTTGGCGGAATAGTAATTGTTGCGACTTATCAGTAGTGAGATTGGCAATATTGGCTGTTTAGTGATATAATAACAATTGAATATTAACCTAAGCTTACGTGAGACAGCGTAAGCATCCGTAAATGGATTCCAGAGGAGGAAACATGAACGAATACGAACTAACTGTTCTTATTCACCCGGATTTAGAGGCTAATCTAGATTCAGCGTTGGATAAGGTGCGTGGTTTAATCACTACTAACGGTGGTGAAATTACCAAAGAAGAAAACTGGGGCAAGAAAAAATTGGCCTACACAATCAAGCGTGAAGACTTTGCAGTTTACGTTTGCTTTGAGGTTAAATTGCCAGCACCAGCTTTGTTGAAGATTTCAAATACGCTTAATATTACTGATGAAGTTTTGCGTTACCTATTGGTAAAAACTGATGAAAAAACTCGTCAAGCATTAAGCGAGCAAAAAGCACGCAACGAAGAATCTGATTCAAGCGAATCAAGTAAATAAGCCTAACTGCCGTAAGGTAAAAGAGGGGATAGAATATGGCACGAAGTATCAATCAAGTGATTTTGTTGGGTAGATTGACACGCGATCCAGAACAGCGAACAACCGCTTCTGGTAAGAACGTGGTTAGCTTCAGTATTGCTGTTGATCGACAATCTCAAGACGATCAGGCTGACTTTTTCAATATCACAGCCTGGGATAAACTTGGTGATTTGGTAATGCAATATCTAAGCAAAGGTCGTCGGGTTTTGATCCAAGGACGACTACGACAGGATAGCTGGGAAGATAAGGATACTGGTAAAAGACAGAGTCGAATTGAAGTTACTGCTTCAGATGTAACGTTCTTAGACGGTCCAAGCGGCGACAATTCAGGTTCTGCAGCACCAAAGACTACTAAAAAAGAGGAAGTCGTAACGGAAATTGACGATAAGCCAATTGACTTAAGCGAAATTCCATTCTAATAAGGAGATTAAAATGGCACAATTGAAGAAAAATCCACCGATTATTTTTGACTATAAAGATGTAAAAACTTTGCAACGTTACATCAATGTTTACGGTCAAATCGAGCCAATCAGCAAGACTGGTTTGAGTGAAAAGCAACAGCGAAGCTTGGCAGTAGCAATTAAGCGCGCTCGCCACTTGGCTTTGTTGCCATTTGTTACTAGCAACTAGGAACGTTTAATGCGCAATATCTCGTTGCTATTACATATTTGGCAGCGAGATATTTTATTGAAAAGGAGAAAATATGTATCAGCCAACTGATTTGAAAAAAGGCGTAGTTTGTCAAATTGACGGCAAGCCATATCGCGTCGTAGAGTACGGCCAAAAGGTTATGGGTCGTGGCGGTTCGATTGTTAACGTGAAATTGAAAAACCTAATTGACGGAAGTGTTATTCCAAAGACTTTCAAGGGTCAAGAGCGAATCGAAGCTGCGGAAGTAAATAATAAAACTGCGCAATATTTGTATAACGACGGCGATAAGTTCTATTTCATGGATCCGACTAGCTTTGAGCAATTTGAGCTGGCTGCGGAAATCGTGGATGATGCTAGTAAATACCTGAAAGAAGGTGATGAATTAAGCCTTCAATTTTTCGATGGTCGAGTGATCAACGTTGAACTACCAAAGAATAAATATTTGGAAGTTACCTATACGGAAGATGTGGTTAAGGGTGATACGACTTCATCTGTGCTAAAAGACGCTACTTTGGAGACAGGGCTAGTTGTCAAAGTTCCAGCATTTATCAAGCAGGGCGATATTATTAGCGTTGACACTTCAACTGGTGAATATCGCGAGCGAAAGAAATAGTCATATTTAATGAAACAGCGATTAGATAAAGCTCTAGTCGAGCGCGGTTTGGTGACAACAAGGTCTCAGGCGGATAATTTTATTCGCCTGGGCTATGTTTTTTTGAATAAGAAAATTGTCCAGAAATCAGGGACTATGGTATCTGATTCGGACGAAATAAAGCTCGAGAAGAAGGAAACTTACGTTTCGCGAGCCGGCTTAAAACTGGCAAGCGTAGCGGAGTATTTTCATCTTAATTTTCAGGATAAAATTGTTCTGGATATTGGTTCGAGTACGGGCGGATTTACCGACTATTCACTGCGTCACGGCGCCAAAAAGGTGTT
Source organism: Candidatus Nanosynbacter sp. HMT-352 (assembly GCF_021222645.1). NCBI lineage: Bacteria > Bacillati > Minisyncoccota > Nanosynbacteria > Nanosynbacterales > Nanosynbacteraceae > Nanosynbacter > Candidatus Nanosynbacter sp. HMT-352. Next base: position 27,180 of record NZ_CP089520.1, read on the forward strand.
TGCTGTTGATGTTGGAACGGATCAGCTCCATCCAAGTTTGAGGTCGAATCCAAAAATTGCTCTCTACGAAAAGACCGATATTCGTGATTTTTATGCCGATGAATCAATTGATATTATTGTGGGCGATGTGTCGTTTATATCTCTGAGAGAAATTTTGCCGCATGTAGCAGAAAATTTGATGAATACAAATACGGTGTTGATTGCTATGGTGAAACCTCAATTTGAAGCGGGGCGACATCAGGTTAATAAGGGCATTATTAAAAACGACAAAGTTCGTCGACAGATTTTATCCGATTTTGAAGATTGGGCGAAAAAGTATTTTATTATCTTAGATAAAAAAGATAGTGAAGTAGCTGGTAGTAAGGGTAATCTTGAGCGATTTTACAAATTGAAATTAACTAAACGTTAAACCGAAACTCAACGACGTCATTTGGCTGCATAACGTAAGTTTTTCCTTCGGTACGAATTTTACCGTTTTCGCGGGCCTTAACTTCGGATCCCGCGGTGACTAAATCGTCAAAATCAACAATCTGTGCGGCAATAAATCCGCGCTCAAAATCCGAGTGAATAACGCCCGCGGCTTGCGGTGCAGTCCAACCTTTGTGAATTGTCCAGGCACGAATTTCTTTTTCTCCAGCGGTCAGATAGCTTTGCAAACCTAACGTGTCATATGCTGCGTGAATAAGTTTGGCAAGCCCAGTCTCCTCGACACCGTAACTTTCTAATAGCTCTTTGGCGTCATTTTCAGATAATCCCTTCAATTCTTCTTCCAGTTTTGCACAGACAAAGACGGTTTTTGCGGGACTTACGAGTTCGGTCAATTGACCCTGTAGATCGGAATTGTTCAATCCTTCCTCGTCGACATTAAATGCGTAGATAACGGGTTTGGCGGTAAGAAGGTGCAGGTCGGAAATTGCCTCAAAATCCACATCTGTCATTGCGGAAATTGGTACGCCTTTTTGTAAATTGTCGATTAAAGACTGCAGATATTCAACTTTTTGGCGAGCTTTTGGGTTTGCTTTAGCTTCTTTTTGAAGCTGGGGCAGACGTTTTTCAAGAGTTTGTAGATCGGCCAGAATAAGCTCGGTATTTATAACCTCAATGTCTTTCTTAGGGTCAATCGGTGCTTCATCATGGCGCAGAATCTTTGAATTCTCAAATGCACGAACAACATGAATAATTGCGTCACACTCTCTGATGTTGTGAAGAAACTTATTGCCCAAACCTTCACCCTTAGACGCGCCAGCAACCAGCCCAGCGATATCGACGAAAGTAACGGTGGCTGGAATAATTTTTTGCGCATGATAAAGATCGGCTAAAATTTGCAGGCGATTATCTGGTACGGGAACAATTCCTGTGTTCGGCTCAATTGTCGCAAACGGATAATTAGCCGCCAAAATGTCGTTATTTGTTAAAGCGTTAAAAAGTGTCGATTTGCCGACATTTGGTAAACCAACGATTCCAATAGATAAACTCATATATTTATTATATCATCTGCGTAATCTTTGATATAATTATAAGCATGAGAAGAAAATACTCATTGCCTAAGGTGGGCATGTTGGCAATAGTAGTGGCTTTGGCTATTTCGGTAACGGCTTTTTTTATCTATACATACGCGGCGCCAAGCTCGCCAAATTGGACGATAACTGGTAAATCTTGGGTGACGAAGAAATTTAATTCGTCAGATACAAATAATTACGGCTCCGACTGGGTGGTAGCGCCTGGGCGACTTAAGGATGTGAAGCCCGGAGATACGGTTGATTGGTGGCATAGTCTTTTTGTTAGCGGTGGGCCTACTGATAATGTTATAACTGGCGTTCAGCAGGATGTATTTGATATTAGATCGAACCAGCCGATGGATAATGATGTCAGTCTGAACGACAGGGGGGCTTGGCATAATGAAAAATCCCGATGGTTTAACGTTATGACGAATTGGAAGGATTATGCTTGGAAACGAATGAACAATCCAAAGTGGGTGGATTATCACACTACCACTATGGAGGCATTGAACGGAAAATCTAGATTAGAGGATGTTCGTGGTCCGCTTGGAGAAAATAAATTTATGTTTACGCGAGTTATTCGAAAAGAAGACATGGGTAAGCGTATCTGTCAGCGAATCTACTGGGATAGGCGTAATTCTTTGGCGCCAACTGGCTGGGTGTATTCGTCATATGCCTGTGCTGAGGTTCCGTACGATTATGACGTAGAGCCTTCAGTTAGTGTTAATTCGGATTATATTGACGCAGAAAATGTCACGAAAATTGAGGGAATAAATGCTGGGTTGAATAACAAGGGGACTTTAAAGACTCAAAATTCTTCGTATGCACTTGCGCGATTTGTTGTCAGAGGGGCTGAAGTATCGGAGCTTACAGGAAAGAGTAATGAAGTTTCACTTCCTGGAGGTACTGCTGATGGCGACTGGCCGTGCGCCGTTGTGCGACTGATTAAAGGACAATATAGAGATAGCTTAAACATTGATAGTGGCGCGTGTGGAAAAATTGTTCAAAACACCGGCAGTCAATTAAACACCGGTCAGACTCCAGTGGCTACAAATAAGATAGATGATCTGGACAGGGTTAAGCTAAGTGCTAACGACAGTCTATGTTACGTGGTTATGGTTAGCGATTATAATGGTTCGGCTCCTTCTACGGATTTTAGGTACGCAGTTAAGTGTATCAGGTCGTCAAAAAGACCAAAGGTTCAGGTTTGGGGCGGTGATATTAAGACTGACAAAGAAGTTATTACTAGCAAGACATCAAACAATGTGAATGTTCCTGATGAGAATCTTAGCCGTATTGAGCTAGATAAGACTTCTATACGAGCAAAGGGCCTGTGGGGTACAGGGTTAGACAAAGATGGTAATAAAATTGGAGACGATGTTCACTTTAGCCCTGGCGAATACGGCTTTAAGGGGGGCAACGACGCTGATCTGCACTGGTCTATAGTTTGTGCTGAGGATCAGTATGGCGGTAATGGAAACCAGAGGGCGTATAAGAAGTCTACTAAAAAACCAGACTATCTTCCGAGTTGTCATGGTGATGCGACTAACTTAAAAGACGATTACCAAGCCAGAACGGTAGTAACGACACAGTGGCGCAATCCTAGTGGTGGCGATGTATTGCAGGACGGTTATATTACATGTACACCCGATTCTATGTATCACGGTATAGTCGGTGACGCATCGCTCGTCAATAATCCTGATTATTGCAAGAGGGGTGTTTGGAGGATATCTGACTCTGCAAAGTGGATTAGTATAAATAGTTTTGGTCGGCATACGCATTCTAATAGTAAACCAGATCCAGCGAATCTAAATTGTTATAATAATACTCGTCCTGTATTAGAAATTATTTCGTGTTCAAATACGTACGTCTTTAGATTGAAAGGCATCAACTTGGGAGAGCTAAAAGACGCTAAGAAGCTGGAAATTGGTTTTAATGGATCTGTGGATAACTTTGTTAGAGTGAAGATTAATGGTCATGAAATGAGGGTATTGGGTAATGAAAACGGCGCAAGACCTGAGGGGACTCAGTACTCTGGTTGGGGTCTTCCGGGCTATGCTGTAAATTCTCGATTTACTGCCGAGACACAGCCAGGTACTGTTTTATATGAGAATAATAATTTCATCGATATTTACATAAAATCTAATCCGTCACACATGGGGCTACTGATCGAGGATATATCATTGGCCTATAAGATGGCTTATACAAATCAGAATGTGTACGGCTCTTGGGGTGAATATGGAATTATTGCTAACGGCAAGGCGGATTCGGCTTCGGGTGCTGGATTGTCATCGTCGTTTAATGGTCGTTCGGGAGTAACTCCACGTGACTATAATAAGCTAACTTTTGCTAATATTCCAAAGTTTGGTAATTTCAGTAGTACCAGTTCAGTTCCAGATAACTTTACTTTACCGTCGGTTGGTGGCGTCAAGGGCAATGTCTCCGGTAGCGTGGATGTCAACAGCTTGGCTTCGGGTGAATATAACGCTGGAAACGTAACCTTAACAGGGTCAAAATTAAGCGTAGGCAAGAGTATAGTCATAAAGTCCTCGGGTGTAGTTAGGATTTCGGGCGATTTGCTATACACAGATACGAATGATGTGCACCAATTGCCACAACTAATTATCTACGCGAAGAATATTATTATAGAGCCTTCGGTTGGGGAAGTGAATGCTTGGTTGATTACTCAGAAAGACGGATATGTTAGTACTTGTGGCGTAGTGATTAATACCGGAAGTTGGCTGAGTAGTGTTTCTGATGCTTCTTGTGGCAAGCAATTGAAAATCAACGGACCAATTAAAACTGGACACTTGTTCTTGCGGCGAACATACGGTGGAAAGCATGCTTCGTCTGCAAAGAATGATCCGAATATGCACCCTGGAACTCCAGCAGAAATCATCAATTTGAGGGCTGACACTTATATTTGGGCTTACAATAATTATCGAAACACTGGCGCGATTAGCACGATGAATGTTCGCGAATTGCCGCCAAGATATTAAAAGTTTGCAAATTAAAACGCTAATGTATATAATTACTATTAGTTATGAAATTAGCAAAAGGGTTGGGCGAATTCTTCGGACTGGACATCGATACGAATGCGGTGCGGGTGGTTCAATTGTCTCGTACTGGCACGGGATGGAGTTTGTCGCATTACGGTTATACGCCAGTTGATTCTAAGATAGCAGGAGGTGATTCTCCAGAGGCTAAGCGACGCTTGGGTGAGGCTATTATGACTGCTGTTGGTCAAGCTGGAATTAAAACCTCTAATGTAGCTGTTGGTTTGCCGTCAAATAAGACATTTTCGACTATTATTGATGTGCCAAAGGTTTCTGAGCAGGAATTGAAGGCAATGATGAAATATCAAATTGACCAATATATTCCAATGTCTTTGGATGAGGCAGAAGTTGACTGGGCTTTATTGGGTGATAGTTTGCATGCTCAGAATCAGTATGAGATTCTGCTGACAAGTACAGCAAAGTCTTATGCGGAAGAGCGTCTGGAATTAGTTGAAAATCTCGGCTTTAATGTGATTGCTGAAGAGCCGAACGCTATTGCTATGGTTCGCTCTTTATCAGCTACCGATTCTCAGGATGCGCGTTTGATTATCAATATGGGCGAAAATTCAACGGATTTGGCGGTTGTCTATAATGGGGCGCCGCGACTTATTCGTATGATTCCAACTGGGCTTTCGTCTTTGGTTCGATCGGCGGTTCAGAATCTTAGCGTCCAGGAAGATCAAGCTCGTCAATTTATTTTGAAATTTGGTTTGTCACCGGATAAACTAGATGGTCAAGTGTTAAGGGCTATTGATTCAACTCTCGACAATTTTTCTTCAGAGCTAGTAAAATCTATAAAGTTTTTCCAAACTCGATATCCAAGCGTAGCGGTTTCTGGAATTTTGTTATCGGGGTTTGGTTCAGCTATTCCGCAACTTGATGGATATGTAATGAATAAAACTGGAGTCCAGTCAATTACCGCAGATCCGTGGCAGCGCGTTCAAGTTTCTCAGTCAGATCAACAGCAATTGGCGCCGATTGCTTCAGAATTTGCTATTGCCGTAGGTCTGGCACAAAGGAGTAATATATCATGATTGAGATAAATCTTCTCCCAAACGTTAAGCGCGAGCTATTGAAGACTCGGGCTATGCGCAATCGGGTTATTTCGATATCGTTCTTGGTGGGCGGTGCTTCGATTGCGGCAGTAGTTGTTTTGGCGTTGATTTTGGGTAGCCAAATTGCAGCCGAGGCGGTCCAGAACGGAGTTATTAAAGATAGGAACGATAAATTGATGGCGGTCGAAGATCTCAATAAGGTTGTAACGATTCAGAATCAATTGACAAAGATCAATGAGCAACATTCTGGAAAGAAGATTAATTCAAGGATCTTTGATGTTGTAACGGCAGTTAATCCTGTTGCACCAAATAATGTTAGTTTTTCGGATATAAAAGTCAATCCTGAGTCAAAAACTATTACTCTGGAGGGCAGTGCGGTTAATGGCTATAGTGCATTAGAGACCTTAAAGAAAACCATCTTGAATACGAAGGTCCAGACTACTGACGGCGATAAAAGTTCCGAAGTTAGTCTGACTAAGGAGATAAAAGATGGCGATACTAGTTTTGGAGAGAACTCAGAAGGTAAAAAAGTGTTGCAATTCTCGTTCTCGTTTGAATACGCAGAAGAATTACTAGCGCCTGCAAATAATGGTACAGTTTCCGTATTGACGCCGACTGGTAAGGTTGATGTGACAGATTCTCGCCGGGGTATTCCAGACAGCTTGTTTAAGAGTAACTCGAAAAAACAGGAGAAGAAATAATGGCGACCGATAATAAAGAAGTTGCAATACGTAAGCGGCAACAGATTGACTCATCAAAAAAGACTATGTTTATTTTTGTAGCTTCTGCGGCATTTTTGGCGGGAATTGCGCTTGTTGTGAGCATATTTTTGGTACAACAAATTGTATTTCATTCGAAGATTCTTCTGGAGAAGCAAAATACTATTTCTCGTCTAGATAAAAACTTGTCATCAGTTGATGAATTAAAGAAGAATATCCGAGTTTTAGACACGAACAATGCTCTTAACTCTATAAAATCAAGCAGCGAAAGTAATGCTCTTCAGACGATACTGGATGCATTGCCGGATAATGCGAATGCCGACGCTCTTGGTGCTTCATTGAAGAATAAATTCATTGACACGACCACCGGTGTGACTATTCAAAACCTGACCGTTGCTCAATCTGGATCTGATAGCGAAAGCTCTGGGTCAACATCTGAAAACGCCATATCATTTACTATGGAAGTGAGCGGTCCGGCTGAAAAATTGAAAGAATTGCTAACTAAGTTAGAGGCGTCTATTCGAGTCATTGACCTAAAGACCGTGGAAATCCAGCGAAATGAAGATAGATTGAGCTTGGTGGTTCGAGGTGTCGCTTATTACGAGCCAGCACAAACAATACAACTAGAGAATAAGGTGGTTAAGCCATGAAGAAAACAGATATAGCAATGGTAGTATTGATCGCAGGTGTGGGTGTAGCAATCGGCTATATTGTCGCCTCTAACATCTCGTTCTTAAAAGTTCCAGAATCTGGCACAAAAGTACAGACTATTCGAGAAATATCACCTGACGTCGAAAAACCAAACCCAGCGATTTTTAATAATAATGCGATAAATCCAACTGTTGAAATATTCGTAGGTCAAGATGCAGCCAAATAGAGAAGGGGCGTAAATGGCTTTACTGACGGACGACATCCAAGATAAGTTGATCGAGCTGCTCGTAAACGAGGGGCTTATTGAGAAGTCTGTCATTGATGATGCCTTAAAGCGCGCCTCTGAGAGCGGTAAACCTCTGTTTAGTCTGCTTAGTGAAGAGGGGTTGCTTGACAATGAACTATTAGTTCATGGTGTGGCTCAAGTTTCGGGCGTGCCGTATGTCAATCTGTCGAATAGTGTTATTAGCCAGGATATTTTATCTCTATTACCGTCCGACGTTGCTGAGAGATTTATGGCTGTGCCGCTGGCCGAGGTTCAGAACCGACTAGCAGTAGCGATGATCGACGCGAATAATGTTCAAGCGGTGGACTATTTGTCGAATCGCATCCAGCGTCCGATAAAAGTTTTCATGGCCTCAGAAGAGAGTGTTCGTCACGTCTTGGATCAATATAAGACTGACTTGTCGTCTGTTAATGTGGCTGCACAGGCTTCGCAGGAAGAGTCTTTGTCGGAGGCTGGCAATATTAAAACGATTGTCCAAGATTCACCGATATCACGAGCGTTATCGACAATTTTGGAGTATGCGGTAAAAAGTCATGCGTCCGACGTGCATATTGAGCCATTAGAGAAGGCTTTGAAGATTCGTTGTCGTGTTGACGGTGTTTTGCGTGAAATAATGCAGCTCCCAAAGAGTATTGAGCCGGCGTTAGTTAGTCGCATTAAGATTCTTTCCAATCTGAAAATTGACGAGCATCGAATTCCTCAGGATGGTCAATTTGCGGTTAACGTCGCAGGCAAGGAGGTTGATCTTCGTATTGCTATCTCTCCAGTTGTCTGGGGTGAACAAGTGGTTATTCGTCTGCTTGATAAGAGTGGAAGTTCTTTTAATCTGGAAGATATGGGCTACGCTGGGCGCGCATTAAGAACGATCCGTAAGGGGATTAAGCGACCAAATGGAATGATTCTGACGTCAGGTCCAACTGGTTCTGGTAAGTCAACGAGTTTGTATGCGTTGATTAAAGAGATTAAAGACGACACTGTGAATATTGTGACGCTTGAAGATCCGGTTGAGTATAAGATGGATGGCGTCAATCAGATTCAGGTGAATGCGGAAGTTGGCTTGACGTTTGCTTCTGGATTGCGCTCAATTTTGCGTCAAGACCCAGACATTGTGATGGTTGGTGAGATTCGCGATAATGAAACGGCGAATTTGGCCATTCAGGCAGCCTTAACGGGGCACTTGGTTTTCTCAACACTTCACACTAATTCTGCCGCTGGTGTGTTGCCGCGTCTATTAGATATGGGAATTGAGCCGTTTCTTATCGCCAGTACGGTTAACACAATTATCGGTCAGCGTTTGGTGAGGCGAGTGGCGCGCCATCGGGATATCTATCAATCATCGCCGTTAGAGACGCAGGCAATTCGCGAGGCGGTTGGTGGATTATTGCCGCAAACAAGGGAGCAGGTTGCTCAATACGCGCAAGATTTGGGATATGAAAGTTTGCCGCTAGCGACACAGACGTCGTTTGCCTTGGCAAAAGGAAAAGATACGCCGCAAACTCCTCGCGGTTATGCTGGTCGAGCTGGTTTGTATGAGGTCATGGATATTACTGAAGAGATTCAGAATTTGATTGTTAAGCGCGCGACCTCAGCGGAAATTCAGCGAATGGCAATTCAACAGGGTATGATTACGATGCGTCAAGATGGTTATTTGAAGGCGTTGAACGGAATAACGACAATAGAAGAAGTTAATAGGGTAGCGGCGGATACCGCGTAAAAGGAGGAAACATGAATAATCAAGAATTGCGAATTGAGATTTTGCTGGAAGAGGTCGTTAAGAAGCGAGCTTCAGACCTTCATATTCAAGTTGGTTTGCCGCCAATGCTACGAATTGACGGTTCATTGATGCCGGCCGCCGGAACTCAACCATTGGACGAGCCTGCAGTTGAGAGATTGGTATTTCAGATTCTCGATGAAGATCAGCGACAGATTTTGCTAAAAGATAAGGAATTCGACTTTTCGTTTGCGTTTGGCACATTGGGGCGATTCCGAGTTAATGCCTTTCATGAGCGTGGCAATTTGGCTGCAGCTCTACGTTTGATTCCAAATGAAATTAAGTCGGCGTCTGAGCTGGGTATGCCACCAGTTGTTAATACGTTTGCAGATTTTCCTCGTGGTTTGGTGTTGGTCACTGGTCCAACTGGTTCCGGTAAGTCAACGACTTTGGCGGCGCTGGTTGATAAAATTAATTCTGAGCGCTCACAGCATATTATTACCATTGAAGACCCTATCGAGTTTACCCACAAGTCGAAAAAATCAGTGGTAGTTCAGCGTGAAGTTCATTACGATACTTATTCGTTCTCTGCGGCTTTGCGCTCGAGTCTTCGCCAAGACCCAGATGTTGTGTTGATTGGTGAGATGCGCGACCTCGAGACGATTTCAGCAGCGATTACAATTGCTGAAACTGGACACTTGGTGTTTGCGACGCTACACACAAACTCCGCTGCGCAATCAATCGACCGTATGATTGACGTGTTCCCGCCACACCAGCAGCCGCAGATTCGCGCTCAGCTCAGTAATATTTTGATGGCAATTTGTTCGCAGCGACTAGTCCCGGCTATTGGTGGTGGACGAGTCGTGGCGGCAGAGGTTTTGATTGCTAATCCAGCGGTGCGCAACATTATCCGCGAAGGTAAATCTCACCAATTGGATGCCGTGATTCAGACTGGTGCTGATCAGGGAATGCAGACAATGGATCGAACTTTGGTCAATTTGGTGCAGAACGGTACGATTACGTATGATAGTGCTCGTGAATTTGCTGTCGATTTGACGGAATTTGAGAGGCTGATGAGGGGGTAATAAATGAAGAAATATGATTACGAAGCCAGAGATAGCGCAAGTAATAAAATCGTTAAATCAGTTGTTCAGGCTGATAGTGAAAATGCCGCCGCGAAGCTTTTGACGTCACAAGGGTTTGTGCCATTAAAAATTGAACTACAAGACGATAAGACCAGCTTATTTGCAAAGTTTTCTGGCAGAATTACCACCAAGGATAAGGTTGTATTTACTCGTCAGCTGGCTACACTTATTGGTGCAGGACTACCTTTGGCACAAAGTCTTCGAACGGTTCAGGAGCAAACTACGAATAAGCGCATGCAGGAAATTGTTCAAGAGATTATTTCTGACGTTGAAGGCGGTAAATCCTTGTCCGATTCGTTCGCAAAGCATCCAGAAGCTTTTAACAAAGTTTATGTAGCTTTAGTCTCGGCCGGCGAGACGTCAGGTACGATGGATGATTCGCTTAAGAGGTTAGCTGCTCAGCAGGAAAAAGACGCCGCTATGATGAGTAAAATTAGAGGTGCTATGATGTATCCGTCAATCGTCTTGGTAGTGATTATATTGGTCATCGGATTTATGTTATTTACGGTTGTTCCGCAAGTTGAGGGGCTGTACCGTGACTTAAATAAAGAGTTGCCATTTGTAACTCTTGTGATGATTAAAATAGCGAACTTTTTTATTCATCTTTGGTGGCTTGTTATATTGGCAATGATTATCGGCGGTTATTTCCTAGTACAATATTTGAAAACTGAGCAGGGAATTAGGACTAAAGACACCTTTAAGCTCAATATCCCAATGTTCAAGGGGATGTTCAGAAAAATGTATATGGCACGATTTGCCAGGACTGGTCAAGTTCTTCTGAGTACTGGCGTTCCGATGCTTGATATGCTTCGTATTACGTCTGATGCTGTCAATAACGTGATTATTAGCGAAAGCATACTTCGCGCATCAGACAAGGTGAAGGGTGGTAAGGCTTTGTCGACTTCTTTATCTAATGAAGATTATTTCCTAGCAATGGTGCCGCAGATGATTAAAATCGGTGAGCAGTCGGGTAAAATTGATGAGATGATGGGTAAGACCGCTCAAGTGTATGAAGATGAGCTTGATGAGGAAATTCGCGCCTTGTCGACGGCGATAGAGCCAGTTTTGATGGTCTTCTTAGCTATAGTTGCAGGTACGATGGTCGCGGCTATCTTGCTTCCAATCTATAGCTTGGTTGGCAACATCAATATTCGCTAGACTGACTTATATTTTTAGTGTATTATAAACGTAAGCATTTTTGCGTAAATATAGGTAAACCATAGAAAGGTGGGAAATCTAATGATAAAAAAAGATAATAAAAAGGGATTTACAATCATCGAGGTTGTGTTGGTCTTGGCTATTGCTGGACTTATCTTTGCGATGGTGTTTATCGCATTGCCAGCTTTGCAGCGTAGCCAGCGCGACCAGTCAAGGAAGAATGATGCTTCAACAGTTGCCGCAGCTATTACCAATTGGAATTCAGCTAATCGTAACGGCGGCACGTTTAATGAAGAGTCTCTACGCAAGTATGTCGATAAGCTTGATCAGTATGATAAAGATTCAGAGCTGAAGGTTGCTGCGACTGGATCATCAATGTCGGTTGCCGGTAATGAAATTAAGGTTATGCGCGGCAAAAAATGTCCTACAAGCACGCCAGCTCCATCTGCTGACGATCCGGCAAACATAACTTTGCAAAACGGATCTTCACGCAACGCAGCAGTTGTAGTTCTACTGGAGAATAACGGTTCTCAAAAGCAATTGTATTGCCAGGATGTATAATCCATAGATAAATTACAAATCAGCCTCGGTATGGGGCTGATTTTTTTATGGTTTTTTGTTACCATAAGAAGTATGATTGAATTTGTATTAGTGGGATTTTTAGGGGCTATTTTAGGTAGTTTCGCCGGAGCGCAGATTTGGCGCTTGCGAGCTCGTCAATTGATGGAAGATAAAAAAGCTGGAGAAAAAGTCAACCAAAAGGAATTAAAGAAATTATCTCCATTGATAAAAAAAATTTCCAAAGATAGATCTCGCTGTTTATCTTGCGGACATGAGCTTAAGTGGTACGATTTGATTCCTGTGGTAAGTTGGGCTGCTGGACTGGGGCGGTGCAGATATTGCAAAGCATTTATCGGTTGGATGGAAATCTTGCTAGAGCTAGTGATGGCTGGATTATTCGTTGCATCCGTGGTTTTTTGGCCTGGATCATTGACGGATATCTGGCAAGTCGCGTTGCTGGTCTTGTGGTTAGCAAGTTTGGTGCTGCTGGCGATTTTATTTGTCTATGACCTCAGATGGCTACTTCTTCCAGATGTAATTAATATTCCGTTTATCATTCTTGGTGCTATTTTTGCAGGAATAAAAGTATGTCTATCTGGCGATTTCTCAAAAAGCTTGATGACGTTATTTGGGTCGATTGCGATTCTGAGCGGAATATATATGGTGCTATATTTATTCTCGAAATATCGTTACGGGGAAGATAAAACTTGGATTGGTTTTGGTGATGTTAAGCTTGGACTTGGATTGGGTTTGTTCTTAGGAAACTGGCTTTTAGCTTTTGCAGCTTTATTTATCGCAAATCTTATCGGCACGCTTCTTGTCTTGCCGTCAATGATGCGAGGAAAATTGCAAGCCACTTCACGGATATGCTTCGGTCCATTGCTTATCGTAGGGTTTTTACTCGCTTGGTTCTTTAGCCGACAAATTTTAGAGTGGGGCTTTCTTATTGTCTAAGTAAAAAGCGCTTATGCTATAATGGAGAAGTGATGGGCAATAAACAAAAAGGTTTTACTATAATTGAAGTGATTTTGTTTGTGGCTATTTCTGGTTTGCTGACCTCTATGCTGATGGTTGGCGTAAGTATGTCAATTAATCGTCAGCAATATCGCGATTCGGTGCAGTCTTATGCTGGTTTTTTGCGAAATGAATACTCGAAGGTAGTCAATGTTGAGAATGAGCGATCTAAGGGTGCTTGTCCAATTGAAAGCTCTGATGGTCGAGCTGAAACTCTACGTGGCCAATCTGATTGTGTGATTGTCGGTCGCTATATTACCACTGAAGGTTCTCTGGGCTCAACGGACGGCAATCTGTACAAAACTTATCCAGTTTATGCTTATAGATCAGATAAGGGTAGTGCGTGGACTTATAAACGCGGCGCTGAGTCTGACAAATATATCGTTAATTGGCAAGCAAAAACTAGGTTCTCTAACCAAGCCAAAGATAGTGCGTATATTTCTATTTTGATGTACCGCCACCCAGAGACGGGACAGTTGGACATTAGAACTGATACGAGCCGATTCGGTGACAATTTAACTGATTTCGTCAATAATAAAAATAGTGCTGGAGTTGTGCAATCTGCTGGCGAGCAGCGTCAACAAAGGGAAATTTGTGTTTATGATGACGGTTGGTTGCCGGGAGAGAGGTTATCTATTTTTCTACGATCGCATGCAGGTTCTGCTGATGCTGTAGTTATGGGTAATGCTACGGGAGGTTGTGCTGATGCGTAAGTTTAACAGAGGCGACACACTTGTCGAAGTGTTGCTTGGAGTAACCATTTTTAGCCTAGTTGCCGTTATTGCATTAGAAACCATGAATCGCGGGATGGCTATTGCTCAGTATTCTTTAGAGACGACGTTGGTTCGTCAACAGGTTGACGCTCAGGCTGAAATGATAAGATATGCACATGATATGAAAAATGATACTTGGAAGAAATTGGTAGACAATAATTCGGTGAGCGTTTCTGCTGTTAATGGCAATGAAGGAAACTTGGGTGTTGAAAAATGTTCTGATGATTTTTCTACGAAAGAGTTTGCATTGGCTGCGACGCCTTCGCTCGCTTCGAAGATTAGTATATTGAACAATCCTGGAGATTATAAAGCGACAGAAACATACGCGCGGGTTGATAGCGATACTAAAAAAACGTATGGAATATCAGTTAGATTGGTTAAGCCGAGTACGGCTACTGGAAGCAGGGACAGTAACAAGTACGATGCGTACATAAAAGCATGCTGGATGCCTGTTGGTAGCAAAATGCCGGCGACTCTTGGTACGATTGTGAGGCTATATGATTCGGGGTTATAAAAAAGGATTTACACTTATCGAATTGATGCTCGCCATGAGTTTTATTTCTGTTCTTTTGTTGTCGATTGCTATGGTGGGTATTCAAGCGGGAAAAATGTATAGCAGGGGTATTGTGCTTCGTGATGTTAATCAAGCGGGGCGAGATATTTCAGACACTATTCGACGCGATTTTCTTCAGGCGAATGCCGAAAAGATTGATGGTACGGGATTGAGGGTACCGAATAATAGCAATTGGTCAACTGGTCGACTTTGCCTTGGCTCTCATTCTTATGTGTGGAATAATCCGAAGTATTTGGATGATCCTAGCCTGTTGGGCGGAAATAGTCTGTTTAAGGTTAATGGTAATCCAGTGAATTTGGTGCGCGTAGTTGATGCGGATAGCGGATTATGTAAAAAAGATGCTTCTGGCAAATATCCGGAAACCGTCGATCTTGCAAAATCATCCAATTTGCTCAGAGCTATTAATAGTGGCGATGGCTCAATTGGCGTGCACGAAGTTACGTTAGAAAAGGTTACCTCAGATAATTCAAGGGAGGCGCTGTATAAATTGACTTTTACGCTGGGGACGAGCAAGATGAGCGAAATAAGGAATTCTTCCTGTAAAGCTCCGACTGAAGATGATAGTAATTTTGAGTTCTGTGCTATAAATAAATTTGAGATGATTGTGAGGACAAATGGGTAAAAATGCGCGACAATCAGGTGCTGTATCTCTTTTTGCGGTTATATTTGGCGCGATGTTGCTAACTATTGTTACTATTGGGTTTATCAAGTTGATGATTATGGATCAGCGACAATCTTCGAATAATGATCTGTCGCAAAGTGCTTATGACGCGGCTTTGGCTGGGGTTGAGGATGCTAAGCGTGTGGTTCGTGCCGCTCAAACGGGCAATATTCAAGCGGCAGGAGTATTGAATGGTCCAATTAATTGTAATATGGTCGCGGCATCTGGTGTTGTTGGAGGTAGCTCTTCTGGCGAAACTATTATTAAAACTGGCACGGATGCGGGTAAAAAATTTGATCAAGCGTATACTTGTGTAAAAATCACTATGAAATCTCAAGATTTTATATATAAGTCTATTGAGGAAAAATCTCAAATTGTGCCACTACGCACAACTGGTTCGTTCAACAAAATATCTATCGAATGGTATAGGCGTGATGATGAGAGCAATTTGAATGGCGCCAACGCCGCCAACACTGAAATATCTACTTCTGGGGATTTGCCGACGAAAAACAACTGGAATGCTAATTCGCCACAATTGATGCGCGTGCAGCTTATTAACCCAGGCGCCACCTTTAATTTAGCGGCGTTAGATTCAACTGGTGTCACTTCTTTCTTACGACCGAACGTTTTAAGGTCAGACGTAGCAAGTCAGAATGGTACTGCTGTTTCTGGTAAGATTTCTGATCATCCACGCGCAACTGATGGTAACGAACATAATAATGGAACAAGTGTGGTTTCTTGTAGCAAGACATTCAAGTTTTCTGGCGAATATTCATGTAAAGCGGTGATTGATGTTGATGAGATTCCAGCTGGTAGTGAAACAGCATTCTTAAGGCTATTGCCTATATATAAAGGTGGCAGTGTGAAGATTTCTCTTCAAAAAACTGACGGAACGATTGTCAATTTTGATGGAGTTCAGCCAATTGTCGATTCCACGGGGCGGGCAAGTGATTTGTTCAGAAGAGTTGAAGCTCGATTGCAAATTGGAGATGATTTCGCATATCCTAACAATGCGGTTGAATTAAAGAATAGTCTATGTAAAGATTTCTCTGTATCTGGCGGCGGATCTGCTACCACAGGTCAATGTAAGCCATAAGTTAAGCTTCTGTATCACTATGGAATCGGTCGTGAATGTCTTTCAGGTGCTGGTCGGTAACATGCGTATATACCTGTGTTGTTGATATATTGCTATGTCCCAGCATTGATTGGACTGAACGCAAGTCTGCACCGTTCATAAGTAGGTCGGTGGCAAAGCTATGGCGCATAGTGTGTGGGCTTACATGTTTTGTGATACCAGCTAATCTAGCATATTGACCAACCATTCTCTGAATACTGCGCGCGCTTAACCTACGGTAGTCTCCGGAGGTGTTGGGGGTTGCGTGGCGTTTGCTATAGCTTAAAAATAGAGCGGGTAGGTTATCTGTTCTAGCTTCCAGGTACGCCGATATGTGTTCGGCAGCACTTTTTGAAATAAAAACAGGGCGATCCTTTTGTCCTTTTCCTCGCACCATAAATTCGCGCCTCTTTAGGTTTATATGATCTCGGTTTAAATTGACCAATTCTGAAACACGCAGTCCGCTGGAAAATAGCAACTCAACGATTGCTCGATCTCTCAGTCCAGATTCCGTATCGGTTGGTATTTGATCAATCATACGTAAAATCTCGTCATATTGTAAAAAAGTCACTTGTTTACGGACTACTTTGGGTAATATAATTCTGTCGGCTGCTAGACTTTTGATATTACGACGAGAAAGGTAAGTTAATAGACCTCGCAATGCAATAAGATGATAACTTTGGGTGATTAGAGATAACTCTTCGCCGGTGTTGTCGTTTTTATAACGGTTTAACCAGAGACGATACTGACGTATTAATTCTGATGTAATTTTCTCAACATCTATATCCCCGGCAAAATCGATAAATCTCTCCAAGTACAGTTGATAATTTATGATAGTTTTCTGGCTACGTCCACCTTCAACTTCTAGGTGCTCTAAGAAATCAGTTAAAGCTTCAGATATAAACATAATATTTATTCTATCGCTAATGAATATGTTTATCAAATTATTTATTTCTGCTACTATATTAGAAAATAATAAGCAGAGGAGTATCTATGGCAGAAAGTGAAAAAAACTACTGTGGCGTTGAAAGGACATTGGTCGTCTTTAAGCCTGACGCAGTTCAACGAGGTATAGTTGGGGAAATTTTACAACGTTTTGAGCGAGTTGGTCTAAAAATAGTTGGTGTAAAAATGACATCGCCGTCTAGAGATCACTACTATGCTCATTACGAGGACATCGGTAAATTGGCTACTCGTAGGGGCGAGGGAACTTTGAATATAACACTGGATATGATGATGGATGGTCCAGTCATAGCAATGGTATTAGAGGGTGTCGAAGCTGTTGCTGTTGTTAGAAAGATTGTTGGTCCAACAGAGCCAAAGTCAGCCGATATGGGAACAATTCGTGGCGACTACTCACACATCAGTTTTGGTTATGCAGATGAGTGTCAAAAGGGTGTTCCAAATTTGATTCATGCTTCTGGCGATTCAGATGAGGCTGCGCGTGAAGTTGAACATTGGTTTAAGCCAGAAGAGTTAGTGAATTATCATACATTGAGCGAGAAATTTACTCGATAGACTAGTCTTTCCTGAGACCTACCGTGGTATAATGGTTGTATGCCTCGGTAGCTCAACTGGATAGAGCAGATCCGTCCTAAGGATAAGGTTGTAGGTTCGACTCCTGCCCGGGGTACCAGATATATGACAGAGAGTATTAAAGATAAGCAGTTCGACGGGCAACGTGATGGTGAGCGATTGCTGTTTGTATTTCGTCGCCATATAATCGCTATGCGAAAAGGATTTTATCTACTTCTTGGGTCTATGGCGTTTGGTTCGTTGCCTTTTTTAATTTGGCAAGATAACTTAAGCTTTTTGTGGGTATTTATTGGTGGGTTTATTTTTGGGTTAATACTATTTTTCTATCATTTTTTGATGTGGTTTTATACCTACTACATTGTTACTGATCAGAGAATTCGTCAAATTACTCAGCATGGATTTTTTGGTAAAGACGTCATTGAGTTAAAATTATCAAAAATTCAAAATATTAGCTATAGTGTCCCGGGGTTTAGTGGTGAAATGTTTAAGTTTGGTACAATAGTTATTCAAACTTTTGTTGGAGATCTTGTTATAAAAAACGTAGAACATCCAGATAAGATCTATAATAAACTACAAGACGCAGTGGAAATTTCGACAAAGAAGGAGGATAGCAATGAAGAACCTATTGAACCGTAAAGATAAAAAACAATCAAAAACACTACCAAAAAGAATTACGAATGATACAGTAGCTCAGCATCGGGAAAAGGTTTTGGCGGCTGGTCGTAAGCATAAATACCCCGTACAATACACCAAACGTCGATTAGTATGGATAACTATGTTTGTTAGTATTATTATATTGGCTATTTTTGTTGTTATTGGCTGGATGCAGTTATATGTTTGGAGAGATACGAGCGATATTGCATACAGGATAACCAAGATCTTACCTCTTCCAGTGGCTAATATTGATGGAGAAAATGCCGAGTATAGCGACTATCTTTTGTATCATCGTAGCTCATTGGCAGTATTACAGTCTCAGGGACAAGCAGATCAAAAGGACAAAGTTAAGTTCTATCAAAACCAATCCATAAACAAAGCCTTAGAGGTTGCGTATGCTAAAAAGCTTGCAAGAGAGAATAATATCACGATTGATGATAAAAGAGCTCAAGATTTAATTAAAAGTCAACAGGAATCTAGTAAGCTTTCGCAGACTGCTTACGCATCCGTAGTAAAAGATAACCTCCATTGGTCAATGGATGAGTTGAAGATTGCTATGAAATACACCTTATTAAAACAAGAAGTTTCTTTTAAGGTTGATAAGACTGCGGGCAGTCTAGCATCTGATATCGAGAAGAAGCTGCGAGCAGGTAAATCTCTAAAGGATGTCGCTACAGAGATGGGTGATAAAGTACAACCTGTGTTTGACCTGTCTGTGTCTGTAGATAATTCCGATGGAGGCTTAACGAAATCAGCTATGTCCTTAGTAAAGGGTAAAACTTCAGGCCCCATAAAAACCCTTTCCGGTGATGGGTATTATTTCGTGACACTTAATAATATCGAGGGTAATGTCGTAAATTATTCCTACATAAAAGTTCCGCTAACAGAATTTAATAGTCGTCTTAACTACTTAAAAAATAACAACAAGGTAAAGTACTTCATTTCTATAGACAAATAATCGCTCTAGTTTGAAAAAGCTTCTATTTTTGCTATAATCTCCTAAGGAGCTTGCCGTTGTAGCTCAGCTGGTAGAGCAGCTCATTCGTAACGAGCAGGTCGCTGGTTCAAGCCCAGTCAACGGCTCCATTTTATGAAAGATACTATAAAGAAATTGATAAAAATTGTTTTTAGCGACAGGACTGTGGCAACTCTTTTGATCGTTAATGTTGTTGTGGCTATTGTTGTGTCTGTATTTTTAGGATTGTCGATAAAGCATAGCGAGGCTCAGGTTATTACGCGCTATACCGCGTATGGTGATGCAAATTTCTATAGGAGCCACTGGTTTGGTCTGTTTAGTTATATTGTTTTAGCGTTTATGGTAGCTCTTGGTCATTCTGTGTTAAGTGTTAAATTAATATCGCTAGAGAAGCGAAGCTTGGCTATGTTTCTTCTGTGGCTGACTCTGGGCATCTTGGTTATTTTATCTATTTTAGGATATTCAATTATTAAAATTGCATCGATAGGGTAATGTATGGACATTGAAATTCCACTTGGCAAACGAACGAAAAAATATCGTTTTCTTGAGATGCTCCCAGGAATATTGAGTTACGGAGCTGTCATTCTTTTGATAATTTTGTCTATTTTAAGTCCTGTTTTGGCGTCAATTTATCTATTGTCTATAATCCTAGCCGCGTTCGTGAAGGCTATAGCGATTAGCTATAGAGTAATCAATGGCCACAATAACATGGAAAGGGCATCAAAAGTTGATTGGAATGGGCGATTGTCTGATTTAGAAAGCCCAAAAGAAGCGTACTCTAAACTGAGGGGGGTTGAGTCTAAAGAGTTGCTATACCAGCAGCATTTAGATAATCTAAAGTTTATGTCTGCTGCGGAAGATGGATATTTTCCTAAGCCAAGTAGTATTTACAACGCTCTTATTATGCCTGCGTATAATGAGAGCATAGAGGTTATTGAACCTGCTCTTAAGTCAGTCTTAGATACAACATACGACAAAAAGCGGCTGATAGTGGTTTTTGCGTATGAAGAGCGTGGTGGTGTTGATATTGATACAACAGCCAAGACATTGAAGAAGAAATACGGTAAATATTTTCACTCTTTTCATATCGTAAAACACCCAAAGGACCTGCCAAACGAAGTAGTCGGTAAAGGTGGAAATATTACATATGCGGGTAAGTGGCTGGAGAGATATTTACAGCAAGAGGGAATAGCTTTTTCTGATGTTATTGTTACAACAATGGACTGCGATAATAAGCCGCATAAGTATTACTTTGATTATGTAACATATGAATATGTTACCCGCGAGGACAGGAAACATTTATCATTTCAGCCAATATGTTTGTTTACTAATAATATATGGGATGTTCCTGCTCCCATGAGAGTGGTGGCGACGGGGAATTCGTTTTGGAACATCATTAGTTCTATGCGTCCATACTCTTTGCGTAATTTCGCGTCACATTCTCAGCCGATGAGTGCACTTGTTGAGATGAATTTTTGGAGCACTAGAACGATTGTTGAGGATGGGCACCAATATTGGCGAAGTTATTTCTATTTTAGTGGTAATTATGAGGTTGTGCCTATTTTTGTGCCAATTTATCAAGATGCGGTATTGTCTAATGGATATAGGAAGACACTAAAGGCTCAGTTTATTCAGTTGCGCCGCTGGAGTTATGGGGCTTCTGATGTGGCTTATGTGGGTAACAATGTGTTTAATAGGAATAGAACTACAAAATTTTGGCCTAGCTTAGCTAGGTTCATAAGGTTACTAGATGGTCACGTAACGCAGGCTTGTATCGCTTTGATCGTTGCTTTTGGCGGATGGGCACCGCTTGTGCTGAATGGTGAGGCTGCTCGTAGTGTTGCTGCACATCAACTGCCAGATACAGTTAGCTTAATACAACAGATAGCTATGGTGGGTATTCTGGTTTCAATTTTCGTATCATTTAAACTTCTGCCTCCGCGTCCAGAAAGATATAAAAAGAGTAGGAATATATTGATGGTCTTGCAATGGGCTCTGATGCCTGTAATTGCTATAGTATACAGCTCAATGGCTTCGTACAATGCTCAGACTCATCTTCTGATCGGTAAATACCTTGATAAGTTTGATGTAACAGAGAAGACTACAGTGGAGATGAATGATCAGAGTCGTGCTCAGAATAAGAAAAAGAAGGGCGACCCCGACGCTTCTTCCTCTGGGGAGTAATAAGATTGTGTTGTGCTGCGTATTGCAGTGCGGCTATTTGATCAAAATTCTGTAATGTCGAGTGAGTTATTTCGGCGATATATTGTGGCGATATCGTGTACTCGTTTTGTAAAAGCGTCAACTTGTCTTGTATAGTATTGGCTAAGTCGTAACTATATGAGGCTGCTAATCTATCGTCATGATTAAAACTTCGCGCAATACTAAGCATTAGCTTTCCTATAGAAAAATTATTTTTCTTGCCATTTTGTGATATAACAATGAGGTCAATCACAGGCTTTTCGTAGGTTGTAAAAGAATAGCCACATTGGTCGCATATATGTCTGCGCCAGGTTATTGGGTATTTTTTATTTTGACGAGAATTTGTTATGTGGGTTTTTCCGTGAAAACATTTTATACATATCATATCAATATATTGACATATAGCTATAAAAAAATCCAGTGGAAAAGTACTGTGTAAAACAAAAATCGCCTCATTCTAGAGGCGATTGCTTCGTAAATATAGAAACTTAACTAAGTATAGATCTTTCTTCGTTAATCTTCTTGTTGTATTCGTAGTGAATTTTGGTCTTGCTCAATAAAGAACAATGTTGTGGCTTTTTTGTGCCTAAATTAGGCGAGTCATATTTACTCATGTTCCAAATTCTAACATACTTATTGAATAAAGTCAAGGTCTGTGCGGAAAATCTGTAGGTTTGATTGTTTTTTGTATTAACTAACTCTATCTATAAAAAGCCTCGTCTACTATCGACGAGGTTTATTTATCGTATCTGGTGGGCAATAGAGGATTCGAACCTCTCACCTCTTCAACGTCAATGAAGCGCTCTAGCCAAATGAGCTAATCGCCCAGATATAATAATATTATCACAACAGATGTCTAGTAGCAAGGAGCGTGGTATAATACTGATATGAGCGAAGAAGAATTAAGATCTATGAGACATAGTCTAGCGCACATTATGGCGCAGGCTATTCAGCATTTATGGCCTCAAGCGAAGTTCGGTGTGGGTCCAGCTATCGATAATGGCTTTTACTATGATGTCTATCTTGACAACGGGACAATTTCTGAAGCTGATCTTCCGAAGATAGAAAAGGAGATGCGAAAGATCATAGCGGCTGATTATCCGCTTGAAAGGCGCGATGTGTCGGTAGAAGAGGCTATTGATTGGGCTATAAAGGGAGATCAGTCATTTAAGGTGGAACTACTGAATGACCTTAAGCGATCTGGTACTACAGTTGCTAGTGAATTGACTGGAGAAAAAATGGGGTCTGTGTCTGATGGCGATAGTAAAGTTGAGACTGTTTCTTTGTATTCTCAGGGTGATTACACTGATTTGTGTAGGGGCGGACATGTGGATAGCACTGGAAAGGTTGGCGTATTTAAACTTACTAAGACGGCTGGAGCGTATTGGCGAGGCAGTGAAAATAATCCACAAATGCAACGAATATATGGTGTAGCGTTTGCTACGCAGGAAGAGCTGGATGAATATCTGAATAGATTGGAGATTGCAAAACAGCGAGATCATCGCAAATTAGGTAGGGAGCTTGATTTGTATACAACTTCACCCTTGGTGGGGATTGGTTTACCTTTGTTTACTCCTCGCGGTACGATTTTACGAGATATAGTGGCTCAATATTCGAACCAGCTGAGACAGAAGTTTGGCTTTGAAAAAGTATGGACGCCTCATATTACGAAAAAAGATCTATATGAAACATCGGGACATTGGGCTAAGTTTGGAGAGGAATTATTTTTAGTTAAAAGCCAGGAAACTAGCGACGAGATGGCTCTTAAGCCTATGAACTGTCCACATCATACGCAAATTTTTGCCTCACGACCGCGAAGTTATCGTGATATGCCGGTAAGATACTTGGAGACGACAACAGATTATCGTGACGAAAAAACTGGCGAGCTGGGCGGATTGAATCGAGTTCGCTCACTAACGCAAGATGATAGCCATATATTTTGTCGTACTGATCAGATTGAAGATGAGATTAATAATTTATTGTCGGCTGCCCGCGAGCTATATAGATCAATTGATATGAAGCTCAGGGTTCGCTTGAGCTACCGTGATGAATCCAACTCGTACCTGGGTGACCTTGGCTTATGGGATTCCGCACAGAACCAGTTAAAGTCTGCTGTTGAGAAAGTAGGTTTGGATTATTTCGAACAAGAGGGTGAGGCGGCATTTTATGGTCCAAAGATTGACTTTATGGCGACGGATGCAATCGGTCGTGAACATCAAGTTGCAACTGTGCAGCTGGATTTTGTGCAACCACAAAGGTTTGGTTTGGAATATACGGATAATGATGGCAATTTTACAGCACCAGTTATGATTCACTGTGCCTTATTGGGCTCAATTGAGCGATTCTTAAGTGTGTTTATAGAACATACTGGCGGATGGTTTCCGTTTTGGGCGGCTCCGGAACAAGTTCGTATTTTGACGATTAACGACACGGTGTTAGAGTATGTTGATAAAATAACAACTATATTATCAGACATTACTCTCATGAAGCCAGTTAGATATAACGATGTAAGATTTACAATAAACTCTAGAAATGAATCATTAGGCAAGAAGATTAGGGAAGCTACTTCTATGAAGATACCTGTTCAACTTATCGTAGGACCAAAGGATATGGAAGCTAGTGAGGTTAGTGTTCGCACGCAATCTGGTGAAGAAAAAATATCATTGGAGCAGCTTGCTGAGTATATAAAATCTTTATAGGATTGAATTAATTGGATAAGTTTGCGGAATTAGATAATAGCGTTAGTGAAAGTCACCTACCGCTAATTGTAATTATTGGCCCTACCGCTAGCGGCAAAACATCGTTGGCTATACAATTAGCGAAGAAGTATAGAGGAGAGATAATTTGCGCTGACAGCAGGACTGTCTATCGTGGTATGAATATCGGGACAGCTAAGCCTTCTTTAGGTGAACAGCAAGTAGTGCCTCATTGGGGTCTTGACTTAGTAGATCCAGGAGATTCTTTCAGTGCGTCGCAATTTAAGGATTATGCCTGTCAAAAGATTAAAGAAATCCGAAGTCGAGGAAATATTCCATTTCTTGTTGGTGGAACAGGGTTGTATATTGATTCTGTTATTTTTGATTTTCAATTTGGGGCTAAGTCTAATGAAGATAAGAGGTGTGATTTACAGGAAATGACGGTGTCTGAGCTTCAGCAATACTGCGCTAATCATAATATACTCTTGCCGGAGAATAGTAAAAATAAAAGATATCTAGTTAGGGCTATTGAACGAGCCGATGAAAAGCCGTCTAGACTGGAGGTTCCATTGAATAATACTATCGTTGTTGGAATTACTACAGATAAGCAGTTGTTGAAGCAAAGAATTACAGATAGGGCAAAAAAAATGTTCAAGGATGGTGTTGTAGAAGAAACAATAGAATTAGCCAATAATTCCGGGTGGTGCAATGAGGCTATGACGGGTAATGTTTATCCTATTATTAAGAAATTAATCGAGAAAGAAATAGATGAAGATCAGACTATTCGGGAGTTTATCGTTAGTGATGTAAACTTAGTAAAACGTCAGTTGACGTGGTTTAGACGAAACCCATTTATTGAATGGGGAGATATTCGTTCGTGTGAACAATATTTATCTCGAGTATTAGATAGTAAGTAAAAAATATGTTACAATTATAGTGCAATGATTGATTCATTATTTGGTTCAAAAACTAGGGTAAAATTACTTCATCTTTTTCTGAACAATCCAGAAAAGTCATTTTACGTGAGAGAGATCACTAGGCTGATTGATGAGCAGATAAACTCCGTTCGTCGAGAACTGGCTAATATGGTATCTGTGGGTATAGTGCAGCAAGACGCTATTGATAATAAGCTATATTATAGTGTAAATGAGACTTATCTTTATATTAAGCCGCTTACGGCTATATTTTCAGACAAGAGTGCGGAAGGGTGTGCAGATGTAGGTGATATTTCCTGGGAGGATTCCCTGAAGAGAGTGAAGGGTTTAAAGTTGGCTATTATCTCAGGAAAGCTGGTAGTTGGGTCAAACTCTTCTATTGATCTATTGTTAGTTGGTGATGATATATCCACTTTAGCGATAAAAAATCTCACCAAAAAAATTGAAAAAGATAAAAAAACAGAGATAAATTATACTGTTATGTCCTATGACGATTTTTATTATAGGATGAGTGTCAAGGATAGATTTATAATGGATATTGTAAGAAATAAGCATTCAGTAGTAGTAGATATAGAAAATATAATGAGGAAGGAGTAGGAATGTTTGAAGTAGAGTATAAAGGGGCAAATGCTGTCATTGTTACTACAAAGAAGCTTCGCGTAGTATTTGATCCAAACTTAGAAATCGTCGGAGGGAAAAATGTTTCCGTAAGCAATGATGTGGAGGTGGTTACGGAGGATAGATTTACTGTTGCAGATTCTGTGCCAAGACTATTATTCTCTGGTCCAGGCGAATATGAAGTTGGGGATATTTCATTGCTAGGAATTCCAGCACGCCGATATATCGACGCCGCAGATGATGTTAAAAAATCTACAATATATAAAATTACGGTTGGTGAAGCTAAGGGGGTGATTGTTGGTAATATTGAGAATAAACTAACTGATAATCAGCTCGAAAATATAGGTGTTGTTGATTTTGCAATATTACCTGTCGGTGGAAATGGATATACATTAGACGCAATAGGAGCAACTTCAATAATTCGTCAATTGGATCCTAAGGTGGTGATTCCAGTGCATTACAATGACGCTACTTTGCGTTATGAAGTTCCACAGGATAGTGTGGATGAGTTTGTAAAAAACCTAGGAGCTCCAGTTGTTGAGGCTGGTTCAAAGTGGAAGTTAAAGAAAATAACCGATTTACCGGATAATTTAACAGTTATTCAAATATCGAAAAGTTAGAGCCTTCTCGCTGAATTAAAAATAACTCCGATAACGTAATCGGAGTTATTTTATTAAAAAATTTAATCTTAGTGATTACTTATTAGTAGTTGCGCCTAGAATACCTTTTTTCTTCAGGGTGCGAATAGCTTTTGTGCTTAAAGTCATGGTAATTTTTTGACCGTCAACGACAAAAGTTTTCTTCTGAAGGTTTGGTTTGAAGACGCGTTTAGTGCGGCGCAGGGAGAAGCTGACGTTGTTACCGTACTGCTTTCCTTTGCCTGTTAAATCACATCGTGATGCCATTTCCACTCTCTTTACTTTATTATTAATAACAATCCTTATTATTGTAGCGGCATTTGCTTAATTAGTCAAGATCGCGTATTAATGCTATAATAACACTTATGATTTTAGAAATAATAATAGTTTTGATTGTTATATTGCTGTCTATGACTATTCATGAGGCTATGCATGCTTTTATGGGGTATATACTGGGCGATAATACCGCAAAAGAAGAAGGAAGGTTAACTCTTAATCCTGTGAAGCATATTGACCCAGTGATGACTATTTTGCTTCCCTTGATTATGGTTATTTTACACGCTCCAGTCTTCGGAGGGGCTAAACCTGTTCCGTTTAATCCAAGTAGAGTCCGTTTTGGCGATTGGGGAGCAGTCCTTGTTGCCCTTTCCGGTCCGATTACTAACTTAATAATCGCCTTTATCGCATTTGGCGTAGGGGTTTTTGGTGGTGTTATTAATAATTCCGGAGTAGTACAGCCTACGATATTTGGATTGATTATTTCTACTGCTGTATCGGTAAATCTGGGATTTTTTGTTTTTAATATGCTACCAATTCCGCCTCTAGACGGATCTAGAATATTATATGCCGTAGCGCCAAATAGTGTAAGGAGTGTTATGCAAAAAATTGAGCAAAATGGCATTCTTTTAGTGATGATTATAGTTGTGCTGTTTTCTGATGTGATCGGACAGGTTATGTCGGGTTGTATTCAGGCAATTTTGCGTGTATTTATGAACATATTTAGTGTATAATATAGGCAGACCCTGGATTTATCCGTGGGCGCGTATGATTTTCCTAACATCATATGATAGGGAGCTTTAATGATTTATTGTCGTGGCAATAAGTTGCGAGCACCCACCTTGCATTTATGCGGGGAATATCTAGCGCCCACAGACAAGTCTAGGGTTTAGTGCTATAATATATCGTGTAGTCTGTTGGGCAATCGCTTAAGTTATACTTAAGAGGAAAGTCCGGGCAGCAAAGGATACGACAGTCGTTAACGGCGACCGGAGGTAACTCTAGGGAAAGTGCCACAGAAACGAAACTACCCTTGTATTTTATATACGAGGGAAAAGGTGAAACGAGTGGGGTAAGAGCCCACAGTCGTCTATGGCGACATAGACGAGAGGTAAACCCTGTCGGCTGCAAGGAGATTTGCAAATAGGATTATCCGTCCGCAGATCGATAACCGCTTGATTTGTTTGGCAACAAGCAAACTAGATAGATGATTACCCTAGACAGAACCCGGCTTATAGACAGACTATGAATAAAACA
Organism: Candidatus Nanosynbacter sp. HMT-352; assembly: GCF_021222645.1. NCBI lineage: Bacteria > Bacillati > Minisyncoccota > Nanosynbacteria > Nanosynbacterales > Nanosynbacteraceae > Nanosynbacter > Candidatus Nanosynbacter sp. HMT-352. The sequence continues at coordinate 54,945 of NZ_CP089520.1, forward strand.
CCCTGCGTAATGCTAGGGTGTTTTATATTGATAGATTTGTCCTACTATAGACTTGCTTTTACTATTTCAGCAAAAGCTTTTGGCTCGTTAACAGCCAATTCTGCTAATATTTTTCTATCAATCTCAATGTTTTTAGATTTCATAGAAGCTATAAGTTTGCCGTAAGTTGTGCCTTCTTGTCGAGCGGCTGCATTGATTCGGGTAATCCATAAGCCGCGTAGATCACGCTTCTTGTTTCGGCGATCGCGGTATGCATATTGTAGAGCCCTAATAACACCTTGTTTTGCAAGACGAAAACTTCTGGTGCGGTTATGTTGCATTCCTTCAGCTGCTTTTAAGATTTTTTTATGCTTAGCGTGTGCGGCAACTCCTCGTTTTACTCGCATAACTATACTCCCATTGCTCGACGGGCGTTCTTGGCCATCGAACCAGTTACTGTTGCTGTTGTATTGATTGCGCGTTTACGACTTTTTGACTTTTTAGCCAATAAGTGGCCGCCAAATGCGCGCTGGCGGGTCAATTTTCCGGTGCTGGTTAGCTTGATACGCTTCGCAGTGCCTTTGTGGGTCTTTAGCTTTGGCATTATTTACTCCTTATTACTACGCTCAGATTGCGACCAGCCATCTGAGGTTTTTGCTCTAATATTGCATCCTCACTAAGGTGTTCCATGATTTTGTCGATCAATTCGTAGCCGATCTCTTTATGGGCCATTTCGCGACCTTTATAGACCACTTGTATGCGGACTTTATGTCCGCCCTCTAAAAACTTACGGATCTTCTTCAGTTTAACCTCTAGGTCTCCGGCCCCTATCTTTAGACCGAAGCGCATTTGCTTTAGGTCTCCAGATTTGGCTTGACGCCGATTCTTCTGTTGATCCTTCATTTTTTGATACTGGTACTTACCCCAGTCAATGATTTTAGCAACTGGCGGATTGGCGCCTGGCGATATTTCAACTAGATCGAGATTCATGTCGTTGGCTTTATTTAAGGCCTCCTTAAGGGGCATGATTCCGAGCTGTTCGCCATCAGGACCAATTATCCGCAGTTCTCTTGCACGGATTGCTCCGTTGATACGGATTGATTTATTAATCTCTGGCTCTCCTTTTTGAAGCAATTTTAGATTAACTCAGTTGCTATTGTAACAGAGATGCTTGTTATTTTCAAGAACAATAATTAACCTATGTTAATCTGTCTGTATTGTAGGCTTTCTGCTATGTGTGGAACTTCTATAGACGTGGATCCTTCTAAATCTGCGATAGTGCGAGAAACTTTTATGACCTTAAAGTAGCTGCGAGTGCTTAAATCTAGTTTTTTGGCTGCGTTCGTCAAGAAGGTTTTTGCAGATTCTGAGATTGATGTAATTTTGTCAACGTTACTACTTGGAATGTCATTGTTGTATTTATAACTACACTTATATCTGTCTCTCTGAATGGAGTAGGCTTTATGTATCTCAGATAAAAATGTCTCTTGTTGTGATTTTGTCGACATTTTATTATTTAATAATTTTTCATGGGGGACTCGTGAAACCGATACTGTTAGGTCTATTCGATCAAGTAACGGCCCTGATAATCTTTTTTGATAATTGAGAATTTGATTTTGTGAGCATATGCAAGTTTTTTCTGTGTCTCCAAGAAATCCACAAGGACAAGGATTCATTGTGGCTACTAATAAAAAATTGGCAGGGAAGTTGAATTTACCATTTGCACGACTGACGGTAATTTCGTGATCCTCTAAGGGTTGACGAAGTGATTCAAGCACAGTGCGTGGATATTCAAGTAGCTCATCAAGAAATAGGACGCCTCTATGAGCTAAACTGATTTCTCCCGGCTGCACTTTCGATCCTCCGCCAATAATAGAGGCTCTACTTGCGGTGTGGTGTGGCGACCTGAATGGTCTATCTACTATGGGATTATTTATTATAGTGTGTTCTCCAAGGCTGTGAAGTTTTGTCACTTCCACTATCTCATCCTCCGACAGGGCTGGTAATAGATTCTTCAAGGATTTTGCCAACATAGTTTTTCCTGATCCCGGAGGGCCGGACAATAAAATATTATGTCTTCCGGCAACGGCTATCTGGATAGCTCTCTTTGCTTGCTCTTGTCCGTAGATATCATCAATGGTTGGAGTGTTTTTATGATTGGAAAATATATTTTTTACTGACGATCTATCTATTGGTTTAATAATCTTTTCTTTTTTGAGATGTAAGAAGAGTGACTTCAGGTTTTCTACTGGAAATACATCAACTCCAGTCGTCAGCGCCGCTTGTTCGGCGTTTTGAGCTGGTACGTATATTGATTTAATTTTTTGATTTTTAGCTACTTCGGCTGTAATAATTGCTGATCGTATTGGACGTAGGCTGCCGTCTAGTGCCAATTCACCCGCAAAAACCGCATTATTTATATCGCTTTGGTTGAGCGCGCCGCTGATACATAAAATAGACAGGGCAATAGGAAGATCGAAGTGAGATCCGTCTTTTGGCAGTTCTGCTGGTGCTAAGTTGATAATTATTTTTCCTTTCGGAAAGTCCAAGGAAGAGTTTTTTATTGCGCTACGCACTCGGTCTCTGGACTCATCGATGGCTTTATTGCCCATTCCGACAATTTGTAAGCTAGGGAGTCCTTTTGACATATCTCCTTCAACCTCGATGATTTGCCCGTTAAATCCATAGGGAGTAGCTGAAATAACTCTACTTATCATGAATCTATTAAAACATAAGCATGTAGATTTTTGAATGAGGTCAGGGTATAATATGAACTGATATGTGGGGCTGATATAGCTTTCGACAATTGGACCTTATCAGGATATTCTGCAAGCCGATGATACGCGTAACGTATATTTTTAGATGCAAAAAACTTTGCAAGCAAAGTTGCGGGCCTGTTCCAGGTTCGTGCTTTCGCACCAGCTGTAGCGTAATTTTCTATAGCCATCTTGTCGTGCAGGCAACATAGCGTGGACGAGGTGTTATATTTATGTTGCTCGCTGTGATTCTGGAAGTAGCAGACTCATGGGACTTTTTCTACGTAACGTAGCTCGGTATTTTTGGCTTATTTTTAAGTCGAGTGGCGTTATAAATTAAATTGAAATAAGACTATGCTTGTAGACGAATATCATGATACCAATTGGACCCGGGGGCAGTACCCGGCAGCTCCACCAAATAGATTAAGATTAGATTAAAAGTCAGCCCTATCGCTGGCTTTACTTACTGTCAAAGAGTAGAACTTATCTTTAATATAGAAAAAACAACCACCTGCGAGTAGTGGTTGTTTTCAAAAAAGTGGAGTTTTACAATTTCTTTTTATTTTTGGCCTCCGTATAACTTTTTTATTCAGAAGCTACCCCTATAATAAGCTATATAAATGCTTATGTCAACAATATTTTTGTAAAAAGTTTAGTAAAAAATACTACACATTTTATAATCTTCTTTATAATTTTCGCAACTATTTTTTCTAATAGCTTTTACTATGAAGTTATATGCCAGAGGCTGGCGTTTGTTTGGCTGCTTTTTATGTTTTTTATGTGTGCGACAAATTAAATTGTCGCACATTCTCTAGGACTCATTTTATTGAAGTGTAAAAGGTAGCTTTGTGTACTATGAATAAACTTTATACTTTCGTTTTGTAATTTTTAATTAAAACTGTTGTATAGCATTTTGATGTATAAGATTTAATATGCATACTGATGCTTGGATGTTCTTATAATAATATAAAAATAATTTTGTTAAGTTTGCTGTAGTGCGACAATGAAAGTGAATAGAGTTTTATAAAGCGGGGAATAGAGGATATTATTTTATTGCGGATTTGAGTGTTGGGTGTCAGTCTAATATTGGCTGTACGAACCTATTTTTGTGGCAATGTTTGGACGACAGGTAATCATAGGCTAGTCGTGTAATTGGGCGGTTGATAAGTCGACGATATCTTCATTGAATGGTGTGTAATCCGTACTAGATAATACTCAAAAATGACAAGCTTGTTGTAAAATGCACAGATAGCTATAAAGCGATAAGAGAATAATTAACAGATGATAATTTTAACAACATTAAAAAATAGGTGAAAATTACAATATTTTTGGCCGAGTAATGGTTGACATATAAATAGGGCTATGCTAACATAAGGTTAAGCTTTTAGAAAAACAAAAAAGCAAAAATACATTAACAATAAAATTTATATAAAGCCGCGTTTTTACGTATAAATCGACGGATAGTTGGCTGCATGATTTTTATAATGACGCAGCCAATGCTCCGCCTTTTAAAAGCGTTGAGCGCGCGGTTAGTACCGCATACATCCAGTTAATCCTCGTTAAAGAATTAGTGGTGAGAGTCCTGGATGTATGCAGAGGAAAACTGCAAGGATGCTCCTTAATTAAGGAGCGGTCAAATCGCCTCGAGCGGTAATGGGCAAGTAGCACCCGCGCCTAATAGTTATTTTTTATCGGCGGATGGTTTGTGTCTATATGCTATAGTATTATCGCTCAGGCTTCTTGTATATAGTATGATGTGAGTATGGGGATGAAGATAATTAGTTTTATAGCGTTGGTTGCATTGATTTTGACTGCGGTTATTTTGAGCGCGACAAACCCGAGCTCTGCTGGTCCGTTTGGGATTTTAGCGTTTTTCGTATGTTTGTATGTACTATTTATCTGTCTAACTTATGTAGTATTTTTAACATCGGAGCGAATAGCTGCGAAATTTTTTAATTTCAAGAATAGTCGCAATGAATCTAAGTATAAGACGTATTATTACTCTACTGTAATCTCTCTTGCTCCAGTTATTTATATGGGTATGCAATCGATGGGAGATGTTGGGGTTTTTGAGACATTATTACTTGGTGTGTTTGAGTTGCTGGCGTGTTTTTTTATACATAAAAGATACTAATCCCGTCCTGAATGTAGTCGTGTATTTTAAGTAGTTACGTGGTACAATATATTTATGAATCCCGAACTGCCACAAGTTAATAGTAATCCTGAGGTGCAGCCACAAAATATAGGTGGCGGTGAGTATAATGTAGAAAATACATCATTAAATCCTGAAGTCGGAAGAGAGTCTGAGCAGTCTCTTGGTGCTAGGGTTGAACAATATAATAATATCCCCGTGGCTTTGCCTGTTGATAATACTACAACAGTTCCTTTATCTCAATCTCAAAACGACGATCAAAGTACGAATCAGTCAGGGGTGGTAGCTGATGATGATACTCCTCTAGTGGCAGCGGATGAAGACTTGATAGAAAGAGAGTGGGTGGATAAAGTTAAAAAGATTATAGCTTTAACAAAAGATAATCCTTATGAGAGGAATAGAGTTATTGCGCAGCTGCAGGCTGATTATTTAAAAAAACGATATAATAAGACTTTAGGTCAAAATGACGACGGTAGTAAGTAGGGTTTTATATGGGTGCGGGTCCTTTGATAGTTAGTTTTATCGCGATTGTTATTATAAGCGCTGGTTCTGCGGTAGCTTTTGTATTGTATCGTAACATGCTGAGGGAAGCCAAAAATTATGAACGAGGCTTGAAGATGGTGCCGTTGCTTATACATTTACCTCCAACAAGTGAAGATGTAGATAGTTCAAATCGAGATGAGCGAGATTTAACTGAAGAGGTGCTGTCGCAAGCCCAGGTGATGTACAATATTATTTCAAGTACAGCGACTAAAGGATTCAAAAGCAAAGTCTACGGCCAGCGTCATATGTCGTTTGAGATTGTTGCTCATGGTGGACTGGTTCATTATTACGCCGTCGTTCCGCTAGTGTTGGTTGATGTTATTCGTCAAGCTGTAGCGGCAGCATATCCTTCTGCTCGACTAGAAGAAGTATCTGATACTAATATATTTAGTAAGGTCGGCAAGATGAGTGGAACTATCGGCGGCGAATTCACTCTGAAAAAGTCCTTTGTTTATCCAATATCGACTTATCAGGAGTCAAAAAGGGATGCTTCTAGGGCATTATTAAATGCTTTATCTTCGGCGTCCAAAGAAGATGGAATAGGCGTGCAATTTTTACTACGTCCGGCGTATGACGGCTGGTCCAAAGCATCGGAGTCTCATATTGACGGCATGAAGAAAAATAAGGGCAAGAAGAAAGGCTTTGGAGGCGTTGCTCCTATGGATATTATGGAGGCCCTGTGGAAACCGCCAGAGAATAATGAAAAAGACGGCGGCTCTAATTCTGAGGACAAGCAGCTAACGTCTTTAGAGCAGGCGGAAGTGGATGCTATTAGCGAAAAAGCTCGTTATCCTGCATATGAGGTTTTGGTGCGTGTTGTGATTTCTTCAAATACTGCGGCGCGCTCCCAAGTGTTGTTAAAAAATATAATAGCAGCCTTTTCGCTGTTTGACTCACCTCGTAATAACGGGTTTAAGTTTTCTTTAACCAGGAATGTTGAGGAAATGACAACAGCATATATTATGAGATTCTTTCCTCAAGAAACTCGTAGTAATATCCTCAACAGTGTGGAAATGGCAACATTATTCCACCTGCCTGGGGCTAGTGCAATTCCAACTTCGCAGGTTAAACGACAAATGTCCAAGCAGGTTGATGGTCCAACGGATGTTTTGGATGAGGGTTTGTTGATTGGCTATAACGAGTTTCGAGGGGTTAAAAAACCTATTCGCATTGGAACTAAAGATCGCCGCCGTCATGTATATATTATTGGTCAAACGGGTGTTGGTAAATCTGTCTTGCAGGAGAATATGGCTTATCAAGATATGATGGACGGTCGAGGATTTGCCTTTATTGATCCACATGGTGACTTGGTTGAGTCTTTATTGGGTAAGGTTCCAAAAGAGCGCGTCGAGGATATTATCTACTTTAATCCTGCTGACATGACTAATCCAATTGGCTTAAATATGTTTGAATTTGATACGCCAGATCAAAAGGACTTTTTAGTTCAAGAGGCGATTAATATGTTGTATGGGCTTTATGACCCAGGCCATACAGGAATTGTTGGTCCTCGTTTGGAGCATATTTTTAGGAACTGTGCCTTGTTATTGATGTCAGATCCTGCTGGCGGGACATTTATTGATGTACCAAAGTGTCTTATCGACCCCGAGTTCGTTAAGAGTAAGCTGAAATACGTAAAAGATCAGCAGGTTATTGATTTTTGGACAAAGGAATTTCCTGCATCACAGAGGTCAAATGAGGCGGGTGAGGTTATTTCGTGGGTTGTATCAAAGTTTGGTCCATTTATTTCCAATGATGCAATGCGCAATATCATTGGTCAGACGAAATCTGGATTTAATTTGCGCGAAATTATGGACAATAATAAGATTTTGCTGGTTAACTTGTCGAAAGGTAAGATGGGTGAGCTTAACTCTAAGCTTTTGGGTATTATCTTTGTGATGAAGTTTCAAGCAGCAGCAATGTCTCGAGCGGACATTCCAGAGGATCAACGAGTTGACTTTTCGTTGTATGTTGATGAGTTTCAGAACTTTGCTACTGATAGTTTTGAGTCTATTTTATCTGAGGCTCGTAAGTATAAGCTGAGTCTTATTATGGGTAACCAGTTTATGACTCAGTTAACAGATAAAATACGAGAAGCCATTATTGGTAACGTTGGTACAGTTATCTCTGGGCGTATTGGTGTAACGGATGCCGAATTGATGGTTAAGAAATTTCAACCAACTTTCGATGTTGATGATTTGGCAAAATTGCCAAACTTCCAATCCATAACATCTGTGATGATTAATAATGTTCCGTCTGCGCCATTTAGTATGAATTGGGTTCCTCCGATGGGGCAGGTTAATAGTCAGCTTAGAGATGCGCTAGTAAGGCTATCTGCCGCTAAATACGGAAGGCCGCGAGCTGTTGTTGAGAAAGAGATATTTGATAGGATTAGAGGTAGTGTACAACCAAAGACAGGCCCTTCTCAGTTAGCGTCTTCTACTAGCCAGAAACCATCGGGTGGCGGGTCGTCGTTCTTGGATGAGTGGTTAGCAAAGAGGCAGCAGTTGGGTGGAAAGCCGGCTACTAATCCGTCGGTAAAACCAATGAATCTGCAGTCTTCTTCGCAAATGCAGAATACACAAAGTCGACCGGAGGTGATCGGTGGTGTTGCTCCGTTTAGTGTGGATGGTGTAGATGCTGTGGCTCCTAGCTTTGATAATAGTCGACGAGATCAATCCTCTGTACTAGATAATGCTACTGTTAATAAACCAAGTATATCTATGACTACAGGTGATAATTCTACCTATTCCGTAAATACAAAACCGAGCCAACCTGTGGTTAAGAATCGGCTCGATTTGCGTGGCGGTGATGGTGACGATAATGAAATAATGATCAGTTTACGATAAAGCTATTTAATATCTAATCAGATATTTTTCCTGTTGTTGATGAAGCCTACTCGAGCGTATTCAATAACAGCACCGATAGACCAACCAGCCACAAACAGGATAATAGTTTCTGATCCTGATAGCAGATATCCGTATCGTTTTGCAATAAAATATACAGCAATAGAGGCTATTGCTCCTAGGGCGCCAGAGATAATTAAGTTAGGGCGGGCGATGGTATTGCCGATTGCATCACTAGTCTTTTCGACAACTGGATTATGAATGACTTTACTGAAAGCTCTGGATGGGGCTGACAATTGGTCTTGTACATTTGCCAAAGTCTTCTTGTATGAAGCTTCGATATCTTTTTTGGTAAGAGGTTTATCTTCTTTTATCTCTTTAGACTCTTTTTGTTCTTGCTGCTTTTCTTGGCGGGTGGCAATTTCTATAGCCTCGTGCTTGATATTATTCTCGTTCTCAGTATTTGATTTTTCTTTTTCAATCGCCCTTTCTAGGGATCTTTCGATCTCAGCAGCTTTCTCTCTACTCAAATCTGCTAGTTCTTTTGTATCTACGGCATTCTCTACGGTAGATTTTAATTTTTCACTCATTTTTTTACCTCCTATAAAGTTCCTGCGGACATATCTCGTCGAACGATTCTAACTTCTTTATTTAATTGACGTGATCTAGCGTAGAAGTATACGACCACGGCTGCAATAATTCCTGCGAACATCATGTTCTCGCTAGCACCGGTTTTTGGCAGTTGTGAAGTGGTTTGTTCAATAACTTTCGGTGCAGGGCAGTCAATTTTTGTACTGACAGTATTGCCAAATGTGTTATCAATCCTACAGTCGTAAGACATTGGATTGCTTTTACCGCTAGCCATTGCCGGGATGCTGTTCTTTATTTGGATAGTAAAGCTGCGCTTCTGGGTTTCTCCTGGCTTGATCTTTATAGGGTTCCATACTAGAACTTTTGCGTTACCGCTGCCTGCGCTAGCGCCTTTATCGTCTATTAACGTTCCGCCACCGGCGTCAAATATGTCTGCATATTCCAATAAGTCGCTGACTTGATCTTTGAATGTAAACTCTTCCTCTTTAAGTCCCTTGTTTTTTACCGAAAGAGTGTAGGTAATTCGATCTCCAGATTTTGCAACTGTAGTTGTTGCGTCGGTGTTATTCTGAGTGAGGTTAACGGCGGTTTTTGTCTGCACAAATGAGGCGGAACATCGACTATCATTAATCCATACTGTAGAATCGCCTGGGCATGGTTGACATTGAGGATCATCCTTCAATAATTTAGGGTTCTGAGGACATCTTGCTGGCTCCGCTATGGTAAACGTCTTTACGCAGGCATCTGAGGTCTTGTCGCCTAATGAGCTCTTTACTGTTAGAACAGCTTTGTATGATCCTGGCGTTTTCTCTGTATAAGATACAATCTTATCGTTGCTTTCTATAGTTTTAACTAGGGTGTTTCCTCGATAAATACTGTATATATATTTTTGGATTGTCGCGCCATTAGCCGCACTGGTGTTGGCAGTAAATTGATATGTGTCGCCATTCTTCTTTATGTCTAAGGCGTTACACGCAGCTACTGGCTGTGGTGGAGTGGAGCAGTTTGGGTATGTGCCAACTTGACCAGTCGGACAATGATGGTTTGGCGGTGCGAATTTTAAGATTAAGTTGCCACAGTTAAGCATAATTGCAAACCATCCAGTTCCAGCTGAGTATCCAACAAATGCCCTGTATGAGAAGCTGCCCCAAAGGTTGTGAGGTCGATAGTAGAAGGTACGAGCGCTGCCTTGCGATGTGCGAACTACGTAAGACCCTTCGCCTTGTGATGGGCCAAAATGAGGAGTAAGTCCCCATGAGTAAGTTCCCATATTGCTATTTAAGGTCTGGAGGTTACCGGTCGCCGCCACCAAATCAGAACGACTAATTCCAAGATGATTATAGAGGTCACGAATATTATTTGTGTTCGCGTCATAATGGGCCATCAATTGTTGACCACTAGAAATTCCGCCATAAATTAAGTCGCTGGAATCTGCTGCGTTGGCTGACTCTGGCGGTGAAAAAACGGTGAAAGATTGCACAATAAGCGCTAGGGCGGTTAATATAAGCCCGATCTTTCGAGTAGCTTCTTCTTTACGTAAGCGTTTTGCATAAAAGCCCAAGCTGTGGATCATTGAAGGGCTGTATGGTAGGCGCGAGATGATTTTTTTGAACATTTTGACCTCTTTTGTTTTTTGTTGTTATATAACTTTAATCTAACTTTAACATAAGCATACTAAAAAAGTAAATAGTTTGAGAATATATCTATTTTGATGTATAATAAGGTTATTGAAAAGAGCTGATAATTCAGGTAATAGTGAGGGAGATATGACTAAACAAACAAACGAACAATCTTATGATGGCTCACAAATTCAGGTTCTAGAGGGTCTTGAGCCGGTTCGTAAGCGTCCAGGAATGTACATCGGTAGTACGGGGTATGAGGGCGTACATCACTTGATTAAGGAAATCGCCGATAACTCAATTGACGAGGCAATCGCTGGTTATGCTACAAAGGTTGAAGTAACTTTGTTAAAGGATGGTGGTGTTCGAGTATCTGATGATGGTCGTGGTATTCCTGTCGATAAACACCCAAAGACGGGTAAGAGTACGCTAGAGACGGTATTAACAATCTTGCATGCCGGCGGTAAGTTTGGTGGCGGCGGCTATAAGGTTTCGTCTGGACTTCACGGTGTTGGTTCTAGTGTTGTGAATGCGCTATCTACGCGTATGATTGCTGAGGTTAGAAAAAATGGCAAGATTTATCGTCAAGAATATGCAACAGGGGTACCTCAGACAGACCTGGAAGTTGTTGGAAAGTCTGATACTACTGGAACGACAATTACGTTTTATCCAGATCCAACTATCTTTAAAGAGACGGTTAATTTTGACTATAAATGGGTTGTTAACTATCTTCGTCATCAGGCATATCTTACAAAGGGTATTTATACGTCAGTTGTTGATGAGCGAACTGGTGAACGAAAAGCTTTCTACTTTGAGGGCGGTATTCAGAGTTATGTAAAGAACCTGAATATTGGTAAAGATGTTTTATCGGACGATATATTTTATGTCGAGAAGCAGGTTGAAGATTGCATGGTAGAGATCGCTGTTCAGTATAATGATACATATGTTGAAGTGGTGAAACCCTTTGCTAACAATGTCTTAACGCCTGATGGTGGTACTCATTTGGTTGGTTTTCGAACGGCTCTCACTCGCGTAATTAATGATTATGCGCGCAAGAATAGCTTGCTTAAAGAAAAAGAAGACAATCTGACTGGCGATGATATTCGCGAAGGTTTGACGGCAGTTATTCTGGTGAAATTGCCAGATCCTCAGTTTGAAGGTCAGACTAAGAACAAACTTGGCAATCCAGAGATGCGCCGCTATGTAGATCAGGTAATGAGCGAATATTTCGCGTATTATTTGGAAGAAAATCCAGCTACGGCTAAGAAGGTTGTCGGCAAGGCTACGCTGGCGGCGCGAGCTCGTAAGGCGGCAAGAGCTGCGCGCGACAACGTTATCCGTAAGGGGGCATTTGAAGGCTTAAATCTACCCTCTAAGTTGACAGACTGCTCATCCCGTAATCGAAAAGATTGTGAATTATTTATTGTTGAGGGTAATTCAGCTGCAGGTTCGGCTAAGGATGGTCGCGATTCAACTATTCAGGCTGTTCTTCCTCTTCGCGGTAAGGTATTAAATACCGAGCGCGCAAGGTTTGATAAAATGTTCGCTAATGCTGAAATTGTTTCGTTGATTAAGGCTATGGGCGTTGGAATTGGCGACCAATTTGATATCAGTGGTATTCGTTACGACAAGATAATCTTCATGACAGATGCTGATGTTGACGGTGCGCACATTTCTACACTTTTGATGACATTCTTCTTCCGATACATGTCTGAAGTGATTGAAGCGGGTCATGTGTATTTGGCGAAGCCGCCTCTATTTGGTCTAAGTAGAGGAACTGGTAGCAATCGTAAGATAGACTATGTTTATGATGAAGTGGCTCTCGAGCAAAAATTGAACGAAAAGATTAATGAACGTAAGGCTGCAGGTATAAAAATTGATGAAAATGCTGAAAGATTTAAGCAAGCAGGCTATACGGCGCAGCAACGATTTAAGGGTCTTGGCGAGATGGATGCCGCCCAATTATGGGAAACAACTATGAATCCAGAAAACCGAACATTAGTGAAGGTTAATATTGAGGACGCAGAACGTGCAGACGCGATATTTACGAAGCTTATGGGTGATAGTGTAGAATTGAGGAAAAATTTTATTCAAACAAATGCCGCTAAGGTTAATGTGGAAGATTTGGACTTTTAAGGAGGAGATATGGCGGATAATGACAATAAAAATATAGTAGAACCAGAAATTCTGAATGAAGAACCAGAAGTTCGCGGTATTGAAAAGTCGACAGTTGAGCGTGTTATGGAGGACTCCTTCCTTAAGTATTCCATGTCGGTTATTATTGACCGTGCCTTACCGGATGTTCGTGATGGACTAAAGCCTGTTAATCGTCGTATTTTATATGCGATGAATAAGAACGGTTGGCGTGCTCCTCATGCTACAGTGAAGTCGGCAAAGATCGTCGGTGAAGTGATGGGTAACTACCATCCGCACGGTGACTCATCAATTTATGACGCTATGGTGAACTTGGCTCAACCTTGGAAGATGCGCTATACGCTGGTTGAGGGTCAAGGTAACTTCGGATCAATGGATGGTGATGAGCCAGCAGCCTCTCGTTATACTGAGGCGCGAATGGATAAAATTGGTGGCGAGTTGCTGTCTGACATTGACAAAGAAACTGTTGACTTTCGCGATAACTTCGACGGAACAGAGAAAGAACCGGTGGTTTTGCCGTCGGCCGTTCCGAATATCCTGCTGAACGGTCAGATGGGTATTGCTGTTGGTATGGCGACGAATATTCCACCGCACAACCTTAGTGAGGTGGTTGACGCTACAGTCGCCCAAATAGATAATCCTGAAATTACATTAGATGAACTATTGACACATATTAAGGGTCCTGATTTTCCGACAGGTGCGGAAGTCTATGGTGGTGCGCCAATGCGTCAAGCATATGAAACTGGGCGCGGCTCAGTTACGATTCGTGCGGTTGCGTCGATTGAAGAGCGCAAAAATGGCCGTTACAGTATTATAATCACCGAAGTTCCATACGGTATGAGCAAGGAAGGCTTTGTTGATAAGGTTCGAGAACTTGTCCTTGCCAAAAAAATAACGCACATTGCCGATGCGCGAGATGAAAGTGCTCGTGGTAAGGTTCGAGTTGTTGTTGAACTGAAGAAAGACGCTTACCCAAAGAAGATTCTTAACCAGTTGTATAAATTGACTGGATTACAGACATCATTCCATTATAATGTCCTGGCTTTGGTCAATGGTATTCAGCCTAAAGTTATGGGCTTGAAAGAGATTTTGGCGGAGTTTATTAAGCATCGTCAAGGCGTTATTCGACGCAGGACTGAGTTTGAACTTCGAAAAGCTAAGGAACGAGCTCATATATTGGAAGGTTTGAAAATTGCGCTTGATCATATTGACGAGGTGATTAAGACGATTCGCGAAAGTTATGATGATGCCGACAAGCGTTTGATGGAGAGATTCGGTTTGTCGGAAATTCAAGCGGCCGCAATTTTGGCGATGCAACTACGACGATTGCAGGGATTGGAGCGCGACAAGATTGAAGAAGAATTGAAACAACTTCATGAACTGATCAAGAAGTTGGAAGCAATTTTGGCTGACGAGAACGAGATTTTGCGTGTCGTTAAGGAAGAATTGCTTGCCATGAAAGAAAAGTATGGCGATGAGCGACGCAGCAAGATTATTAATCACGAATTAGGAAAGTTCTCTGACGAGGAATTGATTCCAGAGGAAGAGTCGGTAATTCTGCTTACAAGCGAAAATTACATCAAGCGAACCTTAGTAAGTGATTATCGTAGGCAAAATCGTGGCGGTAAAGGTAAGCGTGGTATGACGACTAAGGAAGAAGATGTCATTGATCAAGTTGTCCAGGCAAGCTCGCATGATTATTTGCTATTCTTCACTAATATGGGTAGGATTTTCCGGCTGAAGGCTTACGAAGTACCAGCCGCCAGCTTGAGTGCGAAGGGTGTTGCGGCCGTTAACTTATTGCAACTTCAGCCAGAAGAGAAGATAACGGCAATTATCAAGCACGAAAAGAACGCCAATGATGACGGCTATCTGTTCATGGCGACAAAGAAGGGTACAGTTAAGAAGACTCCTGTGAAAGATTATGCCAATATTCGTACGAATGGATTGATTGCAATTAAGCTAGATGAAGGCGATGAACTGCGCTGGATAAAGAGGACGACTGGCGAAAATGATGTGATTATATCTACGTCTGCAGGACAAGCCATTCGCTTTAACGAAAAAGATACGCGCCCAATGGGTAGATCAGCTCGTGGTGTCCGCGGCGTCAGATTGCGTCCAAACGACTCTGTTGTTGGTATGGATATCGTCACAGGTGACGATCAAACCTTGCTAGTGGTTAGCGAAAAAGGTTTCGGCAAGCGCACGAAGGTATCGAATTTCCCGAGTCATAAGCGTGGCGGAGTCGGTATAAAAGCCGCAGTCGTAACTGCAAAAACCGGCCCGATTATTTCCGTTCAGACAATTGATCCAGAAATAACAGAGGCACTATTGGTTTCTCAGAGTGGTCAAACTATCCGTCTAGGTTTGAGTGATATTAAGCTACTCGGAAGGACAACTCAGGGTGTGACGATTATGCGTCTATCTGATGGCGATGCCGTGTCGTCAATCGGCTTGATGGCTGATCGCCCGCAGGATGAGGGTAACTAATAATGAAAGTCTTGATAGTCCCAGTAATTGCATGGGCAATATCTCAAGGGCTGAAGCAAGTGTTTCATCTCATGGGGCGAAATCGTCGAGTATTTAGCGGTGATACAAACCCGAAAATACTTCTATCTGGAGGTATGCCAAGCGCTCATAGTGCGATTGTCGTGTCGTTGGCGGTATTTCTGGGGCTACAAGACGGCTGGGATAGTTCTATATTTGGACTAGCTACTTGGCTGGCTATTGTAGTGATGTATGATGCCATGATGGTTCGCTATTCGTCTGGAATGCAGGGCGAAACACTTAATAAACTGATTTCAGAGCAGGGTAGTAAGTTGAAAAAACTTCGTATTGCTCATGGTCATACCCCTGTGGAAGTAGCGGCTGGGGCGGCTATTGGTGTGGTTGTGGCTGCCGTTGTATTTTTCGCAACAAAATAATTGTAAAAATCTATTGACCTAGACAATTATATACTGTAAGATTAGTAACAAGTCTGGTTGCTGGAGTGCGAGTTAAGCAACGGTTTACAATCTGTAAAGCGAGGTAAATCATACTTCAGTCTGACTTAAGATGAACTTTAACAATTTGATTGTGCAATATCATCGTCAGTTTATATTTTTGTAGAGCCTTAATACTTTGATACAAAGTAGATTTTTAACGGAGAGTTTGATCCTGGCTCAGGATGAATGCTGGCGGCGTGCCTAACACATGCAAGTCGAGCGGCAGCGAGTTTTACACTGAATTCTGGAAGCTTCTGAGTAGTACAGAAGATTTATTCAAGAGTTTTGTGTAAAATGTCGGCGAGCGGCGGACGGCTGAGTAACGCGTAGGAATTTGCCCCAAAGTGAGGAATAACTGCCCGAAAGGGTAGCTAATGCCGCATATGGTCTTCGGATTAAAGCCTTCGGGCGCTTTGGGAGAAGCCTGCGTTGGATTAGGTAGTTGGTAGGGTAATGGCCTACCAAGCCGACGATCCATAGCTGGTCTGAGAGGATGATCAGCCAGACTGGAACTGAGACACGGTCCAGACTCCTACGGGAGGCAGCAGTGAGGAATCTTCCACAATGGGCGAAAGCCTGATGGAGCAACGCCGCGTGAAGGATGAAGGCCTTCGGGTTGTAAACTTCTTTTATGAGTGAAGAATATGACGGTAACTCATGAATAAGCACCGGCTAACTACGTGCCAGCAGCCGCGGTCATACGTAGGGTGCAAGCATTATCCGGAGTGACTGGGCGTAAAGAGTTGCGTAGGCGGTTTAATAAGTGAATAGTGAAACCTGGTGGCTCAACCATACAGACTATTATTCAAACTGTTAAACTCGAGAATGGTAGAGGTAACTGGAATTTCTAGTGTAGGAGTGAAATCCGTAGATATTAGAAGGAACACCGATGGCGTAGGCAGGTTACTGGGCCATTTCTGACGCTAAGGCACGAAAGCGTGGGGAGCGAACCGGATTAGATACCCGGGTAGTCCACGCCGTAAACGATGGATACTAGCTGTTGGAGGTATCGACCCCTTCAGTAGCGAAGCTAACGCGTTAAGTATCCCGCCTGTGGAGTACGGCCGCAAGGCTAAAACATAAAGGAATTGACGGGGACCCGCACAAGCGGTGGATTATGTTCTTTAATTCGATGATAACCGAAGAACCTTACCAGGGCTTGACATCCAGGGAAGGTCTGCGAAAGTAGACTGTGCCTTTTGGAACCCTGTGACAGGTGATGCATGGCCGTCGTCAGCTCGTGTCGTGAGATGTTAGGTTAAGTCCTTCAACGAGCGCAACCCTTGTGAATAGTTGTATTTTTCTATTCAGACTGCCCCGGTAACGGGGAGGAAGGAGGGGATGATGTCAGGTCAGTATTTCCCTTACGTCCTGGGCTAGAAACGTAATACAATGGCTAGTACAATGCGCAGCGAAGCCGCGAGGTGAAGCAAATCGCATCAAAGCTAGTCCCAGTTCGGATTGTAGGCTGAAACTCGCCTGCATGAAGTCGGAATCGCTAGTAATCGCAAATCAGCAAGTTGCGGTGAATACGTTCCCGGGTCTTGTACACACCGCCCGTCAAACCATGAAAGTGACCAACACCCGAAGTCCGATTCGTCGGCCTAAGGTGGGGGGCATGATTGGGGTTAAGTCGTAACAAGGTATCCGTACCGGAAGGTGCGGATGGATTACCTCCTTTCTAGGGAGTAACGATGCCAATCTGTCGAGCAATCACAGATTGAGCTAGGTCGGTCTCGTAAATGTGTCGAGCTTACATATTTACAATAGTCCTTTTAGGGACGAGACAAAGTTCAAAACCTTCTCTACGATAAACCGATTGATGAATTGCACAATCAAGTTGTTAAACGAAAAAGTCCCTCTATGAGGGGCTTTTTATATGGTAGATTTAATTAAAATCTAATATTTTGGTAGAGTTGTGATTATAAAAAATAGCCAATAATTTTTGGCTATTTATGCTTTTTACTGATGCTTATTATAGTCCGCCGCCAAAAAGGGAGTTTAGTAGCCAGTTTAATGGGATAGTGTGTAGGCTGAGCATAATAGCGAACCCTACTCCACATGTAACAAGTCCCCAAAATTTGAAACGATCATAGCTACTTACGCCACTTCCCAGATTGTCGGCTAATTTTTGATGAAAAATGACGACGATTCCACCAGCAATTAAAACTAAAATCCCAAAAAATAATGAGCCAAAACTAAATTGATATAACATATTATTAATTATACACTTGTCAGAATTAAAAAGATACTGTACAATTAAAAAGTCTTGGCAATTTATGGGGACATAGCTCAGTTGGCTAGAGCACCTGCTTTGCAAGCAGGGGGTCCAGGGTTCGAGTCCCTGTGTCTCCACCATATGGGGTGAAGTGGGCTTACGTCCACGACACTCCACCAAGACGAATGAGGGCGATTAGCTCAGCTGGTTAGAGCGCGTCACTGATAATGACGAGGTCGGAGGTTCAAGTCCCTCATCGCCCACCATATTTTTAATATGGGCGCTTAGCTCAGTTGGCTAGAGCATCTCGTTTACACCGAGAGGGTCGGGGGTTCGAGTCCCTCAGCGCCCACCAATCATAGATAGTCAGGATTATCGCCGAGTAGGCGATTTTTTGTTTACAAGTAACCTTGCTTAATAAAGCATAGATAGTTATACTCGTAGAATATGTATAAGCGTATTATTAAGCCGATATTATTTTTATTAACACCAGACTTTACGCACAAACTCATTATTTTTTGTGGACGCATGGCACAAACATTTTTCCCCATTAGATGGATTATTCGTAAGTTATGGAGCTTCCAAGATAAGTCGCTACAGCAGGAAATTGATGGAGTTGTATTTAATAACCCAATAGGACTGTCAGCAGGATTTGATAAAAACGTACAGCTGTCGCCTTTAATGGAAGACGTTGGATTTGGGTTTGCTTCTGGTGGATCCGTGACTATGGAGCCGAGAAGAGGAAATCCTCGACCATGGTTTCATCGATTACCGAATACTAAATCTGTAGTTGTGTATGCTGGCATGCCAAATTACGGGCTAGATAAGATTAGTAATTATATTGAATTAAACAGACCTAAAGTTAAATCAATGCCGACGGTTGCGTCTGTAGCTGTCATTGCTGATAAATCCACGAAAGACAAATTTGGGCCAGTCGTTTCGGAAGAATATATAATTCGGGACGTAAAAAAAGCGGTTAGTTATATCGTAGAAAACAGCTTGGCAAGTGTTATAGAGATTAATATTTCTTGCCCGAACGCCGGCAAGGAGCCGTTTATATATGCTGATACTCTGGAGTCTTTATTGAGTGAATTAGATTCCGTAGAGAGAAATGTTCCTTTCTGGATTAAAATGCCACATTTGTATGATTTGAAGCAATTCGACTCGTTATTAAAGGTTATTGTTGAGCATAATATTCAGGGTGTAACGGTCGCTAATTTAATAAAGGATCGTAAGAGGGTAGATCTTAAAGATCCTTTGACTGATGATATTAGGGGAGGATTAAGCGGCGAACCTACTCGTGCACATAGTTTAGAGTTGATTAGGCATGCGTATAAAAATTATGGAGATAAACTAACTATTATTGGTGTTGGCGGAGTTTTTTCGGCCGAAGATGCATACGCTAAGATTAAGGCAGGGGCTAGCCTGGTTGGGCTTATCACTGGACTATTTTTCGAAGGTCCGCAGCTAATTGGGCGGATGAATCGCGAGCTGTCTCAGCTGCTAAGAAATGATGGTTTTTCTAGTATTTCTGAGGCGATTGGTACTGATTTTAATAAAAAGCAAAAAAAGTCGAAAAAACTTTGAAAAAACCCTTGCAAAAGAATCTCAGCTGCTGTATAGTTGATTATTAGTTAAGCGAATGTTCGAACGAACCTCTGGCAATACGCTGCAAAACGTGCGAGGGCAGTGAGAAAACATCTGAGTGTAGATAGGTTTGTCAATTTATTGACTTGTCGATTGTGCACTCAAATGTGTGAGGCACTGATCATTAACAATTTGAGAGTAAAAGAAATTGAGTTTTTAATTGACGGTAGTAGTAATTGCAAAGTAGCAACTACTAGTTAAGTCAATGCATAAAAAGGTACTCAAGGGCACTAAATGGATGCCTAGACGTATATTACCGATGAAGGACGTGGAAGACTGCGATAAGCCTCGGGAAGCTGTCAACAAGCTTTGATCCGGGGATTTCCGAATGGGGAAACCCAGCATGAGTCATGTCATGTTGCCACTTGCTGAACACATAGGCAAGCGAGCGGGAACCATCTGAACTGAAACATCTTAGTAGGATGAGGAAGAGAAAGTAAATAACGATTGCGAAAGTAGTGGCGAGCGAAATCGCAACAGCCCAAACCTTTTAAGTTTTTGCCTATTAATTTAGGCAAATAAGTTGATAGACGAATACTTACAAGGGGTTGTGATATTACATATGACCAAGTCAGAGAATTTGATTCGTTCAAATAATCTGATTTGCGATAACTGGCTATCAACGGTTAGTAAGGTAAGAAATCGGCGTGGTTAGTAGAATAGTTTGAATGACTAGCCAAAGAACGTGAAAGCCGTGTATATGAAAACGACGCTGACCTTATGTATGTTTTATCGAGTAGGACGGGGCACGAGAAACCCTGTTTGAATCTGGCTGGACCACCAGCCAAGGCTAAATATAATATACGATCGATAGTGAACTAGTACAGTGATGGAAAGGTGAAAAGAACCCCGGGAGGGGAGTGAAATAGATCCTGAAATTTAGTGCCTACAAGGAGTCGGAGCCGGCTTGTCCGGTGACGGCGTGCTTTTTGTAGAACGATCCAGCGAGTTAATTTTTACAGCGAGGTTAAGTCAATTGACGGAGCCACAGTGAAAGCGAGCCTGAATAGGGCGAATAAGTTGTAAGGATTAGACCCGAAACCGGGTGACCTAACCATGAGCAGGTTGAAGCCACTGTAACAGGTGGTGGAGGACCGAACCAGGATACGCAGCAAAGTGTTTGGATGACTTGTGGTTAGCGGTGAAATGCCAATCGAACTCGGAGATAGCTGGTTCTCCTCGAAATAGCTTTAGGGCTAGCGTCGTGTTAGTAGCACATGGGGGTAGAGCTCTGTAAAGGACTGGGGCGGGCAACTGTACCCACCCTTAACAAACTACGAATACCATGTGTGTAATCACGGCAGTTAGAACATCGGTGCTAAGATCGGTGCTCGAAAGGGAAACAGCCCAGACCATCATCTAAGGTCCCTAAATTAACGTTCAGTGGGAAACAAGGTGAGATTTCTTAAACAGCTAGGATGTTGGCTTAGAAGCAGCCATTCATTTAAAGAGTGCGTAACAGCTCACTAGTCAAGAGATCTTGCGTGGAAAATGTAACGGGGCTAAAACGTTATACCGAAGATATGGATTACACGCTAAGTACAAAGTTAAAGTTGTGTTACAATCAATTTATGGAAAATGAGATTTACGTAGGTAGCGTCTATAAACACTATAAAGGCAATAAGTATGTTGTTGTAAGTATAGCTGTTCATACTGAGACGCTTGAAGAGCTTGTAGTTTATCGAGCCATTTATGGCGACGGAGAATTATGGGCTAGACCTAAGAAAATGTTTTTAGATAATATTGAAAAGAACGGAAAGATCATCCCAAGGTTTAAATTGATTAAAAAACTTTGATTTTGTTCTTAGTGTGTAGTGGTAGAGGAGCGTTCCTATCAGCGGAGAAGTCGAATCGGAAGGTTCGGTGGAGCGGTAGGAAGTGAGAATGCTGGAATGAGTAACCATAAGAGAGGTGAGAATCCTCTCGGCCGTAAGAGCAAGGTTTCCTGAGCCATGGTAATCATCTCAGGGTTAGTCGGGCCTAAGCCGAGGCGCAGAGCGTAGGCGATGGACATCAGGTTAATATTCCTGAACCGGTTAAGTTTTGTACACTGTTCACGGGGAAGTAATCGAAGCGGATTCATGGTTTATCCGTCCAACCGAGCGGGAACGCAAAGGGAGTGAAAGTGATTCTTCGGAGTCGCGATTTTGGTGAAAGCCCTGGCTAGAAAAGCAGGTGTACGCGTGGACTTAGCCGCCCGTACCGCAAACCAACACAGGTGCTCGAGTCGAGTAGACTCAGGCTTACGAGCGAACCTTCGCTAAGGAACTCGGCAATACAGCGACCGTAACTTCGGGATAAGGTCTGCCCCCACTTCGGTGGATATCAGCCGCGTTCACTCAGTGAATATTAGGTTAAAGAGTACATTTTTAATCACAAAACGAATTTTCTGAGATAGAGCAAACGAATTGTTCTTTTGAACGCGAACCTCTGGCATCTAACGATGTGGGGGCCGCAGCAAAAGAGCCCACGGAACTGTTTATCAAAAACACAGGTCTCTGCTAACACGAAAGTGGATGTATAGGGGCTGACTCCTGCCCAATGCTGGAAGGTTAAGGGGAGCGCTTCACGGTGCGAACTGAAGCCCTAGTCAATGGCGGCGGTAACTATAACCGTCCTAAGGTAGCGAAATTCCTTGTCAGGTAAGTTCTGACCCGCACGAATGGAGTAATCATGTGGGCACTGTCTCAGCGAAGGACTCGGTGAAAGTGCATTGGCGGTAAAGATGCCGTCTGTCCGTACCAGGACGAAAAGACCCCATGGAGCTTTACTACAGCTTTACATTGAATATGGTTTCAACATGTGTAGCATAGGTGGGAGACTTTGAAGCAGATACGCCAGTATTTGTGGAGTCGCCAGGTGAAATACCACCCTTGTTGTGATTGTGTTCTCACGCTGACCGTTATCCGGTTAGCGGACCGTGTATGGTGGGTAGTTTAACTGGGGCGGTTGCCTCCTAAAGAGTAGCGGAGGCGTTCAAAGGTTGGCTAACTTCGGATGGAAATCGAAGTGATAGTGTATGCGCATAAGCCAGCTTGACTGTGAGGAGTACATTCCAATCAGAGACGAAAGTCGGAGCAAGTGATCCGCTGTACGTACATTTGTACATGAATGTGGGATCGACAGCGCAAACGGATAAAAGTTACCCTGGGGATAACAGGCTTATAGCGCCCAATAGTTCACATAGACGGCGCTGTTTGGCACCTCGATGTCGGCTCATCACATCCTGGAGGGGGAGCACCTTCCAAGGGTTCGGCTGTTCGCCGATTAAAGTGGTACGCGAGCTGGGTTCAGAACGTCGTGAGACAGTTCGGTTTATATCCGGTATGGACGATAGGAAACTTGAGAGGATCTACCCCTAGTACGAGAGGACCGGGGCGGACGCACCTCTGGTGTATCGATTGTGGCCACCTGCTGCATTGTCGAGTAGCTATGTGCGGACTAGATAAGCGCTGAAAGCATATTAAGCGCGAAACTAACCTCAAGATAAGGTTTCCCTATGAGGACACAGAAAGACTATCTGTTTGATAGGCGCAAGGTGGAAGTACAGTAATGTATGGAGCTGAAGCGTACTAATAGTCCCATTGCCTTTTTATGTCCTTGTCTGTGGAGTTTATGCTTGCATAAACATTGCGGATAAGGTAGACTTAACTAGTAATTGGTGCTTTTCAAAAGTACTGGTCAATTAAAAATCAATTCCGTGCTGATGTTGGACATCGAAGAAAGGGGTTTGGCCCACCGTGGAGTATATACGGAACCAAGCGTCGTAACCCCCTCCTTCGGTGCCCATAGCGAGGAGGAAACACCTGTTCTCATTCCGAACACAGAAGTTAAGCTCCCCAGCGGCGATTATACTGCGAAAGTGGGAAACTAGCACGGTGCCGAATTATAAGAAAGCCATCCTAATAGGGTGGCTTTCTTCTTTGTCTTAAAACGTTTGTGGTATGTTTTGACGAGTGATAGAATATAAGTATGTGTATAGTGTGTAGGGTGGCTACTGGCGGCATGGCGATTGCTGTTGCTTTAACGCCAACGGTTAATATGACAGCACCCAATGAGAGTAAGAGTGATGCTAAGAAGGCGATTAGTGTTAAAATTTTCTCTGAAATAAAATCTCCGTCGTCGCTATCCAGCTTTAAGGTACCAGATATCCAGACTCCAGATTGGCACTCCACATCTCAATCGTCAAAAAAATCAAATTCTGGAGCGAAAAAAGAAGTCACATATACAATATCAACAAAGGGCAATGTCCGATCAAATTTGTCTGAATTCTCGAAACAGGTAAACGAAACCTTAAATGACAATCGAGGCTGGGCGCGTATGGGGATTGTTTTTAAAGAGGTAAAAGAGGGTGGAAGTTTCAATTTAGTTCTGTCGCAAGCTGAATTAATGTCGTCGTTCTCGTCAGGCTGTGACGCGAATTGGAGCTGTCGAGTTGGGTCTTCTGTCATTATCAATGACAATCGATGGTCTGGCGCAACTACAGCGTGGAATGAAGCGGGTGGCGATATTCGTAATTATCGACATATGGTGATCAATCATGAAGTTGGGCACTGGTTGGGACATGGGCATTTGAATTGTTCTGGGGCTAATAATCCAGCGGCGGTTATGCAGCAGCAGTCAATTGATTTACAGGGGTGTGCTTTTAATCCTTGGCCGCTTGATAGTGAATTATGGTCAACTACGCTAGGGATAGAACTATGAAATTGATAAAAAATCACCGTACACTTAAATTAGCTATTGTCATAAGTTTTATAACGCTGATAATGATATTGGCGTATGGATTCATGAGTTGGAAATCTTGGGAAAATGTTCAAATCGTGACAAAAAACACTAATGAAGTGGAGAGCTCACTGTTTATTAATTTGCAAAAAGACAAATTATCCGTTGAAAAATTGAACGAATATTTGGTTGATTTAAAGAATAAACGCCAAAGCTGCGATGTGGTATTTTTTATATCTTGGCAGAAGAACGTTAATGCTAGATTTAAAAAGTATTCAGAAGAATGCAATAAATCGGTAGAGAAGATGAGCCGAACTATACAGAGTATAGAGAATATTGTCAGCTTTATGGAATTTGATAAGGAGTTGAGCGATGAAATACGTATGGTGTCGGATAGTCTATCGAAGACCAAGCAAAATGACTTTATTGCTATGGAGAAAATATGGACTGGCGCAAAGAAGAGGTTAGAATCCAGAGAAGACGAGGTTGATTTACGTAAGTTAGTGATGAAGAAAATAGATACTATTTTATTGGCTGTGCGTGATTTAAAGTCGGCTAACGAAAAGAAAGATAGCGACCAGTTTACTATAGCCAGGGATAAATTTACTGTGGCTATTAACGCCTGGATTGGTTTGCAAAATGAGTTAACACAAGAATCTCAGATTAGAATAGACAATCTATTAAGAGAGTTTTAGAATAAATCTGCAATAAAAAATATCCCTCTATGTGATGGGATATTTTTCTTCTCGAATCTCGCAGAAAACGAGAATTTTTTGTGGTGGAACTCATAATTTCTAAAGCTCCAACAGGTGCCGTCAGTAACTGACTTTATTAGTATAGCTAACGCGTCAGTAAAATGCAATATTTTATTCACAATAAAAACTACTTATGTAAATATTGACAAAGTATTAGTAATATGCTAGCATATAAACATAACACATATCATGTGTGATATATAAAGGTGAGGGTTTCCATTTAAATTTATGTGGAAATCTTTTTTAAAAAACGGAGGAAAACCTTCCTATGGCAGGAACAAAGGCTGGCGGCTTAAAGGCTGCTCAAAAAAATCTAGCTCGTGATCCAGATTTTTACGCAAAAATCGGACGTAAGGGCGGTAAAAATGGTCGAACTGGTGGCTTTGCTGCAAATCCAGCTTTGGCTCGTATCGCTGGTGCTAAGGGCGGACGCATTTCACGCCGTACTAAGAAGACAGTACAAAAAATTGCAGAATAAGACCGCTCCAATCTCTTAAAATTAGCCTCCGTATGAGAGGCTTATTTTATTTGATATCTTTTAAGTTGGCAGGATTTTGCTTGATTTACGCGCCATTCTGAGTGGCAATTAATACACTTGTAAGATGAGGAAGTGGTCTGTAATCCAACTGCACTACAGTGAGGACAAAGACTACGTTTATGTAGCCAGTCCCTGTAGCTATCCAAAGAATCTTGAATATTATCGTCGTCCATACTGAGTGTTAAATCGTATTTTGGCGCCAAAGTATCAACGGCATACTCCCAGGCGGCTCTTTCCATCTCGATTAACTGGATGTCATATTGATAATTTCTATGACCAAGTTTAGCATGCGCGATTTCGTGTAAAAGTTGCACTAAGTCTTCTTGTGAATCTAATTTTTCGTAATAGACTGTTTGTGAATTAGGGTTCCAGGAAAATACTTCACCCTCCTTGAATTGCAGTTCTGGAAAATCGTGTTCAATTTGAGGTAAGCTGACTGATGGCATTGTCGTAGCATCCGTATAATACAATTTCTTCTGGGTTAGGGGCACTGATTATTTTTGGTACAGATATGGCGGCGGGTAAGTTTTCTGCCAGGAGGCCGCTTAAAATATCTGAAAAATAGGATGTGAACACTCCCACGCTCCCGCCAATAACAACGACATCTGGTTGTGTAAAGGCAATGAGTGGTTGCAATCCAGCTTTTATCCTATTGGCAACCTCTTCCCAGACTTCCAGGGGCGTGTCTGATGATAATTCGCCAAAAATTCTCTGTAAAACTCTACCTGCAGCAATTTCTTCCCAGGTGGTAATCTTGCCATTGTAATTCAAAGACATATGTCCGCCCTCGCAGTCGCTAAGCTCTTTATGCAGATTTCCATTCAGGATTAGGGAAGTGCCAACGCCGGTCCCTAGGGTAATATATAGACCGCATCTGGGAGTTTTGGGCAATCTGAGCATACTTGCCAGTCCTGCCATATTGGCATCATTTGCAATGAATATTGGTATATTAGGAAAATATCGGGAAAGTAGCTCACGGATAGGTTGATTTTTCCAGCCGAGATTTTGGCACCACACTGCCACGCCATCTTTAACTACTCCTGGCAGAGCCACAGAAATTGCATCAATTGGTTTATCGTTCGTAATCAGATGAATTTGATTGGCAACGCGTTGAATGTATTGGTCTACGTTTTTAGGGGTGGGGAATTTAATGATATGCTTAGGATTTTTTTCCTCGTCAAAGCTGGCTACTAATGTTTTGGTCCCACCTGTGTCAACCGTAATAATCATATTCTTATTATATCACCAGCTTTACTTATAAGAGGTCATTATGATATAATAAAGAAAATTTGAGTGGAGATGTAATATGAAGCGAACAAATCAGATTGGATCAATTGGAGTTTTTGTAATAGTAGGCGCTATTTTAGTGGCTATATCTTTGGCTGTTCTTTACGGAATTAGGCAAAATAATTTATCACAAGATGGATCACCGATTTCTAGCGATTTGATAGCATCAGAGAATAGTAATAAGAATTCACAAAACGGCACATCTCAGCAGTCTGTAGATCAAAAAACGAATAATCAATCAGGCGGAAGAGGTGAGGCGCGAACCGACGTGAAAACTGAAGAGTCGAAGAAGACAACTCCTACACCTGCACCTTCCCAGTCTCAGCAGTCACCGTCATCTACAACTCCAACTCCAGCTCCTTCTACTACTTCTAAGCAATCTAATGGAGGATTACCAAAAACTGGACCAGAAGATGTAGCTGTTTCTGCAGTGGCTTTTGGTATTTTGGCGTTTTTAACGGTGGCTTATCAGCGATCTCGCTATCTTATCTAGCTTTGACTTCTATCTATCTGTTGTGATATAATTGTGATAATCTGTGGGGATATTTTTATTATGTCCCTAAAGAATAATATCAATTTTAAGGAAGGGGTCTTTAGAAGACTTATGGCAGATGCCAAAATTACAATGGATGACCTGCTGGCTCAAGCAGGCGATAGTGTTAAACAACTTACTGTTGGTGAAACAGTTGACGGTACTGTTTTATCAGTAAAGAAGCACGAAATTTTAATCGATTTAGGACCTTTGGGTGTTGGCTTGGTTCCACGCCGCGAAGTTAGCCTTTCAAAGAACTACAATGTTGGTGATTCAGTAATTGCTAGCGTAATTGATACCGAATTGGAAGATGGTTATTCGCTACTTTCATTACGCAAGGCTGCGAAAGATCGTGGTTGGGATGAAGTTATGGCTAAACTGGAATCTGGTGAAATCATCACTGTTGTGCCATACGACGCTAACCGCGGTGGACTACTAGTTGAATACGAAGGCATTCGCGGATTCTTGCCAGTATCGCAATTGTCAGCTGAACACTATCCTCGTGTAGGTTCTAGTGACAAGGACGAAATCTTGCAGCGATTGAACAGCTTAGTAAAGAGGGATATTAAAGCGCGAATCTTGGACGCTGACCGCAAGGCTAATAAATTGATCTTCTCTGAAAAAGAGGCGGTTAAAGAAGGTTTGGCGGAGCGATTCCAGAAGTTAGCAATCGGTGACACAGTCACAGGCGTTGTTACAGGTGTTGTTGACTTTGGTGTATTCGTTAACGTTGAAGGTAT
Organism: Candidatus Nanosynbacter sp. HMT-352; assembly: GCF_021222645.1. NCBI lineage: Bacteria > Bacillati > Minisyncoccota > Nanosynbacteria > Nanosynbacterales > Nanosynbacteraceae > Nanosynbacter > Candidatus Nanosynbacter sp. HMT-352. Next base: position 83,005 of record NZ_CP089520.1, read on the forward strand.
TGAAGGTTTGATTCACATCTCAGAAATTAGCTGGGAGCGTGTTAATAATCCATCTGACTATGTAAAGGTTGGTCAAACTATCGAAGCTAAGATTATTGCAATCGACAAAGAGCGCTTGAGCTTGAGCATGAAGCAATTGACCAAAGATCCATGGTTGGATGAAGTTGAGCAATTTAAGCCTGGCGAGAAAGTTGAAGGAACTGTAACTCGAATTACTCCATTTGGTGCATTCGTACAGTTGAGCCCAGCGGTTGAAGCTTTGGTTCACGTGTCAGAGCTTGGTGGTGACGGTACTGATCCTGAAAAGGTATTTACGTTGAACGAGCGTAAAGAATTTACAGTTTTGGACATCGATAAGGAAAATCGTAAGATTTCTCTTTCACTCGGCAAATCATCAAAGAAAAAATAATACAAATCCCCTGAAGCGTAGTTACGCCCAGAGGTGAGAGGAGCTTATTATGGCAGAAAAAATCGTCAATATTGCAGATTCGGTAACGGTTGGCGAATTGGCTGAAACTCTGGGATTGTCAGTAACTACGCTAATTGGTGAATTGTTTAAGAATGGTATTGCCGCGACGATTAATCAGCGGCTGGATTTTGAGACTGCGCAGATTATTGTTGAGGAACTAGGTCTAGATGTGCAGCTAAGTCGTAAGGTGGTCTCTGCAGAAATTCATCATCATGCGCACAAATTGTCAGATAAGGCAGTTCCTCGTCCACCAATTGTGGCTGTGATGGGGCATGTTGACCACGGTAAAACGAGTTTATTGGATGCGATTCTTGATAATAAAACGGCAGCTGGTGAAGCCGGGGGGATTACTCAGCATATTAGCGCCTATCAAGCACAGCGTAATGGACGAACTATCACGTTATTGGATACTCCAGGTCACGAGGCTTTTGCGGCATTAAGGCAACACGGAGCTACGCTTACAGACGTGGTTATTATTGTGGTAGCAGCAGATGACGGAGTTAAACCTCAGACCGTTGAAGCTATTCGATTTGCTAGGTCAGCTAACGCTAAAATTGTGGTGGCAATTAATAAGATTGATAAAGAGGCGGCTAATCCGCAACTGGTAAAGACTCAATTGGCATCTGAGCATGGTTTGAACCCTGAAGAATGGGGTGGCGATACTGTGATGGTTGAGGTTAGCGCAAAAACCGGTCAGAACTTAGATAAGCTTTTGGATATGGTTTTATTGGTGGCAGATATGGAAGATTTGCGCGCAGATGAAGATGTTCCGGCTGAAGGTCTAGTGATCGAGGCTCATATGGAAACTGGTCGCGGTGCCGTGGTTGGTTTATTGGTAGAAAATGGTCATTTGAGGCCAGGTCATTATCTGGTTGCTGGGACGGCTTATGGACGAGTCCGAACGCTTCAAGATTTCCGTGGTAAAACCGTTAAGGATGCCGGTCCAAGTATGCCAGTGAATATGACTGGATTTAAGGAGTTGCCGCAATTTGGTGATGGATTCAGCATTGCGAAGAGTGAAAAAGAGGCTCGCAATTTGGCGCAAAGGGCTAAAATTGAACAGGAGAAAATGGCAGCCACAACTAATGTTACTGGTGCGGATATCCTTAAGATGATGAATCGAAAACACGATGCAGAAGATTTTAATGTGATCATTAAGGCTGACGTTCAGGGTTCGGTGACGTCTGTGGTTGATAGTTTGAAGCTTATTGATACAAATGGTGAGGTTGAGCTGCACGTCGTCGGCACGGGTGTTGGCAATATTTCCGAGAACGATATTCATTTGGCGGTCGGTGAAAATACAGTGATTTATGGCTTTAATGTCGATTTGCCACCAGCGGTTAAGCGATTAGCGGCGCGTGAACATGTGGAAGTGCGAATTTTTAAGGTAATTTATGAATTGTTGGATGACGCTAAGGCTTCAATGGAGGCGTTATTGGCTCCAGAAGTTGTTGAAACTGAAATTGGCGAGCTGGAAGTTAAGGGTGTGTTTAGGACCGTGCGTGAAGAAGTGATTGCTGGCGGTGAAGTGAAGCGCGGTAAGGTTGCTAAGGATCTTTTGGCTCGAGTAAAGCGTGGCGAAGAACAAATTGCCGAGGTTGAAGTTTCTTCTGTGCAGCGTCAGCAACAAGAGGCGAAAGAGGTCTTTGAGGGTGAAATGTGTGGATTAAGTCTTAAAACGAACAAAAAGATTACTCTGGAGATTGGCGATAGGCTGGAGTTCTTTACTAGGGAATTAGTGAAGAAGACACTGGGGTAGACTGTTCTAAGTATTGACTTTTTTGTGTATTTATGATAGTATCTTAGATATACATAAGTTTATTGCCATTCTGCGTGCAGAGGGCGAAAGGAAACCACCACAAAATGATCAAAACACCCGAAGGTTCGTCCAGCGCAGACGTCAAAAACAATTCCGAGAAGTTGTCGTCTGTGCTTAGAGAAATGGGTCGGACTGCGATGAAAGCGGTAAAAAAGACTTGGAGGACAATGATTGGCAGGGATTCTGATGAGTATGCTGCTAATGATAGCTTGGCGCCAGAAGTTTCTAAGCCGCCCAAACCCACACCTATTGATATACTTATAAATGAGCAGAAGGATAAGGCGGGGGATGAAGCCGCCAAGCATTCTACTGATCCAGAAGGCTTAACACCATACGAACAGGCTATGCGAGATAAGTATCTTGGCAATGAATATGACGAAGCTGAATATGGCGACGACGAACCAAAGAAGGATGAATCTTACACTAAAGCCAATACCGAAAAAACCGAGATGAGCGTAGATGAACACGAGGCAGCTGCTCTCCTTAAGGTTGCTAGGGAAAGGTTCGCTAAGGCTAGTATTGCCGTTGAAACTCACTTCTTCAAGAACTACTTTGGTGGAAAGAAGCGCCAAGATGAATTAGAGGCCGCTACCGAACAATTGAAGCAGAGCGAATTGGAATACATGCGTATTAAGTTTGCTGATGAAATCGAAGCAGCAAAACAAGACGCAGATAAGCAGGCTGGGTTGGCGGCGGAAATAGCTCAGGCGGTATTTGCAAATGCACAAGAAACTTCAAAGAGGACATCTGAGAAGTATGATGAGATGCTTGATGGGCGTAATAAGTTCAAAAAATATGCCGCTAAGGTTGGTGAATGGTTTACTAAGGGCGGTAAAGTCTCTCAGTGGCTTAAACTTGGTGGTGCTGGCTTTGCGGTAGGTACTACTACGGCGGCCTTCGCTGGATGGCCTATTACCACAGCTACTCTTGTTGCCACAAAACTTGCAGTTGCTGGCGCGTTAAAGCAGAATATCCTTGAAGAGCGTCGTGGCGAAGATCGCATAGCCAAGAATCACCCTGATTACCTGGATTCTTCATTTGCTAAAGATGTGGCTGGCAAGGAGGCTGATTATGTAATGAATCGTGCTGTTGATATGTCAGTTGATGAATTAAAGGACGTGAGCGTGAAGCGTCAAGAGGATCTATATCGGCGAATAGGGTCAGGTTTGGTTAAGTATACTATCGGTTTTGGTCTGGGTGGTCTTGCTGGAAATTGGCTGAGCTCTACCTATGCTACTGGAAATAGTGTACCGCAATCTGGTAGTGGGGATAGTGTACCGCAATCTGGTAGTGGGGCTGTTAATACAGGCGTGTCAACTCCAGAGGCGCCAAATGTACCAGAAATAAATTTTGATTCTTACGACTATCCTTGGGACTGGGCTGCTGAGAAGTTTGGCGACGCTAATGCGATGGATCAACTTCACAACCTGGCTGACAAGGCAATGGCTGACGGTCATACCGTACAGTGGTTTGATGGCCCTGGCGGAACATGGATGGAAGTTGACGGATCTAGCGCTACTGCGGACGTATTGAAGGTATTGAATAAATACGTTTAATAGATAAAATATAAAAATAAACAAGGAGATAAAAATGTTTGAAATTACTGACGAATTCTTAAAGCAAGCTGGTTTTGGGTCATTGCCGACGGATAAAAAAGAGCAGATGAGGGAAGACGTCGCTAACAGTGTACGGGATAAGATTACAAGGAAGGTCTTACTGACTGTTGGTGAAGAGAGGCTGGATGAGTTTATGGTATTGCTGGACGGAGATGATGTTCCTGCGGTGCTTAATTGGTGTATAAATAATGACATTGATTTAACAGAAATTGTTCAGTCGTCAATGAATGAGACGATGGCTGAATTGCAAAAATTATACAGTGATGCGTTTAATATGATGCGTGGATAGTAATATCAAATAGTTACTGGTATAATTTAACCTAAGCATATAGACGAAAGAAAAGGAGGACTATGTTCCAACTGAATGAGGAATTTCTTAAAGAATTAGGACTGGATCAGTTGCCAGAAGAGCAGCGAAAGCCATTTTTGCAGCATATTTATGGCGAACTGGAATTACGAGTTGGCGAGCGCCTAAGCCAGGGTATGAGTGATGCGCAACTAGAGGAGTTTGCGGGAATTATCGATAAAACTCCTGGTGCTGTGGATGATTTTCTGATGAAACATGCGCCCAATTATCAGCAGGAACCAATGTTGCAGAAAATGTCACAAGCTTCAGGTTTGCCTATTGATGATCCGCGCTTGAAGGATGAATTTGCGGCTACTAAGTGGTTAGAGGTTAACCGCCCAGATTATCGTGATGTCGTAGCTGCGGTTATGGCTGACTTGAAAAAGGAAATTATAGCGAATAAAGACGCTATCTTGGGTTCAGCCCAAGCGTAATTTTATACGGATGATAAAAAATAACCCCTTATGCGGGGTTATTTTTTATTGTAGCCTCTTAGGTAATCTTCAGTGGTCATTGTTTTTCCACTAGGCGCGATGAGCTCGTCAATAATTAAATAGTTGCCATCGGCGAATTTTTTATCAAGATGAGAACTCGGAGTTTTGTCGCAATGAGATTTCGTGATGATGATATCTCGATCGTCAATTGTCATTCGGCTACGCGGAAATCCGAGGTGTGCGCGAACGTGAGCTTCGGCTTCGGCGGCGGTCATACACTCAGCATTGAGCCGTGAATTGTCCTTACTTAATAATTGGCAATATGAAGCCTGAGAATTGTCCTGTGGTGTTGGTTGAAGATTTCCATTGATGATGTTTGGCAGGTTTTTTATTAGCAGAGAAGTGCCGTCGTGAAATAATTTGTCATATAATTCGAACTTTGTTTCTTTTCCAGTGAGCGATTGTCGAGTTTGGGTGTATATGGGGCCGGCATCCATTTTACTATCAAGTTGCATTATCGATACGCCAGTTTCGGTATCTCTATTGGCTATAGCTGATTCAATGGGTGAAGGTCCTCGATATTTTGGTAGTAAAGAAGGGTGAACATTGATAATTCCTGGGGTAAATAAGTCGATAATTGACTGGGGAATGATTTTTCCGTACGCAACCAAAACGCCCGTTACTGGCTGAATCTGTTTTATGTACTCGGTAATTTCATTGACTTTGCTTGGCTGTAAAACTGGAATATTGTGAGATTTAGCGAATGTTTTTACTGGAGGTTCAGTAAGTTTGTGCCCGCGACCACGCTTGGTGTCAGGTTTGGTGATGACGCAAACAACGTTAAATTCCTCTTCAACGAGAGCTTCTAAAGTAATTAGACTGTAATTTTCAGTCCCAAAGAATACTATTTTCGGCGATATCTTTGTCATAATCTAACGGTTGCAACTCGCCTTTCTCATCGAGCGTATAAAAAGCGTCTTTTTTATCCTTAATATGGTCTATAAAAACTAATCCATTACAGTGGTCTATCTCATGCTGCAATACGCGCGCCAAAAATCCTTCGGCTTTAATTCGCACTTCCTCGCCGTCTAAATTCATGGCTTTTACACGAATTTTACTATAGCGAGGAACTTTTCCGTAAATGCTTTTAACGCTTAAGCAACCCTCAAAGTCTTCAACAATCTCGCCTTCATATTTCACGATTTCTGGATTGATAAGAGTGATGAAATCGCGAGTTGATTTTCTTTCAAAGTCAGCTCGAACAATCACAACACGCTCTAATTTGTCGACTTGCACAGCAGCCAGGGCAGCGCTAATCTCGTGAGGTCTGGAATCTTCCCAATCGAGTGCGGCTGCGGTCATTTCGTCTGCCAGTTTTATAACATCATTAGTAACAACGTGGATTTTTGATGATTTTTGGCGAAGATGTGGATTTGGTAATGTGATAATATCGTCTTTTGTCATTGCTATAATTATACCAGAAATTACAGTAGACTTACAGGGTCAAGCTCGTACTGCCAGTGTGATGACGGTAGGAGGTTCAAGGCGTCAAGAAGCTCTTGTCGTCGGGGGCTTTTGACTATAATTTGCCATCGATATGTATCACGGACACGCTCATAAAAAGCGGGCGTTGGTCCAAAAACTTCAATGTTATCAAAATTGGATTTTAATAGTTCGGACAATTTTTTAGCGTTCCTTATGGCGGCGGCTTCGGTTTTATAAACGCAAGTTAGTTTTAATAAGTAAGTAAAAGGTGGAAAGTTGGTTTTTTGTCGTTGAGATATGGTTCTTTGATAAAATTCTGTATAGTTTTGAGATAGTCCGTTCGTGATGGATGAGTGATTTGGTTGATATGACTGGACGACGACTTCTGTTGGTGTGCTTGACCTGCCGACGCGACCGACAACTTGGGCGAGCAATTGAAATGTTCGTTCGGGCGATGAATAGTCAGGGAGGGAAAGTCCGGTGTCGGCTTGAATGACTCCGACGACTGTTAAATGTGGCAAATCTAGTCCTTTGGCGATAACTTGCGTGCCGATAATTATATCTATTTCGCCATTTTTCAGTTCATCATAACGCTCGTCTACGGTAGCTTTCAAATCGGTGTCTTTATCAAATCGAGCAATTTTTTTGTTCGGGAATAACCTCTGTAATTCGTCTTCAATTCGCTTAGTTCCGATACCTTTGTGGATGATGTCGGCGTTTTTACATTCAGGACAGCTAGTAGGAACTTTGGTTGAAAAACCACAAATGTGGCATGACAATTTATGACTATCCGCGTGTAGAGTGAGCGGAATAAAACAGCGTGGGCAGCCAGCCTGCCAGCCGCAGTTATCGCATAATGTGATTGATGCCGTGCCGCGCCGATTGTGAAAAATAAGAACTTGCTCGTTTTTTGATAATGCTGTGTTTATAGATTTCAGAAGTGGGTCAGAGATGAATTGATGTTGAGTAAAATTGTTGCGCTTTGTCATATCGACCAGCGTCACGTTGGGGCGAACGGTGTCTGGCCTTGCTGGCTTTGTCATTGTAATGATTGGCGTGTTTGATTTTTTTGCAACGTAATAGTCGGCAACTGCTGGAGTGGCACTACCTAAAATTAGCTTGCCGCGATGTTGATTTGTAAGAACTGAGGCGACGCGGAGAGCTGAATATCGAGGGGATTGCTCCTGCTTGAAGCTCGGTTCATGACACTCATCAATTACCACAAGCCCAAGTTGTTGCACGGGCGCAAAAAGGGCAGACCGTGGACCAATTATTACTATCGGGTCGTTTGAGCTAATAACCCTTTTCCAAATTGCATATCGTTGAGCTTCGGTTTGTTTAGAATGGGTAACTATGACATTTGGCAGATGAGCGGAAAATTCAGCAACTAGTTGTGAAGTTAGGGCAATTTCGGGGACTAAAATTATTGACGATCGCTCTTCTTCTAAGACTTGTTTTACGGCTTCTATGTACACTAAAGTTTTTCCTGAGCCAGTTACGCCGTGTAAAAGTACTGTTCCGGAATGGAGATTTTCGATGGCCTGGAGGGCTGCTTTTTGCTCATTAGTGAATACATTTTTTGTTCGATTTTCTATTTGATTAATAGAGACGGATTGGTTAATTGAGCGACGTTTTTTGGATAATCCGCTGGGTAAAATTGTTTGCCATACGGTTGCTTGGTGTGTGGCATAATATTTGCTCATCCATATAGCAGTTTGAACGAGTTCGATTGGCAAGGGATATTCTTCAACAATTTTACTAATTGGCTTGACTTCAAAATCTGGTTGACGAACTTCTTGTAGAATTACTCCAATAGTATTGATTTTGCCGACTTCTATAGCAACAATCATTCCGGTCGGCAGTCTTTCCTCCGAAGAATACGTAAACGAGCTTGCGTCGGTGCGGACGATTCTTGTCGGTGAAACCAAATAGTAATGCATGTTTATATTATATCGCGAAAAAAATGCTAAAATAAGCATATGTATTTTGAGAGTCGTTCGCAGGCTGGGGTAATCCTGGCTGATCAAGTACTGGAAAAGTATCGCTATGAAAACTGCGCAGTGGTTGCAATTGGCGAAGGTGGTGTGCTGATCGGCGAGCAAATTGCAGTGAAGCTTCACTGTGTTCTCATGATGTTGTTGAGCGAGGGGATTGAGATTCCTGGGGAAAGTTTAAGCATCGGGGCGATGTCACAGTCTGGGCAATTTACGTATAATAGTCAATTTTCTGACGGTGAAATTAATGAATATACTAGTGAATTTCACGGTTATCTGGAAGAGAAAAAGCGCGAGGCTCATCAGAAAATGAATAGGCTTTTGGGTGATGGCGGAATTATTGATAAGGATATGCTGAAGGATCGGGTGGTAATTTTGGTGAGTGATGGTTTTGGCGATGATTTATCGGTTTTGGATGTGGCTTTGAGTTTTCTGAAGTCTGTTCGGATTGAGAAATTGGTGATTGCGGTGCCGTTTTGTGGCGTGGCGGCGGTAGATAAATTGCACATGACGGTTGATGAAATGCATATCTTGGATGTGAAGGAGAATTTTATGGGATTAAATCATTATTATGAGGACAATATATTGCCGTCCAAAGAGGAAACGATAGCAAAAATTAATCAAGTTATTTTGAATTGGAAGTAAAAAACTTGTCGGGTGTTGTAAAATTGTGATAAACTTTAATTAAGAAAGATGCGTTAGGGAGGTTATGTTAGACGTTTTTATTACATCTAGGGTGCGGCGAAAAATTGTAGTAGTATACGCTAAGTATCCTGATTTTCACACACATGTTCGCGGATTGGCAAAGCTAATTAAGGAAGATCCCGGAAATATTCAGCGAGAGTTGAAGCGATTAGAAAAAGTTGGATTTCTGCAGAGCGAGAAGCAGGGGAATTCGCGTACGTATTTCACTAATAAACAATTCCCAATTTTTAAGGAATTGCAAAGTATGGTGATTAAATCTCAGCAATATTCAGCGCGATCAAAGCGCGGCATGGCTGATAAAGACTAATGACATTATTTGAAAAAATTTTAGCGTCTCGAGGCTTGACTATGCGTGCGGCGCGTGAGGAATTTTTGCATCCGAATTACGCGTCAGTAAAGCATGATCCGTTTTTATTGCCAGATATGAGAAAAGCGGTGGACCGCTTGAAAAAGGCGCACACTGAGGGCGAGAAAATTGTTATTTACGGCGATTACGATATTGACGGGCTGAGTGCAACGGCAATTTTGTTGGATGCGTTTGGTAAATTTGGCTTTAAGGAGGTTGGTGCATTTATTCCGAATCGGTTTGTTGAGGGTTACGGAATGACGATGGGAGCCGTTGATAAGGTGCGAAATATGGGCGCGGATTTAATTGTCACGGTTGATACGGGAAGTTTGTGTCATGCGGAAATTGAATATGCGTCGAGTTTGGGGATTGATACGGTGGTGACTGATCACCATAATGTTGCTGAGACTCCGCCGCCGAGTATTGCTGCGGTTAATCCGAAGTTTCCTGGTCATAAATATCCGTTTCGCGATTTATGCGGCGCGGGTGTGGCGTTCAAGCTGGTGCAAGCCCTACAAACCGAACTGGACGGGCTACCAGATGGTTACGAGAAGTGGCTATTGGATCTGGTGGCGCTGGGGACGGTTTGCGACATAGTTACGCTGGCGGATGAAAATAGGGCGAATGTCTATTGGGGCTTGGAGGTTTTGAGAAAGCAGAGACGTCCTGGTTTGAAGGCATTGATGTCGGCGGCGGGAATTGAGCCGGAGAAGGTTAATGCTAGACATTTGGGATTTGGTCTGGGGCCGCGAATGAACGCGGCGGGTAGACTGGAGACAGCGCAATATGCTCTGGATATGCTGACGGCGAATGACGGACTGGAGGCGCTGGAGGCTAGCGAAAAGTTGGAAGAATTGAACATTAAGCGTCGCAGTATTCAGGACGAGATTTTTGACGAAGCTTGCCAGCAGGCGGACAATATGACTGATGATCGAGTTTTGGTGGTGAATAGCGGAAATTGGAATCACGGAGTTATCGGCATTGTGGCGTCAAAGTTGGTTGAGAAATATAAGAAGCCAGTTTTTATAATTGGCGAGCGTGGCGATGAGGCTACGGGTTCGGCGCGAAGTTTTGGTGATTTTTCCGCGGCCGATGCAGTTCGCGCAGCTGACGATATCATTATTAAAGGCGGTGGTCACGGAGCGGCGGCGGGCGTGACGCTGGCGACCGAGAGAATTGACGATTTTAGGCAACGAGTGAATGAGTTTTACGATTCGTTACAATTAAAAAATCAGGAATTATATTTGCTGCCGAGGGCTGACGTGGAGATCGACGATTTTTCGGAAATTAATGAAGAACTGATTGATAATTTGGCAAAAATGGAGCCGTTTGGCAATGGTAACACGGAGCCTATATTGAAGATAACCAAAGCGACGGTTTTGAGCGTGAGGAGAATGGGTGTGGATGGGCAACATGTGAAATTGAACTTGCGTGATAAAAATAATATTACGCTGCAGATGTTGGCTTTTAATGCGCCAGAAGAATTTTTCCGTGAAGTGGGCGACGAAGTGTCTGCTTGGTTCCAGCCAACCATAAATGAGTGGCAGGGAATGAAGTCGGTTGAAGGGCGATTGTTACATATTTCTGGGGTGTAGGTGTTGGGTTATTTTATAACAATCTAGTTGGCAAATACTTTCTTATCTGTTATAATGTTTGCAGTATGGTACAAGTAACACGTAAAGATCAGAAGGAAGCGAACGAAAATATCATTCGTCGTTTCAACCGCAGGGTTTTGCAAAGCGGTGTTTTGGCTCGCGCTAAGAGCGTTATGCGTTTTGAAAAACCAATTTCAAAGACCGAGCGTCGTAAAAAAGCTATTATTCGCCGCGAGCGACGAGCTGAAAAAACGGCAAAAATGCGCCTAGGGGTGCGTTAATGTCTGCGCTAAAAGAGCGCATTACTAGTGAAATGAAAGCCGCTCTATTGAGCGGCGATCGTTTTCGTGGTGATGTTTTGCGTAATCTGAAGGCAGCAATCTTAAACGAAGAAGTTTCTTTGGGTAAGCGAGAAGACGGCTTGGATGATACTGAAATTGAAAAAGTCGTTGCTCGAGAAGTGAAAAAGCGCGTCGAAAGTGCGGATTTATATCGAAAGAATGACCGTGCGGAGTTGGCGGAACCTGAAGAAAAAGAAGCGGAAATTTTACGAGAATTTTTGCCAGAGCAACTCGGCGAAGCAGAAATCTCAAAGATTGTAGAAGAAGTTATTGCGGGTATGGACGATGTCTCAATTCAGAAAATGGGACAAGTTATTGGCGCGGTAAAAAGTAAGGTTGGCAATGCTGCGGACGGCGCGTTGGTGGCAAAAATTGTTAAAGAAAAACTCACAAAATAGGAGGAAAAAATGATCGTATTTTTTGGGCCAGCGGGTGCTGGTAAGAGTGTGCAGGGGCAGATTTTAGCGGCGCGTCATGGTTGGCGTTGGCTTAGTGCTGGACAGTTGCTTCGTGACACACATGATGGCGAATTAATTCATCGTATGCAATCTGGTGAACTGGTACCAGTAGAAACTATTAACGGTTTGATGGGCGAGGCTCTTAATAAAGCTAAGGATATTAATGGCGTAATTCTGGACGGCTATCCAAGGCAATTAGAACAGGCTAAATGGCTGATTGAGTCGCGTTCACATCACGGAAAAGACGTTAAGTTGGTGATTGTGCTTGAAGTTCCGCGTGATGAAATTCTGGAGCGTTTGAGGGTTCGTGGTCGAGTTGACGACACGCCTGAAGCAATCGACAAGCGGCTCAGTATTTATCGAGGTGAAATTTACCCAATTCTGGATTATCTAAATGAAAACGGTGTTCCAATTGTACATATGAGCGGCGTTGGAACTGTCGGGCAAGTTCATGATGAAATCGAGAGAGAGCTGGTCAGTCGCGGCATCGTTGAGGGTGTAAAATGAGCCAATTGATTACTGGAGAAAAAACGCCGCAACAGATGAAAGATATGCGCGAGTGCGGTAAAATGCTTGCGACAATTTATGATGAATTGAAAAAATCCGTAACGGCTGGAATGAGTGAGCTGGACGCTAACGATTTTGTAGCCAAGCGAATTAAAGATTTTGGCGCAGAGGCGACTTATCTTACGGACGAAGTGAAGTTTCCAGGAGTGATTTGTATATCGACGAACGAGCAATTGGTGCATTCTTTGCCAACCGAATATGTTTTTGAAAAGGGCGACGTGGTCAGCTTTGATTTGGTGATTGGCTATCGTGGAATGAAAACGGATAGTGCTTTTACTATGGTTGTCGATGAAGAACCTAAGGGTGCGAAGAAACATTTATTGCATGCAACAGAACAGAGTTTATATGCGGGAATTGACGCGATAACTGGCGATGGAACTCGAGTTGGCGATATTTCAGCGGGAGTGGAGACTGTGTTGAAGAAGGCTAAACTTGGTATAATCCGTGAATTGGTTGGTCATGGTGTGGGGCTGAGTATGCATATGGAGCCAGAAATTCCGAATTACGGCAGGCGAGGAACTGGTCCGATTTTGTACGCTGGCGACACAATTGCAATTGAACCTATGGCGAGCTTGGGCGGTGAGAAAATTATCACCGACAGCGACGGCTGGACAATTAGCATGAAAGACGGCAGTCTGGGTGCGCACTTTGAACATACGGTATTGATTACCGAAACTGGCGCTGAAATTCTGACGAAGCTTTAATTATCAATCTGAATCCAGCGATTCGTTATCGAAATCTATCTCGGCGACTATATATCGGGGACGGGTGGCAAGATCGCCGCCACCCCATCCGCCAGCATAACGAGTTACGCCGTGCTCAGCTTGCCAATCTAGATCTGTTTTTTCACTGCATTTTAGATCGTCCATCTTTTTGCGCATCTGTTTTTGTTCGATTCCGTCATTATATACTTCAATGTAGAAAAATACTTTATTTTTGCCACACTCTCTGTATCCAATATTATTTTTTAGCGAAGTGTCCTTTGTTGGACCATTTTTTAGGGTATTTAATAAGTTGTCTGGAAGGTAATTGACCTGATGCATAGCGCGACCAATACCGCCGCCGTTAAATATTTTTATGCCTAAATCAGTATATCCTCCACCAGGACTATCGTAAAATCCAAGCGGTTTATAATACCTTAAGGGAACTTTATTTCCACCGGCTACGTATGATTTAAAAGCAGTTTCGACTTGATGTAATGTCTCTTTTGCAGCCGCGTCATACGCGTTCTCTCTGAACTTAGAATATGATATAGTGGCAATTCCCGTAAGAATACCGATAACGCAAATGCCTATAATAAGCTCGACAAGAGTAAAACCGTTTATGTTTTTCATTGTGAGGACATTGTAGCAGAAATATTTTTTGGCAGCAACAAGGTAATTCGCTTGCCAAACTATAGACATAACCTGTATAATGAAACTCATGCAGGAGCAATCTCGATATGTGGTAGGAATTGATATTGGCACAAAAAACGTGCGCTGTGTCGTTGGTTATATTGACGCAGAAAATGGTGCGCCAAAAGTTGTTGGTGTTGGTGAAGCGTCTAATAGTGGTATGCGAAAAGGCGTTGTAACTAATTTGAGTGGTCCAGCTGAGGCAATTGACAAGGCCTTGGAGTCTGCTGAGAGAATGAGTGGACATCAAGTTAATGCGGCAACATTAAGTATTAATGGTTCGCATTTACTGAGTACTAAAGCGGATGGAATGATTACAGTAGGTACGGTTAATAATGAAGTTACGACTGATGACGTTTTACGATTAGAGGAAGTAGCAACAACCGGTAAGGTGCCTCAGAATCGAGAGATTTTGGATATCATTGCGCATGCTTATAGATTAGATGGGCAGGATAATATCAAAGATCCAGTCGGTATGACTGGTGCTCGCTTGGAGATCAAGGCGAATGTTGTGTCTGGTTTGGTGCCTCATGTTACAAATTTACAGAAGTCTGCAGAGATGGCAAAAGTTGACGCGGTATCTGTTGTTCCGTCGGTTTTGGCGGCAGCTCAATCTGTTCTTACGGAGAGTCAGCGAGAAAATGGTGTGGCGGTAATTGATTTTGGGGCAGCGACTACTGGAGTTGCTGTTTATGAAGAAGGTGATTTACAGCATTTGGCAGTTATTCCAATGGGTGGCCAGAATGTGACAAATGATTTGGCTATTGGGCTTAGGACGGATCCGGAAATTGCGGAGGTTGTTAAATTGGCGCATGCTCGATTTGGCGGCGAGGCTCTGGGCGAAGTCGAGACTAAGGTTGAAAAGCAGACATATAAGTTCAATCAAGAAGAAATTGATGAAATAGTTCAGGCGCGCTATGAAGAGATTTTTGAGGCAATCGCTAAGGAGTTAAAGCGTGCTGGACGATTAGGTAAGCTGCCGAGTGGCGTTATTCTGGTTGGTGGTGCAGCTAAAGTCAAAGGAATGGTTGAATTTACCAAGGATCAATTGAGTGTGGCGGCGCGCTTGGGTGTTCCGGCTGGATATAGCGGTGCTAGTGATGAAGTAAAAGGCGCGGAGTTTTCGGCTGCTGTTGGCTTGATGCTTATTGACACCATGGACACTCCCCAGCATGTGAAACCACTAGCTGGCGCACATGATGTAACTAAAAAAGCTGGCGGTCTACTTAAGAATATTTTCGCTAGATTTAAATAAATGATATACTTTATGTAAGGATTAAGAGAGGGAATATATGCCGCAAATACAACCAAGTGAAGTTCAAACATTTGCCAGTATAAAAGTCGTCGGTGTTGGCGGCGCTGGTGGCTCAGCTATAAATCGAATGAAAGATGCCGGTCTGACAGGTGTTCAATTTATCGCTATGAATACAGACGCTCAGGCGTTGCATAATTCTAAAGCTGACATAAAAATTCACCTTGGTCGTGATGCAACTAATGGCTTGGGCGCCGGTGCGGATCCTACTGTTGGTGAAGCTGCGGCCAATGAGTCACGTGATGAAATTAGAGAAGCCTTAGAGGGTGCAGACATGGTGTTTGTGACAATTGGTGCTGGTGGTGGAACTGGCTCCGGAGCTGGATATGTTGTGGCGGAAGTAGCGCGTGAACTAGGCATTTTGGTGGTTGGCGTAGCAACTCGACCGTTTAGCTTTGAAGGTGAGAAGCGCCGAGTAAATGCAGATTGGGCAATCTCTCACTTGGGACGCGAAGTTGATACTTTGATTACAATTCCAAACGATAGATTGTTGCAAACTATTGATCGTCGAACACCACTATTGGAGACATTTAAGATTGCTGATGATGTTTTAAGGCAGGGTGTTCAGGGTATCTCTGAACTGATTACTGAGCATGGTTTGATTAACCTTGATTTTGCTGACGTTAAGGCAATTATGAGTAATGCCGGTTCGGCTCTGATGGGAATTGGACGAGCGAGCGGTGATGACCGAGCGGTTCAGGCGGCGCAACAAGCCATTGAGAGTCCGCTAATTGAAGTCTCAATTGATGGCGCCAAGGGTGTTCTGTTCAACGTCACTGGTGGTTATGACATGAGCATGGCAGAAATTCAGGAAGCGGCAGAAATTATTACTAGCGCAGTCAGTCCGAATGCCAACATTATCTTTGGTGCGACTTTGAAGCCTGAGATGGAAGATGAGCTTGTCATTACCGTGATTGCTACGGGATTTGATAGTGATACATTTCACCAGCAAGAAGTTAGCCTTACTGTAGGTGATGATGCAAGACCTGTTGAAACAGAAGTTGACGATGAAATGGTCAAGAATATTGACTTAGAGCTGGACAAGGAAGAGGCGGCCGAGAGTTTTGCGGCTGAGCCGGAGACTAATATTTGGGATAATCCAACAGTTGAAGCTGACGATGACGAAGATGATACGCCAGCATTTCTTAGGCGACGAAAGAAGAATAAGGAGTAAACAAAATGGTATTTAATATCGGCAATAGTCGCGTTATCGAATCGCGTGAAGTTTCTGATGGTGTGGCAATTCGTCGTCGCAGGGAAACTCCAGACGGCAAGCGATTTACTACTTATGAGCGAGTCGAAAAGCCCAACTTGGCAGTTATAAAAAAGAACGGCGACCGTGAACTGTTTGATCGTGTGAAGTTGGCAAATGCAACACGTCGTTCGGTTGGAAAGTTTTTCAAGTCTGACGAGGATGTCGACAATATCATCACGGCGGTTGAAGATTCTTTGTATGCGCTAGGTGAGTCAGAAGTCACTTCAAAACAGATTGGCGATCAGGTTTTGGATGAATTAGAGAAATGCAATGAGGTAGCGTACGTGCGTTTTGCTAGCGTCTTTTATGAGTTTAAGACGCTGGATGACTTTGTGGAGATTTTAGCGAAACGACGCAGTAAGAGCGAACGGGATTCATAATGCGAGTGGTTGTTGTTTATCGTTCAGAAAGCGATTATGCGCGTCAAGTGTCAGATTTTCTACGTGATTTTAGTCGACAAACTGGCCAGGTTTTAGAGGAAATGAGTCCTGATTCTATAGAAGGTAATAATTTTTGTGAAGTTTATGACATTGTAGAATATCCAACAATTATCGCTTTAAGCGACAGTGGTCAAATGCAAAATCTATGGCGCGGCTTGCCACTACCAACAATTAGCGAAGTGAGTTTTTATGTTTAATAAAATTAAAAAATGGTTATTTCACGAAGATTTGAAAAAGCAAAATTTGGCGACATTTGTAATGCTTCTCGGTAGTGGGCTGGGGTTGTTGGCATCATTCGTACTGTCTATTGAAGCTTTAGAATTAGCAAAAAACTCTCATGCTGTATTAAGTTGCGATTTTAGCTCGGCTCTGAGCTGTTCGGCGGTGGCGAATCATTGGTCGGCGGCTATTTTAGGATTCCCAAATAGTTTCATTGGCGTGATGACTTTGCCTGTTATGGTGACAATTGCAGTGGCGTTGTTGGCGGGAGCAAAGTTTCCAAGGTGGTTTATGCAGGCGGCGCAGGCTGGTGCTATCATTGGAATGATATTTGCTATTTGGATGTTTTATATGAGCTACGTCGAAATTGGTGTGCTTTGTCCGTGGTGCTTGATATTGGATCTTGGGATGCTGATGATTGTGTTCGGTTTGACGCGTTACAATGTTTTGCGGAAAAATATCCCTTGTCGCTGTATGCAGAAGACTGTTAGTGGCGGATATGATGTACTTGTCGTGGTGTCACTGGTTGTTGCGGTAATTGTCGCGATAATCGCCAAATTCGGCAGTCAGCTATTCTAGACTCTTATTGCCTTATGTAAAGCGTTCATGGCGCAGTCATAATAAAAGTCTGATGATTATTGATAAATTAAAAAACGTTGAGTTTATGAAAAAAGTGATAGAATAGTTGTATGAAGAAAAGTTCTCTGATTAGAGCGTTTTTGAGCATTGTAGTCGTGGCGCTCGGCGGGGTTTTACTATTGAAAAATCTCGATATTATCAACATTAGCTGGGATATTTTCTGGGGTACGGTTTGGGCTGCAGGATTTGTATTGTCTGGGCTGGTGAATATATTCAATTATCGAAATAAAACGGCGTGGATTTGGGGATTATTGCTGGTCGCGATTGGCGTTCTGATCGGCTTCAATTCTTACGGAATAGTTGACGTTAGTATTTGGAAGATATTTTGGCCTGTAGTTTTGATTGCTGCTGGTTTGGCAATGATGTTTAATACTAGCCCTAAGGGCATTAAGCATTCTAAAAAGCTGGATAAAGACGGCGCAGGTAATGAGAAAATTGCTTGTTTTTGGGGCGAAGAAGACGCTGTAAAAGGTGATTATACTGGCGGTTCGTTGGTTGCAATATTTGGCGGCGTGGATTTAGATTTGCGTCAAGCAAAGATTAAAGACGGTTCTGTGATTGAAATTTTTACATTTTGCGGTGGTGTTAATGTTACTTTGCCAGACGATGTGATTATCGAGAACGAAGTGCGCGGATTTTTGGGCGGAACTGACGATAAAACTCTACCTAAAGATTCTGCCAAAAAGACTTTATACCTGAAGGGTGAGTGTATTTTAGGCGGTCTGGAAATTAAATAAAGTTCTTGGGATTTTGATGAAAACGCGCTACAATAACAGTAGGGCGTTTTCGCGTATGTTGAATTGGCGTGAAATGAGCGGTTATCAGCCGTGAAGCCTGCGGGAAGAAATTGGCATGAAGTCGAGATTAGAACCTGCCGTGAGCTTGCGTAAATAGCAAATAAAGAGCTGAAAGAATCACTTCTTTTGGAATCGAGATGGTACCGTCCGCATAAAACACCTGAGCGGATTCTCGAAGTCAAAAGAGGTGATTTTTAATTGAAAATAGTTGTCGAAGGTCTAAAAAATAAAGGAGGCAATATAATGAAATTCAAACACGGAACACGTCGTCGAGCTGCGGAATATGAGAAAGATTGGGTGCAGCGATGGAAAGAGGATGACACATTTAACAAGTCGGTCGCGCAGCGTCCTGCTGATAATTCTTGGGTTTTTTATGACGGTCCTCCATTTTTAACGGGAACGCCACACCACGGACATTTGTTAGTTAGTACTGTAAAAGATACGATGGGACGATTCCACACGATGAAAGGTCAGCGAGTTGAGCGCCGTTGGGGTTGGGATTGTCACGGACTACCAGCAGAGGTTTACGTTGAAAAAACGCTAGGCATTTCTAATAAAAAAGAGATCGGCACGAAGATTAGCGTTTCGGATTACGTAAAGGAATGTCGAGCGGCTATGGTGCGAACTGGCACCGAGTGGGAAGACACGATTGAGCGAATTGGTCGTTGGGTCGAGTTTAAGGGCGCTTATAAAACCATGGATAATAATTATATGGAATCTGTTTGGTGGGCGTTTAAGAGACTTTACGAAGAAGGCAAAATCTATGAAGGTGAAAAGATTTTGGTCTATTGCACGAAGGATGCGACGCCAATTTCTAAGAGTGAAGTGGCTATGGAAAATAGCTATCAAATGGACACCGACCCGAGCTTATTCGTCTACTTTAAGCTGGAAGATGAAGATGAGTATTTGCTTGCGTGGACGACAACGCCATGGACTTTGCCGGCAAATATGGTCTTGGCGGTAAATCAAGACGTTGATTATTCTTTAGTGGCATATGGCGATAAAAAGTTTTATGTCGCAAGTGACTGTGTTGAGAAAGTTATGACGGATGAAAAGCATCAGCCGCTTGAATATTCGATTGTTAAGACGATTAAAGGTTCTGAATTGGTAGGTAAGCGATTTGAGCCGCTATTTGAAAATCGTGGGCCGGCTGCACATAAGATTCTTCACGCCGATTTCGTGACGACTAATGATGGTACGGGAATTGTTCATATTGCGCCAGCTTACGGTGAGGATGACTATGAATTGTGTCGAAAAAATGACGTACCAGTATTGTCGTTGGTTGACGGTGATGGAAATTACACAGAAGGTAGATGGCTGGGTCGCAATATTTGGGAAGTAAATAAAGAGATAGCGAAGACTTTACTGGAAGAAGGTCGGGCGCTGAAAATTGAATATATTCGCCACGAATATCCGCATTGTCATCGATGCGGCACGAAATTGATGTACCGTGCTCACCCAAGTTGGTTTATGGATATTCAGAGCCAGAAAAAGGAAATGTTGGAGGCGAACGAGCAGACCAGCTGGACGCCAGATAATCTGAGGACTGGACGATTTCACAATATCATTGAGCAAGCACCGGATTGGAATTTGAGTCGCGATCGTTATTGGGCAACACCAATTCCAGTGTGGAAGGGCGTGAAGAATGATGGCACGGAAGTGGTGAAAGTGATTGGAAGCTTTGCAGAATTTGAAGAAGTTACGGGTCGCAAGTTGGACGATTATCACTTGCCGCAAGTTATGGACGTTACGTTTGAGTGCAACGGCGCAGAAATGCATCACATCGGTAAGGTTTTGGACTGTTGGTTTGAGTCTGGTTCGATGCCGTTTGCCCAGTTCCATTATCCATTTGAGAACAAGGAAAAATTTGAAGCAAGTTTTCCTGCCGATTTCATCATTGAGGCGATTGACCAGACACGCGGTTGGTTTTATAGTTTAACAGCAGTAAACGTGGCTTTGTTCGGTAAATCTCCGTGGAAGAATTTGATTTGTACTGGATTTATCAATGCTGCCGACGGTAAAAAGATGAGCAAGAAGCTAAAGAATTATACCGATCCGATGGAACTTATGAATAAGACTTCGGCCGACAGCTTCCGATTCTTGATGCTTTCAAGTCCGCTAACAAACGGCGAAAATTTTGCCTTGGCGGATAAGGATGTGATGGATGTAGCGCGCAAGCTTGGTATGATTTGGAATATGTACGATTTCTTCACGATGTACGCTGAAGTTGATGGCTGGGAGTTTAGTGGCGATATATCAGATCCGCTTCACGATTTAACAAATCCGTTGGATATTTGGATTGTGTCGAGGTTGCATCAATTGATAACAGAGGTCGAGAGAGGTCTTAATAACTATAATTTGCAGGATGCGACCAAGCCGATTTTGCCATTCTTAGATGATGCAAGTAACTGGTATGTTCGACGTAGTCGTCGTCGCTTCTGGAAATCTGAAGATGACGGCGATAAAAATGACGCTTACCGCACGCTCCATTACGTTTTGGTGCGACTTAGTTATATGCTAGCGCCGTTTACGCCATTCTTAGCGGAAGAATTGTACCATAATTTGACGGGCGATAACGAGTCGATTCATCTTAAAGATTGGTTGCCGGCTGGTGAAATAGATAATTCAATGCTACGCGACATGAATGCACTACGTACTGCGGTGAATGATGGCTTGTCGAAGCGTGCATCGGAGGGAATTAAGGTGCGTCAGCCGTTGGCGTCTGTTAAGCTTATCAATACTATTTCTCAGGATACGCCGGCGGAAGTTGCGCAGTTCTTGATTGATATCGCTAAAGATGAATTAAACGTGAAATCGGTTGAAATTGTTACAGATTCAGAGTCTGAGTCAGCGCAACCGAGCGTTGTTTATGACTTAACAATCACTCCTGAACTAAAACGCGAAGGCTTGATGCGTGAAATTGTTCGCCACGTCCAAAGCGCACGCAAGCAGGCTGGTCTGCAGATAGATGATCGAATTATGCTGAGTATTTCTAGCGACGATTCTGAAATATATCAAGCTATTGACACTTTCGCTGATATCATTAAATCTGAAACCCTTGCCGTGGAATTAAATTCTGCAGTTGATGAATCAGAAAAATATGACGCCAAAATCGAGAGCAAATTGGTAGAAATTTCCCTGAAAAAAGCTTAAAAAACCAATTTATAACGTCTACGCTTGCAAAAGTCAAGGGCAGCTAGTATAACAAGTTCATAGCATAATAATTTGAAAGGATAAGCTATGACTAACTTAATTAAGGTTGGAGCTATCGCTGCGTTGGCTACTGTTGGCGTGATATTCGGCAATGTAACCGCGTCTGCGCTAGAAACTACTCCGCCGGCTGCACCAAAAATAACAGTTTCCACCGCTCAATATAAGGGTGAGAAAAATACAATTAAATTTGAAGGTGCCGCGAACGACCATTATCGATTTGTAATAACTAGCGGTGCAAATAAAATTCAATTAAACAGCGCTATTCGTCAGGAATTGATGCAGGGCAGTGAGCTGTCGATCGAGGATTTGGTGAAGAAGTATTACCCAAGTTCTGCCAATCCAATCCCATACGATACTCCTATTTCAATTGACACATACTGGTTCGACAAAGAAGGTAATTACGACAACTCATTGCGCCAAACTGTCGCATTGACTGTTGGTGACAATCTGACAAAGGCTGTGAAGTTGAGTCAGACATCAGCAACATTGAAAAACCCAGAAAGTTTGCCGGAAGCTCCTGCTAATCCAGATCCAGCTACTCCAGTAAATCCTGAAACTCCAGCTGAATCAGAAAATGTTAATGTAACAACTACTCCAGTTCCAGTAGAATCAACCCCAGCTTCAGTTTCTTCTCCTCGTAAAGAAACTAAGCCTGCTGAGACTTTGGCTGAAACTGGTGTAAGTGTATATTCAGTTATTGCCGCTGCAGTTACAGTTATTACCGCTGGCGGTGCTGCAATCATTAAGCGATCGTAATCTTATAGATTCTCATAAGAATTTCAGTAAAAAATATCCTCCTCTTCATGGGGAGGATATTCTATTGACTTTTAACCACACTTATGCTAATATATAATTGTTAATTGATAAAAATAAAAAAGTTATGCAAAATTTATTCAACAAATTATTTGGTAGTAAAATAGGGTTTTCGCCAATCGACCCGCTGGCAGGCGGACTTGCTGAAGAAATTATTAAAGAACAGCAAGAGCCGCAGGCAATTCGGCTAGACGTTGACGAAATAGAAGATATTCGTAAATTTTGGTCTCGTGCGGATGGCAACTTTGATGATTAATGATGTATAATTACTCCCACAAAGAGCTGAAAATGTAGGAGGTGTTATGATTACTAAAGCTATTATTCCGGTTGCGGGCTGGGGCACGCGAATGTTGCCGATTACTAAATCTATTGAAAAGTGTATGTTGCCGGTCGGTACAAGGCCAGTGATTGATTATATTGTGCAAGACGTTGTGAGAGCGGGCGTGAAGGATGTTTACTTCGTAGTTGGCGAGCAGAGTACGCAGGTGCAGAGCTATTATCGTTCGAACATTCAATTGAACGATTATTTGCGTCGAGTGGGAAAAGAAGATAAATTACCTCTGGTGGCGCCACTTCGCGACATCCGAATACATTTTTTAACTCAGCCGGGAACTGGTGGTTACGGCACGAGTATTCCAGTTGGTCTGGCGAGCGAATTTATCGAACAGGGCGAGTCGGCCTTTGTGATTATGGGCGATCAATTCTTTTGGCGTGGCGACGGCGGTTCAAACGCGGCAGATTTGGCGGAGTTGGTGGAATCGCGTGGATTGTCGGCTGGACTATTGGGAAATCCTGTCGAAGAGGAATTTATCCCGCAAACAGGAATTATTGAAACTGATAGTCAGGGCAATTTTGTGCGAATAATTGAAAAACCAAAATTGGAAGAAGCTCCAAGTAACCTCAGTAATTCAAGTTTTTACGTCTTGAACAAAGAGATTTTTGAGTTGGCGCGAACTTTGCCGGCGAACCCTAAGAGAGGCGAGTTTGAACTAACGGACGCGATTAATGCTTACATCGATGGCGGTGGCGTGATTGTTGTCGGCGAAGCTAAGGGCGAATATATGGAATGCGGCTCGCCGAGCGGTTGGCTGAAGGCGAATAATGCTATGGCGAAAAACGCTGCTTGCTAACTGTACTTGATTTTATTGCTAGTTTTTGATAGAATTATTAGAGTTAATTCATAATAATTAAGGAACGAAATGAAAGCAGTCGTAAAAATCTCTGGCAAACAATATCTTGTCAGCGAAAAAGAGTCCCTCTTGGTGGATCTCCTCCCTGAAGGCACAAAAGAACTCACTCTCGACGCACTTTTAGTGATTGATGGTGATAAAATTAAGGTTGGTACGCCAACTGTAAAAGGCTCTAGCGTTAAGGCTAAAGTCGTAGAAGCCGAAGTTAAAGGTGATAAACTTCGCGTTATTCGCTACAAGAGTAAGAAGCGTGTTCACAAAGAAACTGGTCATCGCCAGAAATACACGAAGATTGAAGTCACGTCAATCAAATAATCCAAAGAGCCGCTTTTGTAAAAGAAGCGGTTTTTTGATGTCTGTTATTTATGTTCTGCTCATGCTATAATTAAGGCAGGTAAAAAGGGGAACGAATGACAAAAATCATTGCGGTGACAAATCAAAAAGGTGGCGTCGGTAAAACAACGACGTCAATTAACGTAGCATATTTTTTGGCAAAAGCTGGCAAGAAAACGTTGTTGGTGGATTTTGATCCGCAGGGTAATGCTACTAGCGGACTTGGAATAGATAAGCAGAATTTGGGCGCAACAATATCAGAGGTGATTATGCGACAAATTGACCTGGCTAATATCATATTGCCAACGGAATATAAAAACTTATCAATTGCCCCAGCTACACCTCATTTGGCGAATACAGAAGTGGAATTGGCGCAGGCGCAGGGAAGGTTTGTTCGCTTGCGAGAGGCTTTACAAAAGGCGATGGATTACGATTATATTATTATTGATAGCCCACCGAGCTTGAGTTTGTTGACGGTCAACGGTATGATTGCCGCTAATTATGTACTGCTCCCAGTTCAGGCGGAATTTTACGCTCTGGAAGGGTTGGGGCAGCTTTTGGAAAGTATGAAATTGATAAAGAAGGGGCTTAATCCACCTCTGGAATTATTGGGTGTTTTACTGACGATGATGGACTCCAGAACTACATTATCTGGGCAAGTTCATGCTGAGGTTAAAAAGTATTTTCCAGATAAGATTTTTAAGAATAGCATTCCGCGAAATATTCGCTTGGCTGAAGCTCCTAGTCATGGCGCGCCAGTTGGAGCGTATGATCGTTTTTCAAAAGGTTCTCGGGCTTACAAGGCGCTAACGAAAGAAATTATAGAGAGGGTGGAACGATGAAAAAAGGTTTAGGCAGGGGTTTTGGGTCATTGATTCCAACCAATTTGATAGATGAAACGTTCGATCCGACAGCGCAACAGGACGTGAAAGTTTCTCATTTGAGAGATATTGCTATTAATCAAGTCATCCCAGATCCTGATCAGCCGCGTCGCTTTTTTGATGAAAATGCTTTGAATGAGTTGACAGAATCGGTGCGCGAGCATGGTGTAGTTCAGCCAATTGTCGTGACACCAAAAGGCGATAAATATCTGATAGTGGCGGGCGAGCGACGTTGGCGGGCGGCGAATAGGGCGAATTTAACAGAGGTACCATGCATAGTCAGGAGTATGAGCGATCAAAATCGCCTGGAGATTTCTTTGATTGAAAACTTGCAACGGCATGATTTGAATGCGCTTGAAACTGCGACCGCTTATCAAAAATTGCGCGACCAATTCAATATGACACTGGAGGAAATTGGCAAACGTTTGGGTGGCAAATCTATAAGTGCGGTCAGCAATACATTGAGGCTACTGAAATTACCGAAGTCTGTGCAGCAGGCGTTGTTTGAGGGGCGATTAAATGAAGGGCAGGCAAGACCTCTAATTGGTTTACCTGATGACGCCGCGGAAAACATTATGGAGCGAGCTATTCGCGAGGAGTGGTCGGCGCGACGGATTGAGCAGGTTGTTACTCTGTGGAAGCAGGCGAAGGCTAGTCCAATCGAGAACAAACGACGTCCGGCAGATATGCCTCACGCAGATGCTGTTGAGAGTCTTTCAAAGCGATTTGGCACAGGGGTGAAAATTCGTACAAACGGCCGTGGAGCTGGTCAGATCAGTATCAAGTTTAAGGATAATCTTGAATTTGAACGAATAAGAGGATTACTCGAGAAATAATTTTTTATTAGAACGAGCGAATTTTATTGAATGGAAATATTCGTAGGTTAACTGGCCCAACGATGTCATAAAGGGGGATCGGTCCCATGCAGTTTCGAGAGTCGCAAGAATAGCTTCCTTGGCGGTGATCGCCCATAACGAATATTGTGCCTTCCGGTACGGTCGTATCGACATCTCCAGAAGTAGGTTGTCCTGGCTCATTCTTATTGACTGAGGTGTCAGGGTTAAATCCGTCGGGATTTTCTGTGTTGTAAACAGTTACGGTGCCGTTTTTCACAGTAACTCGCTCACCAGCAAAAGCAATTACGCGCTTAACGATGTACTCATCTTTACCTGTCGAGGCGTTAAAATTCGGATTCTTAAACACAATTATTTGTCCGCGCTTTGGGGTATAATTTTTATTTTGCAATTTTGAACCAGTGACGGGCAATCGATTGACGATCAGACGATCGCCAGTGTACATCGTCGTTTCCATACTGGCGCCTTCAACATTGAAAGTTTGAAATACAAAAGTGTTCAATAAAAGTGTACCGATCACCACGCCAACAACGAAAATGACCATTCCCAGGCCATCTTGCAACTTCGGATGACGATCCATAAAAGTAGCGTCCATTACTTTAATTATAAGCGTTTTGTATGTTATAATCAATAGATATGAAATCACGCAAACAGTCGATGGACGGATTTGTCGCCAAGCGACCACAGCGAACTTCGTTGGGGGAAATTACTAGCAAAAAAACGACTACGCTCGGGCATCCTCGTAGTAACGAAGATAGTCCGCAAGTGTCGAATAATGCGACAAAGAATATTCAGCAGCCAACTTCTACTAATAAATTAAAGCAGAATATTAGCGAATCGTTGGCGGCGATTGATGAAAACACCAAGCCTTCTCATCGACAGGAGCGCAAACAGAAGCGTAAGAAAAAGTTAATTACCAGGATTATTCTTGCGATTATCGGAATTATTATTGCAATTGTGGCGGGCTGGCTGCTATTAAAATTATGGCAGACGATGAACTCGGTGTTCCATAACGGCGGAATCTTAGGGTTGTTTTCGCAGCAGAAACTGAAAGAGGATGCTTATGGCAGAAGTAATGTGCTGATTTTAGGTACAACAGATGACGATCCGGATCATCCGGGTGCGACATTGACCGACTCAATGATGATTCTTAGCGTCAATCAGACAAAGAAGGACGCGTATATGTTTAGCATTCCGCGTGACTTGTATGTAAAATTTGGCATGGCGTGTAATTCTGGCTACGCTGGTAAAATCAATGAATATTTTGGTTGCGTGAATAACGGAGATAGCGCGCAGGCGGAAGCCGAACGGATGGATAAAACGAAGAAATTCATCGGCGATATATTCGGTATGGATATTCAGTACGTGGCGCATATTAATACTGCGGTGATTCGTGATGCTGTCAATGCGGTTGGCGGAGTTACCGTTGACGTGCAGAGTCGTGATCCACGAGGAATTCTTGATCCTAGCATGGACTGGATGTGTCGAGCGAAGGAGTTGAATTATCAGCAACGTCGTGAACGATGTCCAACGGGCCACTATATGCAATTGACTAACGGCAAGCACGAAATGGACGGCGAAAAAGCGATGTGGTTCTCTCGAGCACGTGGTTTGGTGGCGCCAACTTACGGATTGGAGCAGTCTAACTTTGACCGAGAGAAAAACCAGCAGTTGGTTATGATGGCACTGAAAAACAAAGCTACTTCCACAGGAACGCTGACTGATTTTGGTAAGGTTACATCTCTGATGGATGCGATGGGCAAAAACTTGCGCACAAACATTGACACGAAAGAAATCCGTACAATTATGAACCTTGGCTCGGAGATAAAAGAATCTGATATTCACAGATTGAGTTTTGTAGAGGAAAACAACGTACTTATGACTACTGGCACGGCGGGTGGCGCAAGTATAGTTCAGCCAGCTGCGGGATTGTATGATTATAGTGATATTCGTTCTTATATAAAATCTGAGATTTATGCAACGCCATTGTCTAAGGAAAAAGCCACGGTTGCTGTCTTGAATGGTTCTGGTGTGGCTGGTGCAGCGCAGAAAGAAGCGGACAAATTGACAGAATTAGGAATGAAAGTTATTCATGTTGGCAATACTCCAGGTGGTGAGAAAATAGCAAAAACCCAAGTTTATCAATTGCCAGCTGGTAAAGAAAAAACTGCTACAAAAGATAAATTTAAGGAGCTGTACGGTTCAGTTTCGTCAGATTCTTCGAAGTATAATTTGAATGTTGACGCGCAATTTATCGTTGTTGTGGGAACTGGCTCATAATTTGGTATAATAGAGTAAGTTATGGAGTTACTGAAAACTGTTAAGCGAAGAACGTTTTGGAGCGAATTAGTTTACTATGTCTTAAATATTGGCTTGGCGGCAGCATTGCTTGTTATTGCTCAAGCGTTTCAGACTCCATTTCCAGCGTTAGCACTTGTTGTACTGAGTAAATGGCGCATAATTGCCGTTCGTCCGCGTTTTTGGTGGGCAAACATCCAGGCTAACTTGGTTGACTTAACGGTTGGAATTGGTGTTGTTGGTCTGATGTATCTACCTACGTCAGTGTTTTATTTCCGCGTAGCTTTGGCTGTATTATATGCAATTTGGCTAGTCGTGATTAAGCCGATGTCTAAGCGCTGGCAGGTCGCCATGCAGTCGTTAATCGCTATTTTCGTCGGTGTAACCGCTCTGATGGTGGTGTCGTACGAGTGGCCAGTTTCTGTGGTTGTTATTCTGATGTTCTTGATCGGCTATAGTTCTGCGCGTCATTTCTTGCACAGCTATGACGAAGAACAAACGGTTTTACTTTCGGCAATCTGGGGACTCATCTTTGCTGAGCTAGGTTGGCTGTCGTATTATTGGACTTATAGCTACGGAAAGTCATTATTTGGCGGTGTTTCACAAGTTACAATAATCTTATTGCTATTCTCGCTCGTTGCCAGTAAAGCTTACCAATCTTACAACAAGCATAAAGCTATTCAATTTTCAGACATATCCGCTCCGGTGATTCTTACTATCGGAATTATCTTAGTGATGCTAGTATTCTTGAATTCGGTAGTGATTTAATCTTGGGCGCCAGTGAAACTCAGGACTAGGATGTAATTGAGAACTCTCTCTTTTACAAAATCATTTTTCATGGCTTCGTCAATTATTCTATTGTGCTGCTGAGGATCCGCCTCAATAAATAACAAACCTTCTGAGGTGAGACATCGTGGTGCTTGTGAGATCAATTGCAATATCAATTTCAATCCTTCGTCTTCGGCGAAAAGCGCAATTTCTGGTTCGTATTTGAGTTCTGGTGACACGTCCCAGCTCTTATCGACGTAGGGCAAATTAGCAAAAATGTAGTCGACTGGTTTGAGTTGGCCATTAAGTAATGATTGCTGTTGAATATGGACGTCCGCATTTAAGGCATTCGCATTTTTTTCTGCAATGTTTAAGGCTGGTTTGCTGATATCGGATAAAATTACCGACAAGTTACTCCTCTCTAATTTGGCAGTAATTCCCAGACAGCCAGATCCTGTGCCGACGTCAATTAAAACTTTTTCGGCAATTTCACTGGCGGTCAGTTCTAAGAATAATGAAATTAGATCTTCGGATTCGGGGCGGGGAATTAAAACAGAGGGAGATACAGTGAATTTACGTCCGTAAAATTCTTTATAGCCCAGAATGTAGGCAATCGGTACGCGGTCTAATCTTAGGTCTAGTCTGGCATTTGCGATGTCAAATCTTCTGGAGTCAATTTCTTCGTCCAGGTGAGCGTGTAGGTAAGTGCGGTTTTTTCGTAAAGTGTTGGCTAATATCAATTCAGCGTCTAATCTGGCGGATGAAATTCCAATATTTTTCAGGGATTTGGTCGCTGTTTTTAACCATTCAGAGATAATCATATTTCTAATTATAACATATATCTATGGAATGTAAAAAGCGAGAGTAAGAATAGATAGTATTGACAAATAAAGAAATATATAGTATTGTACAATTATGTTATTAAGTGAAAAAAAGGATTATATTAGATAATATGTCAAAAAAGTACGAGCCTCCTATCGCTAACGTGGTTATGGGAATAGGTCTTGAAACAGGGGCTGATTATGGATGGAATAGGGCTAAAGAAACTCCAGTTGCAGCAGTAGAGAGTGGTACTGAGGTGTTGTTGAATCGACGAGAGAAAGAGCGTCAAGAGATGACTCCAGGGGAGCAGAGGGCAGCTGATGAAGCGGCGATTAAGGGTTTATATGGAAAATATAAACAGCGCGCTAGCGACGAATCTTTAAGTCCTGACGACCGCGATAAGTGGAGAGAGGCTGCGCTTAATTTAGAATTTAGGAATCCAGACCTCTTTAATGATTAGCATTCTGAGCTTTCAACTCGCGCTCATATCTCTGTAGATTTTCAATCAAATCGTCGACATCCCCGTTCATTGCAGCGGGGATGTTGCTACGGCTGTAGTGAATGCGGTGGTCGGTGATTCGGTCTTGAGGGAAGTTGTAAGTTCGAATCTTCTCCGAGCGGTCGCCAGTTCCAACCAACGAGCGTCGCTCGGCACTTAATTTGGCGTTTTCCTCGTCGATTTTCATCTGTAGTAAGCGCGAACGAAGCACGCTCATAGCTTTCTCACGGTTTTTAATTTGCGATTTTTCGTCTTGGTTTGTAACTATCATTCCAGTCGGCAAGTGTGTGATTCGCACTGCTGAGTCTGTGGTATTCACGCTCTGTCCGCCGTGTCCGCTGGAGCGGTAAATATCAACGCGCAAATCGTTCGGGTTTATCTCAATGTCTGCTTCTTCTGCTTCTGGCAAAACCGCCACCGTTACAGTTGAAGTATGGACGCGACCTTGGCTTTCAGTTACTGGAACTCGCTGAACTCGGTGTACGCCACCTTCGAACTTCAATTTAGAGTATGGCGCGTCGCCCTTGATCATGAAAATAACTTCTTTATAGCCGCCAGAATCATTGGCTGATTCGCTAATTAGTTCTACTTTATAGCCGTTAGATTCGCACCAACGTAAATACATGCGGTATAGTTCCGCTGCAAACAACGACGCTTCATCGCCGCCTGCACCAGCGCGGATTTCCATGATAATATTCTTCTCATCGTTGGGGTCTTTTGGGGTGAGAAGGATGAATAATTCTTCTTCTAATTCGGTCAATCGAGCTTCGGTTTCAGTAATTTCAAGTTTCGCCAGAGCGGCCAATTCACCGCCTTCGTTAGCTAATTTTTTGGCCTCTACTAAGTTTTTTTCCAGGTTTTCTCGCTCTTCGCCTTTGGAAATAAGCGTCTCTAATTCTGAAAATCGTTTATTTTTTACCGTAAAATCTGGTGAGCTGTAAGCATCGGGTTGCGCTAAAAAATTGCTCAAATCAGCTCGTTCATTTTTTAGAGAATCCATATCTAAAGAAATCTTTGCCATATCTATAAAATTATATCATACATTGACAAATGTTTCTCAGTATTGTATTATATAGACATAATGAGAGAATGCAAGGGTGATTCGCATGATTTGGCTTACGAAAATACTGATAAGTTGGCGCTTTGCGATGTTGGAAAGTCGCCTGAACTGGTGCAATGTATTGAAGATCTTCCAGAGGATATGCCAGCAAATGATTCGAGAGTTGATTTGATTGTGAAGAGTTTGTTTGAGATTGATACTCATCCAATAGAGAAGCCAGTTTCACTATACGATTTGAATGAATTAATTAAAGGTAATATTGCCGGTGAAACGAAAATATCTATATATGAGGGTGAGTGGCCTGACATGAGAGCGATTCCGGAATCTGATATTCCGTTGCCGGTTGAATTATTTGTGGCTGCACCGATGATTAAAGATTGGCGAGAAGGGCGAGTGTCGGAATCAAAAGGTGGAAAAAGTAGCCGCGATATTATTAGACAATACGCAGAAATGGATCCGAAGACTAGCCCTCCAATACGCAAAGTAGATATTGTCGTGGATTCTGATGGCGGAGTATTTTTGGCTCTACAAGGTGACGGCGCTCACCGCTTATGTGCTGCAAAGATGCGGGGAGACCGTGAAATATTATGTCGCGAGATAAGTGTTGTCAGATTGAACTAGCGTAAAATAAAACCGCCCAGTGATTGAGCGGTTTTTGAACTGTCGGACTAATTTGTTAGATTATTTAGTCTTTTTGTCTGATTTTGGAGAATCAGTCTTAGTTGCTTTTTTGGCATTGGCTTTCTTTGCTTTGTTTGCCAAAGCTGCTTTACGAGCTTCAGCAGCTGCTTGACGAGCCTTAAAGCGATCAACACGACCTTCGGTGTCGATAATCTTTTCTTCACCAGTAAAGAATGGGTGTGAAGCTGATGAAATGTGAACCTTAACTAATGGATATTCGTTGCCGTCTTCCCATTTGATGGTTTCGGTTGTTTGCGCTGTTGACTGAGTCAAGAACGCGAAGCCCGCTTGTTCGTCGCTAAATACGACAGGGCGATAGTTCTGTGGGTGAATACTGCTTTTCATAACTGCTCAATTGTACATAATTTATCGGAAAATGTCAAAAGCTCGTAACCTTAACTTTGCTATTCTGGCGAAATTATGACATAATATAGGTATGATTGAGTTACCGACCAGTCCTGACGCTTTGAGTGAGTTAAGTCCAGTGGCGCCGCCAAAGTTATTATTGCAGGCTCAAGACGCTAGTCGAGATAATCTTATGGTCTATGTAAAAGCGGATGATTATTTGCGCACGGAAACGAGCGATCCTTCATTCATGAAAAGTCGACGCGAAACAACTGAATATAAAGCTCTGAATGAATTTTTATATTTTATGAAAATGGTTGAGCCTTATGTACCCGATCACATAAAGGATGATGCTAGAGAATTAAGAAATGAATTGGTTTTTTTGGGCATGTCGGAATTGCATTTTGCGGCAACAGCGCTAGCAAAAAGACTTAGGTACCATTTAGAAGTTGATAATAAGCCAGTCTATATTGACGTAGGAAATTCGCTAAGTCAGTGTCGTGTTAAAAACGAGATGAAAAGTAGTCAGTATATTTTAAGTCTGGTCTTATCTAAATTTCTAGACGATGAATTCGAAGAATATGAAGGTAGGCTGAAAGTGTATGGCGGCAGGGGTGAGATTGACAAGAGCTCTAAGATTTTATTTATCGATGATTGGATTATTGGCGGCGATCAGGTGAGAGAGCGAATTTCAGTATTTGGAGCATATAATAACCCCGGGGCTCATAAGGTGAGTGTATTAGTTATGGCAGCTAGTAGTAGCTACATTAATAATGGTATAGTTGCGGACTCTCTGTGGGGGGAGGTGACATATCCTGTAGAGGCTTACTACAGACTCAAAAATGACCATAATGATTGGGGTGTGAGTAGAGTAACAGGTATACATTCTTCGACTGATAGCACATTTGGCTGTGAGGTTGATGATATAGCTTATCGTGCTATCGAAGGGGGGATTCTCAAGGGGGAGAGAATTGATAGATTAACTTTACCTGCGTTGGTAAATATAGTACGACCGTATCGAAATGGTGAAGATTTTGATGGTTTATCGCGATTCAGACAATTGCTAGAGAAAGGGTAATATTTGCAGATTTATTGACTATTTGGTATAATCGCCAGGTAACTAATTTTAATGACACAATCCGTCTCACACTCCAAATCGTGAGCGGATGAGGCAAAAGGAGAAGAGAATGTCTGTAAAGGTAGACATTAAGGCTTTGCTGGAGTCAGGTGTTCATTTTGGACACAAAACCAGCCGCTGGCACCCAAAGATGGCGCCA
This sequence comes from Candidatus Nanosynbacter sp. HMT-352, assembly GCF_021222645.1. NCBI lineage: Bacteria > Bacillati > Minisyncoccota > Nanosynbacteria > Nanosynbacterales > Nanosynbacteraceae > Nanosynbacter > Candidatus Nanosynbacter sp. HMT-352. Next base: position 116,270 of record NZ_CP089520.1, read on the forward strand.
TATATTCACAGTAAGCGTCAGGATAGTCACATTATTGACTTGACTAAGACCGTTGAAGCTTTGGATAAGGCTTTGCCAGAATTGACAAAAATCGCCGCATCAGGCCGTAAGGTTCTGTTTGTTGGTACCAAAAAGCAAGCTAAAGATGTTGTTCGCGAAGCAGCTGAAAAGATCAACCAGCCATACGTAGTTGAGCGCTGGATTGGCGGTATGTTGACTAACGGTTCAACTATTGCTCAGCAAATTAAGAAGCTGAAGAATCTTGAAAAGCGAATGGCTTCAGGTGATTTGGAAAAGCGTTATAACAAGCTTGAAGTTCAGCGCTTCCAAGAGGAAATCGACAGCTTGAATATGAAATATGGCGGCATCAAGGATTTGATGGGCAAGCCAGGCGCTGTTGTTGTAGTTGACGCATTGACCGACGCAAATGCAGTTCGTGAAGCTCAAACTTTAGGCGTACCAGTATTTGCAATTGTTGACACCAACGTTAACCCAACGGGTATTGATTACGTAATTCCAGGTAACGACGACGCTGTTAAGGGTATTCAATTGCTATTAGACTACTTCACTGCAGCTGTTGCTGAAGGCGCAGGTAGTATAAAGACTGAAGAAAAACCAGCTAAAAAAGAGGAGAAATAGGATGGGTGTTTCTGTTGACGACATTAAGAAGTTGCGTGAATTGACTGGTATTGGTTTGACGGACGCCAAGAAAGCTTTGATTGAAGCTGAAGGTGATTTCGACAAGGCCTTGGAGGAGATGCGTAAAAAGGGCTTGACGAAAGCTGAAAAGAAAGGTGATCGTGAAGCGCGTGAAGGTTTGATTGAAAGTTATGTTCACTCTGGTCGAATCGGCGTTATCGTTGAGGTAAACTGCGAAACTGACTTCGTGGCTCGACTTGACGACTTTAAGACATTGGCGCACGAAGTTGCTATGCAAATTGCAGCGATGAGTCCAAAGTATGTTTCTGAAGCTGACATTCCAGCAGAGGAAATGGAGCGCGTTAAAGCTGAACTTATGGCGAGTGAATCTTTGGCAAGTAAGCCTGAAGAAATGCGCGAAAAGATTGTTGAAGGTCAATTGAAGAAGCATTTTGCTGAGCAAGTTCTTATGAGTCAGGCTTACATTCTGGACGACTCTAAGACTGTTGAGCAGCATGTTAAAGAAGCTATCGCTAAATTGGGCGAAAACATTGTTATTCGTCAGTTTAAGCGAATCGAGCTGGGTGTCAGCGAATAGATTTTCACGCAGAGAAGAAGTCGGCCGTAGCAATGCGGTCGATTTTTATGCTTTCAATATTTATCATAAGCATATTGACAATATTACAAATACGTGCTAGTATTAGTACATATTAAAAAAGCGGCATATAGTCGTAAAGAAACAAAAAAGGAATAATATGAGTGAAACATTAAGCCAAAATCCAGATTCTTCTCCCAATACAGCAACTGACTGGAGTGTTTTGGAGGGGGACAATGATAAAGGGACTGATGTAAATCAGGCCAGTCCGGAAGAGACTGCTAAGCAATTTGAAGAAGCTACAAGGGACGTTATTGCTGCTAGAGAAGAGTTGTTTGAACTTTCGGAGGCGTCTAGAAATAATCCAGAAAATGATGGGGCGTGGCAGGCTACTAGAGAACGATCAGTGGCGCTGCAGGCTCTTATAAAGCGTAGGAATGAATTAGCAAAACAAATGGCTAACGAGCAACCTATAGAGTAAGTAGGGATTGAGTAGGAGAAATAGATCCGCCTTCACGTGAGAGGGCGGATTTTTATTGTGTGGAAATTATTGAGCAGCCGTCTTTTTGGTGGCGCGCATCTGTCGTAGTGACGATAAATTGATGATTCTGGATGGTTTCTTGAAGAAGTTTTTCGCGTGTGGCATCTAATTCAGAAAAAACGTCGTCCAGTAGAATTAGCGGTCGAGATTGGCTGACTTCCGTTTGAAGTTCTAGCTCTAATAATTTGAACGCCAACATAATTGTTCGCATTTCGCCGCGTGAAGCAACTTTAATGGCGGGCTGATTATGGAGGAAAATTGTGAAATCTTCGCGATGCGGGCCAGCAGAAGTAAATCCTGTGACTATTTCATATTCGCGGGATTTTCCTAAGCGATTAAGTAGGGCTTGGTCGTAATTTTCCAGAGGTACAATAGCGCCGTATTCAATGGACAATTGTGTATCTTTTCCCGCTAAAGATTCGTATAAATTTTTTATACGAGGCTCGTTTATCTGGAGAAACTTGGCTCGTTTTTGGGCAATGTTGGTCGCATATTGGACAAATTTTATATCCCAAGCAAACAGGTTATCGCGCCAAATTGATGAGTCTTCTTGGTGGGATTTTAAGAGCTCGTTGCGTTGTAAAAGAGTACGATTGAAAGCTCTTAAATCCGTGTCATATTTGGGGTCAAGTCGGGCAATTAAGCCGTCCAGAAAATCACGTCGTCGGGATGGTGAAGAGGAAATCAATCTTAGTTCGCTTGGCTCAAACAAAACGACAGGCAAGCGGTTTTTTCTGGTTAAGACTTTTGATTTATTGTCATTGATGATGAATTCTTTGTTGATTTTTCCAGAAATTGAGTCTAGCTTAATACGTCGCTCGCCGAAATCGCCCTCCAGATGAACAATTGTTTGCGGAGCGTTCAGCGTCATACAGTCGCTAAGGCTGCCCCGAAAACTACTGCCGCGCAGCGCTACATAAACCGCCTCGAGCAAATTCGTCTTGCCGGTGCCATTTGGTCCAACAATTACCGTACCAGAATTGCTAAAAGCCGCTTCGTGCAGATGATAAGACCGGAAATTGTATAGCTTAATCTTAGAAATCACTCTGTTATTATAGCACGGGGCGTAAGGCGAAATTAGCAGACAAGACGCCCGAAGTTTGATATAATAACGGATAGATAAATTGGAGGAAATATGTTCGACACAAACCCTTATGAAGAAAAAATGAATGCAGCGTTTAGCTTTTTTCAAGATGAATTGAAGAAGGTGCGAACAGGTAGGGCGCACGCTGGAATGCTCGACGGTGTTATGGTTGAGGCTTACGGTTCAAAAATGCCGCTTAATCAGGTTGCAAACGTAACCGCTCCAGAGGCACAAATGTTGTTAGTTACGCCATTTGACCCGAGTAATATTACAGCAATTTCTTCTGCAATTCGCGATAACCAAAGCCTAGGTTTTAATCCGTCTGACGATGGGCGAGTGGTTCGCGTTCCAGTTCCAGCTTTGACGGAAGAGCGCCGCCACCAACTGGTGAAACAGGTTAGCGAGAAGGTTGAGGAGGCTCGAATTGCGATGCGTAATATTCGCCAAGACGCTCTTAAGGATGCTAAGCGAATGAAGGATAATAAAGAGCTGAGCGAAGACGATTTGAAGCGTGTAGAGAAAGAGATTGACGGCTTAATGAGTAAGATGCAAACGCAAATTGACGAGGCGTTTAAGGCGAAAGAAAAGGACGTCTTAACAGTTTAATGAGCGAAACTTTTGCCGACAAAGTGAAGGCATTGGATTTGCCGTTGGATCAAATTATTGTTATTGGTAGCGGGATTTTGGATCAATTGGGGATTCGTCCAGCTGTTGATATCGATCTTGCGGTGAGTTCTGATTTAATGAAAAAGCTCTCCGAAGAAAGTAGCGATTGGATTAAAAAGTTCGACGATAATCAGCGTTTTTATTTTATAAAAGATGATGGTTCGGCTGAAGTTTGGGATGGATGGGAGTTTGATGGGCAAGTTGTTAGTTATGATGGTTTGCTTGATTACGTGGTGGAGTATGATGGTGTGAGATTCGTCAATTTAGAGTTTTTATCTCGATGGAAAAAATGGCGCAGTCTTGAAAAAGATACTCAAGATGTAAAATTAATTGATGAATGGAGGGCGAATAATGAGTGAAAATACGAATTTGCCGCGGCATATCGGATTTATTGTTGATGGAAATCGGCGATGGGCAAAGCAGCATGGCTTGCCGACATACGAAGGACATCTGGCGGGCTATAATGCGCTAAAAGATGTGGCGTTGGAGGTTCTTCGTCGAGGCGTGAAATATACGAGCGCTTACGTTTTTAGTACGGAAAACTGGAAGCGGTCAGAGGAAGAAGTCCGACATTTGATGAAATTGCTATTGAACATACTGAAAGCTGATCTTCCGATATTTATTGAAAACGAGGTTCGCTTGAGGGTTATTGGGTCTAGGGAAGGCTTGTCGGATCAATTGATCAAAGCGATTGACGAGGCTGAGGAGAAAACTGCCGATTTGAAAAACGGAGAATTGGTCTTATGCTTGAATTATGGCGGACATTTGGAGATTGCTGATGCGGTTAAAAAAATTGTTCAATCTGGAATTTCTGTTGAGGAAATTACACCTGAGTTGATTGCTCAAAATATATACGCGCCAGAAGTGCCACCGTGTGATTTGATTGTTAGAACTTCTAGCGAGCAACGGCTCAGCAACTTTATGTTGTGGCGCTCGGCGTACAGCGAATTGATGTTTATTGAGAAGAATTGGCCAGACATGACAGTTGATGACGTATCGGTGATTTTAGAGGAATATGCAAATCGGAATAGGCGGTTTGGAAAATGATTATTTGGGGAGTACTTTTAGGGCTATTTGTTCTCATCTTATTGGTGGTTTTGCATGAATTAGGTCACGCTATTGTCGCCAAGAGAAATGGTGTTAAAGTTGAGGAATTTGGAATTGGGTTTCCGCCAGCCGCAAAAAAGTGGAAAGTAAAGCGAAGTTTCTTGGGTGAGAACGTAACGTTTAGCTTAAACTGGTTGCCGCTTGGTGGATTTGTTAGACTGAAAGGTGAATATGATTCTGCAAAAGGCGAGGGCACATATGGTGGATCGACATTTTGGGTAAAGACGAAAATATTGCTGGCTGGCGTTATGATGAACTGGATAACTGCAATTGTTTTGTTCACGATTCTTGCGATAATTGGCATGCCGAAAATCCTGTCGAACCAAGTTCAGCTACCGTTTGACGCAGACGTTCGCCGCTCGCCGGTGACAATAGCAAAAATCACACCGAATTCTCCAGCGGATAAAATTGGACTTAAGGTTAATGATGAACTTATTAAGATAAACGGTCAGCCGCTTACAGAGGCGGAAAAATTGCCAGTTATAACTAAGCAAAACGCTGGCAAGAAAGTCAGGGTTGAATATAGGCGTGATGGCAAAGAGTCATCTGTTGACGTTCAGTTGAATGATGAAAAGTCCGCGAAGGGAAGCGGATATCTGGGTGTTATTCCGGGGCAGACGGAGAAAATGTATAGCACATGGTCGGCTCCTATTGTGGGTGTTGCGACTACTGGGCAATTGTCATACGAAACTATCAAAGGCGTTGGTGTGTTATTGGTAAAAACCGTGCACGGATCAATTGGACAAATATTTGGTTCCGCAGAATCAAAAGAATCTGCACGAGCTGATTTGGCCTCTGTCAGCGGGAGCGTAGCAGGACCAATCGGCATACTGGGAGTATTATTCCCGTCAGTCGTTAATTCTGGAATTGAGCAAATCATTTTCGTAGCGGCGTTAATTTCACTGACGCTGGCTGTGATGAATATTTTACCGATCCCAGCGCTTGATGGCGGTCGCTGGTTCACGATGACAATTTTCCGCTTATTTAAGAAAGATTTAACAAAAGAACGTGAAGAAAATATTCAGGCAACTGGTATGTTAATTCTATTAATCTTAACAATTTTGGTGACGATCAGTGATGTTGGAAAACTCTTCTAAGAAATTAAAAAACCGCAAATGGTGGCTGATTTTGGTGCTTCCAGCTTGGGTTTATGGCGTATTTTTAGTAATGGAGGTTGTCGTTCCATTGGCGGTTGGTGTTTTGATAAAAATCGGAGTACCTCTCGGTTCTGTGAATTCAGTTATTCTTAATACGGTACTTTCGTTTGTTATATATATGTTGTCGCTAATTATCGTGATTGGTGTGCCGTTTTTGGTTAAGAAGCGCCGAACAACTTTGAGCAATTTGGGCGTGAATGACTGGCCGACGTTTTTGGAAATATTTATTTCTCCGTTTGCTTTTGTGGCTTACTTTTTACTAACAATGGTTACGATGAGTATCGCCAGCGGTGTTTTCTCGGTGGATATACAGCAAAAGCAGGCCATACCGTTCAGTCAGAGTATGCTGGCGACTCATTGGCAATTTATCATGGCGTTTGTTGTATTGGTGGTGCTGGCGCCAATTGTTGAGGAGCTTTTGTATCGCGGATATCTTTATGGCAAGTTGCGCAATTCTTTCTCGATTTGGCTATCAATTATCGTAACAAGCATAGCGTTTGGCGCGGCACATCTTTGGGTTGGTCCGGATTCGCCATTGCAATGGGCAGTGGCAGTTGATACATTTACTTTAAGCCTGGTTATGTGTGCAACTAGGGAATATACTGGCGCAATTTGGGTGCCTATTATGATGCATATGATGAAAAACGGAATAGCTTTTTATTTCTTGTTTATCAATACGAGCGTAATTAATCAGACGGAATCGTTATTGCCATTTATATTTATGTAAAGGAGAAAAATATGCGAATGACACAACTTTTTACTAGAACTTTGAAGCAGGCGCCAGCGGGCGAAGTTGCGCGAAATGCTCAGCTTTTGATTCGTGCTGGCTACGTGCATAAAACAATGGCGGGTGTTTATTCGTTTTTACCGCTTGGGTTAAGGGTTCTTGAGAATATCAAGCAAATTGTTCGCGAGGAAATGAATAAAATTGACAGTCAAGAATTGACTATGAGTACTTTGCAGCGTAAGGATTTATGGGAAGAAACTGGCCGCTGGAGTGATGAATTGGTCGATGTTTGGTTTAAGTCTAAGTTGCAAGACGGCACAGATGTTGGCTTTGGTTGGACGCACGAGGAGCCGATTGTCGATCTTCTTCGCAATTACTTAAAGAGCTACAAAGATTTGCCAATTAGCGTTTATCAATTCCAGAACAAATTGCGAAACGAACTTCGCGCTAAGAGTGGAATTATGCGTGGTCGTGAATTTGTGATGAAGGATATGTATTCAATTCACGATAGCAAAGAGAGTTTGGATAGTTACTACAATTCAGTCATTGAGGCATATAAGCGTTGTTATGACCGATTTGGAATTGGCGATGAAACATATGTGACGTTTGCTTCTGGCGGCGCTTTTACGAAGTTTAGCCATGAGTTTCAGACGATTTGCGATGCTGGTGAGGATTATATTTATCTTCATCGCGGTAAAAATATCGCTGTTAATGAAGAAATTTTGGACGAGGCAATTGAGGAGCTCGGCGTTGATCGTAGTGAGTTGGAAAAGGTGAAAACTGCCGAAGTTGGCAATATCTTTAATTTCGGTACGCAGAAATCCGAAGAAATGAAGTTGGTATTTACTGATGCCGAAGGTAAAGAGCGATACGCTTACATGGGAAGTTATGGCATTGGAATTACGCGAGTTATGGGCGTGATTGTTGAGAAATTTGCCGATGATAGAGGGCTGGTTTGGCCGGAAAATATTGCGCCGTTTAAGTTCCATGTCGTTGCAATTGGTGAAAAAGGGCAGGAACTAGCAGGTAAGTTTTATGACGAGTTGGCTAATGGCGGCGTCGATGCACTACTTGATGATCGCGACGAGCGTCCAGGCGTGAAATTTGCCGATGCTGAACTTATGGGCTTGCCGTGGCGGATAACGATTGGCGATCGAGCGATTGACGGCGATGGCTTATTTGAATTGACGGAACGAGCAACTGGTGAAACGCGAAAAATGGATTATCAGCAATTGATAGATTTTTGCTTGAATCGGTAATGCTGATTATATTGACATAATAAATAGCGATTGATATACTCAGATAGACTTAATCAAGGCTAATTAAAAACACTATATTTAGTGTAGATCGTAAGACTAATACCACTACATACAGTAGAGGAGGAAATTTTTATGAAAAAAACTTATCAAATTACAGAAGCTGGGAAGGCTGATTTAGAAAAAGAATTAGCAGAATTGAAGGGGCGACGCGGTGAGATTGCTGAAAAAATTGCAGCAGCGCGAGATTTTGGCGACTTGAGTGAAAACGCGGAATACGACGCTGCGCGCGAAGAGCAAGGCTTGCTGGAAACACGAATTTTGGAAATTGAAGATATTTTGCAGAACGCCGAAATTATTAAATCCAACGGTAACTCAAGCGTTGGCTTGGGCAGTACAGTCGAATTGCAGTGCCCAGAAAGAACTGTATCTTACACGGTGGTTGGACCAGTTGAAGCCGATCCGTTGGCTGGACGAATCTCAGATCAGTCACCAATTGGTAAGGAATTGATTGGTAAGAAAATTGGTGACGAAGTGACGATTAAAACGCCAAAAGCCGAAATTACCTACATTATTAAGTCGATATCTTAAACCTAGCGGGATCTGCCGCATATAATGTGCTATAATTATCTCTGTTATGGCTACACTTCAAGATTATCGCAATGAACGACTACGAAAACTGGAAACATTACGTCAATTAGGCATTGAACCATATCCAGCAAAATCAGAACGAACTCATACTTGTGCTGAGGTTTTGTCTAAGTATGATGAGCTAGCTGGTAAGGAAGTTGTTGTTGCAGGTCGTGTGGCGTCTATTCGCAGTTTTGGTAAATTGGCATTTATTAAATTACGTGATCAATCTGGTGATGTGCAACTTTACTTGCAACGTGATGACGTGGCGGAATTAGACGCTGCGCGCGGTGTGCTTGGAATGAAGCAACTTAAATTGCTAGATACGGGCGATTTTATTGAGGCGAAGGGCGTGATGACCACGACGCAAACAGGCGAAAAATCTGTTGGTGTACGCGAACTTAGATTGTTGACTAAATCGTTGAGGCCAATGCCGGAAAAATTAGAGAATAAGGAAGAGCGCTTGCGCCGACGTTATGTTGATATGAATGTCAATCCTGAAGTTCGCGAGCGATTCGTTCGTCGAAGTAAGTTTTGGCAAGCAACGCGAGATTATTTGAATAGTCATGGTTTCATCGAGATTAATGTTCCTGTTTTGGAGCACACCACTGGCGGTGCGGACGCGAACCCATTTGTGACGCATATGGATGCACTGGGTGATCAACAGTTTTATTTGCGAATTAGCCACGAGTTGCCGTTAAAGCGACTGATTGGTGCTGGATTTGAAAAAGTTTATGATCTCGGTCCGCGTTTTCGCAATGAAAATTATTCGGACGAGCATCTGCCAGAGCATATCGCCATGGAGTGGTACGCGGCTTACTGGGACTGGAAGCAGGGAATGCGTTTCATGGAGTCGATGTATAAAGATGTGCTTCAGAAGACTTTTGGTACTCTGCAATTCCAATTGGGCAAGTTCAACGTCGATATGAGTGGCGAGTGGGAAGTTTGGGATTATGCGGAGGTTATTCGCAAGCATTACGGAATTGATGTTTATAACACGACAATTGAAGAAGTTGCCGCTAAACTGAAAGAGCATAATTTGGAAGTTGAAAAAACCGACTCTATCCCACGCAGTATTGATAAATTATGGAAGAATATTCGTAAAGACGTTGCTGGTCCGGTTTGGTTGGTGAACACGCCGAAGTTTATTAGCCCGCTATCAAAGACTAATCCAGAAAATCCAGAGACGGTGGAGCGTTTTCAGCCAGTGATCGCTGGTTCTGAATTAGGCAATGGATTCTCTGAGCTTAATGATCCGATTGACCAGCTAAATCGTTTTCTTGAGCAGCAGCAAATGCGTGACGCTGGTGATGAAGAGGCGATGATGCTTGATATTGATTACGTTGAGATGCTGGAATATGGAATGCCGCCGGCTTGTGGTTGGGGATATTCTGAAAGGGTATTTTGGATTTTCGAGGGCGTTACAGCGCGTGAAGGTGTGCCGTTCCCACAGCTTAAGAGCGAAATTGATGAAACAACTCGAGCGATATACCCGCAAGTCAACTTGTAGTTTTGTTATAATTAAAATATGAAACGTTTTCTTTTGGGGCTACTAACTGTTGGGCTATTGCTGGCTGGGTCTGGCAAAATGGCGTTTGCGGCGCGCTCGACGGATAATTTTACTATCACAAAATTTGATGCAGAATATTTGTTGAGTCGCGACTCTGATAATCGATCAAAATTGGAAACCACTTGGCGAATTACCGCTAATTTTCCGCCGAACCAAAATCGGGGAATCGCGCCAGTTTTTATTAAGAAGTACGATAATCACTCGACGAATTTTTCATTGCAATATGTAACTGATGAAAATGGTACGCCGCTTGAATATTCCTGGAACAACGACGAACTGAGAATTGGTAATAAAAATACTTACGTGGAGGGCAAGAAAACTTACATCATTAAGTTCACGCAGCGTGATGTAACTAAGAATTATAGCGATACGGGGCGTGATGAATTCTATTGGGATGTGATCGGCGATGAATGGCGCGTCCCGATGGAAAATGTGCAAATTTCTGTGAAACTTGATGAGTCTTTGGTTGCGGCGAGACAGGGGAAGGCTTTTTGTTATGTCGGCAGTCGAGGTTCGACGACGCAATGTGACTTGAGCGAAGATAATGGTCGGATTGCTGCAAAAATAGATAAATTGAGTCGTCGACAAGGTGTAACTGTGGCGGTTGGATTTAAGAGTGGGACTTTTTCTGGATATCAAGAAACATTGATGGAGAAGCTGATTGGAATTTGGCATTTGATGCAGATTCTAGCTTGTGAAATCGCGACACCTTTGGTGATTTTTCTAATAATTCGATATAGGCGATTGGTTGGCAGAGATAAGGATTTAAAACCGATTCCACCGGAGTATTTACCGCCAGAAAATGTCAGTGTTTTGATGTCGACATATATTTTGAAAAAATACGATCCATTCAAGGTCAAAGGTTTGCCGAAGGTTGCGCAATTATTAGATCTGGCGGTTCGGCATTATATTAAAATTTATGAAGTTAAAAAATCTTCACTGTTTAGAGGTGCGCAATACGAGATTGAAATTATTAAAGATTTACAGGAACTTAAAGCCGAGGAAATTGAAGTTATTCAAGATATGTTCGACAGTCCATATATTCCAAAACCAGGTCAACGCCTAAATCTGAAAAATCTTCAAAATAATATAAAATACATGACACGAACGCGTGACGATGATAAAAATCTGGAGACGCTAGCCAGAGAGAAATATGGTTTATGCGAGCAAAATCCAGAAGTAAGACGAATAATGAGAGGGTGGTTTAAGCGAGTTCTTGTGTTGGCTATTTTGTTTTTGTCGCCGATGTTCCTTGTTATGTCAATTATGCTCATCTTCGCTTCTAGAGGTTGGTCGCTGACTGATAAGGGTCTAAGCTTGAGGCGATACTTAGAGGGACTGAAAATGTATATCGGCGTGGCTGAGGTCGAGCGCTTGAAGATTCTACAAAGTCCTGATGGCGCGGAAAAAGTAGTTGTTGACGTGAACGACGGAAAACAACTTGTTAAATTATATGAAAGAGTTTTACCTTACGCTGTGTTGTTTGGACAAGAGAAAAATTGGAGCAAGCAAATGGGCAAATATTACGAGCAAGTTGGCGAGGCGCCAGATTGGTACGTTGGGCAAGGCATGTTCAATGCTGTGGCGTTTTCGTCTGGGCTAAGCGGTTTGTCGACGGCGGCTGGTCATGCTAGTGATTATTCTTCAACTTCTGGCGGTTCGTCTGGCGGTGGATTCGCTGGTGGCGGCGGAGGCGGCGGCGGAGGCGGCGGCTGGTAGAATTTGGTATAATTAAAGATATGGATTTTTTATTGGAGTTATTTTCTGACACGCTAGTTTCATTTGCTGTTAAGGGTGAAAGGTTGTAATTATGTCTGATATTTTATTATGGCTGGCGGCGGCTGTTTTATTGGTGCTTTCTGGATTATTTTCTGGGCTGAATATCGGCTTAATGATGGCGCGACCTGATGACTTGAAGCGAAAAGCCAGGCAGGGCGACAAAATTGCGGCACGAGTGTATCGATATCGAAAAGACGGCTATTATCTAATTTTCTGTATTTTGCTTGGCAATGTCGGCGTGAATACTGCGATGTCAATTTTGCTTGGCAATATGACGAATGGAGTGGTTGGCGGTCTGATTGCGACGCTTCTCATCACGATGTTTGGCGAGATTTTGCCGCAGGCGATTTTCTCGCAGCGTGGATATCGATTTGTGCGATATTTCTTTTGGCTACTTGATGTAATTTACGTGCTATTTTGGCCGCTTGCTCAGCCGATGTCAAAGCTATTGAATCGTTGGTTAGGTAAGGAAACGCCGCAATTATATTCTCATCAGGAGCTGGAGGAGATTATTCATGAGCACGCCGTTAGGTCGGATAGTCCGGTTGATTATGACGAAAGCCGAATTGCGGCAGGAGCGCTGCAGTTTAGTAAAAAGACGGCTGGCGATTTGGTTACGCCGATGAGCGAAGTTTTTGTCGTGGATTTGGATGACGAGCTGGACGCGACTTTACTAGCTCAGATTAAGCACGCTGGACATTCGCGAATTCCGGTTCAATCTGATGGGGAATTGGTTGGAGTTTTATACGTGAAGGATATCGTTGGACGAGATTTGCCGTTGCCAATTAGCCAATTGTACCGCGATAAAATTTACGATATTGACAAGAGGTCACGTCTGGATACGGTCTTAAGCCGATTCATTCAAACGCGAAATCATTTGTTTGTGGTGATGGATGATGAGACGGAGCTGGGAATTATTACGCTGGAAGATGTGATTGAAGAGATTTTGGATCAAGAGATTGAAGATGAGTATGATGAGGAATAGGGCTAAATCGAGGAGGTTATAAAATGTTTGAAGAATATGATGGAATACCTAATAGATTGCGGCAAGTTACAGCCGAGACAATGTCTCCCGAAGTGCTATATACACTCGATACTTATCCAGACGTATCGCCGCAGGATGTGATGTATATTGATGAGTCTAGAGCAGAGGGAAATGGTCGTCTAATTATCAGTAAAGGACAGTCTGTTAAGCTGCTTGAGGAAGCCAATCTGTCTACGCCCAATCTGGTGGTATTGATGAGTGTATGGCAGAGAAATGATCAAGGTGATTTGTATCGTGGCATTATCGCCGATTGTCGATTTTATAGCGGACGTTTTGATGTTGAGTATGGCGATGGAATTAATGATGAATTTTACAATAATGATGACGAGCAAGTCATCTCTGCAGTAATTGATTACGGATATAATGGAGAAGTCAAGATTTGGGGAGATCCGACGTTTTTTGATGCCGCTAGATATATGGCTGGTTTGGTGGATAATGAGTCGATAGAGGAAGATGGGGTTATTGCGGGTAGTCGCGAGATTCAGAGTGGTGTAAATGACGACAATTCTTTCATTCCTTTTTATAAGCGCGCGCTCAATGGCTTGGGTAGGGTGGTTAGGGCTAAACGTCGAAAATAGCACACCTTAATCGGGTAAAATCTATGATCTTTCAAATGTTGTCCTAAAAATATCTTGACTATTTAATGTACCTTGTATAACATAGTACTATGTATAGTAAATCAACGAGGAGCTTAATGTGAAAAGAATTGACATTATTAAACGCGCCGGTCGAAATTTGGGACAATCAAAAGGTCGCACAATTTTAACCGCGTTGGCGATTTCAGTTGGAGCGTTTACGATTGGTCTGGCGCTGATGGCTGGAGAAGGTGGTCGGCTGTATACGAACAGTATGGTTGACGCGGCTGGTGATAAAAAATCTGTTTCGGTCTATAAAAAAGTGACCTCGTCAGGACCTGATAGTAATCTTTCTGAATATGATGACTCAGGAGACAAAGAAAAAGACGAGTCTAAGTCAATAAGTAAATATTCGATGACTGATGACGATATAGAAAAATTACAGAAGATTCCGCACGTAGAAAAAGTGATGCCAGCTTACTCTATGCATGGAGTTTTATATGCCAAAAGTTCTGCGAGTGACAAAAAATTCGTGCCTAGCGTAGCTGTGAAGTTTGATAAAACCCGAATGGAACTTGCGGCCGGTGATTTGGATGATTTTATGCCGAAAAAGGGCGAGGTCGTTATTCCAGAATCTTATGTGAAAAAAATGGGATTTAGTGATGCAAAATCGGCAATTGGTCAAACGATTACTTTAGGGCTGCGAAGTGGAGCGGGATTTAGTAAGAATGCCGATAAAGAGATATCTCTGAAAATTGCAGCAGTCGATAAACCTTCGGACACGATCCTGTTTTACCAGCCGGCTGTGCGCGTTTCTGTGGACGATGCTAAGGAGATTTACGAATTTAGCCATCCCAAAGGTTTGTCTAATTATTACTCTTATGTAATTGCGTTTGTTGATGACGAGAAAAATGTTGAGGCGGTGAAGAGTGAGCTTGGTAAGGACTATATGGCGTATTCGGTTCAGGATGTACGCAAGGCTATGATTACTTTTGTGAATATGGCTCAAATGGCGCTGATTGGGTTTGGTGGTTTGGCGCTTTTGGCGAGTGTTTTTGGAATTGTTAATACGATGTATATTTCGGTCTTGGAGCGAACTAGTCAGATTGGGTTGATGAAAGCTTTGGGTATGCGAGGTCGCGATATCGGTAAAATGTTCAGGTATGAAGCGGCGTGGGTTGGACTTCTTGGCGGCTTAATTGGTGTTGGATTAGCAAGTTTGATGTCGCTATTTAATCCTATGATTGCTAGTTTTCTAAAGTTGGAACAAGGCACGAATTTATTAGTCATTAATCCTCTGCAAATGGGACTTTTGATAATCGGGCTGATGATTATGGCGGTACTTTCTGGCTGGCTACCGAGCCGCAAGGCAACAAAATTAGATCCAATTGAAGCGTTAAGGACGGAATAGGAGAGTTGTTATGATTGAGCTTAAAAATGTGACGAAAATTTACGGCAAAAAGAAGAATCAATTTGTGGCGCTAAATGATGTGAGTCTGCAAATTCCGACTGGTGTGAGCGTGGCGATTTTGGGAAAATCTGGTTCGGGAAAATCGACGCTGATGCACGCAATTTCTGGCTTGGATCGACCGCAGCAAGGCCAAGTGATTATTGACGGTCAAGACATTTTGAAATTGAAACAAAAGCAAGTTGACGAGTTTCGTGCGAGAAAAATAGGTTTTATTTTTCAGAGTTTCTTTGTCCAGGGTAATGAAAGCGTGGCGGATAATGTGAGTTTGCCGCTGGAAATTGTGAAAATGCCAAGAAGTTTGAGAGAAAGCAAGATTAATGAGGCGCTGAAGGCGGTGGACTTGTATGAGAAACGCAAGAATCGTGCAAAGGATTTGTCGGGCGGTCAGAAGCAGCGTTTGGCGATTGCGCGGGCGATTGTCGGAAACCCGCAGATCATTTTTGCAGACGAACCTACGGGAAATTTGGATAGCGAAACTGGCGCGAAGGTGGAAGAATTGCTATTCAATTACAACAAGCAAGAAGGCACAACTCTGATTATCGTGACACACGACGTTGATTTGGCTAAAAAATGCGATTATCAAATTCTGATCAAAGACGGCATGGTTAAGGGGTCTAATATGCCGCAAGAAGGTAAAAGTGGACGTTGATAGCTATGCGGAAAGCTTAGCGGTCCAACTGCGAAAAGGATTTTTGGTTTACTGCGTTTTACTGGTTTGTTCTAATAAAGCGCAGTACGCTGGCGACATCGTTAAGCAATTGAACGATTCGGATTTAACGGTGGTCGAAGGTACGATTTATCCGCTATTGAATAGGCTGCAGAAGGACGGATATTTGCAGCACGAATGGCAGGAAAGCGAGCAAGGTCCGCCGCGAAAATATTATTCATTGACAAATCACGGCGATCAGTTGATTCATGAACTTAAAGATCGCATAAATATGTTAAATAATTCGCTTGACAACTTAGAGAAAGGAATAAAATAATGAAGGAAATAACCAGGATTCATCTGGCAAAAACGGCGTTTAGTGTGGAAATTGACGCTAAGAAATCGCTAGAAAAATATCTTAATTCGATTCAGAAAAATATGCACGCCGACGCGGAAGCGATGAAGGAAATTGAGGCACGAATGGTTGAGATTTTAGTCGAGCGTGGCGTGATGAAAGAGGGTATTATTAGCGACGATGACGTTTTGGCGATTAAAACTCAAATGGGCGAACCGCGCGATTTTTCGGATGATAGCGAGGATTCAACTGATGAATTGACGGATAATAACGAGAAGCCAGAAAAGCAATTGATGCGCGACACGGACGGGGCTGTCATTGGCGGCGTGTGCGCGGGAATCGCGGCATACTTTAATATCAATCCGTTGTGGGTGCGACTGATTGCAATTATCTCGCCGTTCGTGACATTCGGTACAATGGTGCTGGTTTACCTCGCGATGTGGGTGTCAATGCCACCAGCAAAAACCGCGTCGGACAAATTACGAATGCGCGGGAAGCCAGTAACTTTGGCTGCACTTAAGGAAGCTTCCGCTGATGGAAGTTCAATTACGTCTGTCGGAAAAACTCCAATTGCGAAATTTTTCCAATATTTTGTCGGTGTTATGGTGCTACTTACGACGCTAGCGGTGCTGTTTGGGCTGATTGTTGGCGGAGCGCTCGGCGTTTCTGTGGTTGATATGTTCGGTGGTTTGGGTATGCAAATGTGGGCGTGGGGAGTATGGACTTCCTTGGCAATTGGCGGAATCGCGGCGGTGATATTTGGCGCAATTGCAACGCATAGCATATTCGCCTGGAGGGTCAATCGAATATCTGTGATTGCAATGATCGTGTCGGCGTCCGTTGTTTTTATGAGTTTGGCAAGCGCTGCAATATTTAGCGCTCACGCTGGCTTGGAATATGCACGTGAATCGCAGCAACTCACGAAGAAAGTGAATATCGATATTCCAGATACGACAAACGCTAATTCAATTTTTATCGATATGCCAGTGGGGAATGTTTCGCGAATAAATTCTGACAAATTTAAGGTGGAAGCGGAGTTTGTGGATTTACCAAAGGCGAATAAGCCAGAAATTAACGTGCGCCGTGATGGCGATAAAATCGTGCTGTCCGTTTCTAAAAAGTGTAACGCGATATTCTTTGACGGTTGCTTGAATTTTTATAAGCCGATAACTGGCTTGAAAATTTATGCTCCTGCGGGCGTGAATGTTAGCGGTTTGTTTTATCAAAATTCGATTGAAGCAGAAAATTCCGAATCTTAAGCTTGCACATTTGAATGATTTTACCGCTAATGCTACACTTGAAGGATGAAAGGTAATTTTTAAGCGTGGCTTAGTGTTGTTGATGCTGCTTAGCTTTGGTGTGATTTCTCACGTTTAGATATGATTGATTTTTCATATTGCTACATGTAGAATAAAAGCATAATCAATATAACTAAAATCTAAGGGGAGTGAATTATAGTGGAGCGAGAAAACACAAGAAAGCCTGCGTCAAAAGCTTTCGTGCTAAGTTTTTTTGTGATCACAATAATACTCATAATATTATTGTTTTTTATTAAGATTTCACCACGTGGAGTAATTGATCCGAATGCAGTTTCTATTCGTCAGGATTCGGGCGAGATTCAATATAAATATGCTGATGGTAATTGGCAGAAAATAGTTTCGCTTGAGGATTTGAAAAATAAGGATAACAGCACTAATAAGGAAGATAACAAGAAAGAATCTAGTAAAACTGATAGTCGCGAAATTGAGATTCAGAAGAACTCCCTGTACATCCAGTGGCGATATACCGGGGAATCTGAATGGAAAAATATCATAGCCTACTCAGACTTAAAGGGCAAGGATGGCCGAGACGGTATTAACGGCCAGAACGGTAAAGATGGTAAAGATGGTCGAAACGGAGCTAATGGTGCTACAGGAGCGGCTAGCCAAAATGCTACTATTTCTGTAACTAATAGTACGCAGCCTTGTTCGACTGGGTTGACTGTAACTGGTAATGGCACGAATAATTTGGGGCTGAAATTTACTGGAAGCAATCTCCCGTCGGGTGGTAAAATTGATCAGATTTTAGCTAAGAAATCAGATAATGACTGTGATGTAGAGTGGAAGGACTCGTACGAGATTAGGGGTTCAGGTTCACCTGTAGGAAAAGTTACTGCTACCATGGGTGTGCGCTACGTTGATACCAGTAAGTCTCAGGGGGCTGTAAGATGGACTAAAACTGACGCTAATTCTAATAATGGCTGGAAAGTGTTGTATGGTGACACTGGCTGGATGAGCGTTCCTCAGATTCTATCCCCATCTATGAAAGCTAGCTCGGTAAAGATTAGGCGAATTAATCAGACTGTTTATCTTCAGGCTACTATTACAGAATGGGCATATGAATGGAATAGGGGTGGAACACCTCTACCTGATGGATTTAGGCCTAGATCTCAAATTCGATATTATATACCAGGGTTAGAAGGAGATTCAGACATACAATTAATTGTGACGACTAATGGAACTATTAATGCTTACGGAGTGAATCCTCAACCAACCCCACCAGCATTTCCAGTGACTTTGACGGTTTCTTATTTAGCAGACGACTCGAATGTTCCATGGCCAACAGGGTTACCGGGTACAGCTACATATTAAGTAGGTTGTTTGCGCCTAGCTAACAATAAGCTCCGTCTGTTAAATCCGGCGGGGTTTATTTATGGCGCAAAAGACCATTTGGATTACGCCGTAAGTCGCGGCTGGGTGGACTTTGAGCGTGGCGCTAAGGTGGCTGGTGCGAAGTTTTATTATTTGAAGGGCGATTTGGCTTTATTGGAAAATGCCGAATCTTAAGCTTGCACATTTGAATGATTTTACTGCTAATGCTACACTTGAAGGATGAAAGGTAATTTTTAATCGTGGCTTGGTGGCAAGCAATTATTCTCGGCGTAATTGAGGGAATTACGGAATTCTTACCGATTTCTTCGACTGGGCATTTGACGATTGCCGAGAAAATGATGGGAATGCGAATTGACGATCCGAGCGTCGTGGCTTTTACGGCGATAATCCAGATCGGAGCAATTCTGGCGGCGGTGATTTATTTCTGGAGCGACATTTGGCGAATCCTGCAGGCTTGGTGGCGCGGTTTATGGTGGAAGCGAGCGCGTCGAAAGTTTGATTATAAATATGGTTGGGCGATTATTATTGGCTCAATTCCTATTGCGATTGTCGGATTATTATTCAAGCATGAAGTAGAAACGGTTCTGCGCAGTTTGTGGTTTGTGGCATTCGGGCTTATTGGCTGGAGCGTTGTTATGTGGCTGGCTGACAATCGTGCGGTAAATAACAAGCGTGGCGAAACTGAGACGAGCTGGAAAGATACTCTGGCTATTGGCGCGGGGCAGTGCTTATCGCTCATTCCAGGAGTTAGCCGTTCTGGCGCAACGATTTCAGTCGGTTTATTCCGTGGATTTGACCGCGTGTCGGTTACGAAGTTAAGTTTCTTCTTGGGTATTCCAGCGCTGTTCGCAGCAGGACTATTGGAAGTTGTTACCAAATATAAACACATTTCTGGTGGCGTTGGCTGGACTTCAACCATAATCGCCACGGTAATCTCATTCGGTGTGGGATATTTAGCTGTTTCGTGGCTATTGAAGTTTATTCAGAGTAATAATTTTCGCCCATTCATAATTTATCGATTTGCATTAGGTTTGGTGTTATTGGTTATGCTTGGCGCGGGAGTGATTTCTCACGTTTAAGTATGATTGATTTTTGATTCGACTACATGTAAAATAAAAGCATAATCAATATAACTAAAATTTAAGGGAGTGAATTATAGTGGAGCGAGAAAACACAAGAAAGCCGGCATCAAAGGCATTTGTCTTGAGCCTGTTCGCTATAACAATAATATTAATATTGCTACTATTTTTTATCTTTTGTAAGATGATGCCACGTGGCGGTTTTGACATAGATTCTATATCTGTTCGTCAGGACTCAGGCGAGATTCAGTATCAATATTCAGGCGGCGATTGGAAGAAAATCATATCTCTTGATGAGCTCCGTGGTAAAGACGGTCGTAGTATTGAAGTCCAAAAAGGCTCTTTATACATCCAGTGGCGATATACCGGGGAATCTGAATGGAAAAATATCATAGCCTACTCAGACTTAAAGGGTAAGGACGGCCGAGACGGTAGAGACGGCAAGGACGGTCTTAATGGTCAGAATGGTAAAGATGGGCGAGACGGTATTAATGGTAAGAACGGTCTTCATGGTCAGAATGGTAGAGATGGCCAAAAAGGCGATAAAGGCGACACTGGTGCGGCGGGTCCCGCTGGGGCAACTGGAGCCATGGGAGCTACCGGTGCGACTGGTGCTACAGGGGCAGCTGGCCGAAATGCTACAATTTCTGTAACCAATAGCACTCAGCCTTGCTCAACTGGATTGACTATTACCGGAAATGGTACAAGTAACCTAGGTTTGCAATTTACAGGTAAGAACTTTCCTGCGGGTGGTAAAATAAATCAAGTACTCGGTAAGAAAACTGATGATGACTGTGACGTTGAGTGGAAAGATACGTACGAAATTCGCGGAACTGGTATGCCTGAGGGTAATGTTAAGGCTGGTGTTGGTACATACTATACTGATACAGCTGCTACAAACGGTGCCATTCGCTGGATTAAAACTCGTGGTAGTGATAAAACAGGCTGGAGGGTTGTATACGGCGATACTGGCTGGAGAAGTGTTCCTCAAATTCTCTCAGCATCCATGAAAGCTAGCGTGGTTAAGGTTCGACGAATTAACAATACTGTTTATCTGTACGCAGCTCTTACGGGCTGGGCGTATAACTGGAACGGTGGTGGTGCTTCGTTGCCAGATGGGCTGAGTCCTGGTTACCAGATGCAAGGTCCTTCTGCTGGACGACGGGGTGACTCGTACTTGACTTGGATCGTTCAAACTGGTGGACAGATTAACGCTGAAACACCTGGCGCTCAGAGTCCAACACCACCACTCCCTCCAATTGTTAGCGTATCGTATGTGCCAAACGACAATGTTCCATGGCCAACAACGTTACCTGGCACGGCTATGTAAGTAAATTATTTACACTTATCTAAAAAGCCCCGTCTGTTAAATCCGGCGGGGTTTATTTATATATAGTCTATGTTGTTATATAATTGAGACATGTTAGACATTAAGTTCATCAGGGAAAATGCCGATTTGGTACAAAAGTCGGCAAATGATAAAGGCTACAAAGTTGATATTGCTACGTTGTTGCAATTAGACGATGAGCGCCGCGATTTGCAGAAGCAGGTTGAAGCGCTACGTGAACAGCGGAATGTTATTTCAGCAAAGATGAAAGACGGCCGACCAGACCAAGAGTTAATTGATCAGGGTAAGCAATTGAAAGTTGAGCTAGCAGAGCGTGAGGGTTATTTGAAGTCGACCGAGGAAAAAGTTGCAGCAATTCTTAAAAACGTCCCGAATATCACTTTTGACGACGTGCCTCTGGGTGGCGAAGAAGATTCTGTTGAGGTAAAAGTTTATGGCGATTGTAAAACTGGTGCGAAGGACCACTTGGATTACGCTGTAAGTCGCGGCTGGGTGGACTTTGAACGTGGCGCTAAGGTGGCTGGTGCGAAGTTTTATTATTTGAAGGGCGATTTGGCTTTGCTGGAAAATGCCGTAACTCAATTTGCTTTGGATTACGTAACAAAGCAGGGCTTCACATTTATGACCGTGCCGCATATGGTCAATTTGCGAACAGCTGAGGGTGCGGGTTTTACTCCAAAGGGCGAGGGTAGTAACGAATATGTAGTTGACGGCGAAGATTTGACGCTAATTGGTACGGCGGAAATGTCATTAACCGGCTATCATGCGGACGAAATTTTGGACGAAAAAGATTTGCCATTGCTATACGCTGGATATAGTCCTTGCTATCGAAAAGAGGCGGGAACATACGGCAAGCACACGCGTGGTCTGTTCCGAGTTCACCAGTTTAATAAGTTGGAAATGTACGCGTTCTGTCTGCCGGAGCAATCTAAAGAGATTCATGAGAAAATTCTTAGCGTTGAAGAGGCGCTTTGGCAGCAAATTGGGATTTCTTATCACGTGGTTAATATCGCGGCGGGCGATTTGGGTGCACCGGCTGCAAAGAAATACGACATTGAATATTGGTCGCCAGTTGATCAAACTTACCGTGAGCTGACGAGTTGTTCAAATTGTACTGATTATCAAGCTCGTGGCCTGAATATTCGAGTTCGCCGAGAAAATGGCACTATTGAATCTGTCCATACGTTGAATGGAACTGCGGTGTCGTTAGCGCGATCGCTGGTGGTGATTTTGGAGAATTTCCAGAATCCAGATGGAACTTTGACTGTCCCTGAAGTACTTCGTCCATATATGAATGGTCGTGACGTGATATAATAAAGAGCATATTAGTTAGTAGGAGGAAAAATGATTAAGGATATTACAATTACTGGCGTTAAATATGAACTGAACGCCACAACAAAAAAATATGTTGAGCGAAAAATTGGTTCGTTGGGAAAATATTTGCCACGCCATGCCCGAAAGAGCGCGTCTGCAGATGTTAAGATTAGGCAGATTGACAATCCTGGCGGCAACAAGTACGAGGTTGAAGTTATTATCAATGTGCCAGATAAGAAAATTGTAGCTAAGGATTCAACCATGAACGTTTTGGCGGCAGTGGATATCGTTGAAGCTAGGCTGAATGGTCAAGTTCGTAAGTATAAAGACGATGTTCTGGCGCATGTTGGCGGAAGTCGTGGGGTTTTGGCGAAGCTGAAGCGAACTTTCGGTCGAAAATAATTGATAGATGAAATTGACAGGAAAGCGTTCAGATTCTGGGCGCTTTTTCTTTTCAAATTGCCCGAAAAAAGTTATAATAAAAGAAGTTTTTGAAAATGCCTGAAAGTGAGGGAGTTTTAAGGTTTATGGCAATTACACAACAAAAAGCGCTGAGTAAGATTTTTGGCGATCCACAGAAGAAGATTTTGAAACGATTGCGTAAGCAAGTTGACGTTATTAATGGTCTGAATGATAAGTACGAAAAAATGTCAGATAAGGAACTTCGGGCGCAGACTGATGAGCTGAAAAAGCGTTTGTCGAAGAAGAATGTGACGCTTGATACGATTTTGCCAGATGCGTTTGCTGTAGCAAGGGAAGCTGCTAAGCGTGTGATTGGTGAGCGTCCGTATGATGTGCAGTTGATTGGCGGTATGGTTCTTCATGAGGGCAACGTTGCCGAGATGAAAACTGGTGAAGGTAAGACTCTTGTGGCGACATTGCCGACTTACTTGAATGCTCTGGAGGGCAAGGGTGTTCATGTGGTGACGGTTAACGACTATTTGGCTCAGCGCGACGCCGGTTGGATGGGTCAAGTGTATGATTTCTTAGGTTTGACTACTGGTGTGATTATCAATGAGGCGTCATTTGTTTATGATAAAGATTATGACAATGAGCATCACGACGATCCTCGAATGCGAAAGCTTCGTCCGGTTTCACGTAAAGAGGCTTATGCTGCGGACATTACGTACGGCACGAATAACGAGTTTGGTTTTGACTATTTGCGCGACAATATGGTTAACGATGTTGATTTGCTCAGGCAGCGTGAATTGAACTTCGCAATCGTTGACGAGGTTGACTCAATTTTGATCGACGAAGCTCGTACGCCACTTATTATCTCTGCTCCAGCGGCTGAAAATCCTGACAATTATTACACGTTTGCTAAAATCGCTGCGAAGTTGGTTCCGGAAGATTACGTTTTGGATGAGAAGCGCCGAAGTGTTGCTTTGACTGATGAAGGCGTTGAAAAAGTTCAGAAATTGTTGGGAATAAAAAATTTGTACACCCCAGATCACGTACGTAGCGTTTATCACATGGACCAAGCGTTAAGGGCGCAGACATTATTCAAGCGCGATAAGGATTATGTTGTAACTAACGATGGCGAAGTGATTATTGTTGACGAGCATACTGGTCGTCTGATGCAGGGTCGCCGCTACAATGAAGGTTTGCATCAGGCCATTGAGGCAAAAGAAGGTGTTCCTGTGCTGGAAGAGAGTATGACCTTGGCGACAATTTCCTTCCAGAATTACTTCCGTTTGTACAATAAATTGAGCGGTATGACTGGTACGGCGTTCACTGAAGCTGAAGAGTTTCAACAAATTTATTCACTTGATGTTATCCAAATTCCACCGAACAAACCAGTTATTCGCGAGGATAAGGAAGATCTGATTTTCAAGACTGAAAAGGCTAAACTGAAAGCTGTCGCTGAGGCGATTAAGGATTACCACAAGCAAGGTCGTCCTGTTTTGGTTGGCTCTGGCTCTATTGAAAAGAACGAGCAAATTGCTAAATATTTGGAAAAAGAAGGCATTAAGTTTGAGATTCTGAACGCCAAGAACAATGAGCGTGAGGCTGCGATTGTTGCGAAAGCCGGTGAAAAAGGCGCGATTACTTTGGCTACGAATATTGCTGGTCGTGGTACTGACATTAAGCTTGGCGAGGGTGTTAAGGAGCTTGGTGGCTTGGTTGTTATCGGTTCAGAGCGACACGAATCACGCCGAATTGACAATCAGTTGCGCGGTCGTGGCGGACGCCAGGGTGATCCAGGCGAGACTCAGTTCTACGTTTCGACCGAAGATGATTTGATGCGAATTTTCCAGGGCGAGCGAATTGCGTCATTGATGGACAGATTGGGTGTTGATGACGATACACCAATCAGAACTCGCGCTGTATCGAAAACATTGGAAGCGGCACAGAAGCGAGTTGAAGGCTACAATTTTGATACGCGCAAAAATGTTGTTCAATACGACAATGTAATTAATCGTCATCGCCGCGTCGTTTATGTTATGCGACGTAGAATTTTGGAAGGCGACAATATTAAGCCAGAAATTGAGCGATTATTGCGAGCTAAAGTTCACGAATTGACAACTCTTCCATCAAAGAATAATCCAAAGTTTGTCGAGGATTTCTCAGTTATTTTCCCAGTTGATAAGGAAAAAATTGAAAAGGTTGGCAAGGAAAAGAAAGATCATTTGCGCTATGAGAAGGCGTTGAAGTTGGTTGAGGAAGCCTATGCAGAGAAAGAGTCTGAAATTGGTGCTGATGATTTGCGTGGAGTTGAGCGCGAAGTCTATATGGCTGTTCTAGATACTCTGTGGATGCAGCATTTGGAGAATATGCAGCATCTGCGTGAAGGTATTCACTGGCGTAGTGTTGGGCAACGAGATCCTTTAGTGGAATATCGATCAGAATCTCAGAAATTGTTTGAAAGTTTGCAGGCTAATCTTCGCGATGAAGTCTTGACGACAATATTTAATATTCATAAAGCCGATGCGGTGGTTCGTCAATCTCAAGATGATGAATATGATACTGAGCTAACTAGGTTGGCTGAAAATGCCGTTGAGCGTGGCGTAAATGAAATTGGTTCGGGTGAAGAAAATCGTGACGATGATTTTTCTGTGAAAAAGGGTAAGACTAGTGCGGAATCAAATCGCGCGAAAAATCAAGCTCGAAAGAAGAAGAAGGCTCAGCGACAGAATCGTAAGAAAAATCGTAAATAATCAGAGAATCAGGCAATGAAACATACGGTTGAGGAAATTAGGCTGAAGAATGGTGCACGCGGCTTATTGATTGACGTTCCAGACGCTACAGTAATGAGTTTTCAGGTGCAATTTAGGGCTGGTAATCGCTACGTCCTGAACAAAGATATTTACGAAACGGCTCATATTATGGAGCATATGGCGTTTGGTGCGAACGAAAAGTTCCGTTCGGAGCATAATTATGAGCAGGAATTTACCAAGAATGGCGCTTATCACAATGCTTACACTTCTGACTATTCAATGGTTTATGAAGCTATTTGTGCGGATTTTGAATGGGATAGGATTTTGGAGCTTCAGAGGCTGGCTATTACAACGCCACGATTCAACGCCGATGAGCTTGAGGCAGAAAAGGGTAATGTTCGCTCTGAATTAACTGGTTATCTCAATAATCACAACCGCGTGATGTGGCCACGCATTCAGCAGGCGCTGGGTGAAGATATTTTGACGTATAATCAGCGCTTAAAAACAATTGCTAATATTGAACTAAAGGATATTAAAAATCATCACAAGCGAACGCATACCTTGAAGAATATGCGGTTTGTGGTAGCTGGAAAAATGGCTGGACGAAAAGCGGCTATTAAAGAACATCTTGAGGGTTGGCAATTAGAGGCTGGCGAACGATTTGTCATTCCGCGCGATGAACCACGCAGGGCTAATCCGGTTTTAGTTAGACGAAAAGAGGCGACGAATTTGACATTTGGCTGGTCGATGATGATTCCACGTGAACTAAGCGATGAAGAAGTTACTGCCATGAATGCATTGAATCATATTTTAACTGGCACGATGAGCTCAAGGATTTTTGGTTCGGCTCGTAAAAAAGGCTTGGCGTATAGTATTTTTAGCGATACATCGATTGGTTTTTATGATTCGGCTTGGGATTTTGGCGGACAAGTAAATGTCGAAACCGCAGAAAAGCTCTTTGATATTATCGTGAGAGAGTTGAAGAAGGTTTTGGCTGGATCTATTTCTGAAGAAGATTTGGAGAGTGTGAAGTCGTATTCGTTGGGTCGTTATCAAATGGGTGCTCAAACTGTTGGGCAAGTAAGCAATTTCTACATAGGACGATATTTTGCTGATGATTTTGTGAGAGATTATGCCGCTGTTCCAGATTCTATTTTGGCGGTAACTCCTGATCAGTTGATTGAAACGGCTCGTCAATTTTTTGCATCTAACACATGGACGTTGGCAGCAGTTACTTCGGAAGAAAAAGAGCTATTAACAAAGCTGTACGATAAGCTCGACAAGCTATTCTAGGGTGTAATCGTAAATTGCCCGTGATATAATCAGGTTATGAAAATTGTCATTGCTGGTTTTGGTGTTGAAGGTCAATCTAATTTGCGTTATTTTCGAGAGAAGTTTCCGGAAGCTGATTTTTTAGTGGCGGACGAGCGTGAAAAAGTAGATAATTTGTCGGAAAATGTGGCTTATCAGACGGGATTTTCGGGGCTGGAGGATGCAGATTTAATCATTAGATCTCCGAGTCTTCCGCCAAAAAAGATAAATACTAGCGGTCAAATTTGGTCATCTACTAATGAATTTTTTGCCAATTGCCCAGCGACTATAATTGGCGTGACTGGCACAAAAGGCAAGGGGACGACGTGTAGTTTTATCTCGTCGATTTTGCGCGCGGCAGGTAAAACCGTTCATTTGGTGGGAAATATCGGCGTGCCAGCTTTAGATATTTTGCCAAAAATTGAGAAAAATGACATTGTTGTTTATGAATTGTCCAGTTTTCAATTGTGGGATTTGCAGAAATCTCCGCACGTTGCCGTGGTGCTGATGATTGAACCTGACCACTTGAATATCCACGCTGATTTTAATGATTATTTGGCGGCAAAAGCGAATATTACTAAGTCTCAAACCGCTGACGATTATGTTGTCTATAATTCTCAAAATGAGTTTAGTTCGTCGATTGCAGATACGAGTTCGGCACAAAAAAAGGAATATCCATTTATTCTTTCGGACGATATAACTTCTGCGATTCGCTTGCCGGGGAAACATAATATTGACAATGCGTGCGCGGCGATAGCGGCGGTGAAATCGATTTTGCCGAACGTGTTGGATGATGAGATAAAGAAGGGGCTTAGCGAGTTTACGGGGCTACCACATCGATTGAAGTTTGTTGCTGAAAAATACGGCGTGAAATATTACGATGATAGCATTTCAACTACGCCAGGTAGCGCGATTGCGGCATTAAAAGCTTTTGCGGAGCCGAAGATTTTAATTTTGGGTGGCTCGGATAAAGGTGCCGACTATTCAGAATTGGCACAAGAAATTGCCAGACAAAACGTACGACTGATAATTATCAATGGCGCTAACTCTGATGAAATTAGGGAAGTCTTAAGGGAAGAAAAAATTGATTGCGAAATTATCCAGTTGAATATGGCAGAAATGAAAGAGGTTGCTAAATTAGCTAAAAATAAAGCGCAATTTGGCGACGTGGTAATTCTTAGCCCGGCGGCCGCCAGTTTTGATATGTTTAAGAGTTATTCTGATCGTGGCGAGCAATTTGTTGCCGCCGTAGAAGAGCTTTAATCTTGATAGACTTCTGGTTTTAGGATGCCGATGTATGGCAAGTTGCGATATTGCTGGCGAAAATCCAGACCATAGCCAACGACGAATTCATTCGGCGTATCGATACCAACATAATCGGCTTTTGCGTCAACTTCGCGCCGCGCTGGTTTATCTAATAGCGAGCATATTTTTGCCGACGCAGCATTTTTTGCGGCAAATAATTCTCTTAGCGCCTGGGCGGTTCGACCACTGTCAATTATGTCCTCAACTATCAACACATGCCTATCAGTCACGTCGGTATCCAAATCTTTGATGATTTTTACAGATCCAGAAGATTTTGTGTCGTCACCGTAGCTGGAAACCGCCATGAAGTCAATTTCCATATAGCAATCCATCGCTTGTATCAAGTCGATCATAAACGGCGCTGCGCCGCGTAAAATACCCACGACAACAGGATTTTTATCGTGATAATCCTCGGTCAATTTTTTCCCAAGTTTTTGAACTGCCGTTTTTATTTCTTCGTTTGTAAATAGAATTTTCTCAATATCTTTATCCATCTTTTTATTTTAACAGAGAATTGAGAGCTGAAAAATGGTACAATAAAATATATGCAACCGCTAAAAAAGAAAATTGGTGAATTAGAAAAAGAAATTGAACAGGCTAAAAAAGCGCTTAAGTTTTCTGAGTTGGAGCAGAAATTGGCGGAGCTGGACGATCAATTGAACCAGCCGGAAATTTGGAATAATCCTGATTACGCCCAAGAATTAACGAAACAAGCCGCCAGTCTTCGTCAGACCGTCGAGCCTTGGCGGACTTTGACGGTGCAGGTTGGTGATATGGTGGAGCTGATGGA
Organism: Candidatus Nanosynbacter sp. HMT-352; assembly: GCF_021222645.1. NCBI lineage: Bacteria > Bacillati > Minisyncoccota > Nanosynbacteria > Nanosynbacterales > Nanosynbacteraceae > Nanosynbacter > Candidatus Nanosynbacter sp. HMT-352. Next base: position 145,069 of record NZ_CP089520.1, read on the forward strand.
GCTTGGCGATGACGATTTATTGCCGGAATTCCAGGCACAAGTTGCGGCGATTGAAAAGAGTTTTGATAGGCATAAAACCGATTTGTTATTCTCTGGCGAATATGACAATCGCTCGGCAATTATGCGCATTTCCGCTGGCGTGGGCGGGCTGGATGCGCAGGATTTTGCGGCGATGTTGGAGCGAATGTATTTGCGCTGGGCGGAAAAGTCTGGAATGAAGGTTGATACGCTGGAACGCTCGACAAATGATGACGCTGGAATTAAAACGGTCGTTTTGGAGATTTCTGGATCTTTTGCTTATGGAAAATTGCGGTCGGAAAATGGCGTGCATCGTTTGGTGCGATTAAGTCCGTTTAATGCGGACAATTTGCGGCAGACTAGTTTTGCGCTTGTCGAGGTTTTGCCAAAAATTGACGCGCCCGATGAAATATCAATTGATCCGAGTGATTTAAGAATTGACGTCTATCGTTCGGGCGGCAAGGGCGGTCAAGGTGTAAATACGACGGATTCGGCGGTTCGAGTGACGCATGAGCCGACGGGAATTACGGTGGCTATTCAGAATGAGCGCTCGCAAATTCAGAATAAAGAAACGGCGTTGAAGATTCTTCGGTCAAAATTGTTAGCGATGAAATTAGAGCAACACGCCGAAACTTTGTCTGACCTTAGGGCTGGCGAATCGGCAAATTGGGGTAGTCAAATTAGAAATTACGTCTTGCATCCATATACTCTAGTTAAAGATACGCGCACAAAGCATGAAAACCGCAACACTCAAGGCATTTTAGATGGCGATATTGACGAATTTATCACGGCGTATTTAGAACAAAATGCTAATTCTAAAAATATTTAGCTTATGGTATAATACTATTAATGATTCTGTTAGATAGGGTAACGAAGAACTACGGTAAAAGTAACAAGCCGGCACTGAACCGAGCAAGCATTCATGTTGGCGCTGGTGAGTTTGTGATTATTGTTGGTACGTCGGGTGCTGGCAAATCGACTCTTTTGAAGCTTTTGACCAGGGAAGAAAAGCCGAGCTCTGGAAAAATTGTGGTTGGCGGAATTGATTATGACAATTTGAAGGACAAGCATATTCCGCTGTTGCGTCGTAAAATTGGCGTGGTTTTTCAGGATTTTAAGTTGCTTCCGAATCGAACGGTGTTTGAAAATGTGGCGTTTGCGTTGGAAATTGCTGGAATGACAAATCGGGAAATTAAGGCAACTGTACCGAAGGTGATCGAACTGGTTGGTCTTAAGGGGAAGGAAAAGCATTTTCCTCATCAGCTTTCTGGCGGCGAGCGTCAGCGTGTAGCAATTGCGCGGGCGGTGGTACGTCAGCCGAAGATCCTGATTGCAGATGAGCCGACTGGAAACTTGGACCCGAAGCACAGTTGGGACATTGTTCGCTTGCTAGAAAAAATTAACAAGTATGGTACGACGGTTATTTTGACGACTCACAACGTGGAGATTGTTAATAAATTGAAGCGGCGCGTTATTACAATTGATCATGGTAAAATCACCTCTGATCAGGCGAGGGGGAGTTATAAGCAGTAATGAAATCATCTAATAAGTCAAACAAAAGCAAAGAAACTATCCGTATACGTCAGCGTCGACGAGGTTGGTTGACGTTTGTCAGAATGTGCCGATATGGTATCAATAACTTTAGCCGTAATGCCTGGCTGACAATTGCTGCAACTGCAGTGATGAGTGTTACGCTGATTATCGTGTTTGTGACATTATCAGCGCGTCAAGTTCTAGTTGACACCGTCTCGAATGTCTCTAAGCATGCCGATATGTCAATTTACTTGAAGGGCGACACGCCAGAAAAAACGATTAAAACGATTAAATCTCGAATTGAAAAATTAGATAATGTCGATAGTGTTAAGTATATTTCCGCGGAAGAAGCGCGTGAAAAGCAAGCTGAACAATATAAGGACAATCCAGACACGCTTGAGGCGATTCGCGAGTCTAGTAATGAGATGTCGGCGACGCTTCGTGTTTCTGTGAAAGAACTGAATAATCAGCAATCCTTAAATAATTTTGTTAAAACCGATGATCTGTACAAAAAATATAAAGACCCTCGTAGGGAGCCGTCATTCTCAGGTGAGCGCCAGCAAGCTATTAAAACGGTTGGTAATTGGGTGAGATTGGCGAGTATCGGTGGTTCGATTGCTACGGTTGTTTTCGTGGTAATTTCTTCGCTTGTGGTCTTTAATACTATTCGCATGGCAATTTTTAACCGCAAGGACGAGATTGAGATGATGAAGTTGATTGGCGCGGAACGCAGCTTCATCAGAGGTCCGTTTATCGTTGAGGCCATAATGTATGGATTTATCGCGGCAATCATTGCGACAATAGCCGGGTATAGCTTGCTGTTTTTTGCCCATGATCCGATGGTAAAATATGGCATTCCCATTGATAATCTTTTGAGTCATCTGATGGTTTATGGGGTGCTAGTTTTCTTGGGCATGATCTTAGTCGGCGCATCAATTGGCGTGGCGTCATCTTGGGTGGCAACTCGTAAGTATCTAAAGCTGTAAAATAAAGCTGTAAAAAGTCCTTGACATACTGATTATGCTTATGCTAACATAGACGTATGAAACTACGGTCCACCACACCAGTTTCGGCATCATTGGTCAGCAGAGCGTCTCTGGTGGCGATGTCTGCATTGCTCGCTGGATCGGGCATTTTTGGCTTGGCATCACACGTATTGGCTCGCGATTATAATGCTGAAATTCAGACAAAACAACAAGAAGCAGATAATTATAATGCCGAGGCTTCGCGCTTGGGTGAGATGGCTGATAGTTTGCAAGCGGAACTTGATAAGATAAACGGACAGATATCAGCTATTCAGGCGCAGATTTCTGATAGTCAAAAGAAGATTAATAATCTTAATGAACAAATAAAGAAGAATGAAGCGTCTATTAAGCAGAATCGTAAAGCGATGGGCCGTATCTTAGCAGACTTGTATGTCGACGATCAGATTTCGCCGCTAGAGATGCTTGCTAGTTCGAAAAATATCAGCGACTATATCGATAAGCAAGAGCAGCGCAGTTCTTTGAAGACGTCATTGAACGATAAGATTAAAGAAATTAAGGCTTTGCAGAAAAAGCTAGAAGAGAATAAGAAGTCTGTTGAGAATACGCTTCGCGACCAAGAATTGCAGCGCAATGCAATGGCGGCTAAGCAGTCTGAAAAAGCAAAATTGATTGCTGATACGAAGAATGACCAAAATAACTACGCGGCATTGGCTCAGAAGCGTAATTCTGAGGTGGCTAAGTTGCGAGAAGAGCAGGCTGCAGCTAACCGACGAGCCCTTGGTGGTAGTAATGTCTCCATTCCGGGTGGCGTACCTGGTGGTGGTGGTTATCCTGGCGTTTGGGCAAGTGCTCCACTTGATGCTTATGTTGACCCATGGGGATTGTATACGCGTGAGTGCGTGAGTTATGTAGCTTGGAAAATTCACAGCACTGGACGATATGTTCCGCATTTTGGTGGTGCGGGTAATGCAAACCAATGGCCATCTACTGCAGCGCGTCACGGTATTTCTAGCGGATCGACTCCAAAGGTTGGTTCGGCGGCTGTAATGAATATTGGATATTACGGACACGTTATGTACGTTGAGTCTGTTAATGGTGACGGAACTATTACTGTTAGTGATTACAACTTTGCCTGGGATGGTTTATATAGGCATTACACACGCTCAGCTTCAGGATTGACATACGTTTACTTCTAATTAGCATAAAGTGATACACAAAAACGCTCGTGTTAAACGGGCGTTTTGTAGTATAATAAGTATATGGTTACGGGAGAGAAAAGACAGCAATTAAGTTGGTTTTTGACGCTTGTTATTGTGGCTATTGTTAGTTTTGTGGCGGGAGCTCGCTCTGATGCACTGTTTGCTAATGTGGCGTCGGTATTTGGCATCAGAACTTCAAATAAGACGATTGACTTATCTAGTGTTCAAAAAACATATCAAGAACTGATTGCTAATTATGACGGAAAATTAGATACTCAAAAGTTAATTTATGGTGCCAATCGTGGATTAGTCGAAGCGGCAGGTGATCCCCATACGTCGTATATGGATCCGGATGAGGCAAAGGAATTTGACAAGTCATTAAGTGGTCAAATTGGTGGTGGAATTGGTGCGGAGATTGGTCTTAGAAATAATAAGCCGACTATCATAAAACCTCTAGAAAACAGTCCAGCTCAGAAGGCGGGAATTAAGGCTGGTGAGGTAATTGTTAAGGTGAATGATGAGTCATCTTCTGATTGGTCGGTAGATAAAGTTGTGAGTAAAATTCGTGGAGAAATTGGCACTTCTGTTAAGTTGACGCTTTTGAGTGAGGGTCAGACGCGTGAGGTGTCGGTTGTGCGTCAGAATATAGTTTCTCCGGCAGTAGAGTCGGAAGTTGATGGAGAGATTGGTATTTTGAAAGTTAACCGATTTGGCGATGATACAGTAAGCTTGTCTAGAAAATACGCTTCGGAATTTGTTGAAAAAGGAGTTAAGAAGGTGATTTTGGATCTCCGAAACAACCCGGGCGGAACAGTTGGAGCTGCTCAAGGGCTATTGGGTATTTGGCTGGACAATCAAATAGCTATGACCGAGCGTCGAGGCTCTGAAATTGTTAAAACGCTGCGTACGACTGGAGCGCCAATTCTGGGCAATATGAAGACGGTGGTGCTTATTAACGGCAATAGTGCTAGTGCTAGTGAGATTACGGCTGGGGCACTTCGTGAATATGGAAAGGCTACCCTGGTTGGGCAGAAGAGTTACGGTAAGGGAAGCGTGCAGATCGTGCTTGGGCTGCCTGGCGGGTCGCAAATGAAGGTTACGGAAGCCAGATGGTACACGCCAAAGGGTAAAAATATAGATAAAACTGGTATAGAACCTGATGTAAAAGTTGATCTTTCGTCGGACGATGTCAATAATAGCGTAGACCCTCAGATGGATAAAGCAAAATCGCTATAAAGCTTGTGTTTTTGAGTGGGACAACATAAAATAGAGATAGTATGAACGGACAAAAAAAGAAGATTTTACTAGTTGAAGATGATACGGCTCTGTCAGCAGTCTATAGATCGCGACTGGAGATTGAAGGGTTTGATGTTAGAGAGGCTAACAATGGAGAAGACGCTCTGTCTGCTACTGTTGAGTATCGTCCAGATTTGATTCTTTTGGATGTGATGATGCCAAAGATCAGTGGTTTTGATGTTCTGGATATTCTTCGTAATACGCCAGAAACCGCTAATGTCAGGATTATCATGTTAACGGCGCTCAGTCAGCCAAAGGACAGGGAGCGAGCTGAGAGCTTGGGTGTTGATGATTATCTGGTGAAATCTCAGGTTGTAATTGGCGACGTTGTGGCGCGTGTAAAACATCACCTAGGTGTTCAATAGAAGCTAAGTTGAGTAAAATAAGTCAGCCTCTATGGGGGTTGACTTTTTAATTGTTTTTTGGTATAAATGAAATATATATGGAAAAACCAAAACCAACACAGAGCCTCGAACAAAAACAAGAAACGCCGGAAGATTATGTAGTTGCAACTTTTCCTGTTGATATCGATCCGGATAATGCAAGGCGTCCACTAACCGTTATTCGCAGTGGTCAAGACGGAGAGGATGTTAAGTATGACAGAGGTTGGAATCCTATTGGTATGTCGGTCGTGTGTGACACTGATTCTGAGAAGGGTATTGGTCCGATTAAGCTGCTTATGGAAGCATATAAACTGGTTGGGACTTATATTAAAACTGAGTTTGTGCCGTTGGAGGACATTCAGGGTCTAAATGAAGATTATATTAAGTATCTTTATGGAAAAACTCCTGAGGAAATGCTTAAAGAAGGAGCAGAGACTGCTGAGCAAATTTGGCGGCAGAAGCATCCGGTTGGTAGTGAGATTGAGTCTTTGGCTCCAGAGGTGGGATCAGACTCAGGTGCAGAAAGTCCAAGCAATAGTTCAGTTGAAGATACCTCTGGCCGTGAGAAGTCTTTAGCGGATGAAGTTAGTCCTGCAATGGGAGGTGTGGCGGTTGAGGCTGCTGGAGTTGAAAAGCCGATATATACGAATAAGGTAAAAACCAACGAGCCAGTTAGAGAGCTAGTGGAGACGGATAAGACTGGCGTCGGTCCACCAGCCTTGGTGATGACTAAAGAGGTTCTGGAGTCGATTGGGGCGATTAAAGTCAATGACCCAGCAGGTTTGTCAGCGGTTGAGCCAGTTAAAAAGCCGGTAGAGGCAGATAAGGCAAGCGCTACTCCAGCAGATTTGCTAGCAGCTAAATCGGTTGAAAACCCAGTGACTGAAAAGTCGATGGAGACGAATGAAACCAATGCTGGCATATTACCTGAGGACTTTAAGGCTGCGATTAACGAGTTTAAACGACTTACCAAAGATAATAATAATCAGTTTGCTGGTGTGGCTAGGAGTTTAACGGGCAGCCTTAGCGAGTTTAGGGAGTCAATTACAAGGACTCCTACGGCTATAAAGGACCCTAGAATTACAGAATTTACACTGAGGATTAGCGAGCTTGAAGCTTCTAGGGTTGAGATTTTGAATAGTTTCATTGATGAAGGTTTTAGTGAAGAGATGTTTGTCGATAGTAAAAAAGATCCAGCTAAGGCGACCGGCATTTTAGTGAGAAAGCTTGAGGGTTTAGGCGAAATACTGAGAGGCGTGTATGCGGGGTATTCTGGTAGGGACAGTTTAGTGCAAGCGATTGATGAAGTTATTGTGGATTTATCTACAGTCAGTAGAGATCGTTGGGGCATTTTGGATGCTGTCAATAAGATCAAATCTGTTTGGGGAGATGATAAAAGTTAGATGTAATTAAAATAACTCCGTATTTACCGGAGCTATTTTAATAAAAAGTTTTTACCGATTAAAGAACAACAACTTGCGTTCGGCGTTCTGATTTGCCGGTAAACTTGGTTTTCTTGACTGACTTAAAGCCAACTACGCCATCTTTTGCAGCGTGGATGGTGAAATTACGGCTAACGTATGTACCGTCACCAGCGATCTTTGTAGCGCCAGTTTGGCGAACTAGAACTTCTCCAGCGGAAACTTTTTGACCGCCAAATCGCTTAACGCCAAGACGTTGACCAGCATTGTTGTGGATATTCTTACTAGAACCACCAGCTTTAACCTTTGACATTCTTTACTCCTTATAGTTTCTATAAAACAATCTGTTCTAGTTTATCGAAAATAAAGCCAGTTGTCAAGCGGTTTTGGCTATATCTGCGAGTTTTAATACCAATATTTCTCTGGCAACGACCTGATCCTCGCGGTGGTATAAGAGATTTTTATCGATAATTTGCTGATATCCAAGTTTTTTAAGATTTTTTATTAGAGGCAGGTGAGTAAATCTGCCTTCGCGGTCTTGCCATGCTGGAACGGCTATACAAAGTGTCGTGTCTGGGCGAATTTGCGAATGGATATTTTGTAGAAAATCGCTAATTATGTGATTACAATTTCCGACTACTTCGTGAAGTTTTTCTGGGCTGGGTGGTGCGGAAAATGGCTGACCTAAATATGTTTCGCAAACAATTCGAGAAATTCGCTCTTTCTGTTCACCTGTTAATTTTACAGAGGTGGCATCGGCCTGATGTGCTTGCCAGAAAGTTTTTGTTGAAAAAGTCTTTTCCACCCAGTTCATATTTTCGGTCGTGTAAGATATCATCTTATCGCTCAAATCACTGCCGTAAGCATTCACGCCGATAAGCGCAGCTTCTTGTAGTACCGTTCCTGTGCCACAAAACGGATCCCAAAGGTAATCGTTAGGTTTTGCGCCAGATAGGTTAATCATAATTTGTGCAAGCTTGGGTGGAAGCATTCCCACGAAGGCATCGCGCTTTGGTCGTCCGCGGTCGCGCTGAGTATACGAATTGATATTTTGAGTACCACGACTTTCAGCGATTATCAAATCTCCGTATGCGTTCTTAGCTATGATAATTTCAATTTTCGCCTCAGACCTGCCGAGTTTATTATTGTGAGAGGTCGCAGTGGACAGCGCGGCGGTTTTATTAGGAATTAGGCGCAAACTAACGCCAGATTTTTTCAGGTTGTTTTTTAAGATAATTCCGATTTTTTGGACGTTTCTCGGATCTGTTTTATTGCCATAAAAACTTATCCCAAGCGTTATTTTTTTCTGGCTATATGAAAGTTTTTTCGTGTATTTTTCAACAATATTTTTTGAGGCTTGGAGCAGGGTATTGCGGTCTGATTTTTGCGACTTTATCTTCGTGGTAACTTGTCCGCACTTAATCGTTCCGCCGAGATTGTCAATTGATAAATTGTCGCAATTAACCGTGGCGGCTTGGTTGGAGATTTTTTGGATGTTTTGAGTGCCGTAAACCGCCTCTAATTCAGCGATAGAGATTTCAGGCTGGCGACCGAGAATAGCTATAAACATGTCGTAATTATAACATTTATCGTGGTATAATGAAGGTTATGTTACCGAAGGTGTTGCAATTGTTAAAGTCGCCACGAGCTGTTATGAGCGTTTTGACGTTGGTGGTTTTGGCAATAATAATTTTTCTATCTCGGCATGAGCTAGTGAAGGCGTGGAATCTGTTTTTGCACGCGGATTTATGGCTATTATTCTTACTATTGCCGTTTCAGATTATCGTGTACTTCGCTGGCGGCGAGATGATTTTTTCGTATTTAAGAGAGAAGAATCTGATTCATCATATTTCCAGGTTGGAGCAGACGAGGATTGCGCTGGAGCTCAATTTGGTCAATCATATTTTTCCGTCGGGTGGAGTTAGTGGGATTTCGTATACGACATGGCGAATGCATAAACTTGGCGTGAGTTCGGCGCGTTCGACATTTGCGCAGGTGATTCGTTACGTTACGGGATTTTTGTCTCTTTTGGTTTTGTTGGTTATTGCTGTGTTGGCGCTTGCTATCGATGGTAAGGTTAATCGTTATATCGTTGCCGCTAGTTTCTTGCTGATTATCGTGGTTTTGGCATTAACTTTTGGTCTAATTTTTATGTTCTCGTCGAAGCAGCGCATGCAGACGACTGCCGCTAAATTGTCTAGATTTATCAATACGCTGGTAAAAATTGCAACCTTGGGTAAGAAGCGACGAGTGATGAAGTCGAAGAAAGTTGAAGAGTTTTTTGTTGATATGCAGGACGATTTTCAAGATTTATCTAATCATCCGAAACTTCTAATAAAACCGATGATTTGGGGAACTGTTTACACTGTTTTTGATGTGGCAATGTTTACAGTGGCGTTTTTATCACTGGGTGTTTTTGTTAATCCGGCGATTCTGATGGTTGGATATGGCGTGGCGGGATTGGCGGCTATTTTTGTGTTTACTCCTGGCGGCACTGGCGTGTATGAAACTATTATGATTATTTTCTTAAGTATGGCAGGCACTCCGCCGGATTTGGCGATTGCTGGAATAATTTTGACGCGAGCAATTTTACTTACTGGCACGATTATCTTTGGCTATATTTTCTATCAACACGCACTGATTAAATACGGCAAGCCAGATGATTCCCAGATTTAATGTTAGTAATTTCATAGCAGTTGTCAATCAGACTTTTGACGTGGCTTTTGCTGGAACGGTTGAAGTTGAGGGCGAAGTTTCTGGCCTCAAGTCTTATCCTCCGAAATACGCTTTTTTCGATCTAAAAGATGACGACGGGCTGGTTCGATGTTTTGTTGGTTTTAGCAATTTACGCACGCCAATTGAGGATGGAATGAAAGTTGTTGTTCGAGCGATGCCGGCGCTTAGGGATAATGGCGCCTTTAGTTTGAATGTTCAAGAGATTCGCCCATTAGGCAAGGGAAGTTTGAAGCGAAGTTTTGATCTTTTGAAGCAAAAATTGACAGTTGAGGGTTTGTTTAATTCTGAAAGAAAGCGGCCATTACCGCAATATCCTCAGAGGGTGGCTGTTATTTCCAGTACAAAAGCGGCGGGATATGCTGATTTTATGAAGATTTCCGGTGAGCGTTGGGGTGGCGTGAAATTCGTAGTCGCCAACGTTAATGTGCAGGGTGTGAATGCTGCAGATCAAGCTGTTCGAGCAATATCATATTTTAATCAAATGTCAGAATCTCCAGATGTGATTGTTTTGATTCGTGGCGGTGGTAGCGCGGAGGATTTGGCAAGTTTTAACGATGAGAAGCTAGTACGAGCGGTGGCGAGTAGTCGCATTCCGACGATGACTGGAATTGGTCATGAGATTGATGAAAGCTTATGTGATTTGGCGGCGGACGTTCGTGCAGCCACGCCGAGTAATGCTGCGCAATTGCTGTTTCCTGATAAGCGAGAAGTGATTCGGCATTTGCATTACAGATTAATTGACGCGAAAGATTCAATTCGTAGAGCTATCGAAGAACAGTCGCTCAATGCAACAATATTGCAAAAAGAAGCGTTAAAACAGTGGTCAAGCCGTGTAGATGCGGCTGTAAATGCAACATTGTCACAACAAAAAGTTATCGCTGAGTATGATCCGGAAATGGCGCTGCGTCGTGGCTATGCAATGATCAAGGGTGATTTACAGATTGGTAATATTGTAGAGATTACAACAAAAGATATAATTATGAAAGCGAGGATTGAGAATAGTGAACAACGATATGACAATTGAGCAAATGATGGCTGAATTGAACGAGCGAATCGCGTGGTTTCAAGGCGATGATTTTAATCTGGATGAGGCGAAACAGAGGTTTATTGAAGCGAGAGAATTGTCAAAAAAAATTACTGCCACGCTGGAAGATATGCGACATGATATCGAGGTTCTTAGCGAGAATTTTAATGCTGAGTAAGATCTTTACATCAATTAAAGCATAAGCTATACTTTACAATATGATGACGAGAGATAAGAGTGAGCGTGGCTCAGTTAATGGCTGGATGGTCGGTACAATCGGCTGTCTGATATTGTTTTTGATTGCTGGATCTTTGGCAATTTGGGCGTACATGCAATACTCCCGAGAAAAAAGCAGTGTTGATAGTAAAGTTGCGATTGAAGTCGCTAAGGGGAAGAGCGAACAAGCCGAATCAGACCAGAAGAAATTTTCTGAAGAAGCAAAAAACCCGCGTATTGAATTTGTTGGTCCTGCTGAATATGGTCGAGTATCGTTCATGTATCCAAAAACTTGGAGCGTGTATATAGCAAACGATGGCAGCGATAGGGGTGACTATAAGGCTTATCTTCACCCAGTTTCAGTTCCTTCGACGACTAATAAAAATAGTCGGTTTGCGTTAAGGCTGGAGATTATCAATAAGAATATGGATACGGTGCTGAATGATTATCAATCACGGTTAAAGAAGGGTGAATTAACCTCAAGTAGTACTGAGTTTAATGGAATTTCAGCGACTCGGATTGACGGTACGTTTGAGAAGGAGTTGCGTGGCTCTGTGGTTTTGATGAAAGTTCGCGATAAAACTATTCGTTTTTCAACCGACGCGGATACGTTTAAGCCAGATTTCCAGACTATATTGGGCACTGTAAAAATCTCTGAATAGAAAAATCCATTACGTATTTGCTATACTAGAATTGTATGGCAGGTAAAGAGTGGAGTGATGCTGATTTTGGGGGATTGCCGAGCGTTTTGGTGGCGGCACACGAGCTGAAAACGCCGCTGGCTTTGATTAGGCAATTGGCGCTACTGTTGGACGACGATTTAACCAGTTCTGCCGATAAAACTCAGATCCAGCAACGAATTATTCGAACTTCTGAACAGGCGTTGCAGCTTACGATCGATTTGGCAAATTCAGCTAATTTAACGCCGTCGTTATTTCCGCTTGAACCGGTTAATCCGTTGGCTTTATGCCAGCAAGTAGCGATGGAAACGAAGTTCAACGCAGTGCTTTATGGGCGAAAAGTTAGCTGGCCTAAGAGCAGTCGAAATAGTCAATTGATATTAGCGAACCGAACACTTTTGGGGCGAATTTTAGCGAACTTTTTGAATAACGCACTGGCATATACAGAGGATGGGTCGGAAATTAAGGTTTCGGTTAAGGCGACAAAAGATGCCGTAAGGATGAGCGTGCGAGATTTTGGACCGATGATGAGTTTGAAGGAGTATCGGCTTTTGCTTGATGAAATGGAAACGCGAAAAACCGTACGAACAAGGCCGGAAAGTAGTGGGCTGGGGATTTACGTGGCGAATCAATTTGCGCGGGCGATGAATGGGCGAATTGGTCTGATTCGTCACCGTGATGGATTGACTTTTTATGTAGAAATGCCAATTAGTCGGCAGTTGAGCTTGATATGAAAAAACTGTTAATCGTTGAAGATGATAAGAATTGGGCGGATATTCTGGGCAAGTTTGCCGCGGATGTTGGGGCGGAACATCGAGTGGTGGTTTCTGGTGGTCAGGCTATTGAAATTATTGATGATTGGAGGCCTGATGCGGTGATTTTAGATATGTTGCTGGCGGGAGAAACGGCGATTGCTTTGTTGAATGAACTGCGATCGTACGCGGATTTGGCGAGTTTGCCGATTGTGGTTTGTACGAATATTGACGTTAAAATGGACGATTTGCGTCCGCTTGGCGTGAAGGCGATTTTGAATAAAACATCGATGCGTCCGAATGAGGCGCGGGCGATTTTTCGCGAGGTTCTAAATGACGGGGCAGAGTGAGCGAGTAAAAGCAATTGTTTTGAGGCGAACGAATTACGCCGAAGCTGACCGAGTTTTGCAATTATTAACGCCAAAAGGTCGACGTAGTGTAATCGCAAAAGGCGTGCGTCGGGAGCGCAGTAAATTAGCGGGCGGAATTGAATTATTCGCGATTTGTGATGTGGTTATCCGTTCTGGTCGGGGCGATTTGGGGCTATTAACTTCCGCTCGATTATCGGCTTTTTATCGGCATATTTTGGAAGATTACGATCGGATGCAATTTGCATATTCGGTGATGAAATTGGTTTCTGCGGCGAGTGAAAATATTGACGAACCAGAGTGGTATTATGTACTGAGTCAAGTTTTAGAGCAATTGAATAATCCTGCGATAAACCAAAAATTGATTGAAACGTGGTTTTATTTGCAATACGCGAGTTTGCTGGGTGATGAATTGAATCTTCGCACGGATGTAACGACGGCGGCGCTACTTCCTGATAAAAAATATATGTATGACAATGCAGAGAAAAGCTTGAGATTGGCGGAGCAGGGCGATTTGGGTGCAGACGCAATCAAATTGTTAAGGTTAATCCAGGCAAAACCACTCACGAATGTGGCGCAAATTGGCGGAATAACTGAGGTTATAAACGATTGTTGGCTGACCGCCAGACAGCACGCCGCGGTGTAAAATTGCTCGTAAAATGGTATAATTTAGGAAATAATGTGAATCGCCATGTTGCCAACATGGAGAAAGGTTTTTCGATGAGTCAAGCAAAAATGGAAGATATTATTAGCCTGTGTAAGCGTCGAGGTTTTATTTATCAGGGTTCTGATGTTTACGGCGGTTTGTCTGGAACGTGGGATTACGGTCCGCTTGGCGTTCAATTGAAGCGTAACATTATGAATTTGTGGTGGCGAATGTTTGTTGACGAACGTGATGATATATATGGCGTTGATGCGGCGATTTTGATGAATCCGAAAGTCTGGAAGGCGAGTGGGCATGTGGATACGTTTGTTGATCCATTATGTGAAGATACGGTTAATCATCGACGTTATCGTACGGATCATATCCTTAAAGACAATGAGGTTGATGCGGACGGTTTGACGATGGAGCAAATGGATGAAGTGATTACGGAACGGGGAATTAAAAGCCCAGACGGTAATCCACTGAGTAAATCTCGCACGTTTAATATGATGTTTAAGACGAGCGTTGGCGCCACTGAAAGTGAAGACAGCGTTGCATATCTTCGTCCAGAAACCGCTCAGGGAATTTTTACCAATTTTAAGAACGTTGTTGATAGTTTTTATCCAGACTTGCCGTTTGGAATTGCTCAGCAGGGCAAAGCGTTTCGCAATGAAATTGCGCCGCGAGATTTTGTTTTCCGTAGCCGAGAGTTTGAGCAAATGGAGATTGAGTATTTTGTCAATCCAGAAAATTGGCAGGAAGCGTTTGATGAGTTGTTGAAGTCGACGCACGAGTTTTTGGAGGCATTGGTATTAGACCCTAAGAATATTCACGAGTTGGACGTTCCGGCGGAAGACAGGGCGCATTACAGTAAGAAAACGATTGACATTGAATATGATTTTCCAATTGGCAAAGAAGAGCTGATGGGGATCGCGTATCGGACTGATTTTGACCTGATGAATATTCAGCGCGTCAGCGGAAAGAGCATGGAGTATACAATCAAGGGGACGAATGAAAAGTTTGTGCCGCACGTGATTGAGCCGAGTTTTGGTGTTGAGCGGGCGCTGATGGCGGTGTTGTCGAGTGCATATCGCGAGGACGAGCAGAACGGCAGTAGGCGTGTTTATCTGGCACTTCCAGAGCATTTGGCGCCAGTTAAATTTGCCGTTTCGCCGCTACTTAAGAATAAGCCAGAATTGGTGGAGAAGGCGCGTGAAATTTACGCCAACCTATCTAAGAAAAATCCTGGACGTGTTATGTGGGATGACAATGGAAACATCGGTAAGCGCTATCGCCGTCAGGATGAAATTGGTACACCGTACTGTGTGGTTGTTGATTTTCAGACGCTGGAAGACGACACTGTTACTGTTCGCGAGCGAGATACAACAGAGCAGAGGCGAGTGAAGATCGAGGACTTTGCACGGCAAGACTCGTAATTGTCGAATGAGGTTTATATTGAGCGAATTCCAAGAGGACGAGTCGGGTTTGCCGATAGAATAGTATTGACTTTTTCTATAAAATAGTATAGAATATCAGGCATGGAAAAAAATACAGGCGGTGTATCTTTTGGTATTAGATTTATTGACTCTGGTAGTGGCTCAGAGGATTATTCTACTGCTGAAAGTCAGCGCTTGATTGGAATCTATGATGGCAATTGGTCTTTGGAAGAAGATGGAACTGTGAATGCGTCTATGGCGTTTGCTAGAAGAGTGGGCAATGTTCGTAGTCATGGGAATTTGATAGAGAAGGTTCGTGGAATCGGCGAGAGAGAGGCGCGAGTATCTATTTCAGGATGCCTTGGAATTGAAGGTGAAAGGGTGGAGCTGGATGGTAGATTGCTGGATGATCCTATGTCATGCGGTGGAACTTCTTTCTTAATCAAATCAATACCAACTAAGCTTGTTGTTCCTGATTCTATCGAAAATAACCCTGACTACAACCAGAAGTTAGAGATCGTCAGACTTGCCTTGCGTGTCGGAGCTGTGGCTTTGCATTGTACAGGATTGCCGTTGGACGAACTTAGAAAATCTCCCGTTAAGCATTTTTCCTCGGATAAAGTGGATAAGTTCGTTTCTCGTTTCCATGGTAATGTGGATTTTGGCAGCGAGTGGAGGAAATATAAGGAAATTGCCAAGGATTTAATGGCTATATGAAGAAGACTGATAATTACGGTGCCAGGGTTAAAATCGAGAATATCGTTGAAGGCGACCTTAGTGAAGTTGATGAGAATTCGCTGTTTGCTTTACTGACTGGATTGACTATTAAAAAAGGTCGGATTTTTGACATGGACATAATATTAGCTAGTCGTGATGATAAATATTCGGGACACAGCATGTTGGCAGAGAAACGTCTCCCCAGCCGATCCGCATCCATACAATCGCCATCTCAGTTTTCGCGTGGTAAAACTGAGTTGCGAAGCTGGCGGGATAAGCGGGGTGTGCATTCTGTAGGGGGAGTAAGAGGAGAATTCAAAAAGAATACCTATTTTTCTTCAGATAATGCGGAATATCTCATGAGGCGAGTGGCTGCCGTGGCTGTTGGGCTTTGTTTGGAAACGCCTTTACAAGAGCTGGGTTCTGTTAAGGAATTTTCGGCCGAGGAGCTGGCAGAAGCTTGGCCGAGGCTTAGATACGGAATTTACATTTAATATTGTCATTGTTATAATAACCATATGCATATTATTCTTGGTGGGACGAGTGGGCTTGGATTAGAAATGGCGAAGCAGCTGCGAGAACGTGGCGAGCGTGTACTGGTTTTGGGCAAGACTCATAATCCACAGAAGCACGGCGAGGGTTTTCCTCTGGATGTGTATTATTCAGATCAAGTGGAGCCGGCGTCGGCGCGAATCGAGCAGATTTTAAACGGCGATGATATTGATCAATTTGTGTGGGCAGCTGGATATGGCTGGCGCGGCAATTTTGAAGATCAGCCGAGCGTTCGCAGTATGGCGGAAGTTAATTTTTCAGGCGCGTTGCCGCTGGTTCAATGGGCTTGGCGTAAGATGTCAACGCAGAATCGTAAGTCTGTACTGACGATTATCGGGTCGACAAGTAGCGTTAAAGCGCGCTCAGATGAAGCCGTGTATGTTGCGACGAAGCACGCTCAAGCGGGTTTGGCGCGAAGTTTGGGAATGCAGGCAGATGAACAAAAACTTCCAGTTAGAGTTGCGCTATTTTTGCCGGGCGCTATGAAAACTCCGTTTTGGAACGGGCGTGATCTTCCAGCTGACTATATGTTTTTCAACGATCCTGCGAAAATTGCCGCACACATTATCAACGCGATTGATTGTCAACAGCAGCCATTCTTGGAGTGGGCGTTGCCAAAAGGCACGTTGGTTTAGGCTTTCCAAGGTGCTATAATTCAAGCATGACAAATGGTTCGAATAATGATTATTTTGGGGTAAAAGTTGTAGTTATTGGCGGCGGGACGGGAAGTTTCACGCTGCTTTCTGGATTGAAAAAATATACACACAGCATTACAGCGTTGGTCAATATGGTCGACGATGGCGGCTCAACGGGCGTGTTACGCGATGAATTGGGCGTGTTGCCAGCGGGCGACGTCAGACAATGCCTGGTGGCGCTGAGTACTTCGCCGAAAGTTCGCGATTTGTTCAATTACCGATTTGGCGAGGGCAGTATGAAAGGTCACGCGTTCGGCAATTTATTCATGGCAGCACTGGAAAAGATGACAGGAAGTTTTGCTGATGCAGTGGAGTTGGCTAGCGAAGTTTTGGGTGTCAATGGTCGAGTTTATCCGATTACTCTGGACGATACGACAATGTCGATTAAGCTGAAAGACGGCACGGTTGTTGACGGTCAGCACGCGGCTGAGTCGCTAAAGATTCCGCGTGGCGAGCGGCCGTGGCTAGAGCTCAAACCGCCAGCTACGATTAACCCGCGAGCCCGTCAAGCGATTTTGGATGCCGATTTGGTGGTGATTGCGCCGGGGCTTTTATATGGCAGTTTGGCGCCAGCGTTGTTGGTTCGAGGCGTTACTCGTGCGCTTGCTGAAACGAAGGCGAAGAAAGTCTATGTTTGCAATTTGGTTACCAAGCCAACGCAGACTGATGGATTTACCGTGGCGGATTTTGCGGATGAAATTGAGCGATTTTCAGGGGTGAATATGGATTATGTGCTTTACAATAATCATCGCCCGCCAGAGGAATTGATAAAGAAATATGCTCACGACGGCGAATATTTGGTCGAGTGGGATAAGGAATTGCTGAAGAAAAAGCATTATTATGCGTCGGGCAAGCGTTTGATTGCTGATGACGTGTGGGTCAATACGAATTCCAACAGCGATCCGTTGGCGGCTCAGCGCAGCTTGATTCGTCACGACGCCGACAGGGTAGCGCGCGAATTGATGCGGATTTATTTTGCGTAGATTCCAGGGCTTGATAATTTCCCATTACTATGATATAATACAAGGGTTGTGTCAAGTGAAAATTGTATTTTGAACGAAAAAGAGATTATACCTGCAGAAGAGGTTTTTCATGAGTCATGCCGTAAGGTTTTAGACGGCTATATTAGTTGCACTGAAGGTGAGCGTGAAGATTTTAAGGATCATGCTTACCGAGTGCATAAGATCGTAAAAGCATATACGGGTGACGATTTACCACCAGAGGCAGCTTCGTTGTCGTTGATTCACGACGTTGCTGATAGGATGTTTAATAAAAAGAGCACGAAATATAACGATGTGTGGGCCAGGAATGCCGCAGATGCACTTTATGAGTTTATGGATGATGAAAAGATTAGCCATGATCAGTTGGAATATTCCGCAAGTTTACTGGCTGATATGGCTAAAATTGAACAAAGTGCGGCTCATCATCGCAGGCAGATGGCTAGAATTGCCAAAGAAGAGATTGCTCAGCCATTATTAGATTTCAACCATATGGGAATGGAGATGGATAAGGTTAATATCGAGTCGTTTATAATAAAAGGCGCCGAGATAATGGATAATTTGCAGCATCCGTCGTCAAAGAGGGAATCTGCAGCTTTACAGGATGTGCTGGAAGCTGAGTCATTCTATGCTCCAATTCTTGAGGCGATGGGGTATGAGGCTTTTGCTGCAGAACTACGTAGTGCGGCTAAAGTAAGACGACTAATTGGTCAAGGTAAGGAAGACCTTGTTAAAAGTGCTAAAGAGACACAAGATAGGGTTCTACAGGTCGGCATGGACGAAATTGCAGACAAGATATTTGGTGTGAATGACGGTACTATCAATTATGCTATTCGTAAAGATGAGGATTCTGGCGAATATTCTACTCACATGGGGGAATTTGCGGCTGATACCGAATATGGCAATATGGTTGCTGGAAACTGGCGCATTAAAACTGTAGGATCGCTTGCGGATAAACTTAAGGGCGGTGACGGAATTATGGATATTGTAGGTATGATGGTGATATCTAGAGACCGTAAAACGATAGCTCGTGATTTTGCGCATTTTATTGCTGATAGGTTGAAGGAGTTTAGACCAGTATGTGCTCGGAGTAAAAACAGACCGGTATATATCCAGGGAACTAAAGAATATGTTGATATTGTGGAGCGTAATCTTCGTGAATTGGGCGTTAGTTCGGATGAGTATTTGATAAAAATTGATACCGATGAAAAGTGCGAAAAACGAGGATATTCTATCTATGAAGTATCCAAAGTAACATTTGCTGTGGATATTGACGGTGTTGAGACTCCAGTTGAAATACAGTTTGTCACAAAAGACGAGCGACGTAGTTCGAGAGTGGAAGAAAAATCTCATCTTATTTATAAATATCTACAATCTCTGGGTTTTGGTAAAGACTATCTAGAAAAAGAAACGGCTCGCCAGCGTTACGATAGAATGACGATAATCAATCTTGCGAAAAAGGTCTTGGGGGATCTACATAAGCGACGCTACGATATGATAGATAGCAAAAACACTGGTAACCTTGGACTTAATCCGAAGTCTCTGTCTAATGAAGATGAGTTTATTGAGAACCTGATTGCTCTACGGGCTGACAATTAATGACTTGCGCGTGATATAATCATACTAATGACGACTTACTATACTGACGGCTCTGCTTCGCCAAATCCCGGTCCAGGTGGGTTTGCGGTTATTCGTGATCTTCAGCCTTATATTTTGGGGTCGGAAGATGGCGATACCACCAATATTCGCATGGAGGGCAAAGCTTTAATTGCGGCATTGAAAGACGCTAATGGCGCGCCGTGTGTGATTTATTCTGATAGTGAATTTTGGATTAACGTGGTTACCAAGTGGGCGCCGGGATGGGAAAAGCGCGGCTGGACGAAGAAGGGCGGCGAGATTAAAAATCTGGATATTGTACGTGAACTGTACGAATTATATTCAAACTCTCAGGCGGATTTGCGTTGGGTGCGTGGCCATGAAGGCGACGAAGGAAACGAATTGGCTGACGAATGGGCTAATCGGGCGCGTGAAGGCGAGAGATTGACAAAATAACAGCTAGCGACATCTGATAAAAATTGCTATACTAGAAAAATGGAAGAAGTGAGGGAAACGACTGATATCTTTTTGTGGGCAAATCAAAATGACGCAAAAAAGAATGATTTACAGATAGAGCTGTTCTTATTTAGCAAAAATTACACGCCATATTTTATGCCGATAAAAGGCGATGTTGAGCAGCAGCTCAGACCGTTGTTCTTGTTTGATTATATCAATCAGGTCAATTTGGGTGCGGGCACTGGACTGAGTGTTCGTGATTATGAATTGAGTGAATTAGAAGATAATGTTCTATTGAGGACTGATTTGGAAAAGGTTGGGCGAGCCGAGACGCTGATTCATTTGATTGAGCATGAACGTCATGACATCATGGAGTTTTCGGAAACTGAGCACGAGTTTAAGCGTATGAAGGGGATTGTGGCGCGATTTACTGATCCGAATAATCCTGACGCAATATTTTACACGGTTAAGCTAATCCAGCAAGGTCAGACGCTAAAGAGTGCGTTGGCTTGGGAATTTTCTGATGGAAAATTTGGTTCATTTAATGCAGAGGTTGGTTTTAAGGTTCCGGATGATAATCAAGTTTTGATTGTCGGTAAAGATATTTTTGCGTTTAATCCTGGAAAGTTTGAGCGCATGTTTGGCTATGAGTATAAAAAGCAGGTGATTGCTGATAAAAAAGTGGCTGAAATTGAGAAGGAATATAAACTGAGTTTTCCGGAGGGAATGGATCTTAATACTCTGGTGAAAGAGCGCAAAAAGACAGTCAATAAATTGCAGAAGTTGGAAATTGGCGCAGTTAAGCAGGAAGATGTTTTGGATTATGCCGACGAGATGCAATTGGAATTGATGAGTGACGACAACGGCGCAATTATTATCATGGACGGCAATGATTTGGATATGTTCGTAAATCTCATTAACGAGGATTATATCGAGAGTAAAATCACGGGCAAGCGTTACGAAATTAAGTCGAAGAAGTTGCTCGGCGAGCCAGAAGGCGAACCGCCACGGGGCTAAAATGGATCAAGAATTAGCGCTGGCTATTCTACTTAGCGGTCGGTCAGCGTTACTGACCGGTGCGGCTGGAACGGGTAAAACTCACCTGTTGAATAATTTTATTGTGCAGGCACGAAAACGGGGTAAGAAGGTGTCAGTAACAGCGACAACTGGTCTGGCGGCGACGCATCTTGGGGGCAATACAATTCACAGCTGGAGTGGCATTGGCGTAAATGATCATTTGCCGAACAATTTTTTTGAACGATTGTCAAAAACGCGGCGTGATGTGATTTCTAAAACTGACGTGTTGATCATTGACGAGATTTCAATGCTTCACGATTTTCGGCTGGATATGATTGATAAAGTTTTACGAACCGTCAGGGAAAATGATCAGCCGTTTGGTGGCATTCAGTTGGTGATGAGTGGCGACTTTTTCCAATTGCCGCCAGTGAATCGCCCAAATGAGCAGGGCGGTGGATTTGTGGTTTATTCTGATGCTTGGCAAGAACTTCAGCCGGCGGTTTTATATTTGGAGCGACAATATCGTCAGAACGATGAGCAGCTTTTGGAGATTCTGACCGCTCTAAGAACTGGCGATGTTAGACGACGTCACGTCGAGGCGTTGCTGGCGCGTACGGAAATTGAGCCGCCAGATGGTGATATTACAGAACTACACACTATAAACGTTGATGTTGATGATATTAATATTCAAAAATTGGCGGAATTGCCAGGAGAAGAGCGATCGTATCAGCAAACGACGACGGGCTCGAAAATTTATGTAGAGAATTTGCAAAGGTCGGTCCTGGCTCCAGAAAATCTGGTAATTAAGCTGGGCGCGTTGGTGATGGCGGTTAAAAATTCGCCACAAAAATTATATGCCAATGGAAGCATCGGTACGGTAGTTGATTTCGAGCCGTTGACGGAATATCCTGTTGTCGAGTTTCGAGATGGTCGTCGAGTGACGATGGTACCGGATGTTTGGGAATTGCGGGACGGAGAGCGCAAACGAGCAAGTATTTCTCAGGTTCCGCTGCGTTTGGCGTGGGCTATAACGGTTCACAAAAGTCAGGGAATGACGCTTGATGCGGCTAAGATTGACCTGAGAAAGGCGTTTGTCAAAGGCATGGGTTATGTGGCTTTGAGTCGCGTGCGAGATTTGGACAATTTATATCTATACGGAATTAACCGTAGGGCGCTGGAAGTTTCTCCTGACGCGCTAGCGATTGACGAGGTTTTGAGGCAGGCGAGCAGGGAATCTGCTGAGAGATATTAATAGCGTAGGCTTACATCAACTCAACACTAGGCTTTTCCACAAAAATGTGGAAAAGTTTTTATTTGACGTAAAAATGGGTAAAAAGTCAAAAAAAGGGCTTGCAAGTGGGTAGGTGTGGGTAGTATAGTGGAGTCAGTGGAACGAAAGTTGATGGAAAATCACCAACAAAAACAAACATCCACTGTAAAAAACAACTAATCTACCACGAAGGAAGGACGACGTGCAGACAGATTACTTTGAGCGTAAGTTGGACGACAAGCGACGCTTGACGATTCCGGCTGAGCTCAGGGCAGAATTTGCATCAGGCGTCGTGCTAACTCGAGGGTTTGGCAAATATCTCCACTTATATCCACAGCAAATCTGGGATCGGGAAGTGGAAAGTGCTCTAACGGGAAGTATTTTGGATGAGCGAGTTGCCGACCTGAACGTTAAATTCCGACGAGGTAAAACCGCATCGGCGCTCGACCAAAAACAAGGACGAGTGACGATTGAGCAGCATTTGCTCGACTACGCTGGAATTGACAGAGAAGTCGTTGCCGTGCGAGCAGGGGAATATTTTCGGCTAATAGCGGCCGAGAATGCGGAATAGTAGATTAGCTAGGCACCTTAACAATTAGAAACCTCTCGAGATCAACTATCTGGGTATTTGAAAATGGCATGTGGCAATTTGCTCCACATTAAAAACAGCAACGTACCTTCCTCAAACACCTCCCAAAAAAACTCCACCTCACACATAAGTCTCTTTGGAAAACATGGTTGTTACTGACAATCAACAAATTTCCACTCTTAAGACAACAAAAACAAACAAAACACAAATACAAAAAAGCCAGAATTAAATATCCAGTTAGGTGATCTCGAGCATTATTTCTGTATAATGGAATAATGATGAGTATTAAAGAACATCCACCACAGTCGGAAGAACTCCAGGCGAGCGAACCGATTCATGTTCCCGTACTTTTGGAGATAACCCTTAGCAAGCTACAGCCAGTCGAAGGCGAGTCGTATCTCGACTTGACAGCTGGCTATGGCGGTCATGCCAGGGCATTCTTAAATAGGACGGATAATTACTTGAGCTCAGTGTTAGTCGATCGTGATGAAAACGCGATTAAGACATTGGGCGATTTGGCTGAAAAAGGCGTAACTTTAATTCACAAAGATTTTGTGAGCGCAGCGCAGGATTTAGTCAAGCAGGGACGTAAATTTGACGTGATTTTGGCTGATTTGGGGGTGTCGTCACCACAGCTTGACAGAGCAGAGAGAGGTTTTTCGTTTCGATTTGATGGTCCGTTAGATATGCGGATGGATAATCGGACGGAAATCACAGCGGCAGATATTGTCAATTCGTATTCGGTTGATGATTTGACGCAGCTGACTATTCGTTACGGCGAGGAAAATCCCGGACGAGCAAGGCGAATTGCGCAGGCAATTGTAAAAGCTCGACCAATTCAGGGAACGACTGAGCTGGCTGATCTGATTAAGCAAACTGTTGGTCGTGGTAGCATGAAGCATCATCCCGCGACTCGTACCTTTCAGGCGCTACGTATTGAAGTCAATCGAGAACTTAAGCTGATTGAAGAACTATTGCCACTTTTGCCATGCTTACTTAATAAGGGCGGGCGAGTAGGAATAATTAGTTTTCATAGCTTGGAAGATAGGTTGATTAAGCGTTACTTTTCTGAGCAAGCGATGGCTGGATATGAGGCCGAGCTAATTGTCCCAGAGAAAAAACCAGTGTCTGGAACTGAAGATGTTCACAATCCGCGTAGTCGAAGTGCAAAATTTCGATACGCCGTGAAAAAATAAAACAAAAAGAAGGAGGCACAATATGCCAATCCACATCAAAGTAGAATTCCAGAATACAGACAAGCCAGAGGCTGTTTCAGTACGCCGCGGCTAAACTAAAGCGTATTCCGGAATATACCTTAGAAAAACCAGCCTGTCTTTAACAGGCGGGCTGGTTTGTTATGCTAAACACAAATATAAACATAAAAGATAGAGACAAATGACAAACACCACCACATTTACTTCACGACGTTCACACGGTCAATTGCGCCGAAATCAGAATTCTACACGTTTTCAGTCTCAGGTCAAACTTGGTCCTGTTGCTCACACAGTGCTAGTTGCATTGATGATTACAGTACTGGGCTTGATTTATCTTACTCAAGCAACCAGACTTACGGCTTACGGCTATGAAGCTCAGAGTTTGGATACAAAAATCACCGAACTAAGCGCAAAAAAGTCAGAATTGGAAGTTCAGAATGCACGCTTGACGGCGCTAGAGAAGGTGAAGAATAGCAATGTCGCTTCAGCTATGACGACAACTGAAACGCATTACGCTCAATAGTGATATAATAAAATAAGCAATATGCAGCGGCTTATTCGTTCAAGAACTGGTTGGTTAGCCATCGCTTTACTAGTAGTGATGGCGGCTTTTGTGTTGCGATTATTCCAATTGCAGATTTTGCAATATGGCAAATATACGGAATTAGCGCGGGCAAGTCAGCAGCGCCAATTCGTCATTCCTGCAGAGCGCGGGAAAATTTACATGATGGACGGAAAAACGCCAGTTCCAGTGGTGCTTAATCAGGCGGTTTATACGGTGATTGCGGATCCACAGTCGATTGACGATAAAGAGCGGAGTCAGCTTGTTGATAGTTTGAGGGAAATTGCTGGCGGCGAAATGACGGAAAATGTATCTGAACGCCTCAATAATAAAAAGTCGCGCTATGAAGTTTTGGCAAAGAATATTACCAGAACTCAGGCGGAAAAATTGAAAAAGAAGAACTTTGCCGGCGTGCTTTATCAGCAAAGTTCGATCAGAAATTATCCCGAAGGTCAGTTGGGTGCGCACGTGCTTGGATTTGTGAATGCGGCTGGCGAAGGTCAATATGGCGTCGAAGGCTCCTTGAATAAGCAACTTAAGGGTCGGGACGGGCTATTGCAATCTGTAACTGACGTTAGAAACATACCTTTGACGGTCGGGAAAAATAATATGCGAATCGAGGCAAAACCTGGTGACAATTTGGCATTGACGGTGGATCGGAATATTCAAAGCCAGACTGAATTGGCGCTGAAAAAGGGAATTGAAGCGGCTGGCGCTACTGAGGGAAGTGTGATTGTTATGAATCCGAAAAACGGTCAAGTTCTGGCAATGGCGAATTATCCGACTTATAATCCAGCGGATTTTGCCAAGCAGAAAAACGGGTCGGTGTTTGTGGATAGCGCGTCGATGGTGCCGTTTGAGCCGGGATCGATTATCAAATCTTTTAGCTTCGCTACGGCAATTGACAAGGGTGTTATCACCCCGTCTAGTACATATAATAATACCGACTGTATTAAAGTCGCTGATCGTACGATGTGTAATGTCTTGAGAGGTTTGGGTGGCACGATGACGATTCAAGGTGCGTTTAATAATTCGCTCAACGTTGGTACGATTACTGCGATTCGAAAATTAGGAAATGGTTCGCAGATTAATTTGCCGGCTCGTCAGACTTTGTATGAATATTATCATGATAAATTTGGCTTTGGCGCCAAAACTGGAATTGAGCTGGGCGAGGCTTCGGGTTATATTTATCCACCGGATAGTGCTGAAGGAAATGAGGTTCGTTATTCGGCTATGACTTACGGGCAAAGTATGAATTTGACTACGATTCAGGTCGCAGCTGGATTTTCATCGCTAGTTAACGGCGGTCAATACTATAAGCCGACCATTCTCGTTGGTACAATTGATGAATCTGGCAATTTGAAATCGTCGGAAAATAAAGTCATTCGCCAAACCATAAGTGGCGGCACGTCATCGCAGATGCGAACGATGCTAACGACGGCGCGCCGATCTTCATTCCTGTCAAAGAGCGACAAATCTGGCTATGAAATTGGTGGAAAAACCGGTACTTCCGAAACGGTGGTCAATGGCGCTTACACACAGAAGGAAACGATTGCTACATATATTGGTTATGGCGGTGGAAAAAATGGTGCCGAATATGTCATAATGGTACGTGTAGCGGCTCCGGGAAAAGGGATTAACTTACAGGGAAATCTCCATGCTGGGCCAATTTTTACGGATATATCCAACTGGATGATTGATTATATGAAAATAGCACCAAAGGAATAAATATGGGAATAGCTTTGCAAACAATGACCAATGAATTGACACACGTATTTTTACTGAGCGTCGGCGCGTTTTTACTAGCGATGTTTTTAACGCCAATTTATACGTTTTTCGCTTATCGATATCGCTTCTGGAAACGCCAAAGGTCGGAAAGCACTGACGGGAAAGAGCTGAAGATTTTCGCCAAATTCCAAGCGGCAAAATTGCGGCGAAATATTCCAACCATGGCAGGGATAATTGGTGTGATTTCAATCTTTGTGGTGACAATTTTCTTCAATCTAGATCGAGCTCAGACTTGGCTTCCTCTGGCGGCGTTAGTTGGTGGTGGAATTGTTGGGATAATTGACGATATCATCAATCTGCGTGGTCTTGGGGGCGGCGCGGCTGGACTTCGTAGTCCAGTGAAGTTTGCGCTGATTACATTGATTGGCGTAGTTCTTGGTTTGTTTTTCTTTGCTAAACTGGGCGTGACAAGCTTCCATGTTCCGTTCATGGGGGATGTGAATATTGGGTGGATGATTGTTCCGCTATTTGCGTTTGCAGTGGTGGCTACCGGTAACGCCGTTAATATCTCTGACGGAATGGATGGTCTGGCTGGCGGATTGCTAAGTGCTAGTTTTGGTGCGTTTGGTGTGATTGCTTTATTGCAGCAACATGTTCTGTTGGCGGGATTTTGCTTTACGGTTGTCGGAGTACTCTTGAGCTATTTATGGTTCAATATTTATCCAGCCCGATTCTTCATGGGTGACGTTGGAAGTTTTGCTTATGGCGCCAGCTTAGGTGTTGTAGCAATGCTGACCGATTCTTTGCTTTTGCTTCCTGTGATTGGTCTGCTATTTGTAATTGAGGCGGGATCAAGCTTGGCTCAAATCGTCAGTAAGAAGCTGTTTAAGAGAAAGATTTTCTTATCTGCGCCGATTCATCATCACTTGGAGGCGATTGGTTGGCCAGAAACTAAAGTGACGATGCGCTTCTGGGTTATTGGCTGCGTGATGGCGTTTATTGGTGTGATGCTGGCGCTCGCTGGAGGTCATATTGCGTAATTCGGTCGCCAAAAATCGTCAATCTATCGCTCAGCCGGTTCGAAGCCATCGGCCAATGTACCAGATTGTGCTTTATATGGGGCTTTTGTTGCTACTTGGGCTGATTGTTATGTATGCGCTGGGGCCACAACGTGCCAACGTGATGAATTATGCTTACGGCACGAATTATAGCGATACGTATTTCTTTGGTAAGCAGCTGACGAGTGTGCTTATTGCTGTCGTGGCTTTTTCTGCGTTTTATTTTACGCCGTACAAATGGTTTACTGGTGAGAGATCAAAATACATTCTCTACGCTGGATTTGCGCTATGTATTTTACTATTTCTCTCAGGTGCAGTACTTCATTTGTCGTTTGCGCAAGAAACCAACGGCGCGTATCGATGGTTTTATCTGGGAGGATTAGGTAGCTTTCAACCGGCAGAGTTACTTAAATATGGCGTGCTATTGTTTTTGGCGGGATTTTTAGGGCGTCGCTCGCAACAGGGAAAATTGAACGACATCCAAGAAACTATCATTCCGCTGGGCATTATTTCCGGATTATCGCTGCTGATGATTGTATTTTTACAAAAAGACTTGGGAACGGGAATTTCGTTGATAGCGATTATCTTATCAATGATTTTAGTGGCTGGAATTGATTGGAAGATTTTCAAGAAGATTCTGGCAATTGTTGCGCTTTGTGGTTTGGTGATGATTTTTACGTCGCCACACCGAATTGAGCGCGTGATGACTTTCGTGCAAGGTGATAGTCATAAAGGGACAAGTAGCCAGGAGAGCAAGAATTATCACATCCAGCAGGCTAGAATTGCGATTGGTTCTGGCGGGCTTCTGGGGCTTGGAATTGGAAAAAGCGTTCAGGCGACAGGATACCTCCCGGAGGCGACTAATGACTCTATTTTTGCCGTTATGGGAGAAACGTTTGGATTTGTTGGACTAATAGCTATATTGGCGCTATTTACGGCGTTGCTATTGTCGATTTTGCACGTAGCCGCGAGACTTCCGAACGTGACGTTGCGGCTAATTGTGGCGGGAATTTTTGGCTGGATCGCGTCGCATGTAATATTGAATATTGCTGCAATGACAGGGTTGGCGCCGCTTACTGGAATCCCATTGCCATTATTAAGTTATGGCGGTACAAGTATGTTGTTTATCGCGGCAGCGCTCGGTTTAGTTTTCCAAATTTCCAAATATACGTCACATAAAGCATTAGAGGAGGGTGAAAGTGGCCAAGATCTTAGCGGTCGGCGGCGGCTCAGGCGGACACGTTACGCCAGTGGTAGCCGTATTTAGAGAATTACAGAAAACTGGTAATCACGAGCTTCGTTTTTGGTGTGATAAAAAATTTGGCGCCAGCGCACGCGGGATTTTTGCTAAGTTCGATGAGAATATTCCGGTCGATTTGATTATTGCTGGAAAATTGCGCCGATATCACGGAAAAAGCATCTCATTTCACCTACATCCGTCAATTTTATTCCCAAATTTGCGCGACGGTTTTAAGGTTATGGTTGGATTTTTTCAGAGCTTGCTTAAGCTTATGAAGTGGCGTCCAGACGTTATTTTCATTAAGGGCGGATATGTTTGTCTGCCGGTTGGTTATGCAGCTCGGCTATTAAGAATTCCGTTAGTTTTGCATGATTCTGACGCGCATCCAGGTTTGACGAATCGCTTGCTGAGTCCCTTCGCAAAAGCTATTGGCACGGGCGCGCCGCTTGAATATTACAATTATCCACCAGAAAAAGCTTCATATGTTGGCATTCCAGTTGCGCCAGAATTCCATCCATATTCTGAGGCTGAGAGGAAAGAATTGAAAGAAAAATTAGGCTTTAATGTCAATAAACCTCTGGTTGTTGTCACTGGCGGTGGACTCGGAGCGGGGCGAATTAATTCTGCGATTGTGGCAATTAGGGAAAACCTGCTTTCTGAGGCTTCGGTGTTTTTGATATCGGGAAATCAGCAATATGAAGAAATTCTCAAGCAAACCGACGAGCGGGAGGGCTGGCGATTGCAGGCATTTGTTCACAACGGAATGGCGGAAGTTTTGGCGGCAGCGGACATAGTCGTGACCAGGGCAGGGGCGACTACTCTTTTGGAATTGGCGGCGCTACATAAACCGACAATCATCGTTCCCAACGGTCATTTAACGGGCGGGCATCAATTGAAAAACGCTAAAGTTTACCAGGACGCATTGGCGGCGCTGATAGTTTCCGAAGACGAGTTGGATAAGGACAACCAAATCTTGGCACGAAAAATAATTGGCGTATTAAAATCTCAGAAAATTCTTAAAGGTCTGGGCGATAACTTCGGTAAATTTGCCAAGCCAAACGCGGCTAAAGATATGGCGAAGATTATTCTTACTACGGTGCGAAGGCAGGGCAGGCGAAAGTGAAATTCCCCTTCTCTAAGAAAAAATCGGACGAGAATCTAAGCCGTCGAGAAATCGCGGCGCGTCGTCGAACTGAGAATTACGAGGATTTGCCCGCCCAATCGTATCGTCGAAACAGGACGCTTAATAGCCGCCAAACGTCCTCTCCTTTGGAGACTTCTGAGAGACTCGAGACCCACGAATTGGTGAAGAAACGTCGCCGTGTAATGCGGAAAATGTTTGTGACTGCGGTAAGTCTACTTGTTGTGATATTTCTTTTGTTTCAATTGACAATTAATATTTCAATCCAAACTCCCGACATAAAAAGCTCCAGTAACACTAATAAATACGTGAGTGTTCTTAATGAATATTACAGCGCTCACCCAGCGGAGAGATTTCGGTTCTTCCTCAATAATAATGGCCTAAAGCAATTCTTTTTACAGAAAGCTCCTGAGGTAAAAAACATTCGCGTGGAGGGGGATTTTCTAGCGCGATCAGCTGTTAAGTTGACGTTTAGGCAGCCGGTAGCTCAGTGGTCTTCCGGAGATAAGATTTATTTTGTTGATGATAGCGGCGTTACTTTTGAGCAAAATTATTTTGCCGCGCCTACGGTTGCTGTTCGTGATGAGAGTGGTCTGCCGACTAGAGGTGGCCAAGAAGTTATCAATCGTCAGTTCTTGAGTTTCCTTGGTCAAGCTGTATCTGAATTTTCGCAACATAAAATGAATGTTTCAGAGGTTATTCTGCCAGCTAATACTGTACGTCAAGTCTGGTTTAAGATCGAGGGCAGGGGAACCCAGATCCGTATGACGGTGGATAGGTCTGCTCAAGCTCAGGTCAAACAGGCTATAGCTACTTTGGGTTATTTGGATAATAATGGCGCAAAGCCGGGGTATATAGACGTCAGGGTAGATCAGAGGTCGTTCTATAAGTAGGGCGGTCAACTTCTCTTCTGGATAGAGTAAGTTCTCTTTTTGTTCTATTTCTGTATAGCGTAGAAAATATATATAACAATATAAAAATATGTAAAAGTCAAATAATCGCAAAATGATAAGCTAGGGGAGTAGGGCAATAAAAATATAAAAATGTCAAATAATATAAAATGCGTTGTGGAAAACTTAACGAGCTTACGGCGCGCATATTCAGAGTTTATATTGATGTAAAAATATCAATGTAGCACTCCGGTATGTGTAGTGCTGGAATTAAAAATATTTTTTTAAGTTCGTATTTTGTTGGTGTATATTTTTATAAAAGATAGTATGTTTTATGAAGTTGTATATAATAGAGAATCCCCTGGCCGAATTACCAGAAAAAAAGTTCGTTTTATAGGTGTTATTAGATATTTATGGACACATGTATATTCATCTTTGGAATGTATTTATTATTGCGTAAAAGGTACATTGTGCGACATTAAAACTATATCTAAAACACGACTATTCCATCGTCTTTCTTCGCGATAAATTTATCTCATTTTCACCAAATCAACCTACTTGTCGTTTATCGTTTTATAAACCGCCCTATTTGCTGGCTTGGTGTGTTTTATGTTGTATATTGGTTTATCTGCATTGGTTCGGATTTATAATTTATGCTTGTATTGCACAAAATTTATCAATACAAATACTCAGTCAATTCGGCTCTATGCACGCTTAAAAATGATTAATAATTAGTTCGTATTTTGTTCTATTGTTTTTTAATCGCTAGTTTTGCGAAAGAGCTTGGGTGATTCTGTGCTTAATTATTTCACTGTTCCATTCGCCTGTCTTAAATCGCAGTAGGGGCATATTGGCGCTCATTATAATTGAATTGACGAACTCGTCGCGCGTTTTTCGATCGGGCTGATTGTGAGTACTATCATCAAGCTCAATAGCTATAAGAGGCTTCATGTCATTGGTACAAATTAGAAAGTCTATGGATTTGCCGTTTATTCTAGAGAAGGCTGCTTTCCAATTCTGCCCTTTTATCCTGTGATCCAGAAACATGCTTATGTGAGCTTGAGGAATGATAACGCAGCCGTTTACGGCTTCATGTAGTGTTTTATAGAACGATAATTCATTTGGTGTCATTGCGCAGGATTTTTTAATGTATAAATATTCTTTCTTTGCGGGTACTTTAAGTAAATTTGTATCATTGTCAGTCCCCTGCCTTGCTTTGATTGCTAGAAAAATAATTGCGGCGGCTACTATAACTATAAATATAAGCGTTTCCATGAGATTGGTTTATCATATATTGATAATAAATGCTTACGATTTTTAGGCTTTATCGTGAGTATAGGGACTTTTGGTGCAAGATGTGATAATGTGTAAATGTCATACCAATTTAATAAATAGGATTTGAGAATGAACAGACAAGAAGGGATGTTAGCCAAGGCTAGAGAACTTAAAGCCATGCTTGACGAGGGGATAATTACCAAGGAAGAGTTCGAGCAAGAGAAGAAAAAGTTATTATCTCAGAAAAATACAGTAGACAAGCAAGATAAAGGATCATCAAACATAGAAAATCTAGAACAGGAATTATTACGTAAAAACAGTAAACCAATAGAAAATGTGCTTGCTATAGCGGCAGTATTCTCTATGAGCTACATGAGCTTTTTATTTTGGGAAGGTTACCACAGAAGTATATCGTCTAATTTAGCAGAATCAGGAGCGACAAATGCCTCAGATCCGTCAGCTATAGCGTTTGGAATCGTATTATTATGGTTTATACACTGGCTTATATTCGTTATGTTTACCACCAATATGGCTCGAAAACGTGGACGTTCAATACCGCTCGCCATTTTAGGGGCATACTTCTTCGGACTTTTTTCAGTGTTCTATTATCTTTCAAAGGGAGATAGTACGGAGCTCAAAGTACTAAAAGAAGAGAAAGTGCGCAAGCAAATCAGATAACAAAATACCGCTCGTTTGAGCGGTATTCTTCATACAATGTCAGCTGCAAATCACGACTGTACAGGCATAATACTACTTTTTAGGCGACTGCTCAATCCCCCTCTTGTCGCTATTTGCTAGATTCCGCAATATGCTTAGTTGGTTATATTGTTATGGTGTTCTGTGACTTCGCAATAATTTATACATTTAATGAGCTAAAGTACATAAATGAGCGCGTAAAATATTATGCTAAAATGAAGGCAGGAGGATAATATGGCAAACGGAACTAAAATACTTGATAATGGAATTATTTTTCATTCTTTTACGATGGGCGAATTAATGATATCAGTACTGCTACTGATAATCATAATAATTTTGCTGGTCAATATCAATAAAAAAGACTAAGTGAAAATAGAAAAGTCGCACTTTCGGACTTTTAAATATTCATTCACCATAGGTCCGCTTTCCTGTCCAATACGGGTGGCGCTACCTACTTCTGCGTAAATATTACTACTACCGCCATAAAAAATCAATAAACGGCCGTTGTTAATACCGCCTTTAGCTATAGTTCCCTAACAATTTAGATATTGGATATAATCTACTTCCATATACTTTTAAGTCGTTAATGATACGCCGCATACGCTACAAGTATTGATATTCTTATCACTAATATACCAGAAAGAAAATCGATGACCTTATTCTTTGTACTCTCATTCATACAGCCATTCACTTACTCCACTGCGGTGTGAGCAATCTCCTCTTCCAGTAGCGTGTGATCGCCAACCGTCACGACAGATTGCTCCGACACAATAGTGTTGTTGTTGAATAGGTTGTGGTCTATATTCTTATATATAAACTCGTCTATAGCCTCTCTTAATTCCCTAGTCATTCTAGGCTTAGGGTTGGCTTCCATTTCGTTAATAGTTTCTTGAAGAGGGTGTTGATAGCGGTTGTCTGTATTGACATCTTGAGGATTGTTTGGTATACTAGAGTTGTCAATCGACTGGTCAAGCGCATCTGCGCTAATAGCGGAACTATCGAGTCCGCACCCAGTCGATTTTCTTATGCCTGAAATATCATAAGCTAACACATTGCCTAATTTATCTACCTCACCGATATGATCTCTGGCGTATATAGCCTGCTCTTGAGCTTTACGTAGGTTAATCATGGCTGGAGCATTTTCACTCATTCCTTGACCACGCAAGTATTCTTCACGTTGGCGTAGACGTGTTATATGCTCGTTGTATGCTCTGACCTGTGCTTCATGCTCTGGATTGAGCTTGTATTTAACGTCTTCATTGACATTTTGGGATTCTTGTGCTATATTGGCACCATCAGAGCTCCGACCGGCGGAAACTGGCGCGCCGCCGACATAGCTATCGCTATTGGTGGATGATGGAACAACATTTGCGCCCCCATCCGAAGCTCTCGAAATCTCTTCTCGTTGTTTGGAGAGATTTTTTATTTCTCCTTCTCATCATTGACATTCTGGACTTCTTGTGCTATATTACGATCAGAAGCCTCTGTGTTATAACCAGGTTCGATAAGTTCCCCTGGCAACGTAGGGGCTTTTCTTGTTGTGGCGTGATCATTTTCATCATTGATATTCCGGACTTCTTGTGCTATATTTTCACTAGAAAAGTCGCCCAGTCCCCGTTCGGCTTGTCCACGGGGCGCACCGTTAAGGTCACCTGGGTGGCTTTTTTCTTGGCTTCGCACATTGCCTTCATAAAGAGTATTGCACCCTGTTGTATTATTTGTTACACTATCTACATGAGAATCCCCTAGATGGTGTAACTCAGTTGACGGGTTCGTCCCTGCTGGCTCCATGGGGGATTTTCTTGTTGTAGCGTTATATAAGAGGTTTTTATCGTTACTGTTGTCTATATTTTAAGAGCCGCGTTTTACCTTTACTCCTGACACTCTGGAGGTGATATAATTACTATAGTATGCATGCGTCCGCGATCCAATCTATAACCATAAAAGCGAGCGAAGTTGATTTCGCTCTACTTAATGACGCGGATGAGCTACAGAAAATGTTAAGAAATATTACGGAACTGGCTGGCTTACATCATCTGGAATCGGTAACGCATCAATTTTCTCCGCAAGGAGTCAGCGCTGCCCTGCTTTTATCGGAGTCGCACATCGCGATTCATACGTGGCCGGAAAGCGGTGTAGTATATGTAGCGATGACAACTTGTAAAGTGCTGGATGATGATAAATTGCAACAAATAAAAGAGTTGATTGCACGGTTGCTGGACACGGAAAAAATAATTATGAAAGAAATGGCATTGTAATATGAAACGAACCAAGGCACGACTTAAAATTAATCAGATTTTGACCGGTAAGAAGACGAATTTGCGAGTTGTTGGATGTTTGCTTTTTCGTGAATGGGACGAGAAAAAAAAGCGGTTCTATTACTGGGAAGAGTGGGAAATTACTGGACTAGCTGATTATGACAGCTGGGTGGAGTATGATCATAGCGACCAAATTGTTTCTTTGTATGAGCCAATTCGCTTCACAAAGGCAATTGATCCGGCTCAACTAGAAAAAGGTCAATCATTCACAGTTTCCGAGCAGGATGGAAAAGACCATACAGTAGTAGTTGATGAAGTTGGCGTGGGCGAAATTGTTAATATTAAGGGTAAGAATACCTATCAAGTTTTCCCGAAAGAACTGATGGCCTATGCCACTCTGAAAGATACGGGTGCGCCAAAAAATCGCCAGCTGATAACAATTGAGAAGTATAATAATCGCGAGTACGACGCTTACCGTAAGATTCAATTAAGCGACAAAGAACAAAAGAAGATGTTTGGCAGGACAATTAAGCCAATTAACTGGTCAACGATTATAATTACGATTATAATTATTGCTATCTTTTTGTTTATATTCTTCTTCGAAGATAATAGTGACGGAGGTCATGGTGGTGCGCGTGGCGTCTATGGTGGCAGTAGTGGTGGATTCGGTAAATAAAAGGAGTTATTTATGTCACGATCAAACACGGAGAAACGAGAGCAAGTTGCTTTATTTGCAGCGGCAATTTTAGTAGCAATCGGTGGAATTATTTATGAATTAATCTTAGGTGCGGCTGCGTCATATTTGGTGGGCGATTCGATTCTGAGCTTTAGTCTAGCAACCGGCGTGACGTTGTTTGGTATGGGAATTGGTTCACTACTCGTCAATTACATAAAGATTCATCCGGCGACTAGCTTCGCTGTTAATGAAATTATTTTGGGGTTAATTGGTGGAAATTCGGTGATGTTGATGTATTTGGGATTCGTTTTTACGCGTTCACATTGGCTGATTTTTGCTGTAATAAGTCTGACGATCGGCATTTGTATTGGACTGGAAATCCCGCTCTTAATGAAGATGTTTCAGGAATTTGGACGCAAGTCTTCGGTGAAATTATTTAGTAAGATTTTGGCACTCGATTATTTTGGGGCGTTAATTGCGTCGCTATTATTCCCGCTCGTTATGATTCCGTATCTTGGCTTAATGCGTAGCGCGTATCTGGTGGCGGCACTGAATATTGGCGTTGCGGTTCTGATTCTTAAGCAAATGAAGACTTCGAAAATTATTATGACAATTAGCGTTATTGCAACAATGTTGCTTTTGGGATTTTTTATTTTTGCGACAGAAATTGAACATGGAATTGACAAGCGAACGTATAAAGATCCGGTGATGTGGCAGCAACAGACGCCATATCAGAAAATTGTCCTGACGAGATATAAAAATGACACCAGGTTGTTTTTGAATCGCAATTTGCAGTTTTCCAGCCTTGACGAAGCACGTTATCACGAAACGCTGTCCGCTTCCGCTCTGTCTTCAGTTGCTAATCCGAAGCGCGTGCTGATTATGGGCGGCGGCGATGGTTTGCTGGCTCGGGATGTTTTGAAATATCCCAGCGTTGAGCATATTACGTTGGTCGATATCGATGAGACGATGACTAATTTGGCGAAAACTAATCATCTTCTTACTGATATAAATCAGCGTTCGTTGCATGATCCGCGCGTTTCAATTGTCAATCAAGACGCTTTCCAATTCGCCTTCTCTACCAATGATAAATATGATGTTGTGTTGATTGATTTGGTGGATCCGTCGAATGAGAAATTAGCCAAGTTATATTCCGAGCAATTATATCGTCAAATCGGTAATATTTTAACGGAACGTGGCGTTATGGTGACGCAAGCGACGTCTTCATTTTTCTCTCCGCATGCTTTTTATATGGTGGCAAACACCGTCAAGTCTGCTCATTCGGGGCGATATGTGACGGCGTTTTCGGTCAATGTGCCGTCATTTGGCGAGTGGGGTTTTGTGTTGTCTGCGCCGCAAGCTGAGGTTGTGGTTAGTCAGCCATTGCCGAAAAATCTGCGATATCAAAACCAAAAATTGCTTACTTTTTTGACTAAGCAAAACGCCGTTTCTGTGCCGTCTGGGCCAACTTCTACGCTGATTTCTCCGCGAATCACCGACGTTTATAACTCTGATATGCATCAGTGGCGATACGAATAGTTTTTAGTCGGCGGTAGTGCTCTTTTTTCGTCGGCGACGTCGTCGCTTTGGTGTGGCCGAGGCTAGTGGCGTAACTGTGCTAATTGCGGTTTCTGTAGGTGTGTTATCATTGCCGCGAATTTGCAAAACAACTTCGCCGTCGTTTGCTGCGGGTTGCTGCTTTTCCGGTTGGCTATTGACCGCTGGAGCGTTGTTTGCGGGTTGCGGTTGAGGTTTGGCAGGCTGCTTTTTTTGGTTGCGGACAGGTTTTATTGCGGCATCAATTTCCTTCTCGACATCTTCCCTGTTTCGCGAATACATGCGACGCGAGTGTTCAATAATGTGTGGCGTGTTGTCGGCTTGGCTTGGCGGAAGCTCCAATGTGCGAGCAGAAAACGCGGGAGTTTTCTCGCCGCCGATAACCATATTGACAACGAAATTACGATTGTGCATCTGTAGAAGGTCGATTGCCTCGAAGTTCGGCTCAAACTGCTTAGCAAGAATTGGTGCATCGTCAGCAGAAACTCGGAAAGAAATCATGGTGCCGACGTTTCCGAAAACTGCGTCACGAACTGTGTCGCTCATCTGGGAAATATACTGGTTGGCAACGGTCAAGTTAAGGCCATATTTTCGAGCCTCGGATAGAATAGTTGCAAATGAATCGGTGGCGAAGTTCTGAAACTCGTCGACATAAAGATAGAATGGACGGCGGTCGCGGACGTCAGGAATGTCACTTCGAGACATAGCGGCAAGCTGGATTTTTGTGACCAAGAACGAACCGAGTATGGCAGCATTATCTTCGCCGATAAGACCTTTGGACAGATTGACAATTAGAATCTTTCCTTCGTCCATAATTTGGCGAATATTGAACGTAGATTTCGGCTGCCCGATGATGTTACGGATGATTGGATTGGCGGTGAAAGCTCCGACTTTATTTAAGACTGGCGCAATCGCCTCGGCCACAAACTTGTCATTCCAGCTGGCAAATTCGACATTCCAGAATTGCAAAACCACGGTGTCGCGACAATAAGTCAGCGTTTCTTTTCGGAATTCCTTATCTGTTAGCATGCGAGTAATATCAAGCATCGTCGCTTCTGGTCGATCCAGCAAAGCTAAAATAGTGTACCGCAAAATATATTCAAGCCGCGGTCCCCACGAATCGCCGAAAATACGCTTCAAAACGCCGATGATTTCTGATGAAATGTTGGTTTTTTGGTTCGGGTTCGTGACTTCCAGCGGGTTGAACCCCAGAGGATACGCGGTGTCGGCTGGATTAAAATAAATCACGTCGTTCAATCGGCTGCCGGGGATAAATTTCATGTTGTTGATTGCGAAGTCGCCGTGCGGGTCGATGATGGCATATCCTTGATTATGGAAAATGTCGCTTAAGGCGAAGAGCTCTAATAGTCCGCTCTTTCCGGCGCCCGTTTGCCCTATTATGTAAACGTGGCGTGAGCGGTCATAGCGCAACATACCGAATTGATGGCTGATACCGCGGAAGTTGGTGACGCCAAAGGCAGAAATTTGGTCATCGTTGACATCTTCGCCAGTTAAGACTGGCAATTTGGACGGCGGTTCTGCGGTCTTGGAACTTGCCCAAACTATATTTGGCGTTTCAACGTTGGTATGTGGCAAGTGAAAAACTGACGCCAATTCTTCTATGTTTAAGATGAAGCCGTCGCCGATGAACGAACGCTTGCGATATTTATCAATAAATTCTTTACCAAACATACCCTTGGTGGCGCGAAATCCGTTGAGATTTGTTGAGTTGAACTGCTTAAACGTACCGACGAGCGCCTGCATGCGAAGCTTAGCGTTTGTCTGACTTTCGCCCATATAAACCAAGCGAATCTTTACTTCATAGCCGAGCTTGGTCGCCTTTTTCTCTGCTTCAGAAATGCGAGTTTTATCGCGGTCTGATAGCTCAACGGCTGTCGATTGATTTGCTCCCTGCTCTGGTGGTTGCCATAACGCACCAAGTACACCGATTAGCCATTGCATACTGCCGCCGAATCCTGGCAAGGAGAACATTCGTCCGTTTTTTATACTATTGATATATCGATCTGCGGCGTTTTGCCAGTCATCTGGGATTGGTCTGACTAGCACCTGAATCCATAATTCTTCGCCGGTGGTTTCCAATTTTGCTAGCGTACCCGTAATGCCTGCCAGCGGGTCGACTTCGAAGTTTTGGAAGGTGCGAATCGGGAGAAATTCATCTGTGGTTAATGTCAATTCTGTCGAGTAAGCAACTTCGTGGTCGCGCTCGTGCTCAGTGTAATCTTCGTCGGCTTGGTGAATTTGAACGGTTGGGTATTGAGAATAAATCTGTCCCTCGACAAAGCTCTGCAGGGTTTTTGGCACCCAAACATAAAATCTGATCTGACCATTAACGGAGGCGATTTCAAAGCTGATGTGCTCTTGGTGCCCGCCAGATAATCGCAATTCTTTATTGTCGCGAAGAATTCCGTGTAGTGAAGCGAATAACTGCTCGGCGGCAAGTTCTTGCTTATCATTTGTGCGTGGGATTTCCAGAACCAAAAGCACGCTCTCAACTGGGGTGAAATCTTCTATCTTCCGATAATTACGCCACGTCAAAAACATCAGGACTGCCACGATTGGCATCCAAACATACCATTGCAATAACGTACCGATGAGCCAAGAAATGATTTGCATGCTGTATAAATTATCTCACCTCTGAAGGAAGTTTGCAACTAAGCTTGAGCGACTTCTTCGAAAACGTAAGTGGCTTTAGCTACTCGTTTGAATTGTGGTTTTGATTGAAGGTTGAGCAGAATCGTTGTTTCTTTGACTTGTCGTTTGTCGAGAACTTGGCGAACAATTTCATCTCGGTGAAGTGGAGTTTCAGAGTTCTTTAGGATGTCGGTGATGATATCTGAAACAGTGCCGCGACTATAACCCCAGCTGGCAAGCGCGTAAATACCGCGGCCGATTAGAACAAAGCGCTTATCTTTAATAAGTTCATTGTGAATTGCCTGCGTTGTAACGCTTCGGCGGTTAAATTCGCTATCCCGAATTCCCTTAGCAATGTCGGAAAAATGCATCGGTGAGCCATTTGTGTCCAAAACAACGTAGATTTTATCGCGAATGTTCTTTGGATTAACGGCTGGCCATTTGGCTAGTCCCCATTGATCATTCAAGCTGGCCAATTTTTTACTAACGGTAGCCAAGGCTGCGATATTTGAAGGATGTTCATAGTCCAATTTTTTGTGCAATTCTTCCGCAGTAATAGGTTCACCGTGCTTTTTGATTGTTTTGACAACTTCTTCGACTCGTGCTCTAATTTGCTTTTCGTTGCCGAGAGTGTCGATCGCTGCCGCTTGGTAATAATCGTCATTCTCTGTAACAATCGTGATATTTTCTGCTAGCTCAGAAATGAACGCCACACGAGCGCGGTCAATTGCAGTAGCTTCTTTACCGAGGAAATGCGACGCCAAATCCTGCATCCGCGCAACTCGTCCCATCTCAGACAAACTCGAAGTAATTTCTTTTTCCATAGCAATAACCGAAGGAAGTTCTCCCTCGGCGACAGCTGCACGTAGACGCGTTAAGATTGCTTTTTCTAGCTGACGAACGCGCTCGCGAGTAATGCCGAACATATCGCCAATTAACTCTAATGTTTCTTTTCGATCGTACAAACCAAATCGTCGAGAAATAATCTCCTTCTCGCGCTCTTGCGGAATTTTAGAAATAATAGTATCGACGACAGAATTTAATTTGGCGCTTTGCTCGGTTTTTGCTGTCTCGCTCATGTTACTAGAAACATCCTCTCTGCCTCACCACAGGTTATATTGATTGAAAATATGTTTTTAATTATACAATTGCATTTGACAAAAGTCAATAGATAAATGCCATAATTGCTGATATAAATTATAGCATTTATTTTACGTTTTTTGCAATAGATTATATGAAGAGTTTTTATTATCCGGAATTATTGGATAGTATAAAAATGCTATTTCTTTTTAGTGGATGTTTTGGTGGCCTTTTTAACTACGCGTTTGCGAGTTGGCTTCGCTGTTGTGGTGCTTAATAGCTCCAGAGCTTTTTCGTGAGTAATAGTTTTCGGATCCGTATCTTTAGGGATTTTGACATTTTTGGTGCCGTTGGTGATATATGGACCGAATCGACCATTGAGAACCTTAATTCCATCTGGGAATTCGGCAATATTCTTAGCGGCTTCGGCTTCTAATTTGGCGGCGTAAAGTTCACGCGCCTTTTCTAAAGTAATGCTGTGCGGGTCTTCTGGCTTAATGGAAACGAACAATTTACCGACTTGAATATACGGACCAAACCGGCCAATGTTTGCTTTGATGTCTTGACCATCCTCTGTTTGACCGACAATGCGAGGTAACTTGAACATTTCCAATGCTTGCTCTAAGGTTACTGTTTCAATCTTTGCGCCTTTTGGAAGCGGCGCAAAACGAGGCTTATCTTCATCTTCAGTTGCGCCCAGTTGCAGCATTGGACCGAAACGACCGAATCTTGCAATGATTGGTTTATTTGTTTTTGGGTCAATTCCCACTTCGCGATTAGCGCCGACCTTACTTCGGTCAATTCCGCCAGATTGTTCGATTAATTTATGGAAAGGTGTGTAAAATCCGTGCAACATTGTGCTTTTTTCCAGATCAGCACCAGCAATTTTGTCAAATTCCGTTTCAACATTGGCGGTAAAATCGTAATCGACAATTTGCGTGAAATGGTCCGTCAGGAAATCGGCAATCAGTTCGCCGCTTGGCGTTGGAATAAGCTTGCCGCGTGTCGAGCCGGTTTTTTCCTGGACAATACTTCGACTAACTTCCTCACCGTTATAGTTCAGGACAATCACATCTCGTGGCTGACCTTCGCTGTCGCCTTTTTCAACATAGCCGCGAGTTTGAATAGTGTCAAT
Organism: Candidatus Nanosynbacter sp. HMT-352; assembly: GCF_021222645.1. Taxonomy (NCBI): domain Bacteria; kingdom Bacillati; phylum Minisyncoccota; class Nanosynbacteria; order Nanosynbacterales; family Nanosynbacteraceae; genus Nanosynbacter; species Candidatus Nanosynbacter sp. HMT-352. The sequence continues at coordinate 186,812 of NZ_CP089520.1, forward strand.
AATCGTAGCGTAAGTTGACGGACGACCGATACCGAGATCTTCCAGTTTCTTGACTAGCGAACCTTCGGTGTAGCGAGCTGGTGGTCGTGTAAATGTTTGACGAGCTGTAATGTCGTGAGAGTTGACTCCATCGCCAGACTGTAACTTTGGCAGAAGCTCATCTTTATTACCGCCGTAAACGCGCAAAAATCCATCAAACGTAATGACTTCGCCCTTTGCCTCAAACTGAGCGGGTTTTTTGCTCTTAGGTAAATTATCGCCTTTGATGTCAATTGTGATGGTTGTCTTTTCTAGCTTCGCTGGCGACATTTGTGACGCTAAAGTTCGGCGTCGAATTAGGTCGTATAATTTCTGATCATAGCTATTGTTGGATGCAGTTTCCAGAGTGATGTCCGTCGGGCGAATGGCTTCGTGAGCTTCTTGGGCGGACGCAGATTTGGTCTTAAATTTGCGAACCGTTGAGTAATCTGGACCGTAAAGACGCTTGATAAAATCGGTGGCCGCCGCGATGGCTTGGCCGCTCAAATTCACCGAGTCGGTACGCATATAGGTGATTTTTCCGTCTTGATACAATTTTTGCGCCGAGGCCATGGTTGCTTTGGAGCTGAAGCCGAGTTTAGAGTTGGCTTCCTGTTGTAGGGTTGAAGTGGTAAATGGTGCCGCTGGATTTCTTGCCCCAGGAGTTTTTGAGATATCACTAACAATAAATTCGGCAGGTTTCAGGCTATTTAAGAACTCGTAAGCTGCTTCTTCTGTATCGAATTTTTGATTTAACTCAGCCTTAAATTCCTGATTATCGTGAATAAAAATGGCGGTAACTTTAAATTGAGAATTGCCCTCAAACTTCATAATTTCTCGTTCGCGCTCGACCAGTAATCGCACCGCTGGACTCTGAACGCGACCAGCCGACTTTCCGCCGGGAACTTTTTGCCAGACGACTGGACTAAGCTCAAAACCAACCAGTCGGTCAAGAATTTGCCTGGCTTGTTGCGCCTGAACCAAATTCATATCCACAGTTCGCGGATTCTTAATTGCATTGGTTATGGCATCTTTGGTGATCTCATGAAAAACAATTCGCTTGGTTGTTTCAATTGGAAGATCCAGCACCTTACATAAGTGCCAAGCAATAGCCTCTCCTTCGCGGTCTTCATCGGTTGCGAGCCAAACATTTTCCTTGCCAACTGCCTTGACATTTCTCTTTAGTTCGGTGATAACTTTCTTTTTTTCAGGATCAACTTCATAAATTGCAAAAAAATCGTTAGCCACGTCAATCGGCGGCGTTCCATCCTTCGTCTTTTTAACAATCGAGCGAATATGCCCCACGCTGGACAAGACGTGAAAATCCTTACCGAGATATTTCTCGATGGTTTTAGCTTTGGCTGGTGACTCGACGATAACGAGATTTTTCATAACTTTATATTATAACAAATCACTATCTGGCTACAACCGCAAAGTGAATTATTACGAGCGACCACTGAGGCGACCGAGCATTGCCATTGATCCAAGACTGCGATTAACATCTGCTATTTGGCGTTGTTTTTCTTTTTCCGAGTCGCCGTTAATTGCTCGTTTTATGTAGGTGCATGTTGCGTGCGCAGCGAACGGAAGTGAAGCGGCGAATGCTCCAGCCCCTAGTTTACGTAGAATCTCGGCGAGTTTTGGATTTTTGTCTTGCTCGGCAATATGGGCTGCAATATAAGATATCAAAGTAATTGTCTCTCCTGCCATGGCTAGTTTTCCTGATTTGGTCGGTCGAGTTTCGCCTTTCTCCTTGCTGCGTAAATTAGCAATTCCCGTAGCCCCAGTGTTTATCAAGTTTAGCGTCGCAACAATACCAAGAACATGCTTTGGAGCCAACCCTTTTTTGTTCATTTCATAGAGAATTTTTGCCATAACTATTTTATCTGTTGTGGCATCTAAGGCTGCTCCAAAATTGCTAGTCTGTCCTGTCGTGCGTGCTACTTTGCCGTCCAAGACGTCAGCTAATCGCCCGACCGCGCATTCCACCAACCCTTCAGCTGTATCGATTTTCTTGGATCCGTGTATCGCTAAAGCGGCGCCAGTCATGCTTATAAAATTAGGAATGGTAAAAACGTCTTTGGTGACTTTACTGACGGTAGGAGATGTTTCTCGGCCTTTTTTCATATTCCGCATAATAACATTAATTTGTCAAAATAGCAATATTATCGTAATGTCCAGTTGTTTGATCCGAGAGGTTTGATAACGCCGTTGATTTCCAGCATAGTTAACGCCGTGGCGAAGTCTGATGCGGATAGGCCGGATTTTTGTTGGATTTCATCGCCGTCACGAAGCCCTTCTGAGATGAGTTTTATGATAATAGCTTCTTCAATTGTTGCGCTGGCTGCTAATTCTTGACCGTTGTCTTTTTGCAATTTTTCTGGCGCGATGATTGATAAAACATCGTCGGCGTCTGTCACCAAATACGCCCCTTGTTTTAATAAGGTATTGCAGCCAGCCGACAACGGGCTGGTTATATTTCCGGGAACTACAAACAAATCTCTTCCCTGATTTAGTGCGTGAGAGGCGGTGTTCAGTGTACCACTTCGCTCGGCGGCTTCGGTGATAATAATTCCGTCAGCTAGTCCACTAACCAGCCGATTGCGCTCCAGAAAACTCCAGCGGTTAACTATTTTATTATCGCCCTTCATCCATTCCGAAATGACCGCTCCGCCCTGCTTTATAATGTCCATGGCTAGTTGGTAATTTGTCCTTGGAGAAATATCCGGAAGCTCGTTTGGCACGACAGCTACAACTGTGCCGCCAGCCTCAATGGCAGCTTTTTGGGCAATACAGTCCACGCCTAGTGCTAGCCCGCTCACGATTACACATCCGGCTTTTGCCAGATCTGTTGCTAATCGCTCGGTCACTTCTTTTCCGTAGGCAGATGGCTTACGGGACCCGACGATTGATACGACTGGCGCCTTTGTTTCCGGCAACTTTCCTATATAACATAAGCTTTTTGGCGAATTGGCAATATTTGTTAATCTCTGGGAGAAAATATGCTCATCTGGTAGAATTCTATTGATTTCCATAAAAAATGTGGTAAAAAGTATTGACACTTTGTCAAATGTTTGCTATAATCAAGGACGATTGGTTAAGTAATAATTAACCAAACGCACCTTATACCCCCTATTCTAACTATATGTTAGGTTGCGCGCAATGGCATTAAGTATTCTTACCCTCCACTTTTTGCGGTTCAACGTTACGCGCATACTAACCCCTTTAACTGCCCTTTTTCAAAGGCGACCTCTGTTAATGTGAGTACGAAATTGTATTGATAGTCATCAGGCGCGGACTTTTGGAGTTTTAGTCGCGACGCTTCACTGATACGGTAGCTCGGGTGGGTTGAAGGGTAAAAAAGCGTCAGGTGATGCCCACCCTTACCTGGCGCTTTTTTGTTGGGAAAAATTATTTATTTTCTATAATATGTCGGCACTTTTCGCAAATACCTTCCAGCTCAAAGTGGTGTTTTGTGACTATGAAATTATGTTTTTTACCAATGAGATCTATGAGTTTTTCGAGCTCTTGTAATTGTATAGGTTCGGCATTTTGACAATTGATGCAGTATAGATGGTGATGATGCGGTATAAAAGGTTCTGCTAACTCGTAATAATTCTTCCAACCAATAGTTATAGTGTTTATAATGTTCAGAGTATCGAACATTAGTAGCGTGCGGTAAATGCTGGCACGGTTAATGTTTTTGCAGTTTTTCGCAATATCGCCGACCGTAAGAGGCACATCTGAATTTCGTAGGATGTCAAATACTTGCTGACGGGGTTTTGTCAGGCGAAGATTGTGGCGTTCAAATATTTCATTTAACATAGCGTTATCAATAGTTTATAACTTATTGCAACAAGTGTGCAATAGACCTACAGTCCGAGTAATTCATAAGGATATTTGGGCTGGTTGATTTTTGTGATATGCGCGTCGGTTATGACGTATTCAGCTTGACTATTAACGATTTTTTGCGACAATTTACCCTTGACGATTAGCCATGTTCCATCTGGGTAGTCTGTCGAAAAGTTTTTCTCGACCAGGATTTTCATAGGCACGCTGTCAACAGTGCAGCAACTTATAACGTATCTGGCAATATTGAAGTAATTATAGCCGTAGTTTTTTAATAGATCATTTGAAACGAAGCCAGTAATGGTGATATTTTTACCGTTAAAATAAGCGGCTTCTTTACAGGAATTTATGGCGGTTTTCCAGCGGTTTATTGAGATTGTAGAAGAGTTCTCTTTCGGCTGAGGTGTTTCGCAACGACTTTCGGGATCAATAATTACAGGGCTTTCTTTTTGCGCGAGGCTGCTTGGAGAAAGTGGTTTTGGTGGCAATATATATCCGACTGAGAGTATAATTGCTGCAAAATAAGATATCGGAGTAATTTTTTTCAAGCTAATTCTAGATTTGTCTTTTGCGGGTTTATTTTTTAATTGCAACATTATATCAATAAGCAAAAGTATAACGCCGATTACGCTAATTACGACCGCGAATGTGTGATAGCGTGGATGAATGTAAAAGCCGAGTTGGTCACGCCAAGCTAATAGCAAAATATATACACAAATGATAATTCCGCCAATTGATTTGGTAAGATTAGCGTACATATAAATTAACTCCCAGCCCGACAATTAATGATAAGACGAATACAGTTAAGGTAATTGTTGCAATAAATTTCCAGCGAAAAGTTGTTTTTAACAACGTAATCATTTTAATGTCTATCATCGGTCCGAATAGCAAGAAAGATAAAATTGAGCCTGTCGTGAAATTTCGCACATAAGCAAGTGCGAAGAACGCGTCGATGCTGGAACATATCGAAATGACGAAACTTAGCGTGATCATGGATATGACTGATAGGAAAATGTCGCCACCGACAGCGTTTATGATGAATCGCGGAACGAAGATTTGTGTGGCAGCTGCGATGCTAGCACCTAAGGCTAACATAGTAAATAATTGCCAGAATTCATTGCGTGATGAGCTGAATATGTTTGATAATTTTGAATCGTGGCTATGAGGGTGGCAAAGTTTTTCGAACTCTGGATTAATGATGGAATCTTCCTTAAAAAAGCTGACGATAAAAGCGGTTATTTGTACGATAATTAGCGCAAAAATAATTCGCCACCAAACCATTCGGGTGTCAAAACTGAAGGCGGTCATGGTTGAAATTATGGTTATCGGGTTTATGATTGGTGCGGCGAAAAGAAAGCTAATAACGTCGGCAGGTTTTAATCCGTTCGCTATTAAGCTGCGTGCAATTGGCACGTTACCACATTCGCACACGGGTAAAATTAGCCCGATCATAGAGAGTGCAATTCGTCGAAGAAAGGCGTTTTTTGGTAACATTTTGAAGACATCTTTTGATGATAAAAAGTATCTGATAAGCGCGGATATGATAATTCCTAAAATTAAGAATGGGACCGCCTCGACAATTACGCTTAGCGTTAGCGTGATGAAATCTTGTAATGACGGAAGTAATTTATTGTACAATTCTGCAAATTCTCCGTTTAATAACATGACGCCGAATCGTGAGCTGAATTGATAAATAGAAATTATAAGGACGCCAAAAACCACCCAACCGATCAACTCGCTGTTGGCTGATAAAAACTTTTTTATGCGACCGTCTGGCGATTTTTGTGCCATATATAAAATTATACTCCATGCTTATATGTTATACTAAATCAATATGAAGCATCTTTTACATTCACATCATCCGTTTCGGATTTTCTGGTTTTCGGTCCTATTAACCTTAGGTTTGGGTAGCTTAATTTTTAGCCATATGGGCGTTAGCGGTCTTTGGCTATTTACTATTTTAGTGGTTTTGGAAGTTACGTTTAGCTTCGACAACGCGGTGATAAATAGCAAGGTCTTGGCGGGAATGAGCCAAGTTTGGCAGAAAATATTCTTAACTGTTGGTATTTTCATGGCTGTGTTTGTTGTTCGATTTATATTGCCAATTGCTATCGTGATGATTGCAAGCGGCCACGGATTTATAGATGTTGTCAATATGGCGCTTCATAAGCCTGTTGAGTATGGCGAGATCCTGCATGAGGCGTCGCCGATGATTGACGCGTTTGGTGGTGCGTTTTTGATTATGATTGGGCTTAGTTATTTCATCGATTACAACAAGCGTGTCCACTGGATGCGACATGTTGAGCCGATTTTAGCGAAGGCTGGGCGATTTGAGAATTTTAAGGTGTGTATAATGCTTAGCGTGGCGGCTGTCTTGTATTTTACGGTTGAGGCGCCGCATAAATCTTTGGTGTTGATTTCAGCAGTTCTTGGAATTGTGCTGCATATTGGGTTGGAGCTATTCGGGTCATTTTTTCATGAAGATGACGCGAAGTCCGTTAAGATTAAAACTGGTTGGGCGGCGTTCGCTAGCTTGTTATATTTGGAGATTCTGGACGCTAGCTTTAGTTTTGACGGCGTGATTGGTGCGTTCGCCATTACCAACAGCGTGCTGCTAATCGTGGCTGGACTGGGCGCTGGGGCAATTTGGGTCCGATCGCTAACCGTATATTTGTTGCGAACAGGTGCGCTTAGTAAATATAAATATTTGGAAAATGGCGCTCACTGGGCAATTATGGCGCTCGGCGTGATGATGATTGCCAAATTATTCCACTTGGAATTGCCGGAATGGGCGACGGGCGGCTTGGGTTTGTTGTTCGTGAGTTTAGCGGTCGGCAGCAGCATATTGGAAGCCCGATCTATCAATCTGCAAGAAGCTGCGGCTACAAAATTACATCAAGCCGAAGAGCAATTGAAGAACGGCGCGTCAAAAATTGTGCCGCGAAAACGACGCTAGAATCTGGTTTAATATTTTATACTGAACGGCTCGATAGTTCCGTTGATGAACTTCTCGATCAAATTAACTGATTCGGGTAATATCCAGCTTTGGAGAATCTTTTGCTCGTCTGAGTTGAATTTACCCAGGACAAAATCTACGTCACCAACTTGACGTCTGAGTAAATTGTCTGTGCCAATACGAATGTGCCAAAAATCTGATCCAACGTGAGCGTGAAGGGATTTCAGTCCGTTACTGCCTGCGTCTCGTCCGCCTTTACGAGTTCTAATTTTACCAAAGTCCAGCGCCGTGTCATCGTGAATAATTAGTAAATCATCCAATGTCAATTTGTAAAAATCTAAGATTGCTCGGGCGGAAATTCCGACCTCGTTGTAAAAAGTAGTTGGCTTAACTAGTAGGATTTTTTCTCCAGAAATATTGAGTTCGGCGATATCGGCGGAAAATTTCGGCTTATTCGAAAAGGTTTTTCCCTGTTCTGATGCAAATTTATTAATAGCCAAAAACCCGGCATTATGCCGCGTGTTCGTGTATTTTTCGCCTGGATTTCCCAACGCTAAGATGACTTTCATAGACTTAGTATATCACCTTGTGAAAATGACGTATAATAAGCATATGGCAAAACGTGACGATGATTTGGAATTTAGCATTAATGCGCCGTTTGATGATGGGCGAGCGGTTATCGATAAAGTTCCGTTATATTTGGTGAATGGCTCGTTGGGTGCTGGGAAAACTAGTGTTCTTGAGTTCTTATTGCAACAAAGTGATTATAAGGGTTCTCGGGTGATTGAGAATGAATATGCTAATGAAAACGTTGACGGTTATCGATTGGAAAAGCTGGCGGATATTGTGACGACCTTGGCTGGCGATTGCGTTTGTTGTTCGTCGAAGCACGCATTAACGCGAATGTTACTTGACTTTTGTCGCAATTCCCCCGCCCCAGTGTTTATTGAGGCGACTGGTGTGGCGCGAACGATGAATTTGGTCGAGAAATTGATTAATGCACAAATATTCAATAAGTACGAGTTGGCGCAGAGTTTTTATGTTATTGATGCACATGAGATTTTACGTGGAATTGAGCCGGCGCATGAAATTGAGTTGCAAGCGGCTGATATGATTTTAGTGACCAAAGAAGATTTGCTAAGTGACGACGAGCGACTGCAGTATGAATCTAAGCTGAGCTCCCTGCCTTACGGAAAAATATTGAGCGCGCCACGAGGCAGATTTGATATCAATAAAATGACGACGCCGTCGGGGCTACTAACGTTTTTTGATACGTACGACGGTGAGCTAGTCGTGCCAGACAATCCGACGTATGCGGTGCTGGATGTTTCTGGTATGAAAATTGCTGCGGCGACTCTGGAGAAAATTTGGCTGGAACTTTTTGATACTTATAAACTCAGGCGAATGAAGGGCTGTTTTATTGATGATAATGGTGTGCGGCATCATTTGGAGGCAACGGAAAATCAGATTCAAATAGCTAATTCTGCGACGGAAGAGCCAGCAAAAATTGTGCTAATTGGTGAACGTGCGGACGAAATTACGCGTGAAGTTTTGTCTGCGCAATTGATGATGTTTGAATAAAAGTTTACTTTCGTCGTTTCCGACTCGTCAGCATAGACACGCATCTATGGAGCGAATACAGCTAAGATTCGTTATAAAAGAAAATAGCCCGCTCGAAAACGTGCTCAAGCCGAAAACTGGATTCAATATTGAGTCTATTTTCGAGCGAGCTATTTTCGAGCGGGCTTACTGATCATCAGCAGGAGGGTTGTTATCCCTCTTGCCTCCGTACCAGATACGCCGGTACGTAGCGGTACCAGTCGCTGCAGCCCCGAGAGCTGCTCCGATTGGAGCAGTTATGACAACGGGAACTCCCGCTACCTTACCTACGACTGCTCCTGCGAGGCCTCCTGCGAGACCTCCCGCGAGGCCAGCTCCAGCGACCATCCCAAGCGCGATGATCACCATTGCTTTTAGAGCTGCTTCTCCCATGATAACTCCTCTTCTGGAGTCAGGCGGAGAAATAAACTCTCCGCAGAACGGTGCGTCGATTTGACGCAAGCTAACACACGTTGTGAAAGCTAATATATGTATATCACTAATAGAACAAAATGTCAATGGATTTTGTCAAAGATGTGGTATTATATGCCTTTTTCGGCGTTTTTGGCCTGCTTGTAGGCTTTGGTGACTGGCGCCAGACCGCGCGCAACGCGTTCACGATTGGCCTTTAATTGCTTTTCGTCGCGGAAAGACATTTTAATTGGTGTTCCTGCAAAATTGAAAGCCTCGCGTAAAGTTCGCTCCAGATAACGCTTGTAGCTCCAGTGGACAAATTTCAGATTACTACCGTAAATAACAAACCACGGCGGAGCAACGTCCGTCTGGACAATGTAGCGCAGCTTCGGGTGCGAGTTTTTCAGACCAGCTGGCGGATGTGCGGCGATGGCTTTCTGTAAAATGTCGTTTAAGGCGCGAGTTTTACATTCTTGGCGACGGCGTTTATAAATATCGACTGCCAGATCGAATAGCTTAGTGACATTTTGCCCAGTGACAGACGAGGTAAATATAAGCGGAGCGTATGGGGTAAATTTGAAATTATAGCTAATTTGTGGGGCAATTTCATCATGAGTATAAGCGTCCTTACCTTCGACGGAGTCCCATTTGCTAACAACCAGAACCAGCCCCTTGCCTGCCTCGTCAATGATTCCAGCTAGGCGCTGATCCAATTGAACGTTAAGCTCATTGACGTCCATAAGAAGCAGACAAACGTCGGCTTCGTTGATGGCTTGCATGGTGCGAAGAACTGAGAACTTCTCAATTCCCGTTTCTTGCTTTCCTTGGCGGCGAATTCCAGCGGTATCGAGCAGTTCAATTGTTTGTCCGTGATAACGAACTTGAACGCGGTTTACGTCGCGAGTTGTGCCGGCGACGTTGGCGACGATGGCTTGCTGCTTGCCCGCTAGGGTATTGAATAGATTACTCTTTCCGACATTCGGGCGGCCGATTAGCGCAACGCGAATAATGTCGTCAGGTGCGGTTTCGGTGGCTGGCGGAATAAGTTCGGCAATGCTGTCAAGAAGCTCCGAAATGCCAATGCTGTGCTCGGCGGAAGTTTTTATGATGTTTTTAATGCCGAGTCGTTTGAATTCGTCGATAGAAAGAGAGCCTTTCAAGTCTGCTTTATTGGCGATTAAAATGACTGGCTTGCCGCTTTTTAGGGCTTTTTTGGCTAATTGGCGATCAGCGTCAGAAGGATATGCGGTGGAGTCGACGGTTACGAGGATTACGTCAGCGGCGGCGGAAGCGTCAGCGATTTGGTCCTGAATGGTCGCCTCAAATTTGTCCTCGGCAGTTTTCAGTCCGGCTGTGTCGATGAGCCAAAATTGCGAATAGTCATCTGACAGCGTAGAGTCGACGTTGCGTCGTTTGTATGAGACTTTACCAACAACGTTGTCGCGAGTCGTCCCGGCTTCCCTGGCGACGATGGCAGTGCGAGAGCGCGTCAAGCGATTAAATAGTGAACTTTTGCCGACGTTGGCTTGCCCGATGATGGCGACTGTTGGTAATTTAGACATGATTGTATATTATAGCAGTTTTAAGACATTTTGGCGAGCACGCTATTTATATAAGCCTCGCATGGGCGAACTATTTTCAGGAAATCCTTAAAGTAGTTCGAGTTGTTCTCTGTTGTAAACTCTTTAGACTCGGCTACGACTAGTTCGTACTCCTCGTCCTCGTTATCGTATTCTCTAGCGTAATTGTGAATGTAGGCTTTTGGAGATTGTTTGTTAATTGGATTTGGGTAAAGTGTTATGTAGTAATTTTCTTCGGGGTTATTTATGCAATAGCAAATGTTATTGTCGTCATCTTTGAACGCTACGGATATAGGATATTCAAATTTTGTAGTATGCCTCTCGATCTCTTTAATAAGTTCGATGTAAGCATAGATTTGGTTTTCTAGGAATTTTGGTAAAATATTGGACTCATCCTTCTTGTAGAACAGTTTTTCTATAGTACCCGATCTTTCTTCCTTAAGATTCTGTATGATTGTCTTTATCTTTTCTAATGGGAAAGGGTCGGATTCTCGCTTTAGCGTTTCCATTTTACAGTTATACTTTCTGTCGGGTTTGGCATAAAAGTTATATTACAATATTTACCGTAAAATATAAAGAGTTGCGGAGTAAATTATGAATTCGTGAATTTATCTTCTCGCCATTCGCCTCTCTTGAGGTCGCCGAGCGAATAATTACCAAAGTTTGTTCTGTGGAGTTTTTTAACAGTGTAGCCTAATGCATCGAAAGTTCGCCGAATTTGACGATTCCTTCCCTCGCTCATTTCGACTATCCAACGATAGTCATCACCTTCGTGTTGCCTTTCTAACGTCAATTGACTGCGACCGTCAGGAAGCTGCACGCCAAAATCATTGATCATTTGGCGATGCAAAGGCTGCAAGGGCTGGTCGATTGTAACGAGATATCGCTTAATCTTGTAAAACGACGGATGTGTCATACTATGAGCAAAGTCGCCGTCATTCGTCATGATAATCAGCCCAGAACTATCTTTGTCCAGGCGACCAACGGGTTTTAAGTAGTGAAGATTCTTCGGTAGCAATTTGTAGATTGTCGGAACGCCGCCCTGAGAAGCGCGTGAACAAAGATATCCAGTTGGCTTATGTAGGATGATGAGCTGTTTGGATTGCAATTCTAGTAATTTTCCGTTATAGGAAATTTTATTTGCGTCAGAAATTTGTTGACCCAATCTGGCGGGCTGACCGTCAATAGTAATCTTCCCTTTTTCTATCAATTCGTCGGCCTTCCGCCTGGAAACACCCAGGCAAAGCGCCACGAATTTGTTGAGGCGCCAAGATTCTTGCTTTGTGTCTGGGATTATCATTGTTGCGGATTTATCGGTGGAAATTGTGTCGGCTGAGGAGATTCTGATAGCTGATGCGGAATGTTTTGTTCTTGAGGCTGTTCTTGGACGGAGGGTATTGCACTAGCTCGCTCAATAGGATTTGGTACTGGCTGGGGTGTCGAAATCGGTTGTGGTGCTGGAGCTTGCGCTGGTTGAGGCTCTGGAGTTGATTGAGAAATTCTCTGTGTATTATCCAATTCTTCTGCCATAAGTTTAGAGATGTCTACCGAATTCTGAGAATCGTCAGCTGGTAAAGGTTGAATAATGCGGTCACCAAGCCCTGAAGGTCGCGGTGCGGGCGATGAAAACGGTGCCATAGGCTGCGGCAGAGTTGTTGTTTGAGGCTGTGGCGTCGGAATTGGTTGTGGTGCTGGAGCTTGCGCTGGTTGAGGTAGCGGTTGTGGTGCTGGCGCGAATGCCTGTTGTGGATGTTGTTGTATAAGCGGATTTGCTACAGAAGTTGCCGATACTGTAGCGGGAGTAGTTGGTTGCGGCGATAATGAAGAAACGTCAGGCCTAGTAACTGGCTGCGGCGCTGCTGGAGTTGGTTGAGGCGTTGGAATAGCTGGTTCATATGTGTGAGTTGGTTGTGAAACTGGCACTGGATTTGTGCCGACTCCCGGAAGGTCGCCCAGGGCTTCGTGGACTGCTCTCACGACGTCCTCTATTCCTACCTGAGATTTCACTAAGTATTTATCAGCACCAAGCTGCTCGCCACGCTTCCTTTGGTCTTCTGATGATAGCGCGGTCATAATAATAACTTTAACGTCTTTTGTCTCTGTCGTTGAGCGTAAAATATCTAGCATATCAAAGCCAGAGATTTTTGGCATCATCACGTCGCTTAAGATTAATCGCGGACGTTCTTTAATTGCCATGGCCAGAGCTTCTTCGCCGTCGCCCGCCGAAACGATATCGTAGCCCTCCGCCAAAAGTCGTACGCCGTAAATTTCGCGTAAACTTTTGTCGTCCTCAACCAATAAAATTTTTGTCATATATTTATACTATACTGAAGTTTTGACAAAAAATCCATAGCCCTTATGGTTATTATTCGCGTCCAGGTATAGACAATTGCTGACGCTTTCTGCGCAATTCTTCTTCAATTTCAGCCAGCGTCGGCTCGGAAGAATTTCTAGCTGGTTGTGGAATTTCTAACTGGGTCGTCGGGACTGTGGGTGTGATTGGAGCTGGATTTTCTGGAGTTGCGATTGCAGCTGGATTTGAATCGACAATTTCGCTATTATTTTCAATTGCGACATCTTCCGTCTTTTCTTCTGTAGCAATTTCGGTTTTTTCTGAAGTTAGAGAGTCTGGCGCTAGATCTTCAGCCTTTTCAATCTTCGTAGACTCTAGGTGTTGTTTTGCGTCCGAACTGCTCATACGAGGAATTTCCAAATAGAAAGTACTTCCCTCTTTATATTTACTCTCAACTCGCAAATTTCCAGACATCGCCTCGGCTAAGCGACGACTCAAATATAGCCCCAAACCGGTTCCGCCAATTTCTCGCGTGTCGGAATTGTCCACTCGATAAAATTTCTGGAATAAATGCGGAATATCTTCGGCTGGAATGCCAATGCCGCTATCTTTCACGCTTACAGAAATCTGCTTATCGTCGCCGGTAACATTGACGACAACTTCGCCCGACGGCGTGTACTTGATGGCGTTCTCAATTAAATTACTGACGACTTCCCGAAAATGGTCAGGGTCAATATTGGCATAAAAAATCGGTTGCAATGACTTCTCCTTGCCCTCATCAATTATGTCTGGCATGAAGATATAATTGAGCTGCTTTTCGTTAGCTTTCGTCGCTAAGCCATCAAAAATATCCTTCAAAAATTCGTTTACATTGATGATCTTCGGGTTATTTTTCATTCGCCCGTCTTCAACTTTGCTGATATCAAGAAGATCTTGGAACAATCGTCCCAGATGTTGCGCTGATTCGTGGGCTTTGGTGATGAAGTCGCGGGCTTTCTCGTCGATGTGAGCGGTGGCTGGATTTAACGCCAGACCCAAATAGCCCTCAATTGATGCAACTGGCGTGCGCATCTCGTGGCTGGCGGTGGAAATAAACTCGGCTTGCTCACGCTCCTCGGCTTTTTCTTTAGTGATATCGCGGAAAACTACGATGATCCCTTCGCCATCTGTGCCGACTGGAGAGCTGACGATTGACACTAAAATGCGTTTTTCAGAGCTAGTCAATAGGAATAATTTATCGTTGTGTGTTGGCTGGTTTTTTGATAAGGATTGGACTATTGGATTTTCGAGGTCTTCTACGTCTTTTCCGTCTGAAGTAACGAGTTTTAAGACGCTTTTCCAGTTAAGCCCGAGCGCATCGCCTTGGTCCCAGCCGATGATTTGTTGGGCGGATGGATTTATCAGTTCGATGTTGCCATCTTTGGAAATAGCCAAAACGCCATCGTCGATGGCATTAATCACTACATCAGACTTACTTTCAACGGCGGAAAGTTTATTCTCCAAGCTGGATGTGTTGTCGTCGGTTTTTTGGCGGCGAATCCATAAAACAAGGCTGAAAATCAAAGGTAAAAATCCGAAGAAGAGGTAGCCGATGATGAATTGTATGTTTATTCCCTGTTGAACGCTAGTGGCTATAATCTGTAAAATAACCAAAAGCCCCATTATTCCTGAGATTATTGCGCCGAAAAATCCTGCAAAAATTGCCACGATAATCCACATAACTAGGAATGGTGAAACGACTCCGCCGCTGGTAATTATGGTGACTGCGGCGACGGCGACAGTTAACAAATATACGAAAATTCCGATTTCAGTTTCGTATTTTCTGGGAAGCCAAAAACATAAAATCAGCACAATTAAGCTGCCGATTCCTGCTACGCCAGCCGCCAAATCTGAGACGGATAATCCGATTGGCAATTGATAACCGGTCGGTATAAATCGCGCCCATGCATATAAAAGAATAATTGTAAAACAACTTAGTAATGCAACTTCACACAACCGTCTTAACCAAAATCTGGAAATCGCGTGAGGCTTAAAGTAAATCCCGCCCTTTTTCATAGTTTTATTATGACGAATTTTCAGGAAAATCTCAAGTGATAAATATGATATAGAGGCTGTATGGATGCGAAAAAGTAGACAAGCCTTCCCTTTCCATGGTATAATCCATGGAGTTACGGCCCTATCGTCTAGCGGTTAGGACACCAGGTTCTCATCCTGGCAACCCGGGTTCGATTCCCGGTGGGGTCACCAATAATGCTATTTTAGAGTCTGTAAGGGGCTCTTTTTTATTATCTTGAATCATTTACAGTTCAGACATTCTGTGTGAATATCCTAAACCTCATTTTTCATTGCGTCAAAATATTTTTAGTCGTCACTACTCATTTGCTTGACGACATCTATCAAATTCCGCGGTGTAATGTCAGCCTTAATTAGATATCCGTCAACACGACTCATGACAGACCTACGCGAAGCTTCGTCCTGCTCAAAATTGGTCATAATCAAAATCTTACTATTCGGAACCAAATCGACATTGTTATTTCTCAGTGCGTCTAAAATCTGGTCGCCGCGTTGTTCTGGTAGCATCAAATCTAAGATTATCAAGTCAAAGTTCTGGTTGCGCGCCGCCACTAGCCCGTCATTTCCATCAACTACCCATGTCACGTCATATCCCGCTTTTTGCAAGCTTCTGACGTACATTTCGCCAATAAATCGGTCATCTTCCACGCATAAAATTGTCTTTATCATAATTCCTCCTAGCCCTTATACATGGCGTGATTTTTTATCCAGCCGCCACCCTTTCGTATCAATTGATTATTCAGCTGCCCGTCTTCTAGCAATTTGTCTTTAACTGTAGCATAAATTGGCAAAGTGAACGAGAAGATCGAGCCTTCGTTTTCGCGGGATCGAGCGATTATCGAGCCGCCGTGAGATTCGACAAAAGCTTTGCAGATGTAAAGCCCAATTCCCGTCCCGGCTACAGCCTCGCGTGATCTGTGCGATCGATAGAACTTGTGGAACAAATTGTCCACGACATTCGCCGGCATTCCAATTCCATTATCGGCGACAGACACTTCCACGAAGTCGCCTTTTTGCTCTGCGGAAACGGTTACGGACCCACCCTCAAAACTGTACTTAATGGCATTGTCAATTAGATTGCCAATCACTTCCCCGATACTTCCGTGATCGGCGGCTACCGTTGGGAGGTCATCTGGAATATTAACATTAAGCATTCTGTG
Organism: Candidatus Nanosynbacter sp. HMT-352; assembly: GCF_021222645.1. NCBI lineage: Bacteria > Bacillati > Minisyncoccota > Nanosynbacteria > Nanosynbacterales > Nanosynbacteraceae > Nanosynbacter > Candidatus Nanosynbacter sp. HMT-352. Next base: position 202,754 of record NZ_CP089520.1, read on the forward strand.
TTGAGTTGAGGCGCGAAGCTGCATGTCATCAGCAATCGAGGCGTAAATATTAGCAACAGTGTCTTCCAGCAAATAGACCTTCAAGTGGTGTCTATCATATCTGGCAACGTTAAGAATATTATCAATGTAGCTGGACAGGCGATTGGACGAAACGACCAACCTATCAAGAAGTTGCCTTTCATCGCCCTGCAAGCGTCCAGCAAACTCTTCGTTGATAATGTCCAGATATCCACGAATAACTGTAATCGGCCCGCGAAGTTCGTGAGCGGCAAATGAGATAAAATTGAGGTCCTCTTCTTCTGGCAAATATACTTTAGACTTGTCGATGAGAAAAATGACGGTTTCGGCGGCGGCGCCTTTTTCGAATGAAGCCACAATGTCGAATATTCGCGTTTTTTGGATGATGTCGGGGTTGGTGCTAATGCGTTGCCAACGGCGCTCGGCTTTAATTTTCTCATTGGCGATTTCGTGAAGCCAATCGGAAATACTCGGTTCGTTTAGAAAATCAAGCGCCAGAAAATCCTCGCCTTTCGCGTTCCTGGAAATCGGGGCGGCAGAATTGGCGAAGATAATCTTCTGATTGGAATTAAGAATCACGACGCCAGTGCTGGCTTGATTCAGAGCTTGAGTGAGCGGGATTTTTGGCTTGTCGTTGTCACTAGTTGGTTTTTGCTCTGGCTGATAATCGCCATAAATTGCCTGAAGCGCCGTCTTAAATCCAGTTTTTTCGTAGCGTTTATCGTTAGGATTTGGCGGAGTGTCGGTGGTTAGTTCGCCGATTTTATGAGACAGTGCCGCCAGAATTTTATTAAGCGGAGCGGTGATAATTTTAACGATAGAAATTGAAAATATAATTTGCAAAACTATCGTAACTAAAATAATAATCCAGAAGTTCATCTGAGACATGGAAATGGCTGTGAAATGAAGAGTGACCCCTAGACCTAATAAAACGCAGGCGTTTGCCGATAATAATATTAATATGACTTTTTGATAATAATACTGCTTGTATTCTCTTAGAGTTTTAGATTTTGGATCTATTGCCATGAAACACTTCCTCTTCCTGGCGTGAAGACTGCAATCCATGTTTGTCCGCGATTTAAGGCGACGTCTTTTCCAGATTCGTCTGTCAATTTAAGTGGCGAATTTATGTCCGCTTTTGACCAAGTGGCGGTGGCGACTGTGCCGTTTTGGAAAATGTAAGCTTTGCCGGATCCTGTCGTTTTGACATCTTCGTAGCCATCGTAATTTTGAGCCCGAGCTTCAACACCAACTTCCATAGCTACGACAGTGTTTGGAGTAATTTGCCCATCTTCCCTATCAGTATGTGGCGCGCCAGCCATGCTCCTGAGGTAAGAATTCGACGCCTTGTCGTAAGCATATGAGGTATTGTAGAGTGAGCCGCTGAGGTTTATGCTTACAGATGTGGCGTTTGGTGATTCGACAGGTTTGCCGTCTGCTCGCGCGAAGCTAGTGAATTCGGAATTGTTATAGCCTTTTGCGCTATTCAATTGGTCAAGTTTTTCTCCTGAAGTATAGACGTTGTGCGGCGCGTAGCGGTCGCGAGATCGCCAATACGATCCGTCGTTAAAGAACTGGTCGATGTCGCGATAATTGCCGTTTCTGACTTGAGATAAAGCGTTGGGGCTTCCGCCAACGTGTGCGATTGATGCTTGATATGGCGCCGCCCAGCTCAAATAGTATAATCTTAAGCTTCGCACTGGACCGATTAGCGCAGGTTTTTCTCCCTGATACATAGCCAAAAACCTAGTGATTCCGCCCTCCGCCACGGCTTCATAAACCACGCCAGCTTTCTTCAGTCCTGACTGCGGTCTGGCGGCTGGACTATTCTCAATCATCACGCCAGTTACGGGTAGCTTTGTGACGGCTTCGTTTGCGATTTCCACGCCAGTTAGCGGCGAATAAAACTTCTTCGGCGCGGGTTTTTTGGCTGGCAATTTCAGTTCCACGCTAGCGGTCTGCTCGTATTTTATTGAGTGAATTGCAATTATGAAAACTCCAGCAATAACCATCGCACTCACCACGAGCACAATCGCCAGAATATGCTTTTTTACCCATTCTTTGAACGATTCCCAGCAGACGTTCTTTTTTTGTCCTGATTTATCTATTTTTTCAACATTCATGCTTATGCTTAGTATAGCATTTTCGGCGCACGAATAAACTATTTTTGTAGATAATTATCGATTCTTTGCAGAGTTTTTTCCTTGCCAATTAGCGCCAGCGTGTCGTTAAGTTGCGGACTAAACGGCGCCCACGTCGTCACAATTCTCACCAGACTAAACAAAATCCCCGGCTTCTGCCCCGTCGTTTCCAGTAATTGATTAAGGCAATTCTGAATTGCTTCTGGCGTCCAATCTGTAATTTTCTCGAATTCTTGGCGAGCAATTGACAATAAATCTCGTCGCTCGTCGTCGGTCAATTTACGAAGTTGCTTATTTCCGTCAATTAATTCCGTGTCAATTTCAGGCTCGACGAAGAAATAGCTCGTTAATTTTGGCAAATCTTGCAATGTCTTCAAGCGATCTTGCGCCAATTCCAGAACGCGCTTTTTATACGATTCATCAGCGTTTTTGGCTTCTTCGCCCCAGAATGATTGGCAGCGAGAGTAAAGATCGTCCAAGCTAAGCGAGCGGATCCATTGGCCGTTCAGCCAAATGAGTCGTTGTTCGTCAAATCGCGCGCCAGATTTTTGAACGCGGTCGAGTGAGAACTTTTCAATCAGTTCGGCTTTACTGAAAATTTCCTGCTCCGTACCGTCGTTCCAGCCGAGTTGCGCTAAGAAATTAAGCATCGCTTCTGGCAAAATTCCTTCTGATCGATACTCAGTTACGCTTTTAGCGCCGTCACGCTTGCCAAGTTTTTTATTTCCCGATGGCGCCATAATGTGTGGCACGTGCGCCAGAATTGGTGGCGTAATTTTAAGCGCCTCGTAAAGCGATAGATATTTAGGCGTGCTGGCAATATATTCCGAGCCGCGAATGACGTGCGTAACTTGCATTTCGAAATCGTCAATGATGTGCGCAAAATTGTAGGTTGGTAGACCATCCGCTTTGATAAGAATAAAATCGTCCAGAGCTTCTGGGCCAGCCGACAACTCGCCCATAACGGCGTCCGTCCAAGAATATCGCTTAATTTCTGGAACCTTGAAGCGTAGCGGCATTCCGAGCTGCCATTCTGGTGGATTCTCTGGTCGATGGTCGCGATATAAAAATGCGCGCTTTTCAGCCTTGGCTTTGTCGCGGAAAACTTGCACTTCTTCGGGCGTGTATGGGTCGGCGTAAGCTAGTCCTTCGCTGATCATTTTCTTTGCCCACTTTATGTAAATATCACGGCGATCTGTCTGGTGATATGGACCAAAATTGCCAGACTCTTCTTTTGGATTGTTAAGATTTGGTCCTTCGTCCCAATTTAATCCTAGCCAATTTAAGGTTTCCAAGATCATTTCTTCCGCGCCTTCAACGAACCGAGCTTGGTCTGTGTCTTCAATGCGTAAGATGAAATCTCCCTGATGCGCCCTGGCGACAAGGTATGTGTATAGCGCGGTGCGGACGTTGCCTAAGTGAATATAGCCAGTCGGACTTGGTGCAAAACGAGTTCTAATAGTCATGAGTAAATTATAGCACGTTATCTGATGAGTTACAGACTAGTGGCAATTTTTTCAATCTGGCTGCTTGAGAGGTTTGCGTCGCCGCTAATCTGATATAAAATTCCGCCGTTCACCCAAGCCGCTTCTTTTCCGCTGCTGTAAATTGTCAATCCGTCGATCATTGTGGTGTTTGGATTCTTGTGCTTTTCAGAGAAAAATTCTTTCACTGCTGATGAATTCCAACCACTTTTTTGTTGGGTTATGGTGTATTCTGAACTTCCGTCGGCGTAGGCGTATTTCATAGAGACCTCGCCCGATTTGAATTTGATAGGGCCGTTTAGGGCGTAGCCGTCTGGTTTGTAGCCTGGGTATTTGGCGTCAATTCCTGATTGAACGGCGGCCATTTTTATAGAAATATTTGGCATACTCAGGTACGTTAAATAGCCACCTAGTAGCATCACCGCAAAACCAACAGAAAATGTGTTCAACCAGCGTAATGTGCCGCCCTTTTTCTGACGTCGACGTGCTTTTTTGTTACTAATAATCTCATTCGACAAAGCTTTTTCGATTGCTTCATTTTTCAATTGATGAGCGGTTTTTGCGACTGGCTTTTCTATTTTTTGCGGAGCGACGGCGACAAACGGATTGTTATTCATAGCCAGAGGCTGGCGTTCTTTTCGCAATTTAGTGTTAACGCTAAGAGGTCTTTGTTGGGCGCGACGAGTAACGGGGTGAGCTTCGGCTGGGCGGTTAATAGCAATTTTCTGAGGAGCTGGCTTGCTGACAATTGGCGTAGAAAACTTCTTCACTGCAACATGTTGCTTCACGTCAACGCGAGTTTTCTGGGGTTTGGCAGCCAATGGCGTACGCTGCGGCATTTTAACGTGTCGACGATTCAATGTGCTAGATTTCTGGACGTGTGTGGTGTGAATATTTGATACAGATGCACCACGCTTACTGATTGATTGTTCTTTTTTTACCTCAGTTTCTTTTGCGTCAATATTATCCATTACCATTCCAGTAATAGTATTGTAAGCTCGCCCGTTTATTACTACGTAGTTTTTACTTGCCATTAATCCCCCTAATGTTTATACCTGTATATTATATTACAAATCGCCTAAGGTTTTTTCAAGTGTAAAAATATGTTATAATTTCCGTAATTATGTACCAGAAAAAGAATCGCACTAAAGAGCTCGCGCGGCGGACCTTTGTGTACACGCTGATGACATTATCACTTATAATTCTTCTTACGTTTTTGACGTTTAGAATGCTCGGCTATACGTTTGATCCAAATACGAAAGAATTGCAACAGACTGGACTTGTCCAATATGAATCACATCCTGGCGGGGCGCTAGTTTATGTTGACGACATGGAACTGCGCCGCACTTCGACGAAAAGCACTGTTCTTCCTGGTAAGCACACTTTTTCGATGAAATTGGATAAATATGAACTGTGGCAAAAAACGTTGAATATTAAATCTGATACAGTGACAAATTTGAATTACGCCAGACTGATTCCGACAAAACGCGAAACCACCGAAGTAAAAACGTTTGACTCATTGCAATCTGTTTCTCTGTCGCCAGCTGGTAATTTCTTGATGGGATTTGGCGTTAAAGATAAAACTCCGATTCTGACAATTGGCGACATTCGCGACACGAATAAAGATAAGGAAAAGTTCACGGAGCATACATTAAGCACGAGCGTTTTGGCTGGCTATTCCCTGTCTTCTGACAATCATACGTTTACTGTGTCGGAGTGGGACCGCGATTCTCGTTACGCGCTGGTGAAGCATTCGTATACAGCAGAAAATAACACTACGGGTGTTCAGTGGCTAGTTTTTGACAGAGAAAATCCAGAGAAAATTATTGACGTAACGGCGATGACTGGTTTTGGAATTAAGCAAATCGGCTTTGCGGGAACTGGCGCGCACACGGTTTACGCTTTGCAGGAAACTGGCGAATTGAGGCGAGTTGATCTTGATAGCTCGACAATTTCCAGTCCAATTTTAGTTGGCGTCGAATCTTTCAAGCTTTATGGCGATGATCGTTTGTCCTACCTGGCTGTTATTGACGGTAAAAAAGTGGCAGGAATTTGGAAGCGAGATTGGAAAGAACCATTTGTGATTGGCACTTTTGCTACTGATTCTACTCCGGTAATTCGAATTTCTCGTTATTTTAATAAAGACACCGTGGTCTTGGCTGATGGCAAAAATATGACAATTTATAGAGGCGACATTTCGGATTCTAAGGACCGCCAAAAAGAGTTCTTAAAAACGGCAAAGACCATTAAAACTGACAATGCGACTACAAACGTTATGATGGACAATGCTGGGCGATTTATCGTGGCACAAAACGGCGCGGTACTGCAGACTTATGATTTGGAGCGTAAAGAATTGTCGAGCGCGTTTAATATTGGTGTGGCGCAGGAAGTGAAGTGGCTTGATAATTTCTATATTCGTAGCGTTTCTGCGTCGGGAAAAATGGAAATTCGTGAGTTTGATGGCACGAACACTCATACGTTGATAAGCGTTAAGCCTGGTTTGGATTCTGTTTTATCCTCAAATCAGCGATACGTTTACGGATTGACGACCAATGCTTATGGAAAAATTGTCCTGAGTAAAATGAATATGGACACCGGTTCAATCGGGCTATTTAATTAATAGTTAGTTTATCGACCACCGAATAATTTCTCAAGCAGAGTCGGCTCGGGTTTTCCTGGAATATTTGACTTACTTCCTTGTTGTTGATTTGAGCTGGATTCTGATGCTGCGGTAGCTTTGCTTGGGTCTGGACTGATCTGTTCCGCAAAGATAAGAAGTCGCTTTTCTGCAGTCCCTAAAGGCACGCAACTTACAAGTGTCAGCATTGGCTTATTCGTATTAATCTGAACTTTTGAAACTTCAGTAGGCATAACAACTTCTGTAGATGTTATTTTATAGGTGTAGCGCTTTCCATTGTAATTCATGTAAATAACGTCACCCTTGGTCAACTTTTCATTTTGAGCGAAGACGAATTTATAATCACCGCTAGCAAAAGCGTCATTACTGGAGTGTGCGGCAAATACGGCATTTCCAACTTCGCCTGGCACGGCGCTGGCGCCAGGAATTGAAAAGTGAGCTACTCCCTTCTCCATGGCTTTTGATTGTGATTTTACATCGCTGGCGGCGCCGTAAATAACTGGTGCGTCAATGTTAATCTTTGGAACAATAATCCTAGGTTCAGGTCCCACAGTTACGTCAGTAGAGGCATCGACAATGATGTTTTGTGGGTTAATTGCACCAGGTGTCGTGTAGGCTGCGACTGCGCCGAAAATAACGCGGTTATATTGTAAAAATATGAAGACTAATAGTACCGATAATCCAGCAATCGCCGGAACAAAATGTCGGGATTTTTTCACTTTATTTGCGGAGTCGCGAACCTTTTGCTGAATTTGGCTGCGGAGTTCTTTTATGGCTGCTTTTTGTGGATCCAGAGGCTCGTCTTCACTGACTACTGGTGTGATATTCTGGCTTTCCTTCGTCAATCGAGAAATCTCCCGGTTTTTTGCCGCGATGTCACCCGCGTAGTAACGCTCGTAATACATCTGATAATATTTCTGCCAAGCGCTGTGGTATTGTTTCCATTGGTCGGCTGAAACTTGAGTGTGGATGGTTGAATTTTGAGTTTGAGCGGTTTGGTTTGCGGATGCGGAGTTGTTGTTTTGCAGATTTGTCTGGGTTTGGGTAATTGGCGCCGTTCGCATAGCGTGATTTACGGTATCTTTTTTCGGCTCTGGCTGTGGCGTTGTTGAGATTTGCTGATGTTTGAATATTTGCGCCTTGGGCTGTTCTGGTCGGACTTCGGGTTTTGATTGTAATTGAGCGGAAAATGGCTGTAACTGAGGTTTTTCTGGTGCGGAACTCTGCTCTTCTGATCTGGAATAAATAGCGTCAAGCTGTCCACGAATAACATCTGCAGCGGCATTTTGCGAAGCTGTAGAGTTGCGCATTGGCGGCGTGAGGGGTTGGCGCTGATCTGGTACCGGCATGCCCACTCGACCGTTTGATTGATCATCCGTCGGATACATAACTTCTTTAATTATACGTCAAATCGACATCAAATAAAAGTCGTGCTTGTGAGAAATTGCTAGTTGTGCTACAATCGTACGGTAGCTTGGAGCGTTCTCTTGTGCCGCGGTGGCGGAATTGGTAGACGCGCTAGACTCAAAATCTGGTGAGCAATAGCTCGTGCCGGTTCAAGTCCGGCCCGCGGTACCAGAGGCAGCTTCAGGTGATAATCGTCCATTTTGGGCGATTTTTTATGCAAAGAAAACTGACGTCTATGGCGAACATGAATGAGATTAGCATCCCGACTACCGCTCCGGCCAGGGTGGGGATGGCGATGATCATCGCGATTGCCACGACCACGATGACGAGGGGTCCGATTTTTTTCATGACGCTTCCTTTCGAGAAGTGTTCTTGCACTCACGACCAAGGGCTACTTTCGCCCTTTGACAAGTCACGAAAGCTTGTTAGTATCATATAACTAATTGTACGTAATGTCAATCGGATATTTATAAGAAGCTACATTTTGCAAATAGCGGTGCTGATTGCTGCTAGCGGTGCTTTCGGCGACCAAATCAAGTAGCTTGCGGCGCGGGCGCCGACGGTTCCCCGCCAAATTGCCATTGGTGCGTCCCATTTTTGGGTGACGACTTCTCCGCTGTGGGCGATTATTAAATTGTCGGCATGAAAAACGCAAATTGTTACGGGATATGTGATGGTGAATTTGTGAAGCGCTTCAACGAGTTGTGACAATTGAATGCTGAACGTAATCATTTTTGGATAATAAATTGCGCGGAATATTTTCTGAACTTGTGCCAGACTTGCTATGAAAACCACGTGCGGATTGTCCAAAATTTCCTGAAAACTATTCTGCACAAGGTCAATCGCGTCTCGCGTCAGCACGACGGGAATTTCTGATTTTTTGATCAATTCTTCGTAGACAATTGCCGTTTGACTATTCCGTCCAGCGTCGCCGCATAATAGCAATACGTCTGCCCATCTTTCCAGCACCAACGCCTCGTCAAGTGCTTCGTTTGCCAAACTTCCCGACTGGTTCGTCGGTGCGAATAAAACGTCTGTCATATTCGCGGGAACATTTTTTTTCAAGGCATCAGGGAGTAAAACGCGAGCCTCACCTACGCCAGCCTTGAGCGCCTCTTGGTAACTTTCTGCCACCGCCAAAAAGCCTAATTTGTTACCGCCGATGATTCCTAATTTTCCTGCTTGGTCGCGTCGTTCTGGCTTGTTCCATTCGACATCTGGAAAAAGTGGCTTCCCTGGTTCTTGTTTTTGCCAAAATTTCATATCCATTACAAATTTACCTCAATGCTCACCGGGCAATGATCGCTGCCCATTTGTTCTGGATGGATTTGCGGATTAGTAACGCGATTTGCAATTTCACGCGACGCTAGCCAATAGTCAATCCGCCAACCGACATTTCGCGCTCTGGCATTTGCCCAGTGTGTCCACCAACTGTACGCGCCAGTTTTTTCGGGGAAAGCCGCCCGGAAAGTGTCAATAAATCCAGCGTCCAAATAGTTCTGAAAACCTTCCCTCTCCTCATCAGTAAAGCCGTGTTTGCCAACGTTAGGCTTCGGATTTGCTAAATCAATCTCCTGATGTGCCACGTTCATATCGCCACAATAAAGGACTGGCTTTGACAATTCCAATTCTTCCAGATAAGCCAGAACTGCCTTGTCCCATTTTTTATATCGCAAATCTAATCGGCTCAAATCCCCTTTTGAGTTCGGAGTGTAGCAATTGACAACCCAAAAATAGTCAAACTCGGCGGTGATAATTCGTCCTTCGTCGGCTGGATTGCCGTATTCGTCGCCCGTTAAATCAAATTGCTTAATGATGTTTAGTGGAAAACCGTCGCGCCAATTCAGAGGTGGGATTTTAGAGAAAATTGCCGTGCCAGAATAGCCTTTTTTGGCGGCGGAATAGAAATGCTCGTAATAATTTGGCAGGTCAATTTCAACTTGATCTCTGGTGGCCTTAGTTTCCTGCAGGCACAGAATATCTGGATCGTACGTGTCGATGAACTTTGCGAATTCACCCTTGTTGATAACTGCGCGAATACCGTTTACATTCCAGGAAAATAATTTCATAAGCTAATTATATCTCATTGTGATATAATCCATCTACAAGGAAAGGAAAAGATCCTATTATGCTTAATCTCTTTGCAAAAAATAAACGACCGCTACTTACAAAAAAACGAAAACGAGGATTAATTATTTTTGGCTGTATAGTTGTAGCCTTGGGGGTTATTGGCTATGCGGGTGGCTTAATGGAACAGTCTAGACTTGAGAGAGATAATGTGTCGATAGTAGTTTCTGAGATAGATGACGACATTAAGCTTGATTATCATACGACTAAGCGTGAGATTTCTGCTAAAATTTCTGGCATTAGCACTTTTGCTGAGGTGAAGGTTGCTGGAGATAGGGTTAGTGTATACAACAGTAAGGATACGAGCGGCTTCATTAAGTATAAGATTGAAAATATCAAAGAAGGCGACAGCGATGTAAACATTTCTATTGTTGATGGCAAGCGTCGTGGTGATAAGACAATTAAAATCCATCGCCAAACAAAGGATGATTATGATAAGCAGGAGCTTGAGAAAGCTCTTAGTAAAACTGAAGAAATAGTTAAGAAAGCAGAAGAAGATTCTTCTGATGAAAATATTTCTCGTGCCAAATCAGATATTGATAAATTGCCAGAAGATAAACGCGGACAATTCTCTGAGCGTATTGCTAAATTAGAAAAAGCCAAGCAGGAAGAAAAAGAACGTGCCGAGAAGGCTAAGAAAGAGGCAGAAGAAAAGAAGAAGCAGGAAGAAGCGGCGGCGGCCGCTCGGGCGCGCCAGCAGCAGATTAATGCTCAGCAACAGACTACTAGATCTCAGCCTATACCACGCCAGGCTGCTCCTGCCCCACAGCCATCTCCTCAGGGTCCACATTTCCGTAGTTGCAAGGAGGCTCGCGCCGCTGGATATAGCCACATGCGTCGTGGCGAGCCTGGATATTCACCCCACCTTGACGGCGACAATGACGGTATTGCTTGCGATAAGCACAAATAGCCTATATCCATGAGTAACGAAAATCTTTTTGCTATACTGTAGATATGAGTAAGAAAGACGATAAAAAACTAATTGTTAATATGATTTCTGAAAGCGAGTTTACCGTTCAAGGTCATGGCGTACATACGGCCTATAAAGAGATTGCAGACGCGCTTCGTAAAAGAAAAGATATTGATATTGAAGTAAATTCTGATCGTCCTGCTGACATTGTTCATATTCAGACTATGGGTTTATACTCGTTCCGGCATTTGATGAAAAAAGGTGGCAAAAAAGTCGTTTCTGCTCATCTTGTGCCGGATAGTTTTATTGGCTCGCTTAAAGGTGCGAAATACTGGAAGCCTTTAGGCCGAGCGTGGCTGAAATTCTTTTATAAAAAGGCTGATTTGGTTTTGGCTTGCTCCGGTATGGTTGCTGATGAATTGATAAATGATATGCACGTGCCAAAGACGAAAGTTCTTTACAATACGATAAATATGTCGAGATATAAGCATTCTGCTGCGGAGAAAAAGTCGGCTCGGAAGAAGCTTGGCTTGAAGGATAGCGATTTTGTAGTAATGGGAAATGGTCAAGTTCAGCCACGAAAGCGTTTGGATATTTTAATAAAAGCTGCCAAAGAAATGCCAGATGTAAAGTTTTTCTGGGTGGGAGGAATTCCGTTTAAGAATTTAGGCGCGGATTATAACGCCATGCAAGATATGATTAAAAATGCGCCGAATAATCTCACTGTAACTGGTGTGATACCTCTGGAGAATGTTCGTGACTATTATGTCGCTGCTGACGTTTTTGTTCTGCCCGCTATGCAAGAAAACCATCCTATGTGTGTGTTGGAGGCGGCTGGCGCTGGCTTGCCGATCATTCTACGCGATATTCCGCAATATAACGACACATTTAAGGGCGACGCTGTTATGGCGAAAACGGACGATGAGTTCTTGGAGTTGATCAGTAAATTGCGCAAAGATAATAAAGCTTATAAGAAAGCGCAACTTGGTGCTGAGAAAATTGCTGAGCGTTTTGATAGTAGTGCCGGCGCCGAGCGATTGGTCGAATTTTATCGATCGCTGATATAAATGGTATAATGGGGCTATTATGAGGATAGGACTTTTTACGGACAGTTACAGACCGTCCATTAACGGTATCGTTTATGTTGTTGAATCATTAAAGCGCGAGCTGGAAGCTTTGGGGCATGAGGTCTATGTTTTTTGCCCAGCAAAGTCTATTAGTCCGTCCAAGCAAGCCGAACTTCTCCACGAAGATAAGAATAGTCGAATAATTCGTTTCCGCTCAATTACGGGCGCGTTCTTTGATGATTACGACACGTCAGTATTTTTCCCTCCTGTAGTACAACGCCAAATTGCCAATATGAATTTGGATGTAGTACATATTTTTACGCCATCGCAAATTGGGCTATTGGGTGTGAGGGCAGCGAAGAAAAATAATATTCCTTTGATTATTCAGCATTGTACGGATCTATACGAATTCGTTGATCATTATCCTGCGGTTTTGCCAGGAGTTTTGGCGTTGGCGGGAGTGGTTTTTCCATTGTCGGTGAAATTGAACGGACAAGATTTACTGGAAGTTGTCAAACTTTACCGTCCGCGTAATGGCGTAACGAAATGGAATAAAGATATTATTGAGCGTATTATAACTATTTTATACAGCAAAGCTGACGCGGTAATTGCCCTGTCGCGTAAAAGCCGTGATCAATTGGAATCTTGGCAGACTGAAGATTACGCGTACGACGTTACTTTAATGCCAAACGGCGTGAATGCTCTTCCGCGGGCGAGCGCGAAACGAGTCGCAGAATTTCGCGAGCAATGGAATCTTGATGAAAAGGATGAAGTGTTTGGTTTTGTTGGACGTTTGGGCGAGGAAAAGAATTTGCCGATTTTGATTCAGGCGTTTAGCGAGTTTATCGCTGAAGCTCGTCCGAAATCGAAATTGCTATTTGTTGGCGATTTTGAATATCGAAAGACTTTGGAAAAAATGGCAGCCGAGACGGATTTTGCGGATAGGATTATATTTACTGGCGCCATGCCGCGAGAAGATCTGGATGTGGCCTATAAAGTGATGAGCGTGTTTACTTTTCCTTCACTTAAAGATACACAAGGCTGGGTGCTTCATGAAGCTGCTCATGCCGGAAAGCCGATTGTTATTATTGACAAGGGAGTTTCAGAGGTTGTGAAAGACGGAGTTAATGGCTATTTTGCGGAGAATAATCCAGAAAGTGTTGCGGAAAAAGTAATTGCAATTCTAAAAAGTCCGAAAAAACAAGCAGAATTTAGTGCTGAAAGTAAAAAATTAGCCAACAAGTTTACGGAGCGAAGCCAAGTGAAGAAGCTTGAAAAGCTTTATGAAAATCTGATTAAAGCGCGCGAAAATCAATAAATCTCAGGCTGAGTTTGTGATCGGTACGATTATCTATTAGAGATAAGCCTTTTAGTTTCCCTATCTTGGTCGCGGCGTTTGATGGTTTGGCGTTTGTCGTAATTTTTCTTACCTTTTCCGAGTGCAATTACAACTTTAATGAATTTTTCGTTGGTCAATAATTTGGTTGGGACAATTGTCATTCCCTGTTTTTTGGCTTCTGTAAAATTAGATAACTGTTTTTTACTTACCAATAATTTCCGCGCCGAAGTGTCGACTGAGCGGCTATTTGCTTCTCCGCGAACGTTTAAACGCAAGGAAAAACTAGCGTTATTTAGCCATAGTTCGCCATTTCTTAAGCTAACAAATGAGCCTTTAAGCTGGACGTGACCTTCTCTGGCGGCTCGTACTTCCATTCCAGTTAAAACTAAGCCGGCAACTATTTCTTCGCCAAGTTCATAATCAAACCGTGCGCGACGATTGACGATATTTTGCGTAGCTGGTTTTTTGGCTTTTAGCTTCGACATGAATTATATTATAGCAGGTTTAGTTTTCTGATGATTTTAGGATTTTCATAATGGTTTGCGCTTTCTCTATATGCCCAAAGAGAGATACGTGTGGGTTATCTGGGTTAAAGCGATGGTCATTCGGACTTAAATCTGCCAATCTTTCAATTATTCCTACTATTGACGGACAATTTTTTAATTGATCGACACAACTACTTCTCTTCGTCACTTCGTGTATGCCATCGATTATTCGGAACGCTAGAGGAAAATCCCTAAAGTCTTCATGCTGTTCGATGAGTGAGAGATTTAATTCCAAGTCGCTTAAAGTTTCAGAAATATTTTCGGCTATGTCGTCTTTGAGTTCGTCTGAAATAGACCTTATGCTGTTTGATAATTCTCTGTAAATATGATCGGTTGGAAGCAATATGACGTTTCCAGTATACTTTTCCATAGGTTTATATTATAACATTAATTTGTATAAATACAAGTGAATTGTCTCTGTTATAATAAGTTAGATGATAGCTGATATTCATATCACTGAAAAAAGTTTTGGTGATAAGACGTTAATGAAAGACGTCAAGTTTAGTGTGGACGATGGCGAGAAAGTCGGCGTGGTTGGTCGTAACGGCGTTGGTAAGTCGACGCTTTTTGGAATATTGGCGGGTACAGATAATGATTACACGGGAGAAGTTGTTTTTCGCCGTGGCATTACGATTGCGACTACCGCTCAGGAACATCACGGTTTGGGTGAGCAAACGGTTATGTCGTATATTCTTAGCGGACTTCCAGAATATTCTAAGCTAAAGAAAATTATCGATGAATATCCACTAACCATGGGCGACAATATGCGAAAAATTGAAGAATATACGCAAGCCCTGGAACGGTTTGATCAAAAAGGATTTTATCAAGTTGAAGAGAAAATTGAGCGAGAGTTGAGTAATTTTCAATTAGATGGTTATGGTAATCGGAAGATTTCTTCCCTGTCTGGTGGGCAAAAAAGGCTGGTGGAAATTGTTAAAATTATGCACTCGGAGGCGCATTTGGCGCTGATTGACGAGCCTACCAACCACATGGATTACGTTGCGAAACAGCAGTTTATCGATTGGATAAATTCCCAGCCACATCAAGCGATGCTAATCATTACGCATGATCGCGATGTATTAGGGCAAGTTGATCGAATAGTTGAGATTAAGGACGGTCAAGCCGTGAGTTACCGCGGAAATTATGATGCGTATTTGAAGCAGAATGCTCAAGCGACGACGACTGGAATGAACAATTTTGAGCAGATTGAGAAGCGAATTGTTAACTTGAAACAAAAAGTTTTGGACTATCAAAGGCTTAAGGAGAAGTCGCGTAATCCCGGCACGATTCAGAAATTTAAGCGTTTGGAGAATGAGTCGCGGGCGGAGCTGGCGGAATTGTCAGAAATGGAAAAGCCGACGTTTTGGATTGATAAAGAATCTGCTAGTCAATTGGACTATAAATCGGCCGAGCGTTACGGAAAATTCAAGTCGCGTAATATTCGCCTGAGTATGAAAGATGCGTCCAGTCGCAGCCAGCATGTGTTGGTTCGTGCGGAAAATGTGGCGGTTGGGATTAGTGAGCGGATATTGTTTGAGGACGTGAATATTGATTTGCGTGAAGGTGAAGCGATTGAAATTAGAGGTCGCAATGGCGCTGGTAAGACTACGTTGATTCGGATGATTTTGGCGTCGGGCAAGAGTTTTGACGGCAGTCCTATTCTTTATTCTGGTGATATTTTCCTTGATCCGCAGGTTCGAATTGGTGTTTATGAGCAGGAAATTGACGAAAAGTATCTGGCTGATCCGCTAGAAAAAGCAATTGAAAAGTTATATATGAGTCGAGACTTATCAATTTCTGATACGAAAATTCGACAACTTTTGGCTGACTATTTGTTCACGGACGCTGATCGAATGACGCCGCTGGCTCGTTTGTCTGGCGGACAAAAAGCTCGCTTTCAGATTATTTCCATGCTAGCGAACGACCCGCAGCTGCTAGTTCTGGACGAGCCGACGAACCACTTGGATTTGCCGAGTATTGAAGAATTGGAAACAGCGTTGGCCAAATATTCCGGCGCGATTCTTTACGTCAGCCACGATAATTATTTCCGCGAAAAACTTGGCGGAAAAGTTGTGCAAATTGGCGCAGAATAAAAATTTTCCGCCAGAATTTGACGGAAAATCTTGAATCGTTTTTAAGAAAATTAGTCGGATAGTAAGCCGTTTTTTCGTAGCAAATCTTGTAGTTTCGGTCGATCAAAACCAAGCACTAATTCCCCGTTGATGTCTGTTACTGGCACGCCTTGGAAATTGCCGCCATTTTTATTTAGCAATTCCTCTTTTGCGCCAGGATCAGCCTCGATATCTTTGGAAACAAAATCAATTCCCAGCTTCTTCAGCCATTCCATCTCCGTGTGGCAAAACGCACACCAGCTGGTACTGTACACGACAACTTTTGTGTCTTGATGGTTGTTCGTTGTGTCTTCGCTCATATATTCCCCTATTTAATAGCACTTCTAATTATAACATAGCGGTTACGCCTATTTAGAATTCTTTGACGTCAAATGCCAATTTTTGCACCATTCGCAGTGATATATATCAATCGACAAATTCGGGTTTGCTAATTCTTGGATTTCTGCTGCTTGGCGCGCTTTTATCTCTGTTGAGAAGCGACGTTTTTTCTGACAATTAGCCAACCCTGAAATTGACATCAATGATGTTTTTTGAGCTTTTTGACTATTTTTTGAATAATTTCGTCGTGGCATCTTGCAAAATAGTATAACAGATTGATATAGTGGAAAGTAATGACAAAAGAAACTGACATTTCGGCTAACGATATAGGCGATTCTGGTACGATGATGATTTTAGCAAGGACGATGATTGGTACAATGTGGCGAATGTTTTTGCCGACAATTGGGCTGACTCTACTGGGTCTATGGCTGGATAATGTCAGTGGAATGAAGATGAGATGGTTGCTTGCTGGAATTATTTCTGGCGCGATTATCTCAGTGATTCTCGTAGTTTTGCAAATTGCTAAAATTAAACAGCAGGAGTTGAAGAAATGATTAATTATATGGCAAGTGCTGGTCCGCATATTTCAGTAAAGGTTGACGAAGTTTTCAATGTTGCTGGCATATCTATTACAAATTCACATTTGGTTGGGTTTTTGGGGCTAATTGCGCTGGTATGGGCGATGTTTCGTACTCGTGCAGCGGTTTTAGGTAAAAAGAAACATAATTTTATCACGAGGCTAATTCAGTGGACGTTCGACGGACTTTATAATACGGTTTGCCAGGTCATTCCAGATCAAAAATGGGCGCGTAAAGTTGCTCCGCTTTGTATTACTTTATTTTTCTTTATCATCGCGCAGTACTGGCTGGGGCTTTTGCCAATTGTTGGTCCGATTACAATTGGCGAGCATCACACTCCTCTATTTCGCGGTGGCGTGGCAGATCTTAATATGACATTCGGTCTGGCAATTGTTACGATTGTCGCGGCTCAGGTTTACGCGTTTAAATATCTTGGCTTTAAGGGCAATTTGGGGCGATATTTTGTTAACCCACTGCGCGATCCTATTATGTCATTTGTCGGAATTTTAGAGCTGGTGGCAGAGTTTTCGCGAATGTTGGGGCTGAGTTTCCGTTTGTTTGGTAATGTTTTGGCTGGCGAAATTCTCTTGGCAATCATCGCTTATATGACGAAGTTTTTGTCGCCCGTAGCTCTGCAGCCGTTCTATTTCTTCGAGTTGTTTATAGGCGGTATTCAGGCGTATATTTTCTTTATGTTATCAACTGTGTTTATTTCCCTGGGGTTGGCTCACCATGATTCACACGAGCCAATTGATGAAGTTCACTCCTCTGCTGAAACTAATAAATTAGCGATATCAGAGAGTGATTAAATTAGGTAATAATTAACTAAAAGGAGAATATTAACAATGGAAGCATTATCATTTGCACTTACCTACGCAATCCCAGCTGCATTTGCAGCAATCGGCGCTGCAATCGTTGGCGCAGCAGCCATGAACGCCGCTGGTCGTAACCCAGAAAAAATCAACGACCTACGCACAATGATGATCTTGGGTATTTCATTTATCGACGCTATTGCTATTATCGGTTTCGTCGCAGCAATCGTCGGCAAAGTTATGTAGTTTTCGGAGTAAATTGTGGAGAAAATATTAACACAATTTGCCAATTCTGGCGCATCGGAAAAAGCTGGTTTGTTTGATTCGCTGGGTATTGATTGGGCGTTGTTGGCGTTTCAGACAGTAGCATTTTTAATCTTGCTATTTGTTCTTCGCAAGTTTGTCTATCCGCCAATGATGGAAATGCTCGTCAAGCGAGAAAAAGACTTGAAAGCGGCTGATGCGGCGGCAAAATCTGCTAAGGAAAATGCCGACCGAGCTGAAGAAATGACCGCCGAAATGATGCGAAAAGCACGAGCTCAAGCTAGCGACATCGTGGCGTCTGCTCGAGAAGAAGCGACCGAAGTTGTTGAAGAAGCGGCTAAAAAAGCGACTGCCAAATCTGAAGCTTTGATCAAAGAAGCACATAATACGATTGCTCAAGAAATTGAAAACGCTAAGAAAGACCTGCACAATTCGACATTAGAGTTGGTGGCTGAAGCGACTGGCAAGGTTTTGGGCGAGAAAATTGATGCGAAGAAAGATACGAAGCTGATTTCGGAATCGCTTGAGGAGGCTAAATAGATGAAGTCGGTGTCCAGGAGAAAGTTGGCAAAGTATGCAGCTGAACAGATTTTAGCTGGTAATGACGCAGTACTGGAGGAAATTGCTGGCCTTTTGATTTACGAAAAGCACGAACGTGAAATTGATTTGTTGGTGCGAGATATTGAGGCTGAATTGGCTGAGAACGGTGAGATCGTGGCATCGGTCGAGAGTGCGAGAGCACTTGATGAGAACACAAGGCATAAAATAGAGCAATTTCTGGCGACTGCGGTAAGTGGTAAAAATAGTAAACCAAAAGTATCTCTAAGAGAATCAATTGACCCGACGTTGATTGGTGGACTTAAGCTACGAACGCCGACCGCAACACTGGACGCAACAGTTTTAAAGAAGTTAAACGACTTGCGGGCGAAGAAAATCTAGGAGGAAAAATGAGCAAGATTGATGTGACAGAATTAGCCAAAAGCCTGCGGGAAAAAATCGCGCAGCTGGAGGCGACAGAAGGTTTGGAAGATGCTGGCGTGGTTATTCGCGTTGGTGACGGCGTGGCTTGGGTTCACGGTTTAAGTAATGCTGGCTATAGTGAAGTGCTAGAGATTGAAACTGATGGCGACACGGTTGAGGCATTTGCCCTAAACTTGATGGAAGATGAGATTGGTGCGGTGATTCTTGGCGGTGAAAATAAGGTCAAGGCTGGCGCTAGCGTTCGTCGCAAAGGTTCGGTACTAGACGTTCCTGTCGGCGAGGAACTGTTGGGACGAGTGGTTGATCCGCTAGGTCGACCTCTTGACGACGGTCCAGCGATTAAGACGAAGAAACGTGGTTTAATTGAGCGTCCTGCTATTGGTGTGATGGGTCGTAAATCAGTTCACGAACCTCTGATGACCGGTATTATGTCGATTGACTCAATGTTCCCAATCGGTCGTGGTCAGCGTGAGCTTATCATTGGTGACCGTCAAACTGGTAAAACGGCAATTGCTATTGATACGATGATCAACCAGGCTCGTCAAAAGACTGGCGTGGTGAACGTTTATGTGGCGATTGGTCAGAAATTGTCGAAGATTGCTCGATTGGTCGACCGATTGAAAGAAGAGGGCGTGATGGATCAGACGATTATCGTTGCGACTAGTCCGTCTGACGCAGCTTCCCTACTTTACTTGGCACCTTACGCTGGTACAGCTATGGGTGAATATTTCCGCGATAACGGCGGTCACGCATTGATGATTTATGACGATTTGACCAAGCATGCGGTGGCTTATCGACAGATGTCGCTATTGTTGCGCCGCCCACCAGGACGTGAAGCCTACCCAGGTGATGTTTTCTATTTACATTCACGACTATTGGAGCGTTCGGCTAAATTGTCTGATGAACTTGGCGCGGGAAGCTTGACGGCTCTGCCAATCATCGAAACTCAGGCTGGCGACATTTCCGCTTACATTCCGACCAACGTGATTTCTATTACCGACGGTCAGATTTTCCTGGAAACCGACTTGTTCTATCAAGGCATTCGCCCAGCCATCTCAGCCGGTCTATCAGTTTCTCGCGTTGGTGGCGCGGCTCAGACGAAAGCCGTTAAATCTGTTGGCGGAAACTTGAAGCTCGGTCTTTCTCAGTTCCGCGAATTGGCATCATTTGCTCAATTCGGTTCAGACCTTGACGACGCAACAAAGGCTCAAATTGACCGAGGTCAGCGACTCACTGAGCTTCTGAAGCAGCCACAATATCAGCCAATGAGCGTCTGGGAGCAATTTGTTAGTATCCACGCTGTGACTGGCGGTATGTTTGACGATGTTCCAGTTTCTAAGATTAAGGACGCACAGTCTGCCCTATTGACTTATCTCTGGAAAAATTCTAAAGATGCTATGCGTGAGCTAAACAAGGGCGACAAGCCTTCGGACGAGCAATTGAAATTGATTGACGAAGCTACGAAAGAAATAGCGAAAGGATTTGAGGAGTAATTCATGCCGAGCACTCGCGCGCTGAAAAATCGCATTCGTTCGGTGGACTCGACTAAGCAGATCACCAAGGCTATGCAATTGGTGGCGGCTAGTAAAATGCGTCGGGCTCAAGAGGCAGATAAGGCTTCTGCGCCGTACACAATGGCGGCGGAAGAACTACTGTCTTATTTAGCGAGCCAAGGCGCAACTGACAACCACCCGCTGTTCGTTAGGCGAAAGATAAATAAGCGATTGATTATCGTGGTGGCTAGCGACAAAGGTTTGGCTGGCGCATATAATACCAATATTTTGAAGAAGTATTTGGAGCTATTGAAGCGTGATGATGAGCGCGGAATTGAGAACTTGACTTTGGCTATCGGTCGCCGGGCTTCGCAGTTCGCAACACGCCTTAAAGATACAAAAATTGTCGGTACGTATGAAGATTTGCCAGATCAGCCGTCTGGATTGACATTCCATACGATTTTAAATACGGCGATAAATATGTTTAAGAATGGTGAGGTTGACGCAGTTACGCTTGTTTATACACGTTTTGTCAATAGCATGGTTCAGACTGCGGAATTGGACAGATTATTACCGGCAGGAACAGAAGTCTTGGTTGATCCGAGTAAAGTTTCTAACACGATTTCTGACGCCAAATATGAGCCGAGTATTCCAGAAGTTTTGGACGCGGTGGCGTATCGTTTAGTCGGTGCGCGACTGTTGCAGGCGCTGCTTGATGCTCGAGCCAGTGAACATTCTATGCGCATGATGGCGATGAAGAATGCTACGGATAATGCCAGTGATTTGGTTGATGATTTGACACTAGCTATGAATAAAGCTCGTCAAGGAGCGATTACTCAGGAGCTTGCTGAAATTTCTGGTGGCGTGGAGGCGATGGAACAATGATAAAGGAGAAAAAGATGGCAAAAGATTTAGGTAAAATTATTCAGATCGTTGGCGTGGTCGTTGACGTGGAGTTTCCGCGAGACGTTGAACTTCCAGCGATTTACGACGCGTTGCACGTTAAAAACGGCGATGAGAATTTGGTGCTGGAGGTTGCTCAGCACTTGGACGAGCACACTGTTCGAGCAATTGCCTTATCATCAACGGATGGTTTGAGTCGTGGTGCAGAAGTTGTTGCGACTGGCGCTCCAATTTCCGTTCCAGTCGGCGCGGAAACTCAAGGACGAATGTTCAATGTTGTTGGTGAAGCGATTGACGAAAAACCTCAACCGAAGGGTAAAACCGCCCCAATTCACCGCCCTGCTCCAGCACTTTCTGAGCAGTCAAATAAGACTGAGATTTTGGAAACCGGCATTAAGGTCGTCGACTTGATTGCGCCACTTGCTAAAGGTGGAAAAGCTGGCTTGTTTGCCGGTGCTGGTGTTGGTAAGACAGTTCTTATCACTGAGTTGATTAACAATATCGCTAAGTTCCACTCTGGAAACTCTGTTTTCGCTGGTGTTGGTGAGCGAACGCGTGAAGGTAACGACCTTTACTATGAAATGGAAGAAGCTGGTGTTTTGGACAAGACTTCGCTAGTCTTTGGGCAAATGAACGAGCCGCCTGGAGCACGTTTGCGCGTGGCATTGTCAGGTCTGGCGATGGCTGAGGCTTTCCGCGATGAAGGTAAAGATGTCTTGCTATTTATCGACAATATTTACCGCTACACCCAGGCTGGTGCTGAGGTGTCGGCATTGCTTGGTCGTCTGCCGAGTGCGGTTGGTTATCAGCCAAACCTCCAGCAGGAAATGGGTGCCTTGCAAGAGCGAATTACCTCAACAAAGAAAGGCTCGATTACCTCTGTTCAGGCTGTTTATGTGCCAGCTGACGACTTGACCGACCCAGCTCCTGCTACGACCTTTGCTCACCTTGACGCTACAATTGTGATGAACCGTGCTTTGACGGAAATTGGTATTTATCCAGCGGTTGACGTTTTGGACTCCAGTTCAAACTCGCTTGATCCAGAAATCGTTGGTGAAGAACATTATCGTGTGGCGCGCGAGGTTCAGCGAATTCTGCAGCAATACAAAGAGCTTCAGGATATTATCGCTATTTTGGGTATGGAAGAATTGTCAGATGATCAGAAGCAGATTGTCGCTCGTGCTCGTCGTATTCAGCGATTCTTGGCACAGCCATTCCACGTGGCCGAGAAGTTTACTGGAAATCCAGGTGTTTACGTTAAATTGGAAGATACTATTCGCGACGCTTCCGACATTTTGGCCGGTAAATACGATGATAAGCCTGAAAACTGGTTCTATATGGTTCAGGGTACGCTGGCCGATCAAGTTGCTCGCGACGCTGAAGCTGAAGCTGCCGAGGCTAAAAAACATTCTGAAAAGAAAGCTAAATAGCCATGAAATTGTCATTAGTCACACTTGTCGGTACGAAGGTTGACGAAGAAGTTTATTCGGTGTCAATTCCGACTACTGACGGCGAAATTTCCGTTTTCCCAAGCCATGAGCCGCTAGTGACGATTGCGCGGGACGGCGTAATTACCGTGCGTCGACATAAAGAAGATTCTGATAATCAGTTGGAATATTTCGCAATCTCTGGTGGCGTGGTAAAAATTGACTATTCGTCGGTGCAGATTCTGGTTGATGAAGCTGATCACGGCGATGACATCATCGAGGCGGAAACTCAGAAGGCTCTGGAGCGTGCTATCAAAGCGCGTGATGAAGCTGGCGATCAAGTTGAGCGCGAGAAAGCTAAGCAGCTTATCGATCGTCATATGGTGCGATTGAAGGTTGCTGATCTTCATAGGCGTAAGCGACGACGCTAATTATATATCGGCAATACTACGAAGGAGCCTGATTATTAGGCTCCTCGTGCTATGTCTTGCTTGAGTCCTTCGATTGACGCTTGTACGATATCGACAGTTTCATAGGAATATAGATCAGAGATACTCTCTTCGTATGGCTTAATAAAATACTCGATAATAAGTTCTGAGTTTAGCATCCGCTGACCATCGTAATTGTATTGGCCACTCATTGAATAGGCGCAACTCCCAACGTCTCGCACGAACCTAGTGATTTTTGCCGAGTCTTTGTTTGTTTGCTGAAATGTTTCAGTATCAATGCACCATGGTTCAGTGCTGATAGTAAATGCAAAGTTTTTTATTTGCGCGTCATTCATTGTATACGGTTTTTCTAGGCTGTGAAAATAATGCATAGTAGCGAATGCAGTACGGGCGATAAGCCGTGCTTTTTCTTCAGGTAGTATAGTCTCGCCGCGGTATTCGTCGATTAGACTGTCGCAGCTCCGCACGCCTTGTATAAAATCGGTAATCACTGCCACTTCTCTATTCTCGAGGCGGATAATGCCTCTCGGTTCGAAGGTGCGAATTGCTTGAGGATGTTCTAGGCTATTGATGTCTCGCATTGTATCAATATCTTTCAACGCTGCGCGCGGTGTAAGATATGGCTTGATTGCCCAAGGTTGGGTTGCAAGAGGTACGCCCGAGCAGTATGATGTTGCATCATAAAACCCAACTTCATTGATGCTATTGCGGCGACCTTCTGAGTAATCGTCGCGAGGATCTAATCCTATATAAAGATAATCTAGCGGCACGCCTAACCGGTCAGTGCTGAATAGTGCAATATCTCCTGGGGACAGTTGAGCCACCTGCTCTCGTAAATCGCTCGTATCATCAATGGCGATTGGTGTTATAGATGAATATCCTTCGAGCTGACGCATAAACTATTTTATATCATAAATCACGGGTATTTGCAATAGCTAGGCGGACTTCGTCGGTCGTCGTGGTGTGCATCAATTTTTCTCGAAGTTCCTTTGCACCATCAAAATCGCGAATATAAATCTTGAAAAAACGTTTTAGAGTTTCAAAAGGTCGCCCTAAAATTGGTTGGTAAGAATCGAACAAATCCAAGTGATAATTAAGAAGCGCCAACAGTTCTTCTTTGTGATTATCTGCGTTAGTTTTCGATTCACGGAAGCAGAATGGATCGCTGAAAACGCCTCGCCCAATCATAATTCCATTCACGCCAGGATGTTTTCTGGCAATTTCCAACCCATGTTCTCGGTCACGAATGTCACCGTTGATAGTCAGGAATATTTGTGGGGCAATTTCATCGCGCAGCTTAACAATCTCGTCAATCAACTCATAATGCGCCGCAACTTTGCTCATCTCTTTTTTTGTGCGCAGATGAATCGTCAAGTTCACAATGTCTTGCTTGAGAATTGTCGTCAGCCACTCTCGCCATTCATCAACGTAAGTATATCCCAGCCGAGTTTTTACGCTAACTGGCAATCCAGATTTTTTGGCGGCGTCAATTGCAGCTATCGCTATGTCGGGTCGACGAATTAGAGCAGCGCCACCGCTTTTAATGGCAGATTTGGCGGGACAACCCATATTGATATCAATTCCGTTAAAACCAAGTTCCGCGCAGTGCTTCGCGAAAGCTTCCATGTCCCCTGGCTCGCCACCCCAAATTTGCGCAATAAGCGGCTGCTCATCGTCAGTTTTAATTAGTCGCCCAGCTATGGCCTTATCGCCAGCATGCACCCAGCCGGTGGCATTTGCGAACTCGGTGAAAAATATATCTGGCGCGCCAGCCTGTTTCACGACATGACGAAACACGACGTCGGTGACGGCTTCCATTGGTGCCAATATAAAAAATGGCTGCGGTAAATCATTCCAAAACGATGTCATCTCTGTTATTTTATCACAAAAAGGAGAAAACCCCTCACTCTCGCCTTTGAGAATGAGGGGGTGGCGGGCTCAAGCGGTTCTGCTCGGAGTAATTCTCAACGTCGAGAAAAACTGCCACGAGTGAATCTCGCGAACCCGTAAGATTGGAAAACATCAATACTTCCACGTGCCGGCTCACGTTGCTAGACGTCATTGTCTAGCGGGGAGTATTGATGAACCTGAACGCCGCTAGGCGCTTGCGGCGTTGTGTCTCAGGTTTTTCGATTGCCGGATGGCGGACATGGAGGGAGTCGAACCCCCTATCCAGCCTCTATCTAGAGATAGAGGGGTTTCCGATTTACATGCCCTTTGATTCTTTTCCGGATGGATTACCGGCTGGGGAATCAGGCCCAGGGGGGGGTGAACTTATGAGCTCATTATTCTGCCGCACTCTGGGCAACAGAATTCCCATTGATCCGTCTTAGACGGGTTAATGTAAAGGTCTGCTTTGCAATGAAGGCAGACCACTAGCCTGTTGTAGAGGCCAGTAGATTTCCTTTTGGCGTAGTATTTAAACACTACGACCACCGTCCTTCCGTGAAGAAAAGAGCTGACCCCCTAGTTATGCTCCTGGAGAGCGCAGCCCGAAGGGTCGCTCTACCAATAAAGCGTTTATTATAATAACACTAATTATAAAAAAATGCAACAATATATTAGAATAATTTTTATATTTCGCCCGCCAGCAGGTCTTTTTCGAATTGTAGCATCCCCTTATAATCTGGCGAATACCCAGAAGTGTCTGGCATATCAAGCGTGGTTATTTTTTGCCAAATGATATTTATGAGTTTCGCGAATTCGGATAATTCTTCGCTGGAGAATGTATCTTCCAAGCTAAGAATATCACCGGTCTTCATGTCTGGCTCGACAAATTGCAGTCGCCCACCGGTAAACGTGAAATTGCCATAATCGCGTGAATGCTCGACCAATAGTTGATAGAACATCAATTGCTGACGATATTTATGAAGTTTGATTTTCTCGTAATCGGCCGAACCTTTCCAAGAATGCGACGGCTTGCCAGTTTTATAATCTGTTACAAATATGGTTTTGTTTTGCTTGTCGATGTCGACAACGTCAAGTTTACCAGTCAATCTGGCATTATCGATAATTACGCCTTGATTTGAAAAGTCTAATTCCGCCAAGTCCGTGTCGTGAAAATCTGAAGATTTGGCGTTTAAGAACGCAGTCAAAGCCGACTTCCCTTTGTCTAAATACAATTGAAAATCGTCTGCTGACAAATGCTGGCTCTCGAGGGATTTTTGGAAAAATTGGAGGATTTGTTCGGTGCTTGGCAATTGATGATCGGCGCTGAATGAGCAATGTGCTTGCTGAAGGCTGCTGTGAATCGCGGTTCCGTAAGCTGCGGCGGAATTTTTGGCGGATGGAAAATGCAGTAAATTGTTCAATAAGAAATTTTGCGGTCCACCACGTGAAACGTCAAGGAAGTTGTTCAAATGTGTCGCAGAAAGTTTGTATGTTTCTAATGTTGGTGCTAATAAATCCTTTAATTCTGGAACAATCGGCGAAGTTAGTCGCGTCGTCCAGTCGGTTTCAGCGAGTTCAATTTGTTCAGCTGGATCGTCGCTGGTCGGAATGATGGTCGGCGTGCAATTCGTCAAGAAACTGGCGATTATCGTGTCGCTGCCAGAATCGTTGGTTTGAGAATAAGTCATGGTCAATGTGGTTTTGGCGCGAGTCATCGCCACAAAGAATAATCGAAGTCGCTCGTCGTAAGTAGCGCCCGCTGGCTGAAGTTGGAGGTTTGCGGGATATCGGATAGCTCGACTACGTGAACGAACCTTCTCGCCCCAAGCGCTGTCAATTGCCCCAATCACAAAAACGTGCGGAAATTCCAGGCCTTTGGATTTGTGCGCGGTCATCAAATTTATAGCACCGCTGAGTGAACTTGCGTGCGTGCGAATTTGTGTTAAGCGAGTTTTTGTTGAAATGTGCAGGTCAATAAACTCCAAAAAATCTTCCAGCGTTGGATTTCTATCGGTGATTCGATCGCGAAGTTTTTGACGCAAAGTGCGCAAACTTTCCAAAATTGTCAGATACGCTTCTGGGTTTTTATCTAGCTTTTCTGGCGAGAAATAGAAATTGGTGAGAGAATTAACCTGAAGGTTGCCGCTTTCATCGTTAATTAAACCTAATAAATTGTCCAATTGCTCTTCCAGCGGTAGATTCTGCACGTCTTTAGCGCGCTCCAAAAGCCACTCCGCAAATTCCTTAAATACGCTATTCGCCAGCATACTTTCTAGCCACAATTGCCGATTTTTGTAAGCTTGAAGACTCAATTTCCAGATATCCAGTGTAGAAAACCCGAATGCAGGATGAGCCGTAATTTCCGGCAATAAACTATTGGCAACGTCCAAATTATTCTGGCTAATCGCCACGACAGTTCGCGCCAATTTGTCCAGAATCTGAATTATGTCTTGCTCTAGAATGTCGTCGTGACGCTCGTAATTGACAAAAAGATTTTCCTTATAAAGATGCGGAAGAATTTCAATGAGTTCTTTGTGGTGGCGCGCAATAATCGTGATGTTTTCTGGTTTCTCGCCATTTTTTATCAGCTCGGCAATTTGTTTGGCAATTCCCGCTCGCTCTTCGCTAACAGATGAGAATTCTTGGATCTCGACTTTTGAGACTTCGCTATTTGCGTGCGCTGTCAATTGCTTTGATAGCCCGTCAATAGTGTTTTCCAGTCGATCCGCGCCCTGAGTGATGACGTCCCGTGCTGAGGATAAAATGTTCTCGGCGGAACGATAATTGTCGGTCAAAACGATAATTTTTGGGTCGTGATAATGTTGGCGGAAACGCTGGATGTTGCCCACGTCTGCGCCTTGGAAGCTGAAGATTGCTTGGTCGTCATCGCCGACCGCCATGATGTTTGGATCGTCGTCGTTCTCGCTGGTCAAATTAAACAATAATCGTAATTGCGCTAAGTTCGTGTCCTGGAATTCGTCGACCATGATGAATTGGAATTGCTCCTGAAGGTTTGCGCGCAGTTCTGGGTGAGATTCGCAGGCTTGGATGACGGATAAAATCATATCGTCATAATCAAATAATGAACGCTCGGACAGAATATTTACGTATTTTTCGTAAACGTCAATTGCGGCAGATAATTTTTCTGCGGCGGTAAAATCTTTCAGGACAAATTCGCCATTGGCATTTTTTTCGCACCATTTATTTTTCCAAGCAGTCAGTGGTTTTGTTGAGTTTTCATCAATCACTTCCTGGGCGGCGTGCGCAATGCTCAGTGCTAAAACGTTGGCATATGGCGTGATTGAGGCTGGCAATTTTGAGTTTTTCTCGTCAGGATTTTTGGTGGCTAAATTGGCAATTTTCTCAGCTATCGGCGCAAACATTTCAATTGTCTTTTTCGATATTTTGGCGGAAAATACTTGCTGAATGTCTGGCGCGATTTCGGCGATTGTGCTTTGATTGTCCTCAATAATTGCCCGTAATTCTGGCGGCGTTAAGCCGCTTTGCTTGAACTCGGAAATTATTCGGATGAGGTCTTTAATATAAACGAATTCCCCGTTGTTTTTCACGCTTAATGGATTCCGCCAATCAAGATCTTCAAGTATTCCAGAGATAATTTGATATTGCGTCAATTCGTCGACTGGCTGAGCGTCAGCACCACGGAAAAAATACTCGCGATGTTGATTAATAATTTCCGTGCCGAAGCTGTGAAATGTATGAATCGCAATTTTATACGCGTCCTCGCCGATAATCTGACGGAGCCGTTGGCGCATATTTGTGGCACCACTTTCGGTAAACGTCAAGCATAAAATACTGTTCGGTAAAGTGTCGGTTTGTCTTAGGATTTGGGCAGTGCGCATACTTAGAAGCTCGGTTTTCCCCGTTCCTGGTCCAGCAATTACCAAAAGCGATCCGTGAATATAGTCGACTGCTTGTCGTTGATTATCATTTAATTTAGCGTAACGAGTATTGAAATCCATAGTTTTATTCTACCATGCTGGCAGGCTTCAGAACGCGATATTAAAATTGCCATTTGCAGAATTCATCCAAGGTTTTAGATTCAGTATTAAGAGGGTGAATGAAAAAAACATCCAGAAGATGCGTTTAAGGGTAAAAGCCGCTTGGATGTTTCCCGTCAATCAGTCGAATCGACCAGGCAGGTTGGTTATTAGATTTCACATCTTTGCCATCTCGCGCACCTCATAAAAAAATGGTAAAATATTATCTATGAATAAGGCGACGTACGACGAGCTGGCGCTGGAGCGAATTGCTAAGGAAAAATTTGGTTTTCCAATTGATGTTCAATCGATAATTTTGTGGCACGCTGATGTTAGTCGCACTGCTAAGGCGTCGGTGTTTTTGACGAATAAAAAGCAGCTGATGATGTATTTGGAGGCGACTTCGCCGTTGATTTTGTCTGACGTTAAAAAGATAATTTCACGAATGGGCATGCGTGCGGAGTTATTTCTTCCGCCAAAAGGTCAGCCACGATATTTTGAAGATATCGGCAAACGCAAATTCCGTGAAGTTTTCCCTGGAAGAAAGCACGTTACGGATGAAGATTTACATTTTTATAAAACTTTAGCGCCGTATAATCCTGCCTTGGTTTTGATTTCTGAAGTGAAAAATGGCGAGATATATCAATTCGACTCTGACGCGTACGGAAATTGGCGAGTTGGTGCGAGGTTTAGCTACAGAAGGATTCGGGCAATTTAATGCGCGACTACCTGGACATTATTAAGCGGAATCTGCTTTCACCTATTGTCGTGGTGATTTTTCTGTTGGCTGGCGCGCTGGTTTATGTTCGCGAATATCGCGATGCGTGGTTTATTTCTGTGGTGATTATCGTGAACTCAACTATTGGCATTATTCAGGAATTAAGGGCCAAGCGAGTTTTGCGTCAATTGGAGCTGATGAGCGCGCCGAAAGCTCGATTGTTAAAAGACGGAAATATTGTCGAGGTCAGTTATGACGAGCTTAAAATTGGCGACGAAATTCTTATTCAGGCTGGCGATGAATTACCGGCGGACGCGAAAGTTATTGAGTCAAAAGGCTTGGAGCTGAATGAAAGTATGCTGACTGGCGAGTCTGCGTCGATTGAGAAAAAGGACGGCGATGTCGTGCTGGCGGCGACGACGGTTCTGGCTGGTGAAGGTGCGGCGCGAGTAATTGCGATTGGCGACGACACGAAAGCTGGCGCGATTAGCCAAGTTCTGAAGCGTTACAAACCAGAACTTACGCCTCTGCAATTAGCAATTTGGCGCGCAATTTACTTCTTGACTTATGGCGCAATTGTCCTGTCGCTACTTATCGCTATTGTCTATTATTTCTCTGGCGATAACGTCGTCGTTATCTTAAAAACCATAACCTCGGCGGCGGTTACGGTCGTGCCAGAAGGTCTGTTGTTGGCGAGTTCACTGCTTTTGGCGTTCGGTTCACTGCGATTAGCCCAGGCGAAAGTTTTGCCACAAAAATTGTCAGCAATTGAAGCCATGGCACTTCTGAATTTGCTGGCCGTAGATAAAACAGGTACTTTGACTAGCGATGAAGTTACGCTGGAGCGAGTCGAGGCTTTTGGTGATGAAAATAACTATTCAGACTCTAACATTGCCAGCTTTGCGGCGTTAATTGCTCATGAAACCAGCGGCGGAAATATCACTGGTCGTGCAATCTTGGCGGAAGCTGCGTCGCCAAAAAATACGAAAGTTCTGGAAGTAATGGCGTTTTCGTCAGCGCGTAAAATGGCGGGCGCGAGGGCGAATATTGACGGTGAAATTCGGACTTTGATGATGGGCGCGCCAGAGTTTGTGTCGAAGTTGGCGCCAGTAGATGAGGAGACTCAGAAGAAGCTGAATGATTGGGCTGACAATGGCTTGCGCGTGTTGATGTTGGCTGAATTTTCGGACGATAAAACCAAATTGAAGGATTTGAAAAACAGCTCTGGAACGGCAATTGGTGCGGTTATTTTGCGCAACTCCCTACGTCATGGCGTTGTTGAAACGGTGGATTTTTTGCAGAGTCAAGGCGTAACTATTCGCGTAATCTCTGGCGATAACCCGCGCACAGTTCAATACATCGCTAAGGAAGCTGGAATTAAACATCCAGAAAAGGCGATTTTAGGCGAAGATTTGGCGGCGCTTAGTGAAGATGAATTTAATAAGGCTGCCGATACTTACACGATTTTTGCCAGAGTTTTGCCAGACCAAAAAGAGCGCTTGATCAATCGATTCCAGCAATCGGGAAAATTCACTGGTATGGTTGGCGACGGTGTAAACGACGCTCTGGCGCTGAAAAAGGCTGACCTTGGTGTGGCGATGTACGCTGGTGCGCCGGCTTCTCGTCGAGTTTCCGACATTATATTGCTCAACAATTCGTTCACTTCCCTTCCGATGGGAATGAAATTGGGCAATCAAATAATGCAAGCAATCGAAGTCATCGCTGTCCTGTTTTTTCATAAAATTATTTACGGCGTGACGCTTCTTCTTGCGACGATTTTTATTGATATGAATTATCCGTATTCGCCTCGCCATATTACGTTTATGAATATCTTTCTGGTGACTATGCCGACTCTCATGTGGACGCTATTTCCTCCCACGCCGAAGCATCGAATAAATCCGAAGAGATTCTGGCACGATACTTTGCTGGCCGTTGCGCCTGTTGCTTTAATTACTGGCGTGACTGTCGCGTTCACCTATTGGATTACCTCTGTTATGTTCCCTGGTCACGCTGCAGAAGTCGCAACGATGACCGTACTTACTGCAACTTTGTTTGGTGTATATTTGGTGTTCTTGGTGGGAATTATGCTGGACGTAACCATCGATAAATCCGCCAAACGCGCTCGCTTGCTTTATCTTCTGTCGGTGATCATCGTAGCAGCTGGAAGCTTTGGTTTTGGCTTCTTGCGCAACTTCTTTGACTTCACTGTACCAAATTTATTCATAATGTGGCCAGCAGCTGGCGCAATTGTCGTAGCGATGTTAGCCCAGCTATTCATTGCTCGCCGGGCTGGCCGGCGAATCGTTCGATAAATATAAATACTAAGGAATGCAGCTAGATGCATTTTTCATAGGGGTTAAAGAATATTTTACTTGGGTGCGTTTAGGTATTATTGATTCTACTAGTACATTTTTATTCGGCTACCAGTATTTGAATCAGTAAAATACCTTCCACTTTCGTCAAAATGGAATGTTAGGTCTGTACCTATAGGCATGTCGTATACTGCCAAAACGGCGGGCTCAATATTTGCAAGGGTATTGAAATCTACAATTATGAGATTATTTGGGTTATCTATATATTCTTGAGTGTCAGTATCTCCTATTGCTCGCCATCCACAATCGGCTGGATTGGCTCCTTCTTCTCTAAAAAGCCATTTTAGCTTAGATTTTCCCTCATAGATCGACTTAGTTATAATAGCGCCCCCAGCGTTTTGTATAAGAGGAACCTCTTTTTTATTAAATAATTTCATAAAACCTCCGTGACTTTATCCTGTATATTTTTATCCAAAACCACAAGGTGTTCAATGTGCGGCGTCCTAGGGAAGAAATTGTAGCCTTGATGGTGTACGATTTTGTATTTTTCCTGAAGTAGGCTGACGTCTCGCGCTTGCGTGACAGGATTGCAACTCAGATAAATAATCCGAGGCGGCTCTGTTTTCAGCAGTCTATTAGTAACATCCGAGTGAAGTCCAGCGCGCGGCGGATCAACGATGACAATTTGCTCGCCCGTTATACATTCCAGAGATTTTTCGCTCGGCGCCAAAATCGCCTTGGCACTCGGTCGATTCAGCTTGGCGATATTCCTCTGCATTTCCGCGACGGCATGTTCGTTAATCTCCACGAGCGTCACGTCATCGCCTCCAATTGTCAAACCAATTGTCCCAACTCCAGAATAAAGGTCAAGTATCGGCAATTTTTCATTGCAATTAATCCACGCTTTCATATCGCTCAGGGCTTTTTCGTAAACGGGAATGTTGACTTGGAAAAATCCTTCGCAAGCGTAGTTGAATGCGACGCCTAAAATCGTGTCGCTCAGTGTCGTGTCGCCGAATTTGTTCAAGCGTTCGGTGATTCTGCTGGCTGGGCTTTTGGGGTTGGAATAAATTATCTCGCCGCCCGCAGCTGATAGTAATTTGGCTTCATCGTCGGAAATCAGGTTTTCTATCTTATCTTTTACGTACAATTGCCAGACGGCGTTTCCCTGTTGGTCTGAGCGAATCAAGAGTGTTTTTAATTGGCGCGCGACAATCGGTTTTGTTCGTAAGAGGTCGCGGATTTCAATTGCCAATTTATTTATACTCGGATGCGCCAAGCTGGTTCCGTCAACGATAACTTTTCCTTTGCCGCCACGCTTGAAAAACGCCAAGTCCAGAGTTTCTTTTGTGCTATTTTCTGTTGTGTCGCCAAACCAACTGAACTCAACTTTATTGCGATAATTAAATTCCACGCCGTCAGAAAAGACCTTGATTTTTTCAGGCAATGTGATGTTATGAAGTGAAAAAGCCTCTTCGATTAGCGAGATTTTCTGGAATTGCTCGCTGGACATCGGCATTATTTGCCAAGGACTGGTGCTTAAATAGCTATTTTCGTCCCGCGGCGTAATTCGCTCTGGGCTTTTCTCGATAATTTCTGTCACTACCCCTTCGACGAAGTGTGATTTTTTCTTTGTCACGCGAATTGTTACAAGTTCTTTTGGTAATCCTCCCCAGACGAACGCTTTGCGACCGTCGTCAAGTGTTCCGATAGCTTGCCCGCCGCCAACGATTTTTTCCAATCTTAAAGTCTCAAAAATTTGTTTTCTCATTAGATTATATTATATCAGGATGTGTGGATTTTTTCTGTCTGGCGTGCTATAATCGTCATTGTCCTGGCAATAGTGGGACGTCGCCAAGTGGTAAGGCACTGGGTTTTGGTCCCAGCATTCGCAGGTTCGAATCCTGCCGTCCCAGCCAAGAATTTTTCGCACCTGAGAGGTGTTTTTTATTTGTTAAGTATCAATTCGTTTTATCTCAGTTAAAGCTTTATTATAATACACAATGTCGTCGCCTTCTTCTGGTGTCCGTGCTTCAAATCCCATCTTTTTCCAGAACTCCTTAGCTCCCTCATTGTGATTAAATACTAGCAGAGCAACTTTATTGATGCCTTCTTCGCTTAATGCTTTTAGAGCTGATTCGGCCAATTTTCGGCCAATCCCTTGTCGCTTATATTGCTCGGCAACCGCGGTGTGATAAACATAGCCACGTCGGCCGTCGTGTCCGGCTATAATCGCTCCGGTGATCTCGCTTTCTTCTGCTGCTACAAAACATGTTGTTGGGTTGCGGTCTAAGAATCTGCCAATTCCCTCTTCTGAATCGTCCAGGTTATTTAGGCCCATGCCTGCATTTGACGTCCAAAGCTCATAGACATCGGGATAGTCGGTAGCTGTCATTGATCTGATTTCCATAATTATGTCTCCTCCGGGAAAATATTATAACACTCTACCAGCTAATTTTCGTCTGGTCCACCATTTATGGATTTCGCTGGTGGCAATTGGAATGGTTAGCGCCAACAGGTTAACAACAACGATATGAGCAATGTCAACCTTATGAATGTGTAAGATTTCACCAAGTGGTCCGAATAATACCAAAGCCTGCAGTGTTAGTGACATTGCTATTCCAATATAAAACCCTCGGTTCATTACTTTTAGGCGTGTGAAGACGGAATCTTGGTCGCTGCGAGCATTAAATGCATTTGCCCATTGACTGACCACCAGGGAGATGAATGCCAGAGTTTGTGCGTAATTGTGTCCGTAATGCTTTTCAAAGAATACATAAGTAATCAGGGCTATTGCTGCCATAGTTCCAGCAGCTACAGCCATTCGCCAAACCATAACCTTATCTAAGATTGGTGCGTCGATATTCTTTGGTAGCTGTTTCATAATATTTTTTTCGGCAGGTTCCAGTCCGAGCGGAATTACCATTGACGTGTCGGTAACTAAATTGACCCATAAAATCTGTACAGGCTCTAGGGGTGTTTTAATACCAATTAGCAGCGCGCCTATCATTGTAATCAGCTCACCCGTGTTGGTTGACAGTAGATAAAACAACATTCGCCTTATATTGGCAATAATCGTTCTACCTTCCCGCATAGCATCAATGATCGTCTTGAAATTGTCATCCAAAAGGATTATTGCACCAGCATCTTTCGCGATATGTGATCCTGAACCCATAGCAATTCCCACGTCCGCTCCAGATAAAGCTGGAACGTCATTTACTCCATCCCCAGTCATGGCAGTAATATTATGACGTTTTAAAATTGTTAAAATACGATACTTCTGCTCCGGTATGACGCGTGAAAAAACCTTTGTTTGTTTAATTATCATATCTAATTGGTCATCGGTCATTTTTGACATTTCTCGGCAGTCAAAAACCTCCTCTCGGTTCTCAACCATACCTAGCTTTTTGCCAATTTGATATGCCGTTTCAAAGTGATCTCCAGTGATCATTCGAACCGAAACGCCAGCTGAAATTGCCGATTTTATAGCACGAGAAGCCTCTGGGCGCAAGACGTCAGCCACCGCCACGAGTCCTGTGAATTGTAATTTTTGGTGTGATATTTTAGAAAAGTCGGTCGGTATTTCTGAATTTTCACTAGTCGCCAAGCCTACCACTCGATAGCCTTTTGACGTTAGGTCAGTGATGGATTTTTTGGCAAGTTTTAGATCTGTTGTTGTTAACTTGCAGCGTTTGATAATTTCTTCTGGTGCGCCTTTATAATATATTTTATAGTTCACACCATTGTGCCAGATTGTGGCAGACATTGAGAATTCTTGATTGAACGGTAATTCTGCTGCAGGTAATCCACGTGCCTTTGTGTTATTTTTTCGAGAAAAATTATCTAGTGCGATATCTAACGGGTCATGACTTTTGCTATCGCCGTGATTGACAAAATATGTCATTAATTCTGGAAGATTATTATGTTTTTTAAGAGTCCATGTTTCTTGTACTGTTAATAGGTTTTTAGTGAGAGTTCCGGTTTTATCTGTTGCGATAGTAGTGATTACGCCAATAGTTTCAATTGCACGCATTTGATGAACTAATGCTTTCTTTTTCGCCATTCGTCGCATTCCTAGGACCAGCACTACAGAAATAGCAATTGGTAGACTTTCCGGTACAGCGCTTACTGAAAGTGCAATAACAAACCTTAGACTATCTAGAACGTCCATTCCGCGCAATAAACTTAAACAAAACGCTACAGCACCCACGGCACTAATAATCGTAATAATTCTGGCTATTAGTTTATCAATTTTTTGCTGAACTGGGCTTTTGGTGATTTCTTTTTTGGATAGTGAAGCTAGATTCCCAAATTCTGTTTGATTGCCAATTGCCGTAACTACTCCTGTTGCCATTCCAGATACTACAAATGAGCCTTGGAAAAGCATATTTGTGCGCTCGTAAATTTGTTGCTCGCCGTCTAACTTATCACTATTTTTACTAATTGGAATTGATTCGCCGGTTAATTGAGATTCGTCAATGCGAAGATTTATCGCTTTCATCAATCGAATGTCGGCTGGAACTTTCTCTCCCTCAGATAAATTGACAATATCGCCTGGAACTAGTTTTGAGCTATCGATGGAGATGATTTTTCCAGATCTTAAAACATCGATTTTTTGTGCATCGTGTCGAGACAAGCTCCTAAGTACTCGATCGGTTGAAAATCGTTGCACGTAAAAAATGATAGCGGAAATAACCAATATTATAATTATAATAACAGCGTCGATGATTTCATTGTGAATAATACTAACAATTGCCGCCAACATTAATACTAGCGAAAAAATGTCAGCAAATGGCTCAATGATTTTTCGCCAAAGTGGTTCACTTTGGATCTTGATAACGTTTTCTCCAAATTTCTTCTGGTATTTTTTTACCTCACTTACTGTTAGGCCGTTACCGTGCGACCCTAGCTTCTTCAATGTTTCGTCGATTGATAAATTGTAGAAAAGCATATGCTTATTATATGAAAAAAAGCTCTCACTCGCTAGTGAGAGCTAAACTGTCGTGGTGGACAATTGAGATTAGCTAATATTGATAACCTGTAATTGCTTGGTCACCAAGCCATTTTTCCAGGAAACAGTTTCGGATTTCTTGTGGTTCAGCAAGCTTTTTCCTAGTGGACTATCCACGGAAATTCGCCCGTCCAGAGGGTTTGCTTCCAGACTATGAACTAACGTATAGTGGAAAATTTTTCCCTGCTGATCCATCAAATCCACGACTGAGCCTATAGCGATTTTCAATCGATCGCGTTTCCTTGGCAGCGGCTTGGCGTGGCGCAAAATATCCTTCTTCATAAAGATTTTTGATTGAATATTTTCCAGCTGTGTAATTACATCGTTGCGGCGTAATTTGTCATCACGTGATTTGGCGCGCCCAATTTCCTTCAATTCTAACGTGAGCGCTTTCTCTGAAATCTCTAGCCCAGAAATTTCCTTTTGCAGTTCCTTAAATCCTTTTTTACTTAAAAATGTTGTACTCATACTTCCCCTTTCGGATCGGCAATTTTGCCAATCAACAATCCTATTACAACATCTAATTCTGAAAAATAGCTGAAAATTTACAGAATCGGCAAGGAAATTGTGAAAATGGTTGAGTTTTTTGAGGTGCTAACAGAGATTTGTCCGCCGAGCGCTTTTGTCAATTGTTCCGCTAATGGCAATCCTAATCCGTAGCCTTTTGTGCTTTGGCTACCGCGGAAAAATCGTTCAAAGACGTGTGGCAGAGTTTGTTGTGAAATTGTGCCGTCGTTGATGAAGTTGACGGTAATGTTTTGTTTCGATGGGATAATGTGAATTTTTACCACAGAATTTTTCGGGCTATGTTTCAACGAATTGTCGAGCAAAATCGCGCACAATTCTCGCGTGGCGGTGTGATGAAGCGGAATATTTATGTGTTCTGGGCAATTCATTTGAACTCGCGCTTCGGCTTTCCGTTCGCGAACGAGTTCGGATATCAATTCCGTCAAATTGAAACTTTTATCTTCCAGTGCCAACTTATTTTCCGTCCGTGATAACTCCAGAAGCATCGCCGTAAGTTCGGTCAACTTATTTATTTCCTCCAAATTACTTTCCAAAGTTTCTGTAAGTTCCGTCTTATTCGCCTTCCGATTTTTTAGCGCAAATTCAGTTTCTGCTTTCATAATTGCCAAAGGTGTTCGGAGCTGATGGCTGGCATTGGCAACAAATCGCGATTGAGCTTTGTGGGCGGTTTCTATCGGCCGCAAAGTGATTTTCGCTAATAAATATGAGCACCAACCGCCAGCGAGCAGAACGATAAGATTTATATAGCCCAAACTAATCAAAAGATTCCGAGTTGAATTATCTATTCTCTCTGACAAATTAATTGCAGGAAAATCGCCCTTCCTTTGAACGATAATTTTATGAATTTGCGCATCAACTTCCGAGCGCGCCACCTGAAAAATAATACTGCTAAACAGCAAACTGACGATCATCAAAATCATCAAATACCAGCCCGCCAACTTAATTGTTGCTGAAGTAAAAATTTTCATGATTCAATCCTATAACCGAAGCCGCGCACGGTTTTTATTAATTGTTTTTTGAACGGTTTGTCGATTTTTTGGCGCAGATTTTTTATGTATGCCTCTACATTATTCGGCAAAATATCAGCGTCAAAATCCCAAACATGATCAATCAGCGTTTCTTTACTGAGAGTCTGATTTGGATGTTGCATCAAATATTCCAGCAGCGCATATTCTTTGCTTGTGAGGTCGATAATTTTTCCTGCGCGAGCTACTGTATGTTGTTGTTTGTCAATTTTCAAATCGTCAATTTGCAGAACGTCTGGTTGGCTAATCGGTGGGCGACGAAGTAAAGCTCGCACTCGCGCCAACAATTCATCAATTGCAAAAGGCTTAGTCAAATAATCATCAGCTCCCGCGTCTAGCCCGAGCGTTTTATCTTCGGTCGTGCTCAGCGCCGTTAGAAACAGAATTGGCATATTTTTCCCATTCTCGCGCAATTTTTTAACAATCTCCACGCCTTCTAATCCCGGCAACATTCGATCGACAATCAACAAATCATATGGTTGACTATCCGCCAAATTAAAACCCTCTTCTCCGTTGTACGCCGCATCAACCGCGTATTTCTCGCGCTTCAAAGATTCGGTTATGATCCTTGCAATTTTTCGTTCGTCCTCAATAACCAACAGTCGCATATTTATATTATATCTTTTTTCCCGTGCTAAGTGTTATAATTTTATTTAAAGAAAAGGAGGCGTATGCCAGATAATAAAAAAATGGTTGAGATTCGTCATTTTAAGATGAGTTTTGGTGATAAAACTGTCATTAAAGATCTGAGTTTCGATGTTTTTCGCGGTGAAGTTTTTGGTTTTTTGGGAAGTAATGGCTCGGGAAAAACTACGACGTTGCGCGCACTGCTTGGACTATACCAGCCGACTGCGGGCGATTTATTGATAAACGGCAAGCCATATTCGGTGGAAAGTCAGATTCGCCTTGGATATCTTCCTGAGGAACGCGGTTTGTATAAAAAAGAAAAAGTCTTAGACGTGATGCTTTACTTTGGTCAATTGAAAGGCTTGAGTCGCAAAGAAGCTAAGGATTTCTCTCTGAAGTTTTTGGAGCGTGTCAATTTGAGCGACAAGGCTAATACGCAACTTGATAAATTATCTGGCGGACAGCAGCAGAAAATCCAGCTCGGCGTAACAATTATGGGTGATCCCGAACTGTTGATTATGGACGAGCCGGCCAAAGGATTTGATCCGGTGAATCGCCGTTTGTTAATGAATATAATTGAGGAGCAGCGAAAAGCTGGCGCGACAATTATTTACGTTACACACCAGATGGAGGAAGTTGAAAGATTGTGCGATCGCTTGATTTTATTGAAGGATGGTCAAGCAGCAGCATATGGAACATTGGAAGAAGTGAAAAAACAATTTGGCGGCGCGTCAATGGATGATATTTTCGTCCAAGTTTACGGCGGCGAAGCGAAGGAGTTGAGTGATGAGTAAAATGCATAATTTGGGGACGGTTTTCAAATTTGAAACGCTTAGAACACTGAAGAAACCGACGTTTTGGTTGACGGCCTTGGGATTCCCTTTGTTGATTGGCGTGCTGTATGGCATTATGTTTTGGTCGCAAAGCACGACTATTGAAGCGTCAAAAAATCTGGAAAAGCAAGAATTTTCACTGGAAGTCACGGACGATTCGAAATTGGTAAAGCCAGAATTACTGGCAGCAATTAAAGCTAAAACCGCCAAATCGAAAGAATCTGGAATTGACGACGTAAAAAATAATAAGGTTGATGCGTATATTTATTTTCCAAGGGATTTGAGTAAGCAAAAGGTCGAAGTTTACGGTAAAGATGTTGGGTTATTCCAAAACGGAAAATATGGTGCGGTGGCGCAGAGCTTATTGAGTCAATCAGTAGCAAGCGGCGTCAGCCCAGCACAAGTTGCGATTTTACGTGACAAAGTCCAATTGTCATCAACCACATATCTGGACGGAAAAGAGCATGGCGGCATTAATGAGATGATTGTGCCTGGAATGTTTTTGGCTGTTTTGTTCATTCTCATCAGTATTTTTGGCAATCAAATGCTTATTAGCACTACCGAGGAAAAAGAAAATCGCACGGTGGAAATGCTGCTTACGACCGTTAAAACTGATACTTTAATTACGGGTAAAATTCTGTCTTTGATGGTGTTGGCTTTGATTCAGATTTTGGTAATTGTTTTGCCAGTTTTGGCGGGATATTTGGCATTTGGCTCGAAGCTGCAATTGCCTAATCTAGACTTGAGTGCACTCGTATTTGATCCTGTGAGAATTGGTCTGGCGATCATAATTTTCTCCGCAAGCTTCACTTTATTTACGGGAATGTTGGTGACTTTGGGTGCGATGATGCCGACCGCCAAAGAAGCCAGCCAGTGGTTCGGAATTGTGATTATGTTATTCATTGGTCCATTTTACGGAATCACGGCGTTTGTTTCCTTCCCTGATTATTTCTTCGTTAAGTTCTTGTCGCTATTTCCATTCACTGCGCCGATTCCATTGTTATTACGAAACGCAATAGGCAATTTGCCAATTTGGGAAGCTCTGCTCGGTACGGCAATTTTGGTCGCTACGGCAGTGTTTGTTATGTGGTTATCCGTGCGCGTTTTCCGTTACGGCGCGATGTCTTATGATAGTAAATTATCTCTGTCGGCGTTGCGAACACGCCGAAAAGCTGGTAAAGTTTAATTATGAAAGTACGTATAGAGATAGACACGAAAACATTTGTGCGATTTTGGCTGGTCGTGATGGGCTTTGGTCTGGCTGGTTTGGCAATTTATTCCGCAAAGGACGCGCTGGTTTTACTGGGAATTTCCCTGTTCTTGGCGTTGGCGTTGAATCGTCCGGTTGCGGCAATTGCTAAGAAGCTTCCTGGAAAAAGCCGATTGGGCGGCACGGCGCTGGCGTATACGACGCTGGTTCTGCTTTTGGGTTGTGTGGTCTGGTTTGTTATTCCGCCAATTGTCCAACAATCTGCCAAATTTGTCGAAAGCATTCCGAGTATAATTGACCAAGCAAGTTCACAGTGGCGTGGCGTCAATGATTTTATTGATAAGAACAATTTGCGCCCACAGGTCGATTCGATGATGGAAAACATCAAGCAGCAATCTTCGTCTTGGGCTACGAGCGTCGGCACGAATCTATTGTCCAGCGTTGGCTCTTTGGCGTCATTCTTAGGCTCGCTATTCTTGGTGTTGGTGCTGTCATTCCTGATGCTCCTCGAGGGTCCAACTTGGGTGAAGCGTTTGTGGGGATTATATAACGACGAAGAAAAAATGGAGCGTCATAAGAAGCTGGTTGGCCGAATGTATAACGTGATTACGGGATATGTTTCTGGACAATTGACGGTTTCTGGAATTGATGCGATATTGTCAGGTTTCGTGGTGTTTGTGCTGAGTTTGACATTCCCTGTCATAAATTCCAATTTAGCAATGCTCACCGTTATGGCGACATTTGTGTTGACGCTAATTCCGATGTTTGGCGCAACTATTGCTGGCGCGTTGATATCTCTGCTACTGTTCTTTAATAACATGACAGCTGGTATTATTTACGCAATTTATTTCGTTGTTTATCAGCAAATTGAAAATAACTTTGTTTCTCCTTCTATTCAATCAAAGAAGGTTGAATTGTCCGCCCTAACGGTTTTGGTGGCGGTGACAATTGGCTTGTATGTCGGCGGTCTACTGGGCGGTTTGGTTGCCATTCCAGCCGCTGGCGTCGTGAAGGTTTTACTGGACAATTACTTAGAGCAAGCCAAGTCTAAGCGCGTTGAAAGCGAAAAACCGCTTAATAAATTAGTTAAGAAATTGAAAAACGAAGAGTAATTAACGCAGAGAAAAAATATAGCCCGTTGAATCTAGCGGGCTAT
Source organism: Candidatus Nanosynbacter sp. HMT-352 (assembly GCF_021222645.1). Lineage (NCBI taxonomy): Bacteria > Bacillati > Minisyncoccota > Nanosynbacteria > Nanosynbacterales > Nanosynbacteraceae > Nanosynbacter > Candidatus Nanosynbacter sp. HMT-352. The sequence continues at coordinate 245,095 of NZ_CP089520.1, forward strand.
TTCCATGTCCAAATGCTGCCGCTTGGCGTATCACGAACGGCAACGCCAGCCTGAAGAAGTTCATCTCGAATTCTGTCGGATTCTTCCCAATTTTTCTCTGCGCGTGCTTGATGCCTCTGGATGATCAATCTCTTCAAATCGTCAGTAATATCAGGCGTAGACTCAGCCAAATCTAGCCCTAAAATCTCGTCGATCTCATCAATAAACTGCACTAAACTCTGTCGATGAATTTTATCAAGCGACGTATGATCCAACTTTGAAAATACTTCATCAATCAATGCTAGTGCGCCTGGAGTATCCAAATCGTCGTTCAATTTCTCGACCAACGCCTGACGTCCCGCTAATAACGAAACCGAATCGTCCTGCTCGTCCTTATCATCGTCATCTTCCAGCGTGTCGTGAGTCTGATGTCTCAGAACCGCGTAATCCCGCCAATGATTCAATCGCGCCTGCGCTGCTTCCAGGATTTCCCAGGTAAAATTTCCCTCCGTTTGATAATGCTTGCTGAGAATCGCCAGCTTAAACGCCATCGGACTAAACCCTCGCGAAATAATATCTTCCAGTGTAATAATATTACCCAGTGATTTGCTCATCTTCCGGCCGTCGACTTTTATGTGATTATTATGTAGCCAAATCTGAGAAAATTGCTTTCCAGTCAGACTTTCACTCTGAGCAATTTCATTCGTGTGATGAACTGGAATATGATCAATTCCGCCCGCGTGAATATCAATAGAATCCCCAAGTGTTTCACGGGCAATTGTCGAACATTCCAGATGCCAGCCAGGAAAACCGACTCCCCACGGACTGTCCCACTCCATATCGCGCTTGGCATTTTTGGGCGAAAATTTCCATACGGCGAAGTCGGTAATATTGCGCTTTCCTTCAACGCTCACTCTGGCGCCAGCTTCCAGGCCCGCCACGTCCAGCCGTGCTAATTTTCCGTAATCCTTCAAAAGCGACGTATCAAAATACATGCCGTCGCCGTCGATTTTATATAAAAATCCTTTTTCGTCCAGTCCTTTTGCGAAGTCAATCTGCTGCTGAATATAATCCGTCGCCCGCACCAAGTAATCTGGTTTTATCAATTTCAGCACGTCGTAAGCCTCGTGATTGGCTATGGAAATATATCTTTCCGCTACGTCCCAAGCAGTCTTCCCCTCACGGCGCGCACCTTTTTCCATTTTGTCCTCGCCGTTATCGTCATCACTTGTCAAATGTCCAACGTCAGTGATGTTTTGCGTTCGAACAACGGGAATATCTTGCCAGCGTAACAATCGCACCAACACGTCCCAGTAAATATAGCCAACCCAGTTGCCGATATGCGGTTGCGAATAAACTGTTAGACCGCAGGTGTAAAACTTGACCGTTTCTTCGTCAAGTGGTTTCAGTTCATCTTTTCGTCTAGTGAGCGTGTTATAGAGTTTTATCATTAGTTCTATTGTACGGCACTCTGGCTGGTTTTTCAAAATTGACATAAAAAACAGCCCCAGTTGGGACTTAATAATTTCAAGGAAAAGTGACAAACAGCTACTAAAACACTGCTAAAGTGCAGCTTGCCACTTTTTCTGAAGACTACTCTTCGTTTTCAACCTCCAGGTTGAAGCAAGCGTTCTTGAGATCTTCAAGCTTATTCCTCAGAGGGAGAGGAATAAGATATCTCACAGACAGGAGGGATGCGATATCCCCAATCAGAAAGGCGAGGTCTAGCACATCACCTTCGTCATCCTGGATCTCCTTGAGTGTAGTGCTCATGGAGTCCAGGATAAACCTGAGGGCGTATGTGGAGATCTTCGAGAAGACTTCTCGGATTGTTGCCTCTGTACGCCATCCTTGCTCTGAGCCATTCGCGAAGTCGGGAATAGCAGTGTTTAGGAACTCCATGGCTTCTGACACTTGTTGCGTGTTAGGAGTGTAGTTTGCCTGTAGCATATTTGCTGCAGACAAAATTGTGAAGAGCGAACCTTGAATATCGTATAAGATATTGTTGGTCTCGTTCCTTGTATAAAGTTCGCCAATGATCTGCGTCATCTCGACGGCAAGAGCAAAGCCCTCGTCGTCGAGCTTTACATGAAAAGCTCCTCGATGTCCACGTGAGGGGGTGTAAAATACCCCCTGTACGTAGTTGTCTCCGAGAACCAGCGCATCCTGATCCTGCATGGTCCCTTTCCTATCTTCTCGCCCCCATGGAGGGCTAAGTGGCAATTTACCACAAAGCGAGATTCCACTCCTCTTTGAAATTTTACAAAAGGAATAGAAACTCGCCTTGTGTGTAGCTGTTTGTCAAAGTACGCTTTCGGATAATAATTTACTCAACTTATCAACGAAAGCTGATATTATTTATATCACTAATAGAATAAAATGTCAATACTATTCTGCTTCTGGTAGAGCCTTATCCGTCGCTGTAACTAATTCTCGGACGATTTCATCATAGCTTTCATATACGCGGAATCCTGCCGCATACGGATGACCGCCACCGCCAAAATATCCAGCTACGGTGTCGGCGATTGGCAAATTACCTCTTAAGCGCGCAGTTAATTTGCCGTCAGGGTAAGTTTTAATAACGCAACTAAGCGCCACGCCTTCAACCAGCCGCAGTTCGTCGCCAATCAACGCTCCAGGGTTATAGGCGTCGCTGTAGATTTGGATTTCCTCAAATGGCACATGCACCAGTGCCAATTGTCCGTCTAATAAATATTCGATTCGCTCGATTAATTTTCCCTTGTACGCCAAAATTTCTGGCGATTTCTTCATAAATTCGCGTCGTCGTTCTTCAATTTCCGCGTTGGAAGCGCCCAGCTCTGTGAGTTCTCCCGCCGTATGAAAAGTCTGAGCCGTAGTGTTTTGTGTAGTAAGCCCCAGGCTATCGCTCATAATAGCTATCAATAAATCTTCAGCCGCCTGAGGATTTATCTTCCAGTCGGAATGCTTGAACAGTTTATACAGCAATTCCCCGGTCGCCACGACGGTTTCTGATAACATAATATGATCAAAGCTAAGTGTCGATTCGGCTGTGTGATGATCGATAACCAGAGTCGGGTGCGTTTTCAAGAAATGTCGCGCTCCAGGAGTTTCTAATACCTTGCTGAGAAGCACATCCGCGCTTGTATCGACAATTATCGCGGCGTCGGCTTGAAACGGAAAGTCGTTCTGTACTCGATCCCAACCGCGAATATAATGAAGATATTTCGGTATATCTACTGGACAATATAAAGTAACAGTCTTCCCTAGGTCGCTTAGGACTTCTTCCAGCGCCAAGCTTGAGCCCAGGCTGTCGCCGTCGGGATTTTCGGCTTGAATAATAACTATATTGTTTGCGGATTGAATGAATTGTTTAGCTGTATCTAGCATATTATTTATTATAACAAATGATTTTTACTCTAATATGATATACATTGTTTTTAATTACATAAGTGGTATAATATGTTATGGACTATTAAAAGTACTGCGCAATCGAAAAAACATAAACATTTTTATAAATTATTATTGACAAAATATAAAGATTGTGCTAGTATGAGGACATAAAGCCTGAAGATAGGGCTGGAAAAGAGGAGTTTTTATGAACAAATTTAAGAAAATCGGTATCGCTATCTCTCTGGGATTTGCTATGCTCGGTGGAATCTGGTTGGCATCACCTTCACAGGCTGCCGGCTGTAACAGTTTTAACGTTGTATACTGTGGTACACATTCTATGTCAGAATTGCAAACAGCATACAGTCGTACAGAAATTAAAGAACTATATAAACAGTGGTATATTACTGATACTATGGTTCAAGGTGGCTCAAATATGCGTGAAGGTGTAGTTGATGCCAATGGTAATATTACAGTTGACGGTCGTGTTGTAGCTACAAATGCTATAACAGTACAGTCTAAAGCTGGTACTCGTCAGCCTCAGCCACAACGTAGCTACAAGACATCAAACGGATATTCATACTATCAGTACACAACAGGTCAGAGCTTTGTTGACGGACCTAAGAGCTACAAGATGTATGCATGGTTTGATAATAGTGGTTCATTCATCACTGGTGTGATTAAAGACTGTGGTAACCCAGTTTGGGGTAATCCAACAACACCTCCAGCAAAGCCTGTTCTAACATGTGACGCTTTGCAGGTAACTGAAATTTCTCGTAACACCTTTAAGTTCAGCGTTAAGGCAACTGCCAAGGGTGGCGCATCTATCACCAGCTACACATACAACTTCGGTGATAACAACATCAAGACAACTAACTCATCAGAAATTCAATACACTTACGCAAAAGAAGGCAACTACAAAGTTACTGTAACTGTCAACGGTAAAGAAACTGGTGAAGTTAAGCGACAGAGTGAAGGCTGTACAAAGACTATAGTTGTCAAACCAGAGCCAAAAATGATCGTTTGTGTAATTGAAGAAGGTGGCAAGAAGTACACTAAGGAGATTAAGAAGGAAGAGTTTAACGAAAAGATTCACAAGACTAACTTGGACGAATGTAAGGAAACTCCTACTCCTACACCAAACACCCCTTCAACACCAACACCTAGCCCAGAATTGCCAAAGACTGGTGCAAGTGACGTGATCATGTCAGCACTAGGCCTAGGTGGACTAACTACAGCTACTATCGCTTACATCGCTAGCCGCCGCCAAATGTAATAAGCTAAGCTAGCAACGAAATACCCGCTGAGATAGCGGGTATTTTTTATTGGGGATGAAGCTGTTGAGTCTATAATTGTTTTCGACCTTCTAGTGCGTGCGTCAGTGTAATTTGATCTGCATACTCAAGGTCAACGCCGACTGGAATACCTCTAGCCAAGCGTGTGATAGTTATACTTAATCCAGCTTCTTGGATGTAGCGCTGTAAGAATAGTGCAGTAGACTCACCCTCAACTGAAGCGTTCGTAGCAATAATAATCTCCTGAACGTCGTCTGTTTTTATACGCTCAATTAATTCTGGGATATGCAATTGTTCTGGCCCGATATTGTCAATTGGTGAGATAACTCCACCTAGGACGTGATATGTCCCCGTAAACTGCCCTGTCCTTTCTATGGCGACAATATCTAGCGGCTCCTCGACCACACAAACGAGTTTTTTATTCCTATTCGAATCTGCGTATAAAGGCGACACATCGTCATCTGAGTCGATTAACGCAAATGTCTTCGGGCAGGTTTTTACGCGGTCGTGCAATCGGTCTAATGAATGCGCTAATTGCTTTGCGGATTTGGGATTACGGCGTAAAACCGCGTAAGCATATCTTTCAGCCGTACGCGGTCCAACTCCAGGCAAATTACCAAAATCATCAATTAAAGCCGTCAACGCCTTTGGTAAAATATCGATTGACATGACTTTAGAATGGCAAGTTGCCTAGGCCGCCCATCAATGGCTTCATAGTTTCAGCAGCAACTTCCTGAGCCTTTGTCATGCCATCGCGAACTGCGATTTCGATCCAGTGTTCTAACTCTTCGATATTCTCCAAATCAACCATTTCTGGGTCAATCTTTACAGACTTGATCTTTAACTCGCCAGTGATTTGTACGATCACAGCGCCATCGCCAGCCTCAACTTCGATGATTTCTTTACCTAATTGTTTCTGTGCTTTGCGTAATTGTTGCAGCATTTTTACCTGATCAAACGCCATATTCCTCCTTATTTAACACTTACAATTATACCCTATTTGCGGTCGGATGTGTAGATATAGAAGCGGTCACCGTCTTTATGATCGTTCACCAAAATGGACGATACGTGGCCTTGATAGCTCTTAGGAACTTGTGATTTTGCGGCATGGCTCACATATAAAGTCTGCCCGACGTTTGCTGGCGCTGTGTGAATAATTGATATTTGGTGATAGCTGTGCTTTTTAAGTGCTTCGTAAATTGGTGACTCTTCTCTGCTGACTAATAGCGAGAATGAATCTGTCGGCGCGGTATTTTTACGGAGTAGAGATAAATCTTTGTTAAAGCGTGAAACTGCTTCTGGGAAATAACGATAACCGTCAATATAGCGGAAGCTGCCACCCACCACCATAACGATGATTAGCATTGATATAAGAACCAGTCCTGTGCCGCGAGCGTATGGATTGCGCGGGAAAAGCCCGTACCACATGTTCATTAGAGATTCCAATCCGACCGCCAAGAGTATAAATAACGGGATAATAATTATCGGAGTGAGGCTTGGCTGGAAGATGAGTAGCGCTAATGCTAAGATTAGCCACGACCAAATCATAAACGAGCGGGCGCTGGAGATTTTTTGGAAACTGCGGAATAGTCCTAGTCCGATTAACACCATTGCGTTGATGTCCATAATTGGTGTGATTTGGTTCCCTACGACTGCTGGAAAAATGCGGATGTATGTGTAATATAAAGTCCTGAGGTTTGCGATGATGTCAAAACTTAGGCCGTTGATACCGATGAGGTTGTAAAATAGCGCGTGAGATTTATAGCAAAGAAAACTAATCGCACAACCAATCGCGAATAAAATGGCGGACGGCACAATCCAAGACTTACGGTGTTTTCGGGAGATGAGGAAATAGCGTGGATGCGGATGTAGAAAGGCGATGATCAGAAGCCCCAGATTGATATACCAAAAATACGGAGTGAAGAGACTGAGTGCCGTGGTGATGGCTAAGCTGATTCGCCAAATAGAGGCGTTATGGGCTTTCTGGAGAATTAATGTGGCAAAAAGTAAAGTTAGCGCGGTGTAAAAGATGTATAAAATGCCAACAGTTGCGCTTTGACCGATGAATAAAAATTGACCAGTCGTTGCCATGATTAATAACGATAGAATCGTTGTGGACGGCTTAAACCAGCGCTTTAAGAGGAAGAAAATAGCAACGGAGCTGGCGATTGAAAGGATTACGGCGGGCGTTTTAATTGTTAATAAACTGACGCCGAACAGCTTGAAGAATAACAATTGAAGAAGGTGAAATGGTAAGTTTGTGACGGCCACTCCTTCGATGCTGAAGTTCAAGTGATTTGTTGTATTGACCATGTTGATTTCTGCTTGCGACAAACCTCCTGGCACGTGCAATGCGGAAATTATAATAGCCCCTATGTATAGCAGCGCCAGCAGCGTATAGCCGAAAACGTAGCGCCATCGGTAAAAGAATATATCGGTAACTTTTTGCTTTTTCATTGGTACGATTATAACACAATTCTATTCATGCTTGCGATCCAGACTCATAAAGCGTAGGCGCTCTGGGTGGAAGTACAATTGAACTTTGCCAACTGGGCCGTTACGGTGCTTAGCAATGATTAAGTCTGTAATATTCTGTACTTCTGGGTTGTCTGGCTCATAATATCCAGGGCGATAAATAAAACTTACGATGTCGGCGTCCTGCTCAATGGAACCGGATTCGCGCAGGTCAGCTAGTTGTGGAATTGGCGGCGTACGAGATTCGACAGAACGGCTCAACTGACTCAGGGCAATTAGCGGCACGTTCAATTCGCGAGCAATAAGCTTCAGTCCGCGGGAAATCTCCGAAACTTCCTGAACGCGGTTTCCATTGTGATTTCCGTTGGCCTGCATAAGCTGCAAATAGTCGACGATAATTAGCCCTAATGGATTTTCGTGGGCAATTCGACGCGCTTTAGTGCGCATTTCCAAAACTGACAGCCCCGGTGTGTCATCGATGTAAATTGGCGCCTCAGCCATTTCACCCATAGCTTCAGACAATTTAGCAAAATCTTCGTCGCTCAGATTTCCGGTGCGAATATTCCAGCTATCAACACCCGATGCATCTGCCAGCATACGGTCGACCAGCTGTTCCTTACTCATCTCCAGACTGAAGAATAGGACGGGACTCTTTTCAATTGTTGCCACGTTATAAGCCAAATTCGTCACCAGCGTTGTCTTACCCATGGCTGGACGAGCTGCCAGAATAATCAAGTCCGATTTTTGTAAGCCAGCGGTCATGTTGTCCAGATCGCGATATCCAGTGCGAACTCCTCTGAGAGAACCTTTATTTTTGCTGAGCTCTTCAATTCGATCAAAGCTATCCGTCAGAATACTTTCCAGACTGACCAAATCTTGCTTGGTTGATTGGTCTGATACGCTGAAAAGTTCAGCTTCGGCCTTCTCTAATAATTCCTGCGTGGTCGTCGATTCGTCATAGCCAAGTTCAGAAATATCACCACTCGCTTTTATTAGGCGCCTGCGAACTGCTGCTTGCGCAATCATTTCCGCGTAAGCCGATGCGTGTGCTGCCGTTGGGACGTAGTTTGTTAGCTCTGTTAGATATGCCGAGCCGCCAACCAATTCCAGTTCGTCCTTTCGCTTCAATTCGTCGGTTAGGGTCAGAAGGTCGACAGGCTTGTGTTTTTCAAATAGCCGCATCATTCCAGCGAAAATCAGCCCGTGATTCTTGTCGTAAAAATCGCTAGGGTGAGTAATTTCTGCGGCGTCCGCCAAAACTTCCTCGTCAATTAAAACCGCCCCAAGCAAACTCTTTTCCGCGTCTAAATTTTGTGGCGGTATCTTCCCTTTTACTTCTTCACTTTTATCTGCCATTAAATATCCTCCAGCTTAACTTCTTCGCCACCACCCATTAATTCTGCAATTTCCGCCAATTTTTCGTCCTCTGGCGGTTTCTTCTCTCCAATTATATCAATTTCCAAATCTATCTCAGTTTCTTCTGAGATAATTTCTGAGATCAATGGTTTGTTTTTCGCGTCGTCCAGCTTTTTCTTATAAAACGCGGAACCTGCGTAAATTGTCAATTTTTCACCGTCAAACGACCACTGGCTTTTCTGCAATAATGACACCAGCCCGAGGGATTTTTCCTTCGCTCTTTCAATGACTTTTTCCCAATTTAGCTCTATTGGCGCGTCAGTTTTCTTTGGTTTTGCGGCGGGTTTTTTTGCTGGCTCGGCGGATTTTTCTTCTTTTTTAATCGGCTTTTCGGTCGGTTTTGCTGACTCTGCGGGCTTAATTGGCGTTGGTTTTGCGGCAGGTTTTTGGGACGCAGCTTGAGTTGTATCTTTCTTTGTCGCGACTGGCTTTTCTGTTGGCTGAGAATTGCTATTCATGAATATCGTCAATAATTTCAAGTCTGGGTGTGGGTGTCGATCAACCTCGATCAGTTGTTGAACCAGCCCAATAAGATTCGGATTTTTTCGTAACCTATTGCGAGCAATCGATAATAATTGATGCGATACAACAACTGAATTCGCACCGCTATTTTCTAATTCCTGAAAGATGTTTAAGACTTTCTCATTGTCGTCGGATGGATATGAATCCAACAAATTTCCGAGCATCATCGTGTCACTCAGTCCCAAATATTCGGTAACCATACTCGCGGTCAGCGGCTGGTCTGGAGTTGCTAAAATTGACAATTGGTCAAGCGTACTAATACCGTCACGGAATCCGCCACGGGAGCGCTCAGCAATTAACCTGGCAGCATCCTCTTCAATTGCGAATCCCTCTTTCTTCGCTATATTCATTAATTGGCGCGTCATAATTTCCGTCGGAATTGGGCGGAAGAAAAATTGTTGGACGCGACTAAGAATAGTGGCTGGAAGTTTGTCCGCGTCGGTTGTGGCGAGGATAAATACAACGTGCTCTGGCGGTTCCTCTAAGGTTTTTAATAGCGCGTTAAATGCTGGTTTTGACAGCATGTGAACTTCGTCGATGATATAAACTTTTTTCGGCGCAGAAACAGGCGCGACTTGAGCCTTTTCCCTTAAGGCTCGAATGTCGTCAACACCGTTATTGCTGGCTGCGTCAATTTCAATAATATCCAGATGTGAAGAATTTTCGTCGTATGGTAAGTGATTGATTTCGTGTGCCAAGATTCGTGCTACACTAGTTTTTCCCACGCCACGCGGTCCGGTCAACAAGTACGCATGAGCAATTTTTCCCTGCCCTAACGCTTGACGTAAAATACTAGTCACGTGATCTTGACCTAAAACTTCATCCAAACTGCGACTGCGATATTTACGATATAGCGCCTGACTCATCCCCTCATGCTCCTCATGAGATAATTATAGCAGAAAACGGCATTTTTTATGGATAGCGCAGATCGATTTTGTGTTTTGTTTCGGCGACATAAAAACGTTAGTAACTATTAGGGTCTGACACGGTTGGATCTTCAAGTATCTCGTCATTTTCTTTTATCTCAATATATTCATCATTGCTATGCGGCTTGATGAGCTTAGTAAACTCAAACGCATATTCACCAGAAATATTCTTTAGTTCTCGGCTCTGATCTATTGGGCCGGCGTAGTCGGTCATAACTAGTATAAGAAAGTATCCATCCTTACCGCCGAATAGATGAAAAGTCGTATCTGGACTAAGTGGTATCAGTGGTGTGAATTGTCGAACATAACCCAATTTTTCGAGAATTGGAAATGCTTCAAAAACTACCGACGGAAATACAAAATTTGAGTAATTGTTATGAAATTATATCAGGTAAGATGGACAGTTTTCAGACATATCCAGGTCTTATGGCTCAGAAATCAGTGAGGTGATCGCGCAAATCGTTGCCGTTCATGGTTTCCCATGAGTTGTCTACAATAACCTGACCGCCCTTGCTCTCAGGCAGCCTCCAATAGACGGTATTCTTGCCCAGGGGTCCACCTGTGGCTTTGACGTGTCCATGTCCAGGACTGATGCCTCCGTAATAGGCACTGATCTGTCCTCCAGACATGTACACAATAGCAGGCTGTCCGTCGAAGTAAGCCATGATAACTCCTTCTGGAGTTAGGTAAATAAATGGTAATTTTTTGTATTTTAAAATAACGTTAATTGCTCGGTTGGTAAATCCAGCTCAATTTCTCTATCAACTTTTTGCGCCCGATAGCCAATAAGCTTTTTAATGTTGTAAGCCAGCAGCTGACCGTCGTAGTCAGTGATGACAATTGAGCCGATGACACTGCGTACGTGTCCAACCAATTGACTGTAATTCTTCATTAAAACGACACGAGACAAATCGACGCCAGCGGTTTGAAAATAATCTTCACAAGGAATTATTTCGGATTTCGGAAACAACACGCCAATTTTCTGCTCAATTTCAAGTAATTTTTGTCGCAATTCTCTCTCGCCGGCTGCACGGTCAAAAGGTAGTTTTATCAATTCCATCTTTTTATGAACTGGCAGAGTTTCAGCTATTCCGTCCAGCTTAGAAATTTTCGCCTCGTACTGCCTGGCGATCAATGCCGAAGAAAATGTTTCTAATTTTATAGCTAATCGCGCTCCTTGCTCCAACAATCTTCGAATTCCACGCTCTTCTTGCGAGATTCCAACTTTTATGACGTTCGGCGCGAAATATGCCAGATAGACAAAGTGCGGGTTTTGGTTAATCTTTTCCTGCTGTGCTGACACCGAACTGACGTTATAAAATGCTGGATTAAAGCCAGTTTTGTTGCGGCATTTTAGGCAATTTTCATATTTTTCATCAACCGTGGCGTGGTCTGGGCAGATTTGGCTACAGCGATTCTCAAAATCCACCCAACCTGTGCAGTATTTGACAGAAAAATCAAACTCAAGAGACAAATTTTGCTCGAATAATTCATGACGCTCAATTTTATCGCCAACTTGACATTCGACGAATGGCTTATTGCCAGCATTAAAACTTGCGTAACTGAGCAGAAATTCGCTCGGTAGCATAATATTTACAATGCAGCTTCGACAGCAGCCCAAGTCGCGTCAGGATTGTCTTCAGGAATGATGATTGTAACTTGGTCACCAACATTAATTCGGAAATAAGTTACGCTAGCAAGTAAAATACGATATTCACGGCCGGAAGCCTCGACATAGTAAATTCCGTCGTGCTGGACGAGCGTTCCGATAATCTGCTTTCGTGGCACAGGACCGATTTGCTTATAGATAAAGCTGCCATCTTCAGCGATTGTCAATTTCATCAAGTCGCCTTCAACCAGCTTCGACTTCGAAGCGTAGTTGGCTGGGATTGGGTAATTTTTGCCATCAGGACTGAGCATCATTTGTCCGTCAAATACACCCTCGATAATCTTTCCTGATACGTTATCTGACGAAGTTTTTGGCGTAACAACTTGACCATCGTCGCCAATAATACTAATCAATAATTCTTTTGCGGCAGCCAAATTGGTTTCCGCCTCTTGAATAAGTGTCCTTAGACGCTTAATTTGCTTTTCTGGTAATTCAGACATGGTTCTCGCAATTCCTTTGTCTATTTTTATAATACTTAACTAATATATAGCATATCCTTACATTTCTATCAAGTCGCGTTATCTATTTTTATCTAATTTTCCACAGCACTATAAGATACGAGCAAAAAAGTGTTGCAAATTTTACTCTTGAAAATGATGTGCGGTTCGTGATATTAAGATTGGCGACATAAAAATCACCGCCCATAGTGGACGGTGATTAAACGAAACAAATTGGCGTTATATAACAAATTATGAAAGCTCGACAGTAGCGCCAGCGTCTTCCAAAGTTTTCTTTGCAGCTTCAGCTTCGTCTTTAGAAACTTTTTCCTTGACTGGTGCTGGAGCGCCGTCAACGATAGCTTTTGCTTCACCTAGACCTAGGCCAGTGATTTCCTTAACAGCCTTGATGACTGCAACCTTCTGAGAACCAGCGTCTTTCAAAGTAACTGTGAACTCAGTTTTTTCGTCAGCAGCAGCGGCGTCACCACCAGCAGCTGGACCAGCAACAGCGACAGCTGCAGCAGCTGGCTCGATGCCGTATTCTTCTTTAAGATGATTTTTCAATTCGTTAACTTCTAGAACTGTCAATTTTACAAGTTCTTCAGCCAATTTCTTAATATCAGCCATTGATATTCTCCTTTATTATTATATTGTTGCGATGATTGCAACGTTACTAGTGTTGATTGCTAAACTTAAGCAGTAGCTTTGGCTTCGATGCCGTCCAAAAGTCCGTGCAAATTGCCGCCAAGCGCGTTGACTGTGTCGTGTACTGGTGATAGCAATTGTGATACCACTTGAGCAACGAGCTGGTCTTTGCTTGGTAGGCCTGCCAATGCTTTAACGTCAGCTTCGCTAATTGCCAAGCCTTCGCCTGAGAAGCCACCTGCAAGTTGTAATGCTGGATGTGTTTTTGCAAACGTGTCCAATACCTTTGCTGGCATAACTTCATCTTCGGTACTTACGGCGTAAACCAATTGACCAACCAATAAGCTGGTGTCGGTTTCTTTGTAAGTATCGATTTCCTGAAGAGCTACGCGTACCAATCGGTTTTTAACAACCTTGATGGTAACGCCCGCTTCGCGAGCTGCCTTGCGTAGTTCTTGTAGGTCGGCAACGGTAAGGGTTTGATATCGAGCAAAAGCCGTGCCCTTAGCGTCTTTTAATAGCTCTGTCAGTTCAGCAACCAAAGTTTGTTTTTTATCGCGTGAAATTGCCATAAAAATCCTTTCTTTGATTGAGTTAATTTGTTATGTGCCAATTTGTTAACGTGCGGTAATGGAGAATCAAAAAAACGTCTTTGATTCTCGCACTACCAAAGACGTCAAATAAAACTGTCAGTTTCATCCCTCGGTGGCATTTTTACACTTGTTTTACTCCAAGTCGCCACTGTCTTTGGTAATGTTCCAGACCATTGTAGCAGAAATGACAACGAAAGACAAGAGTTATGGTGATTATTTTCCAGCCGATTCAGTCGCCTTTTTTATCGCATTTTTGCCTAATCGTGATATTCTTCTGCGTTGAGGGGGAGTCGTACCTCCCCAAATTCCATATTCTGTAGATTCTGGGTGTTGGAGCGCATATTCTAAGCACTGCTTTAAGACTGGGCATTTTCGACACATGGCTATGGCAGCTTCCACGGCTTCTGTTTTTCTGACCCCTCTTAAATCTTGGCCTGGGGTGTTTGGGTTTGTCTGGAAAAATAAACGATCAGCTTTTTCAGGGGCTAGTTTCGCGCATTCGGCGCCTTCTAGTAGACTCTCGTTATTCAATTTTGACATATTATTATTTTACAATAATAGCGTAATAAAATCAATAGATCTCCATGTCTAATCAAAGAGAAAGCCCGCTCTGTATTAGAGCGGGTGTTGAACTTTTACTACCTATGGTTGGCGCCCGAGGGGTGCTAGCGGGTTGGGCTAGCACCCCTCGACTAGGAGCGTTTCAGACACGGCGCTGTTGCGCCTTGTTCCACGCACCCCACCCCAGAGCACCCAAGACGAGTGTAATCCAGGGTAGATTGGCGGACGACGCTCCGGTTTTCGCCAACCCCAGTGCCGGAGTTGTCGACGGACTCGGTTCCGGACTCGGTGCTGGTGCACTCGGTTCCGGACTCGGTGCTGGTGCACTCGGTTCCGGACTCGGTGTAGATGCCGGAGGTTCCGGCGTCACGCTAGGCGTGGGAGCCGGCGTACTCGGTTCCGGCGTGGGTGCCGGTGGTGTCGGAGGCACGCACTGCTTAATGGAAGGATCGCACTCAATGCAACCCTTCCCCTCGCATGTCTCCGCCTCCATTGAAGAGGCCGCCTGCGACGTCTCTCCGAAGAGAGACAGTGTGCAGATTAGTCCGATGATAGTCGCCAGTAATGCGACCCTCAGCGGAATTCGCTTCCTTGGCTTGGTAGCCATAGCTTTACCTTTCAGTGGTAGATGGCTGATGTAAAAGTTCACTGTCCAACTATGCTGGAAAGTAAAGAAAATACACATCAGCAATTGATTGGACTTTACTATTTTAGCATAAAATAGGAAAAAAGCAACAGTCTAATAAAAAATCCCGCCAAAATTGACGGGATTAATTGCTGGGCTGTAAAGATTACAAAGAGTTCTCTACCTTAATGCCAGGGCCCATGGTTGTAGCGACTGCGACGCTCTTAATGTAAACACCCTTTAAGCTGGATGGCTTTTGAGAGTTTAAGCTGCTTAGGAATGCGCGTGCGTTTTCTGACAATTTTTCAGTGCCGAATGATACCTTGCCGATTGACAAGTGAACAATGGCTTGCTTATCAACGCGGTATTCAACTTTTCCGGCTTTTGCTTCAGAAACGGCTTTAGCGACATCAGTAGCAACGGTGCCTGACTTTGGATTTGGCATCAAACCGCGTGGACCAAGCAAACGTGCGTATTTACCAAGCTTTGGCATGTACTGCGGAGTTGCAACCAAAATGTCGAAGTTCAATTCTTCCTTATCCAATTGGCTTAGGAATTCTTCATCGCCAATGATGTTAGCGCCAGCTTTTTTAGCGGCAGCGTGTTCTGATTCTGGTGCAAAAACTGCTACGCGAACATCCTTACCTGTACCGTGTGGCAACGCTACGGTTGAGCGGATGTTTTGGTCAGCTTGGCGTGGGTCGACACCCAAGCGGATGTGGATTTCAACGCTAGCGTCGAACTTGACTGGACTGGTTTCAGTGGCCAATTTCAAAGCTTCGTCTAAGCTGTACAATTTGTTCTTTTCAACGTTTTTTGCGGCGTCCTGATATTTTTTACCGCGGCGCTCCAAGCGTGGACGAGTAACTGGCTTTGGGCCCTTCTTTATGTGAGCCTCAGCATCGTCAGACTGTGGAGTGGTGTCGCCAGCTTCCTTGCGAGCTTCCTTCTCTGCTTTTTCAGCAGCTTCGTCAAGAGCTTTTTGGCTGCGCTTACCGGACTTAGCGACGGTAGCTTCGCGCTCAGCGACAACGTCTTTATCTTTGTTGTCGTGAGATTTGCTTGCGTCTGTAGCTTCTGTAATTGCTGCTTCAATTTCAGCAATTGTGTTTTTTTCGCTGACTTCTAGTTTTAGTTCTGCTGCTTTTTCTAGCAACTCGGCTTTCTTTGCCATAAAAAATCCTTTCTGTGGTACGAACGGCGATTCGGGACTCTCCGGCGAATCTACCTCCCAGCATTGATTGATAGTGATGAAATTATACCATATTTTTAGAGATTGAGGCAAATATTTACTTTTATAGAGAAGAATTGTATAATATGTAATATTATGAGTGAGTTTACGAAAATTGTAGGTAACGAAGACGGTTCTTTAGGCACGACAGATATCTACGTCCCAGAGCAATGTATGTCTTGCCCAAAAATAATAGAAAAGTTAAACGACTTAGAAGAATACAGAAAAACAGTAAATAAACTTCTGGAAATGGCGTTTAGTGATGATGAGGTGACATTGGTTAATAAGGCTACAGATGAGGTATTAGATAAAGATCAATCTACTAAAATTGTTTGTAAAATGGCCGCCAGTGGAATGGACGAGCTAGATGAAAATATTGCAAAAACGCAGGGGGATATTTACACGCTAACTAATGGGTGCACAGGACCCTTGGGGCTGCAGGCATCTGATGGAGAGAGACGCGTGAGTGTCTATATGTGCGATAGTCCTGAAGTGTTTTATCCAAGTCTAGGTGAGGCGCAAATCGGTGAGCCAGTGATAATACGGCGCGACCTGGAGGGAAATAGAGATTAACATATAATTGCCGTTTTTGATAAGATAGTAATTATGGATATAACAATTACAAACATACAAGCAAGACAAATTTTAGATTCGCGTGGAAATCCGACGGTTGAGGCTGACGTAATTCTGAGTGATGGTTCTTTTGGACGAGCGGCTGTTCCCTCTGGCGCTAGTACTGGGTCGTTTGAGGCGGTTGAGCTTCGGGACGGCGAGTTGGCGTTCGGCGGTAAGGGTGTGCTTCGTGCGGTCGAAAATGTCAACGGTGAGATTACGCAGACTTTGAAAGGCTCTAATCCATTTGATCAGGCTGCAATTGATGAAAAAATGAAGAGTCTGGACGGTACGCCGAATAAGGCACGTTTGGGTGCGAATGCTATTTTGGCGGTGTCGCTGGCTGTAGCGAAAGCTGCTGCTAAGTCGCGTGGCGTGGAGTTGTATCAATACGTCAATAGCTTGGCTGGAAATCCTACAATGTGCCTGCCGATGCCGATGATTAACGTGATGAACGGCGGTCAGCATGCGTTGGGTGCGACTGATTTTCAGGAATATATGATTATTCCAACTAGCGCGGCAACTTTTGCGGACGCAGTTCGAATGAGCGCGGAAGTTTTTCACGCGTTGGCAAAAATCCTGAAAGACGAAGGCTATCCTACGACGGTTGGCGATGAGGGCGGCTATGCACCTCATGTCAGGAATGGTAATATGGAGCCTATTTTATTGCTATCTCGCGCCATCGAGCAGGCTGGCTATAAATTAGGCGTGGACTTTGGTTTTGCGCTGGATGTTGCGGCGAGCGAGCTTTATAAGGACGGCAAATATAACTTGGCGACTGAACACCGAATTCTGTCAGCTGATGAAATGATTCGCACATATAAAGCCCTGTTAGAACGCGTCCCTGTTCTCTCGATTGAGGACGGATTGAACGAAGAAGCTTGGGAAGATTGGGAGAAAATGACGGCTGATTTGGGCAATTTTGCGCAATTGGTTGGCGACGATCTTTTGGTGACGAATGTCGAGCGATTGAAGCGCGGAATTGAAGAAAAGGCTGGCAATGCGATCTTAATCAAGCCGAACCAAATTGGTACGTTGACCGAGACAATTCAGGCTGTTTTGATGGCGAAGAATGCTGGCTGGAATACGGTGATGAGCCACCGATCTGGCGAGACGGAGGACGTAACGATTTCTCATTTGGCGGTCGGTTTGGGTACGGGTCAAATTAAGACTGGCTCGATGTCGCGGTCAGAGCGAATTGCTAAGTATAACGAGCTGCTGAGAATTGCGGAAAAGCGCCCAGATTTGGAGATTGCACATCCGTTTGTGAAGTAACTCGCGCAAAAAGGCTTCCCTGTAATTCAGAGGAAGTCTTTTTTATTTGGCGATTTTTTGACAATTATTCGAGTATTATCTTCTTAAAAACTCAATTTCCCCGCCCTCATTAATTCGGATAATTTGCGACGGTTGAGTGTCGGCGACTTCTCCAGAATCAACATAAATCGGCACTAATTCGTGGAAGTAATTTATCGCTTCGGTAACGTTCTTTGCCGGTTCTTCTCCTGATGGATTTGCACTGGGCGCGACCAAAAGACCGACGGTTCGAATTAATTCTGCTAACGGAGATTCTGGCACGACTCTGAATGCCAATGTTCCGCCGTTCCTCGGAGGATGTGGCAGAAAATTAGGATTCACTTTGGTGACGATTGTTGTTGGTCTGTTCTTGGAGATTTCTTGATATTTGTGTTTGATCGACGGCGTGAGATTAGGAATGTCGTCAATATCCGCAACCAAAATAATGACCGGATTATTCAAAGGGCGCCGCTTAACTTCGTATAATTTCTCGACGGCTTTTTCTGAATTAGCAGCGGCTAATATTCCGTAAATCGTATCAGTTTTAGCAATTATCAATTGCCCACTTTTAAGCGCGGAGATTACACTGTTGTCTAAAATATTCTTCACAATCATTTATTTTACCATAAAATAACCCCGATAAGTCCGGGGCTATTTGCTAAAAGTCCTGTAGATTAGTCGACGACTTCAACGCCCATTGAGCGTGCTGATCCGGCGATAACTTTCATTGCTCCTTCGATGTCGATTGCGTTCAATTGGTCTTTTTTCGCCTCAGCGATTTCTTGCAATTGCGCACGAGTAATCTTACCGACCTTGTCTGAGTGTGGCTTGCCACTACCCTTTTGGATTCCAGCTTTTTCGCGAATCATATCGTCAACTGGCTGACCAAGTGAGTTCCAAGTAAATGTTCGGTCTTCGTAAACTTGAATGTGGACAATTACATCCTTACCCATCATATCTTTTGTAGCGTCATTGAATGGATTGATAAAGTCCATCATGTTTAGTCCCCACTGACCAAGCGTTGATCCCACTGGAGGACCTGCTGTTGCTCGACCGGCTGGAATGCGTAATTTCAAATTACCAATAATTTTCTTTGCCATAGTTCTTCCTTATAGTTTGTAGTGCGTAACTCGAATATTATATCGAAAAATGCTTAAAATTGCAAGCTAAACTTTTTTAACCTGCAGGGCATCCAGCTCAACTGGAGTGTCGCGACCAAACATACTGACCATAACCTTCAAAGTGCCCTTAGATGCGTCAATTTCGCTCACGGCGCCGTCAAAGCCCTTGAATGGACCGTCGATGATTGAAACAACTTCGCCTTCTGAGAAATCAATCTGATGCTTTGGCTCTTCAACGCCCATTCGCTTCTTAATCTTCGCAATTTCTTTTTCAGAAACTGGAGTTGGCGTAGTATCGGCGCCCACAAATCCTGTAACGCCTGGTGTGTTGCGGATGATGTACCAAGTTTCGTCGGTCAATTTCATCTCAACCAAGACATAGCCCTGGAAGATCTTAGCTTCAACAATTTTACGTTTGCCGTTGCGAATCTGGATCTGCTTTTCCTTTGGCACGATAACGTCAAAAATCTTATCAGCCATATCAACGCCATTGATTCGTTGGCGGATTGATTCGGCAACTTTTTCTTCGTAGCCAGAATAGGTATGAATTGCGTACCATTGCTTACTATCATCATATCGTTTTGAACTCATAATATCTCCTCTATTTCAAAATTTGGTTAAAGCCCCAGTTGAATGCGGCGTCAAGTAATAAAATCAGAACGACAAACGCAAAGGTGAAAATAAGCACCGCTGCTGTCATTGCCCAGGTTGCTGAGCGGGTTGGCCAGCGAACTAGCTTTAGCTCTTCCCAAGCTCCCTTGAAATATCCAATCAATCCACCTTTTTCGCCAGACTTTTTAGACGCTTTTGCGATGATTTTGGTTGGTTTATTGATTTTTTTCGCTACAGCTTTTTCTTTTTTTGGCGCGTCGTCGGTAGCCTTGATTCGACGAACCGTAGTTTTGCTGCTTGCCTTGCCTTTCTGTGCCATATTTTCTCCCAATTTAAAAAGTCTGTTTTTCACAGACTGTCAATAGTCATTGTAATTCATCCGAGTCAAAAAAACAAGTTGACCGAATATTATTTGTCATTATTTTTGAACTCTTTCAGCTTGAATCCGAACGTCGATCCGTGGTTTAATCGGCTTTCTACCTCAATTTTGCAGCCCAATTTCTTCGCCAACTTAGCGGAAACGTATAGGCCTAATCCAGTACCTTTCGTCTCGCGAGTTCTATAATCTTCTGCGCGGTAAAACTTGTCGAAAATTTTTGCCATGTCGGCTTTACTAATGCCAATTCCCGTGTCAATAACCTTGAAGATGATTTCGCCAGATTTAGTTTTCTTGATAGATAAAGTGATAGAGCCTTTTGGTGTGTATCGAATAGCGTTGGTGATGAAGTTTTGGAGAATTTCCTCCAGATATAGACGAGAAACTTTAACTACGCCAAGTCGCCCGCCGATATCCAAATTGAAAGCCAAACCTTTTTCGCCCGCCTGAGGTGAATATTCAGAATTTATCTGAGCCGCCAGCTCTGCTACGTCGATTATTTCCGTTTCATCAGCCACACCTCGCTCTGCGCGTGATAATGTACTGAGGTCGTTGATCATTCGCGCTAAGAATAAAATTTGCTTATGAGATTCGTCAATGGCTTCGGGAATTTTGCTAGTCATTTTACGCTCGACCAGCAATTTGGCGTTACTCAGCGAGCCTTCAGCAATAGCAATTGGTGTGCGCAATTCGTGACTAACTACGCTAATAAACTCATCACGCTCCTCTTCGAGACTCTTCGTCTTCGTGATGTCGCGCAAAATAAGCACGTACCCGTCCGGCGTCATCTTGTCGCCGCCTTGAACTGGCGCAAGCGTAACTTCCAAGCGAATATAATCACCATCTTCGATTTTCATCAGAATGTCGTCACGCTGGCGAATTGCGGAAGACTTGGTGAGCTCCTTAAAAATGTCAATCGGCTTTTTATCTGTTGTCTCAAGATTTAACACCTGACTGATATGCTCGCCGTTAATTCCGCTGTTCGTGTCAATCAAATTAAGCGCCGCCGAATTGTATGTATTGATAATTCCGTGTTCGTCCGTACTGAGAATCGCGTCGGTGATGTTATTGATAAGCGTGATCATTCTTTGATGTTCACTGAGGCTTTTTTTATTGTTTTTACAATCGTCCTTATCGCTAATTTCCGACAATATTTTCTGCAAAACAATAGCTATAACACCTAAAACAACACTCAGAGTTATCAATAGAAAAATTAGCGCCCACATAGCTAAAGTATAACATAAGCATATGCGTTTCTATATGTATGGCGAATATTTTTTCAATTCATTTCGGTGGATTTTATAATGCGGGTCAAATTTGGCAACTTCATCCCAGAATTTCGTCGAGTGATTCATGTGTCTGGTGTGGCACAACTCATGGATAATTACGTAATCAATCAGCTCAAACGGCAAGTTCATCATCCCGATATTCAGGCTAATCGTTCCAGATGAAGAGCAGCTTCCCCAGCGACTTGATGAGTGTGTGATTTTACTCCGAGCAAAAGAAAAGCCGTGTTCTTCCGCTAAAAACGATAATCGCCTCGGCAGATATGACTTGGCTTCTTTTCTGAGTGCGATCAGAATTTTACTGCGAATAAGTTGTTGGTTTGCGGTAGATTCAACAGATTCTACTTCATTTATTTCTGCTAGTATCTGTGTTCCGACGATTTTTACACTCGAAGGTTTCGCGGTCGTTTGTATCAATAAATTATGACTTTTGCCGATTTGCTGATTTTCTGTGTAAGAAAGTTTTTCTCGGTATTGAGAAACTAATTCGCGTATTTGTTTTCGAGAAGTTTTAATCAATGTCTTTGCGGCTAACAGCGGCGCATATGGCGGCATTGTAATTTGTATTCGTCCGTCTGGCGCAATTTTCAAGCTAACGCTCTTTGCTAAGCTGCGTTTTTTAACGACAATTTCTCCGAATTCTTCGTCGGTAATAATTGTCATAACTAACCTATGCTAATGCGATTTCCGGCAATTGGGCGGCGTGGAGCTTCTGGGCGACTGGCACCAATTTGCTTAAGAACAGTGCGAGCCTGACTGCTTAAGGTGTGCCTACCACTGATCACGATATAAGACTCACTGCTGTGTGGCGCCGAAAACTGCTTCAATCGTCGTTCAAAAGATTCGTCATTTCCGCCGTAAGTCTTTATCCAGCGATGTTTGGCGGTGGCTGGATCGGTTTGCACCCAAACAAATAGGACTTCATATCCATGTTCCCTAGCAAGGCGATTGATACGCATACGATTCGTGCGCTGATCCGTTGATCCGTCCAAAATAACAGTTTGCTTAGTTTTCAAAAATTCTTCCAAAAGCGACAATGTTGCGTCAGAAATGGTTTTTGTATTGTCCGTAAAAATTTCAAATTGTCGAGAGCTTACCACTGGAGAATTGAAAATCTTCGCAAACTCTACAGCGAATTGCGTCTTCCCTGAACCTGGTGCACCAACCATGGCGATGATGTGCGGAGATGAAGGTGATAAAGGTTTCATATTGAGAAATTATAGCAGATTTTTGACTAATAAAAAAGATTCTCTTTCCAGCGAGAATCTTGGCAGGAGTGGAGGGACTCGAACCCCCGACACCTGGTTTTGGAGACCAGTGCTCTAGCCACCTGAGCTACACTCCTATAGCAACCATTTTATCACGAATTAGCTTTGTCGCAAATGTTAAAATTGTGAAAAATAAAAACTCGTGAAAAAGATCCCAAAATCCCTTGAAAAAACATAAGCGTAGTTCTACAATTAACTTAGAGATGAAAATTTTAATGCTTGGGTGGGAACTTCCTCCGCACAATAGTGGCGGACTTGGTGTTGCCTGTTATCAGATGTCGAAAGCACTCGTTTCAGAGGGTGTTGATATTGACTTTATCATCCCCTACACCGCCAAGCATCCCGAGATTGACTATATGGACGTATATTCAGCCACTCCTTTGCCACCGAATTATCACGATTTGGGTGCATATAATAACGGCTCAGAGGAAGACCGTGAAAATGCCAAGGATGAATACGGTCTTTCCCCGATGCGCGCTGTGCAGAGGCGTTACGGTAAATACGTTCGGAAGTTTGTGAAAAATCATCAGCCTGACGCGATTCACGCACATGATTGGTTGACGATGGAAGCTGGAATAATTGCCAAGGAAATGACGGGCGCGCCGCTAATTGTGCACGTTCACGCGACGGAGTTTGATCGTTCTGGCGAGCAGTCAGGAAACCCTCTGGTTCACGAGATTGAGCAACAAGGCTTGTTGATGGCTGATCGGATAATCGCCGTCAGTGAAATCACGAAGGAAATAATTGTTAAGAACTATCACATTCCGCCAGAGAAAATTGAGGTGGTTTATAACGCGATTGATTTGGCTGATTTGCCGCCACATGAGTATGACGCCAGCACTTACAGGTATTTGGAGGAGTTGAAAAAGGATGGCTATACGGTTGTCGGCGCGTTGACGCGACTCACGGTTCAGAAAGGTCTGACGTATTTTGTGCGAGCTGCAGCGAAGGCGCTTGAAAAATATGAGAAAATCGTTTTTGTTTTATCTGGAAATGGCGAGCAAAGAGATGAACTGATTGAACTGGCGGCAGATTTGAGAATTAGCGATAAGATGATTTTTACGGGATTTGTGCGCGGAAAACAGTGGCGAGATATTTACTGTTTGATTGATGTTTTTGTGATGAGTTCGGTTTCTGAGCCATTTGGCTTGACTGCCTTGGAGGCGGCGCATCATGATACGGCATTACTTATTAGTCGTCAATCCGGCGTTGGTGAGGTTCTGAATAATATTATGCGATTTGATTATTGGGACGTGAATAAATTGGCGGATGAAATTGTTAATATCGCTGAATCACCTGCCCTACAGAAATCTTTGAAGAAAAACGTTAAGAATGAATACGCGAGAATTTCCTGGCAAGATGCCGCTAGAAAATGTCTGAAACTGTATAAAGGAGCGCTGGCATGAATAAAAATAAAGGAATAGTTTTATATCTACACGTACACCAACCGTGGCGAATACGCGAGTATAGTATATTTGACGTGGCTTGGAAGCATAATTATTTCTCTGGCGGTCAAAATCCAGATCAGGACAATCAAAAAATATTCCAAAAAGTTGCAGAAAAGTCGTATTTGCCGATGAATGCTTTGCTTGAAAAATTATTGAAAAAATATCCTGATTTTAAGATCTCACTGAGTTTTAGTGGAACGTTTTTAGAGCAAGCCGAAAGGTTTAATCCTGAAGTTTTGGAGAGCTTCAAGCGCCTGGTAAAGACTGGTCAAGTAGAAATATTATCAAGTCCGTATCATCACAGTCTGGCGTTTTTCTATTCGCGCAAGGAGTTCGAGCGTCAAGTTGAGCTTCACCGCTGGAAGATTCGCGAGATTTTTGGTGCGGAAACGCGAGTTTTGGCAAATACGGAATTGGCGTATAGCGATGACTTGGCAAAATGGGCTGAGCAGGACGGCTTTAAGGGCGTGTTGGCTGAAGGCTGGGATCCGATTCTGAATTGGCGCAGTCCGAATTATGTATATCGCCCGAGAGGCACGAAGAAAATTGGATTGCTACTTAAGAATTATCGATTGAGTGATGATTTGGCGTTTAGGTTCAGTGATCGAAAATGGAATGAATGGCCGCTGACCGCGGATAAGTTTAATACTTGGGTGGAAGATTCTGTCCGTTACGCGCCACTGCTTAACTTGTTCATGGACTATGAAACTTTCGGTGAACATCAATGGGCGGAATCTGGGATTTTCGGATTCTTTGAGAAGTTTGTTGATAAATGGCTGAGTGTTGATGGCAATACTTTCTATACTGTTAGCGAAGCACTGGACGCGAATGCGCCTGCCGGTGAAATAAGTATGCCGTCGCCTGTAACGTGGGCGGACGCCGAGCGGGATTTGACTGCTTGGAACGGAAACAGCCTGCAGAAAGAAGCTTTGCGATATGTCTATGAGCTTGAAGATGAGGTCTTGAACAGTAAAGACGAAGGTTTAATTAGCGATTGGCGAAAATTGCAAACTTCAGACCACTTCTATTACATGGGAACGAAGAATTTTACCGACGGCGATGTTCACGCTTATTTTAGCCCGTATGATTCGCCATACGACGCTTTTCTTTACTATATGAATACCATTCGTGATATGAAATCTCGATTGAGGAAATAGTCAGACATTCTTGCCAAATAAAAACTCCCTCTTAATGCGGGGGAGTTTCTGTATAATCTTGTTAAATTAGCTTTTGCGAGCTTTAACTTCGTTACGACCAAGGTTCTTCTTAGTCTCAGTGTAAGTAGCGTGTTGCTTTGCAATTGGGTCGTACTTACGTAGTGTCAATTTACCCTGACCTTTTGTGGTACGGTTCTGGGTGTTAACAGTAGTATAGTAAGTTCGGTGGTTGCTCAAGTTACTCACCAAACCAATCAGCTTTCGTTTCGTATTCTTCTTTGCCATCTCTTTACTCGTTAGATTTTATAAAACGTCTTGACTAATTATAGCATGGGTGAAGTGAAAATGCTAGTACCATATCAGATTTTACTAATTTTGCCCTTACTCTACTGATTGCCTAGTTAAATATTAGTGATTATTCCGCTGTAGCATCCCCTCTTAACCTTATTAAGATCACAGGATCTAAAAGGAGATAGAGCTTTTGCAGACCACACAATAAATTAAAATATGTGGCGGATTTGAACTGGGATTTGTTTATTATAGACGAGGCCGGCAAGATGATCGAATTGGACGTAGAGCAAGTTTTGACTTTCCCTAAAGCCATCATCTGCGAAGGAGGTTGTTAACTGCTTGTGCGGCGAAAAATCGTGAAAGTATGGTATAGTTACATTAAGGATATTTATAATTCAATTGCGGAGGAAAACAACGTGGCACAAAAGGAAGCTAAAGCGCGCCTAAAGATAAATATGCTACTTTCTGATGCCGGGTGGAGATTGTTGGATAACGAAGATGGTCCCGCTAATGTCGATGTAGAAAACAAAGTAGACATCAAAAACCTGGGCGACGATTTTGAAAATACGAAACGAGGGTTTATCGACTACCTTCTTCTAGACTCTAACCAGAAGCCCATTGCCGTCCTTGAAGCTAAGCGTGAAAGCATTCCTCCGCTTTCCGCTAAAGAACAAGCTCGCGATTATGCCAATTCTCTACACGTAAGGTATGTAATTCTTAGTAACGGTAATACGCATTATCTGTGGGATATGCAATTTGGTAACCCTGAGCCAATTAGTAGCTTTCCGACTCTAAGCTCATTAGAAGATGAAAAGAAATGGGTTCCCGATGTCGATGCGCTTGTAAACGAGAATATTTCTCGAATCTATATCGCCGAATCGCAAATGCCTGAAATTAAAACACATCCCGATTATATAAACGAAGATACTCGTAGTGAATTTATAGAGAAAAATAAACTGAAAATTCTTCGCAAGTATCAGGTAAATGCGATTAAGGCTGTTCAAAAATCGGCGCAAAACGGCAATAAGCGCTTCTTGCTCGAGATGGCGACTGGCACCGGTAAAACTTTAACTTGCGCTGCTATTATCAAACTATTTTTAAAGACAGGAAACGCTCAAAGAATCCTCTTTTTGGTTGATCGCATTGAATTAGAAAATCAGGCCAAGAAGTCTTTTAGGCAATCTATTGGTAAAGATTACGTGGTTAAGGTATGGAAAGAAGATAGAGATAACTGGAAAACTGCCGATATCGTCATTAGTACAGTCCAATCTCTTTTGGCGAGTAATCGCTATCGTGATTTTAGCCCGAATGACTTTAATTTAATTATCTCGGATGAGGCGCATCGTTCTATTGGCGGCAACGCGAGAGCTGTTTTCGAATATTTCACTGGGTACAAGATTGGACTTACCGCCACACCAAAGGATTTTTTAAAGAATACCAAGCAAGATGAAAATTCAGAAAAAGAATTCGAACGCAGAGAGTTATTAGATACCTATAGGACTTTTGGATGCGAATCTGGTCAACCGACTTTTAGATATGACCTAAAAGATGGCGTAAACGATCCTGATGGTCCGTTTTTAGTGAATCCTGTCATTCTGGATGCTAGAACGAATATTACCTCACGACTGCTCGCAGATGAAGGTTATGCAGTCCATAAAGTTATTGACGGCGAAGATGTTGACGAGAATTTTGGTATCAGAGATTTCGAGAAAACATTTTTCAATGAAGAGACCAATCGTGTGTTCTGTGAGACTTTTATGAAATACGCGGCGGTCGATCCGTTATCTAAAGAAATTGGTAAAACCATAATCTTTACAGTTAGCCAAAAACACGCAGAAAAAATAGTCCAAATGCTTAACCAAATTGCTATGGAAAAGTTCCCCGGCAAATATAATTCTGATTTCGCTATTCAGATTACGAGTAATGTTCGTGACGCTCAACAGTTCTCGATTAGTTTTTCTGAAAATAATCTGCGCGGACATACAAGGTGGCTTTCGGATTACGAAAGTAGCCGCACTAGAGTTGCCGTCACGGTCGGCATGATGACGACCGGTTACGATTGCTCCGATTTATTAAATCTCGTGTTCATGCGTCCAGTGTTTAGCCCTTCTGACTTTATTCAGATGAAAGGTCGAGGCACGCGACTCCATACGTTCAAATATGTAGATTATGAAAATGGCGAGAAAGTTAAAACTATTAAGAAAGAAAACTTCCGCATTATAGACTTTTTCGCAGTTTGCGAATACTTCGAAGAGAAATACGATTATAATGCGCAGTTGGTAGTGCCAATGAGTAGGCAAACGCAAAACACTTTAGTGACGCCGCTGCTTATCGATGTCGATCCTCCCGTGATCGTGGTAAACCGTACGGTAGACCTAAATGAGGATGATTCACTGAGTGGAATAGATGAGACGATTGTTGGTAAAGAAGGCATGCGCGTTGACCGCGAGATGTTCCGCAGCTTCCAAGATGAGGTGAAGTCTAATGAAGAATTCGTCAAGTTGTATAATAATGGCAATATTGATGGGGCGCTAAGCTATCTTAAATCCGAAATACTCGGCGAAGATAAGCCTAAGTTCTATATGACTCCTGAGAAAATTCGCAAAATCTTCAATCTAGACCGCAGGCTAGACCTTCGTGAGATTCTGGATCTAATCATGAACAATAAAGATCCATTGACTAAAGCTCAATATATTCAGCAAAAGTTCAATGAATTTATTTCAGATAGAGGACTGGGTGAAACGCTGGTTGGAGAGTCGTATAACGATGCTTTTGAACTATTTGATGCATATATAACCGATCGACGCGTGTCTGAGGCTATAGATAATAAAGATTATAGTCTACTGGCGGGATTTGGCTCTATTACAATCGAACAGCTCAAACGCCTAGGTATCGAAAGAGTAAATCAGATCATTAGCTATATTAGAGATTATATTAATGTAGAAAAACTAAGAGTAAAGGATTAATGAATGGATTATACCCAATTTAAACAAATAATAGATAATTCCCGCGATATTCTCATGGGTAAATTACCAAGTCCAATTGCTCAGGTGGATGCAATTTCGTACGCACTTATTTATAAGTTTATGTCGGATATAGATGACGATTCTGCTGCGCTTGGTGGTAAGCGTACTTACTTTTCTGGTGAATACGAAAAATATAGTTGGCACAATTTGATGAGCCCAACGATTATCGGCGCAGATCGTGTAATTCTTTATCGCAATGCGCTTGAAAATATGAGCCGAAATCCAAACATCCCTCCATTATTCCGTGAGATTTTTAATGGTGCGACACTTGGATTTACTGATTCAAATACGCTTAACTTATTTCTTCGCGAAATTGATAAGATTAAGCAGAGTTCTGGTGACTCTATCGGCGACGTTTATGAATACCTTCTCTCCACTATGGGATCTCAAGATAAGCTTGGTCAGTTCCGAACACCTCGCCATATCATTGACATGATGGTTGAGCTTATTGATCCAGACAAATCTGATAAAATTCTAGACCCTGCTTGTGGCACCGCAGGCTTCCTCATCTCTGCATATAGCTGGATTAAGAAGAAACACATTGAAAAAGAACGTTTGAATAGTGAGGATATCGAGAAAATTCATCGTAACTTCTATGGTTTTGATATCGAGCCAAATATGACACGTATCGCTCGTGTAAACTTGTTCCTACATGGGTTTAAATCCCCTCATATTATTGAGCATGATACTCTCAGCTCGGAAGATTATTGGGATGACCGTTATGATGTGATTATTGCGAATCCGCCATTCATGACACCGAAAGGTGGTATCGCCCCGCACAAGAAGTTCGGCATCACCTCTAAACGCGCTGAACTTCTGTTCGTTGATTATATTGCTTCCCATCTAAAGCCGAATGGTCGAGCGGCTGTAATTGTTCCTGATGGTGTTCTGTCCAACAGTAGCTCTGCACACAAAGCACTCAGGAAAGAAATTGTTGAAAATAAGAAGCTTCAAGCTGTGATTTCTATGCCTTCGGGCGTGTTTAAGCCATATGCTGGTGTTTCTACAGCGATTTTAGTTTTTGCTAACTCGAATAATGAGAGAACCGACAAAGTTTGGTTTTATGACATGAAAATAGACGGATACAGTCTTGATGACAAGCGCTCAAAACTCAAGACCAGTGATGTCCCAGATATTCTTGCAAGGTTTAAAAACCTTGATGGTGAGAAAGATCGTAAACGTAACGAGCAATCCTTTTTCGTAGATAAAGATGAAATTATAAAGAATGGCTATGACCTAACGATTAATAAATACAAAGAAGTCGAATACAAGAAAGTTGAATATCCACCAACTTCTGAAATTATTGCGGAGATTAAGAAATTAGATCGTGAGGCTTCCGAAAGTCTCGCTGAACTTGAAAAATTATTAAACGAAACAAATCCGGATTTGTAGGTGTATCATGAAGGTAAAATTAGGCGATTTGATCGAAGAATACTCAGAAAGAAATATAGACAATAAATACAAGCCGGTTGCCGTAGGTAAATATGGAATTAGGGCGCGTGAAAGTATTTACTCGAAGGAGCTAGCAAAAGATTATTCCAAAAATAAACTAATATATAAAGGAACCTTAACAATTGGCATGGGTTCTAATCAGATCGATATTGGAATATTACGCGATGACGAAATATACTCCGTTTCTCCTGCATATCATACGTATAATATTAAAATTTCAAACTATGACTATTTAGATTACTTATTGACGGCGAACAATAACAGAATGTTTTCTATCTACGCTAACAGGGGAAGTCGTCAAGGTAAAACACTTGACTTAAAAAGATGGCTTACTGATGAGTTGCGTCTCCATGACGAAAAAGACCAAAAAATAATTGTCCAAACTTTAAACGCCGTTAAGCAATTAATTAGTCAAAAAGAAGCCGAGTTAGTAAAACTAGACAATCTTATCAAAGCCCGATTTGTCGAGATGTTTAATAGTGAGACAAAGCGTGAGTTGCTCCAGAATCTTTCAATCGGAAAAAGCGGATACGGTGCAGCTTCAGCTTCGGTGCCATACAATCCTAACCGTCCAAGGTATATTAGGATTACGGATATTAATGACGACGGAACCTTAAATAACGATTATGTCTGCTCAATAAATAAGAGTGACGATGGAGTCTTTAGACTTCAGAAAGGTGACTTTTTATTTGCTCGCATGGGAGCAACCGTAGGCAAAACTTACTATTATCGAGGAGGAAACCAAATATTTGCCGGCTACTTAATCCGCTTTAAACTAGATCTAGAGAAAATCTTACCAGAATATTTATATGCCTATACGCAGACGGAAGAATATTTAGACTGGGTAAAGCTTAACCAAAGCGGCGCTGCACAGCCTGGAATAAATGCGCAAAAATATAGTTCTCTCCAAATCCCAATAGCAGACATAGCCGAACAAACCGAATTTGTATACTTTGTTAAACAAATCGACAAATCAAAATTTGCCGTACAAAAGTCACTCGAAAAAACGCAACTTCTATTTGATAGTTTAATGCAGGAGTATTTTGGCTAAAAAATTACTCCTTTTGTTAGTGGGGGTTCTAACCTAACGAAAGGAGCTATTAATGGAGGACACCATTAAATATATTTTGGTGGATATGGACGAATATCTCACCGCAAATCAGTCGCAGAAACTACAGAGAGTGTTAACTTCTCGGCTTACCAGCCAAACCAAGTCAGTTAGTAGTGTTTCGAACAGCAATTATCTGGCGATGTTTTTGAACGCAAAGAAAATTGAAGGATGCTCTGAGCGAACGCTATCCTATTACAAAACTACAGTTGAGAAATTACTTGATAGGATTACGGATCCAATCAGGAAAGTTACAACTGATGACATACGTGAATATTTGGCTAGCTATCAAGGTTTAAATGATTGTAGTAAAACAACTATTGATAATATCCGTCGCAATATCTCAAGCTTCTTTACGTGGCTCGAAGAAGAAGATTATATCATCAAAAGCCCAATGCGACGCATCCACAAAATCAAAACCACGAAAACCGTGAAAGAAGTTATTTCCGATGAGGAAATTGAAAAGATGCGAGATAAATGTAAAAATTTACGCGATTTAGCGATAATTGATTTACTTTATTCGACTGGAATAAGAATTGGCGAACTTGTGCGGCTAAATATCGACGATATAGATTTCGAAGAGCGCGAATGTATCGTTTTCGGTAAGGGCGATAAAGAAAGACGCGTATATTTCGACGCTAAAACTAAAATACATCTAACGGACTACATAAATAGTCGCTTTGACACAAATCCTGCCCTTTTTGTGACGCTTGATGCACCTTACGATAGATTGCAGATATCTGGTGTAGAAATCCGTCTGAGGCATTTAGGGCGCGAATTAGGCATAAATAAGGTTCATCCGCATAAGTTCCGCCGGACTATGGCAACACGTGCAATCGATAAGGGGATGCCGATCGAGCAAGTCCAGAAGCTATTGGGCCACTCGCAAATTGATACAACTATGCATTACGCGATCGTGAATCAAACGAATGTGAAAGTCGCACATCGTAAGTTCATTGCTTAATACAAATTTTGATTTGTCGATCTGCGTGACGAAGATGGCAAATTGGCCCTGTTCTTCTCGCGTTGCTTTTTTAACCGGCATTTCTAGAAATTTGCTTTTTGATATATTTTTCATACTACCACTCGTGCCGCCAGCTATTCGACGGATTAGCTCTTTTGTCTTCGGATGGATAATGGTTTGCCAAACGAATATAGGGTTTGCATCATTCTTGATTTTTGCTTTCCATAATCGATCTGGTAAATAGATTTTATCTGGCACATTCCAAACATATGCGGCAGCGCCAACTAGCTCAATAGTATTCATCCTGCTAATAACGATATTGCCGGGATTTATTTTATGCGCGTCTACTGGTCTATAATCTTTTGGTAAATATTTAGTTTGAGAAACGTCGAAATAGTCGTAAGAAACGGCGCCGGTTTTAAGGACCTTATTTTCGCATTTTTCTGTGCCGGCAAGGCTTTTACCAGCCTCAAGAGAATCGATATAGTCTGATATCTTTGTCTCGTCCTTGTCTCCGAACATCTCGACAAATCGGGCTTTGACTAGCTCGTCTAGTCGTTTAATTTGTAACTGTTTTTGATTAATAAGGGCTTGTATCGTATCTAATCTAGATACTATCATTTTTTGCTCGGAAATGGGCGGAAAATTGAAGTCACGATTAAAAGAATCTTTAACCTTGACGAATGGTTGCGCAGTGCCACCTTTTATCCACCAATCTTCATTATTTATCATGTACCAACAGTAATCTCTAAGAGCTTTCGTTTCGTCAACTGAGAGAGGATGAGTATTGGCGCAAATATTCCATTTTCCATCGGCTTTAAATGCCTTCCCACATCTAGCACCTACCGCACTCACTACAATCCCTTTCTGGGTAAAACGACAGTCTGGTAGCCATACATCTTGACCAGATGCGCTATAAGCAGGATACCAGCCTTCTTTTGGTTCTGAAGAGGCGGTGTTTTTAATTGCAGCATTTGATGCTGAAAGGGACTTTATAACTTCACTTATCTTCATTGTTCGCCTCTACAAATCCGGATTTGTTTCGTTTAATAATTTTTCAAGTTCGGCCAGACTTTCGGAAGCTGCACGATCTAATTTCTTAATCTCAGCTATAATTTCTGACGTTGGTGGATATTCAACTTTCTTGTATTCCACTTCTTTGTATTTATTAATCGTTAGGTCATAGCCGTTTTAAGGCAGTAGAATAGGCGCTAATCCCACCGAATAATTCTAAAAACTTTCGTACATTCCCCTAAAAGAGGTACTCGGCAGTATAAGCCGGAGTATATATAGTAAAAAGTTATTTTCAAGTCTTCGCAAGAATCCTTTCGGTTAAAATTATTAATTCTTTGTACTAGTGGGGTCACCACCCTGAACTTAATGCACTAAGAAAAGACTACATACCGGGTTTCCTAGGACGATTCTCGTATGAGCAAAAGGCTCGCAATCTTTCGATTACGAGCCTTAAATATCTTATTATGGAGCCACGATCGGGGCTTGAACCCGAGACCTCATCCTTACCATGGATGCGCTCTACCAACTGAGCTATCGCGGCGTAACAGGCTTAATTTTAGCATATTAAGCCGTGTTTAATCAACTGAGTTATTTTTTACGAGTAGATTTTTTGGCTGGCGTGCCGGCTTCTTTTGGCAGCTTCGGTGTGACAAATGCTTCTATTATTCCCCACGCTACGCTATTGACTAAGAACGTAACGAACAATATTCCTGAAGCTGATGCCGCCAAGTGTGCTGATGAAGCGTTAAATAATGTCAATAATCCCGCTATAGCCAGCCCAATTATGGCTAACATAATATAAGCGTATTGTAATTTCAATCGTTGGTTTTTTTCGCTATTCCATAATGCCAGAATAGATTTTGTAAATTCAAACATACTCATATAATAGCACATATGCTTATAAAAGTCAATATTATACTCTTTTCTTGTCTAAAAAAATCGCCCGTAAAGGCGATAATTCAATCTTGGTGCTGGAAGTAGGACTCGAACCTACGAAGCCTTACGGCGGGAGATTTACAGTCTCCTGTGATTGCCACTACACGATTCCAGCGTGATGTGGAGCCGCTTCTCGGGCTCGAACCGAGGACCTACGGTTTACAAAACCGTTGCTCTAGCCAACTGAGCTAAAGCGGCAACTGAATTTATTTTATCAATTTTTTCTCTCCGTGACAAGAGCCTACATAACTATTTTTCGTGGTTGATGTATTTTGCGCTGCTGGCGTGGGCGTGGTGCTTCAGTTTTACTATTTGTCGACGCCACAGGAGCGATCATTTTTGTAGCTTTCTTACGTAATTCTTCAGCTAATTCAGCCTGTCCGGCATTGTCGTAAGCTTCCGCTAGGATCTTCAGGGTTTGAGGAATCGGCTCCAGCTCAACAGCCTTTTCCAGAGCGTTAATAACCTTCTTCGTATTCCCTATTTTTTCCTGAACCTTGGCGTAAGCGATGTAACGCGCTGCCAGATCATCTTCCATTTCTAACGCCTGTTCAAACGCTAGCGATGCCTTTTCATAGTTCTCTGTTTCATAGTAAATTAAGCCGACGTTATGAAGACTAGAAGCGCTTGGCTCCAGACTCTGGGCAATCTCAAAACACTCGATGGCGTCTTTATATGCGCGCTGCTTGGCGTATAAAATCCCCAAACGGTTGTACGCCGTGGCGTTTTTCTCGTCGACTCGCAAAATTGTCAATAATGCCTTTTCTGCTCGCAGATATTTATTTTCGCGAATTGATTCCTGAGCAATTCCCCATAATTGGTCGAGCTTTTCAGTAATCTTTGTTGGCAAATCGCCAGTTTCTTTGATTGACGGATGATAAAAAATCGCCCAAATCATTAAAATTAGAATGAGGAGTAATCCAAACATATCTATACTATTATATCACAAGTTGCGTCAGCGCCAGCCTGACGTTGGCATTGGATTTTAATACACTTGCAACAGAGGTGGTTTTTTCAAGTTGCTCCTCAAGCGACGAATTCATCCCGCGAGATAAAGCCTGAAAACGAATCATATTCACTATAATATCCGTTAGTAATATCGCTTTTTGGCGGTCAGAAAAGTATTTGGCAAGATTCTTGAATGTGTCATATTTCCGATTTGTGGCTAAAATTTGCTTTGCGTCTGTGGCTAATTGTCGATATTCGGCGAATTTTTCTGGATTTTCCGCCAACTCTTTAATCAACAATGGGCGCCCAGCCGCCAAAAAAAGGATTTGCTGGCTGGAAGCTGGGTCTAAATTGTACTTTTCAAGCAGTTTTTTATCTTGGGCGGATGTCGTTTTATGAAGCGTCAACGTCTGACAACGAGATCTAATAGTATCAAGCATCAACTTCGGGTTTTTCGCGACAAGGATAAAATTGGTATTTTTATTCGGTTCTTCCAGCGCTTTCAGGAATGCATTTTGCGACGGCTCGGTCATTGAATCGGCTTCGTCAATGACAATAACTCGACGATTTATGGCGTAAGTTCGAAGCTTGGAGATGAGTTCGCGAATTTGATCAACAGATATGGTTTGCTTTTCCGGAAGCGGTTTCAGGTGAAAAGTATCGTTATTCTTTGCTAATATTTGAGCCACGCCCAGTCCATCAAGCCCGTAATCTGCAATTACCAAAAGCGCGTGAGGCAATTGCGATGAAATATGACTGATTTTTTGAGCGTCTCGAGCGGATATAATCACTTCAGACATCTATAAATCCTCTGGGAAGAATCTCTTGAATTCATCAGGAATTGCGGCTTCAAAAACTTTTCTCTCACCAGACGGCAAAGTTATCTCTAATTTTTGAGCATGCAGCATCATACGACAATCCGAGGACTTTCCGTAAACTCGATCGCCGAGAATTGGAGCATTCAAATGAGCCAAATGGACGCGCAATTGATGAGTTCGACCAGTGGTCGGCTTCAGTTCCACGAGCGACTGAGTATCATTTTCCGCCAAAACATGGTAAGTCGTCTGAGCTGGCTTCCCATTCGGATCTATACGAAAAGTGCTCGGCGCTGAAGGATTGCGACCAATTGGCAGATCAATTTTTGCGGCATTCAGCTTCGGCTTGCCGTCGGTTATCGCTATGTAAGTTTTCTTGGCGGTTCGCTCGGCAAATTGCCTCTGTAGATGCGCGGCAGATTCTGAGTTTTTGGCGACAATCAGTAGTCCCGAAGTGTCGCGGTCAAGCCTATGAACAATTCCCGGACGATCAGTGTCCGTTGCGAATGAGGTTTTGGGGCGAATTATTTCCGCAACCGTCGGCTCATCAGAAAGTCCGCCCTTCGCGTGCGTCAATAGTCCACTTGGTTTATTGACGACAATCACATCATCATCCTCGTATAAAATCGGCAAGTCAACGTCCGCCTGCTCTTTTTCTGGCAAATTAAGCGCAATTTCATCAGTTTCATCAACCTCAAACTTCGGCGTCGTCACGGCTTTATTATTGACCGAAACGTATCCAGCTTTTATGTATTTTTGCCAAAGACTTCGAGAAATTGTCGTGTCGAATTTGGTCGATAAATAAATATCCAAGCGCACTTTGGTCGGCGAAATTTGGAACATTATGGCGTATTTTCCCTGGAACGGCGTTTCGATAAATTCTGGGTCTAGCGGATTCGGCAAAATCTCGGCATTATCCGGTTTTTCCGTCCATAGCTCATCGATAGATTCTTCATCAACAATCGAACCGTAAAGCAGCGCAAAATGCTGCTTGTTCAAAATAAATTCCGCAAAAACATGAGATTTGTCCGTTTGAATTTCCAGCCGACGCAGTGCTTTGACGGGCGTATTATCGTCCGCCAGTTTGTATAATCTAGCTATTTTCAGCACTGTCCGAGGTAATATTTTCACGCGATTTGCTCCCTATTTTCGAAGCCCTACAGCTTTTTGAACGCGATACAAAGTTTCATTAGCGACGACATTCATATCTTTTTCACTGGAAGCCAATTTCTCTTCAATTGCTCGCTCATCAACCGCCGCAAGCCGATTCTGGAAATTCTCCAAAAATTCCGCAACTTCGTCAGCCACAATTCGCTTGAAATCGCCATAACGATCCATTCCAAAGTACTCGTTGGCGGTCTGCTCCAGAGTAACTTCCCTGCCAGCGTCTTGGCGAACCAAAGTCAAAATCTCCAGCAAATTAGAAATTCCTGGCTGATTTTCCTTGTCGTATTGAACTTTGCTAATTGAATCTGTTGTTGCGCTCATTATTTTCTTATGTGCTGATTTTGGATCGTCAGAAAGGAAAATAATCCCCTTGCCGCTCTCGTCAGATTTGCTCATTTTCTTCGCTGGATTCACGAGATCTTTAATCCTCAATCCTTGGTCTTTTCCGAAGAATTGATGTTGCTGAATTACGGGTTTCGGCACGATAAATAGATCGCCAAACTTACGATTCATTCGCTCGGCAATATCACGCGTGAACTCCAAATGCTGAGTCTGGTCGTCGCCAACTGGCACGTAAGTCGCGCCGTAAAGTAGAATGTCGGCAGCCATCAGGACGGGATAGTTAAATAGTCCAACGGAGGCATCGCCTTTACTTCCCTTATCCTTAAACTGTGTCATTCGGCTCATCTCGCCAAATCCAGTAAAACAGTCCAAAATCCACGCCAGTTCACTGTGCGCCGAAATGCGACTTTGGCGGTAAAGATGAATGGAAGAATTGTCCAGTGGCAATCCGGCGGCGGTATAAACTCGCGCGTTATTCAGGATACTGTCGTATAGCTTACTGTGGTCGATTGGCGTCGTAAAACTGTGAAGGTCTGGAATGAATAGATTGATATCGTATTCGTCCGAGCGACGCTTAGACATGTTGATAATTGGCAAAATAGCCCCAAAGTAATTACCTATGTGGATGTTGTTGTTAGCGCGCACGCCAGTGAGGATGACAGGTTTTGATGGTTTCATTAGGTATATTATAACATTATTCGATCGTTAAGTAATGGGGCGATAGTTGTTGCTTTATAATCTTTAAAGATTTTTTATATACATACTCTATGTCTTTTTCTATTTTTTGCAAAACATAACGAGCTAAGAGACCCTACCACCTCATATTTATCTGGCGAATTCCGGTAAAGGTCTATTGTTTCACGAGTAATGACATAATGTTATTTTGTAGATCCCTGATGCCCGTGTCTTACGGAATTTTCCATAATTCGTCGTCAATATTATCGTGCATTCCTTAGTCTTTGGCTCAAGGTAGGTTTTATCAATCGTAACTATTTTCCCGCCAGACACCCTTTCATAACTCCCGACAGCTTCTTTGCGCATTTGTCGGTTATTTCATGCCGCTGAGTTGCCATTGACGTATGGGTGATATTGTTATGATCTTTTGCTAATTTCTTCAGGTTTCTCTCGACAATCAGCGGGTCAAGTTTGCCAGACAAAATAGCAATCGGAAGAGTGAGTTCGGCGATATCACTCATTGTCGTCTGATTGATAATCGCGGTGTTCAGGGCGATTAAAAACGACTCAGAGGTAACCTCATCAGCCTTAAATCCTGCGTCAGGCCAAATATTATGCCGATCGGCGAATTGCAAAAAGCGTTTCGAACTGCGCGGATGACTATTGAAAAATTCATAAAGCGTACGTAAAATCTTCTCTGGATGATGGATTTTTTCGTCGACCCTCGGATAATATATTGGCGGACTGCACAAAATAAGCGACTTACTTAACTTCGGATATTGCTTAGCAAGCTCTACCGCGGCCAGCGACCCCATAGAATGACCGATGACAACATCAACGTGATTTATAAATTCCCTACGCAAAGTAGCGGCGATGCTTGCGGCTTGGTCGTGAACATTGTAGGTTTTCCAATCAGGCTTGGGCGAATTGCCAAATCCCAGCATGTCAATTGCTATAACTCGTGCATCCTTCGGTAAATACGGCTCCAGCGGCGTCCATGTTTGCCACGAAGCTCCCAGACCGTGAATAAGTAAGATTGTCGCTTTCGGTTTTTCTGGACGAGAAAAATAATGCACGTTCAATGCATACGGAATCCGTAACCATCGATGGATAATCTTGTCCAGCATATTTTTAGTATACTATGAAAATACTCCGCCTGCATGTGAAACGGAGTATTTTGTGATAGTCTTTTCTGTACTAACGCTTAGAGAATTGTTCACGCTTACGAGCAGAACGAAGACCGTATTTCTTGCGCTCTTTCTCACGTGGATCACGCTTCAATAGTTCAGCCTTCTTCAGAACTGGACGCAGATCAGCATGAGCAGCTGTCAAAGCCTTTGCAATACCAAGTTTGATAGCATCAACTTGACCAGCTAAGCCGCCACCTTTAACTAGGATAGTAACGTCGTATTCCTTTTGCTTGCTGACAATTGCAAGTGGGTCGGTTACTTCTGCTAGTAAGGTTTTGTTGCCGTCTAGGTACTCAGCAGCAGGCTTGCCATTGATTGTAATGGTGCCTTTGCCAGGAAGTATGCGAACGCTTGCTGAAGCACTCTTGCGTCGTCCTAGGCCGTAGAAATAAGTATCAGCAGCCATATTACTTTACCTCAACTTTCTCTGGTGTTTGTGCTGTGTGAGCGTGGTCGCTGCCAGCAAAAATGCGTAGGCGCTTTAGGCGCTCTGCTTGCAATTTGTTCTTTGGCAACATACCTTTAACAGCTTCTTCAATAATTCGCTCTGGGTGGCGTTCGCGCATTTCTTTGAATTGTGTTTCCTTAATTCCACCTGGGAAACCACTGTGGCGATAGTAATATTTATCAGTTTCCTTGTATCCAGTAACGACTGTCTGCGCAGCATTGATAACAACTACGTAGTCGCCACCGTCAATATGAGGAGTGTAAGTTGGCTTGTATTTACCAGTCAAATGCTTAGCAATTTCTGTAGCCAAACGTCCAAGTGGTAATTCGCTAGCGTCAAACAATACCCAACGGCGAGAAACTTCAGATGGTTTTTGTGAATAAGTCTTCATCTTATTTTCCTTCCTTTGGCATTGGTTTAATATCGTCAACAAACTCGATGATTGCCATTTGAGCGCCGTCGCCGACTCGCAAACGTGTTCGTTCAACGCGAACGTGTCCGCTAGTTCGGCCACTTAGCTGTGGCGCGATTTCATCAACTAGTTTGTAAGCAGCAGCACGTGTGCTTAATGCCGCGATCACCTGACGTCGGCTTGCTAGGTCACCCTTCTTAGCCTTGGTGATGATTTTTTCAATGTGGCGCTTTAGTTCCTTAGCCTTTGGTAAGGTAGTCTCGATTTTGCCGTGCTCAACCAAGCTGGTAGCCAAACCCTTAAGCAAGGCTCGTCGCTGATCACGTTCGCGGCCGAACTTGCGCCCTTGATATCCGTGTCTATGCATAGTTAAAACTCCAACTCCGCCATCTTGTCACGTACTTCGTCTAGCGCTTTTGAACCAAAGCCCTTCAATTCTCGCAAATCTTGCTCGGTCAAAGTTACTAAGTCGCGAATAGTGCGGATTTCATTGTTAATTAGCGCGTTCGTCGTACGGGCGCTTAGGTTTAATTCTTCAATTGGCATTGCCAACTCTGACTCTTCGTCTTCCTTAGCTGCACCAAGTGCTGGCGCACCAGTTACCATCGTATTGCCAGCCAAAGCTGTGTATTGGTTGACGAGAATCGCTGCTGCTTCTTCGAACGCCTCACGAGGTGTGATTGTGCCGTTGGTTTCAATAGTGATTGCCAATTTGTCCAAGTTTGTCTCCTGGCCAACACGAGTTGAGTCGACTTTGTAGCGAACGCGTAGAACTGGTGAGTACATTGCATCAATAGCAATCATGTCGCTGTGCAAACGCTTTTCGCTTGACTCTTCAATTGTCTGGTAACCGCAGCCTGCCTCAACTACCAAATCCATAACCAAATGCTTGTTTGGGTCGTCGATTGTAGCAATTACTTGCTCTGGGTTGACAACTTCAACATCAGCATTAGTTTTAATGTCGGCGGCAGTTACTTCGCCAGCGCCAGATTTCTCAATGCGCAGTTCAACTGGATCATCAGTAAATACGCGTAGGTGAACGTTCTTCAAGTTCAACATAATGTCGACAACATCTTCTTTGATGCCTTCAACAGTAGTAAACTCGTGAGTTGCGCCCTCAATCCTGAAAGCTACAACTGCGCCACCGCGAACGCTTGACAATAGAACGCGTCGCAATGAGTTGCCAAGAGTATTACCGTAGCCTGGGTGAAGTGGCTCGATTAGAAAAGTAGCACTGGTTTCTGAAATATCATCAACGCTCGCGAGTGCTGGATTGTAAATTGCTTTTGCCATAATTCTTCCCTAACCCTTCTTTTATCGTGAGTAATACTCAACAATTAATTGCTCGTTGATGTCAGCTTCTGCTTCCTCGCGCTTTGGCAAACCAGTTACTTCAATCTTCAGCTTCTTGCTATCAGCTTTTAGCCAACTTAGTGGACCTTGGACTGAATTGTTGATTACATCGTCAATTCGTGTAAAGTACTCTGACTTGGTACTCTTTGGACGAACCGTGATGACATCGCCAGCTTTAACACGAATCGATGGAATATCGACGCGTCGGCCGTTCAATTCAAAATGTCCGTGGCTAACTAGTTGACGAGCTGCGCGGCGTGATACGGCAAATCCAGAACGATAAACAACGTTATCCAAACGGCGCTCTAATAGCTTCAACAAGTTTTCGCCCGCCAAGCCTTCTTGAGCGCGTGTTGCCTCGTCCATCAAGCGAGCAAACTGCTTCTCAACTAGACCGTACAAGCGACGAACCTTCTGCTTTTCACGAAGCTGTGTAGCGTATAGACTTGGCTTATTCTGACGACCATGTGCGTGCTGACCTGGAATACCAGATTTTTTCGCCAAAATTTTATGTGCTTTTGGATGAAGCGCATAACCTTCGCGGCGGC
This sequence comes from Candidatus Nanosynbacter sp. HMT-352, assembly GCF_021222645.1. NCBI lineage: Bacteria > Bacillati > Minisyncoccota > Nanosynbacteria > Nanosynbacterales > Nanosynbacteraceae > Nanosynbacter > Candidatus Nanosynbacter sp. HMT-352. The sequence continues at coordinate 286,703 of NZ_CP089520.1, forward strand.
TTTGCTTGACAATTGGTGAATTATCTCGTGCCATAATTATGCCCTCCGTGCCTTTCGTGGACGAACACCACCGTGAGGCACGCCAGTTACGTCCTTAATGCTTTCTACTGAGATGTCGAATGCGCTGACCGCACGAATAGCGGCGTCACGACCCAAGCCGACACCTTTCACGAAAACGTCAACAGACTTCAAGCCGTATTGAGATTTCGCAGCTTCAGCAGCTTTTTCAGCAGCAACCTGTGAAGCGTAGGCTGTACCTTTTTTACTTCCACGGAAACCACATGCACCAGCTGATGAAGCAGTTAGCACGTTACCCTTCTTGTCGGAAAAAGTAACGATAGTATTGTTAAATGTTGCCTGAATGTGCAGCTGACCAGCTGGGACTGATCGGCGCTGCTTCTTCTTGGTAGATTTTGCGTCTGCCATTTCTTAGTCCTTTCTTTAGGTCTTACTTGCTGCTTTTGGTTGTGTACCGCCCACGGCGATGGCGCGACCCTTGCGAGTTCGTGCATTCGTACGAGTCCGCTGTCCGCGTGTTGGCAGTCCTGCTTTGTGGCGAAGACCGCGATAGGCGTTGATATCCTTCAAGCGCTTAATATTGTTTGTCACCAAGCGCTGGAGATCACCTTCAACGGTGTATTCGCTGTCAATAATTTCGCGAATCTTGTTTTCTTCAGCCTCGGTGAGATCTTTCACCCGAGTGGTCGGCTCAATTTTAGCCGCCGCAAGGATGCTCGAAGCGTGTTTTGGCCCAATACCGTAAATATAGGTGAGCGCAATTTGCACCTGCTTCTCTGTTGGGATAACTACCCCAGCAATTCGAGCCATGCTTAACCCTGCCTTTGCTTGTTCTTAGGTTTTTTCTTGTTGATGATATATAGTCGGCCTTTGCGGCGAACAAACTTATCATCGGGACTGATTTTTTTCACACCTGCACGAACTTTCATAAAGTGCTTAAATCTCCCTTCCCGAGTAAACCCGAGATTACCGTTAATATTTAACTACCGACCTTGAGGTCGATCGTCACGTAGGCGGAAGCTGATTCGTCCCTTTGTAAGATCGTAAGGGGTCATCTCAACCTCAACCTTATCACCAGGCACCAGACGGATATAATGCTTGCGCATTCGTCCTGAAATGTGCGCGATGATACTATGGCCATTCTCCAGTTCTACCTTAAATTGAGTATTAGGCAGTGCTTCCACTACCTTTCCTACCATTTTGATGACTTCCTTTTGACTCGCCATAAGTTACAGTTGTCAATTATACAGTACTAGATACAGTTTGACAAGGGGTTTTCGCTGTAAATTTGCGTGCTATAATTGAGTCATCAAATTTAACATAAGGATTTTTATGGCAAGCAAGAAAAAACCAGCAAACTTTAAGGTCACAAAATCGAAGAATGAGATAATGGCCGCGGTGCTGATTAGTCTGGTGACTGCTTTTATAGTGATAGTTATTGGCGTAATTTTACTACACGCCAACCAAACTTCCGACAAGACATCTCAGACGGCAGAAAAGGTTGATAATGGATCTGTGAACTTGGGATCTCTGGGCTTCCGAGTTGAAGGAGGTAAAGCGGTTATTCGCAACGATTCAGCCACACAAGAGCTTCGCGATTTTCTGAAAGCAGACGTAAAAAAGTCGGGCTGTAAGGATAACAACGGCGTAACTGCGGTAATTGCCCATTCCCAGGATGAGAAACAGTTGTTATTGGGCTATGGTTGCGGCAATTCTGCGGCACGAATGTTTGCAGTTAAGCAAGATGGCGGATGGAAAGCGATTTCCCCAACCAATCAATTTAACCTATTTGAAATTCCGAGCTGTAAGATGGTTGATGAAAATAACATTAGTAATGAAATTGCGCCAGTCTGCCAAAATGAGAAAAAAATTGGCGACAATTTATCTTACGATTACAAAATACGATAATCCATTCACAAAAAGAATTCCCCGCTTTCTGGCGGGGAATTTTAATGTCAATTATTTTTTCTTAAACAAACGGCGTTTCTTACTCTTCTTTTTGTCGCTATCAAGCAGCTCGTCTGGATCAAAGTCATCATATGTAACCATCAGCGCACGAGAGTTGACTTGTCGCAGAGTTTCAAGGGCAACTGATACGATAATCAAGATTCCCGTACCGCCGATTGATAAACGCAAACCTTGCAGGCCTGTTAAATTGTACGTGAGATATTCCGCGACAAATGGCAAAATAGCCACGATTCCTAGGACAATTGAGCCGAACAAAATCAAGCGATTGACGGTTCTCATAAGGTATTTTTCAGTCTGAGCACCCGGACGTACACCTTCAATAAATCCGCCCTGCTTCTGCAAATTTTCGGCAATTTCATTAGCGTTAAAGACGATTCCAGTGTAAAAATATGTAAAGGCGATAACCAAGATAAAGTATAGCGTTGGGTAAATAAACGCTTCAGCGGTGTTTCCTGTAAACGAACCTGCGTTTGGAGCTTGGAACCAAGTGATCAATTTGTTGGCGGTCGGCAAAAGATCGGCGTTACCAGACGCTTTCATAACTTGACCGACGAATTGCGGCAAGCTCAGGAACGCAACCGCGAAGATGACTGGAATAACTCCCGCCGCAATCAGCTTAACTGGCAAAATGCTCTTTACGTCACCGTAATTACTGTTTCCGTGAACGCGCTTTGCGTAGTTAATCGTAATGACACGTTGAGCTTCGTTGATTTTAACTAGGAAGTAAAGGACGATGAGTCCGGCGATTGACATGATTAATATCGTCCAGAACATAACTGGGTTTACAGGGAGAGTGAACCAGTTGAAGACATTTAAGCTGCCAGATGAAGTGTTGAACAATGATGAGATTAATGACGCGAGCATTTGTGGCAATTGGCTAATGATACCAGCGAAGATTACGATAGAAATACCGTTGCCGATTCCTTGCTCAGTAATCAACTCACCGAGCCACATCAGAAGAACAGATCCTGCCGTCATTGAAGTGATTGAAACAATCCATTCCATCATCGTAGGGTCGGCCAATGTCGTACTGCCGCCTTGAAGAACTGTTTGCCTTAAGATAAAGATGAAAGCGATTGACTGGACAATAGCAAGCGGCACGGTAATAACACGCGTCCATTGCTGAATTTTTCGACGTCCAGATTCACCATCTTTGTGTAGTTCCTCAAGCTTTGGAATGGCTTTGGTCAGAAGCTGAATGATAATACTAGCGGTAATAAATGGACTAAGTCCAACCAATACCAGAGAGAAGCTCGACAACGCGCCACCAGATAGCAAGTTCAAAATTCCACCAAGGTCAGATTGCCCAAGCACCGACGAAATTGCATTACGTAGTTGCGTTGGTTCCGCCAACGGCACTGGAATGTGCGCCAATAATCGATAGACAACGATTATTCCCACGACGATAAATAGTCGTTTTTGCATATCTTTATTTTTCAGCGAGCGGAAAATTATTCTCCAATTCATGTCTTAGCCCCTCATAGTCACTAACAATTCTTAACTCTGTTAATTATACATTACCTTAGCGGATATTTCCATACTAAAAACATAAAAGCGTATGCGTTATTAATAAAGCCACGGCTTTAGAGTAAAAGAAAACCCCCTTCTCTATCGAAGGAGGTTTATCATTGACGAGAAAAATTATTTCTCTTCAGCTTCTTTCGCACTTTGGCGTAGAGGTGTAGCTACTTTCTCAAATGAGCCACCAGCTTTTTCGATAGCGGCAACAACTGAAGCTGAGGCAGCTTGTACTTTCAAGTCAACCTTAGCCTTCAATTCACCACGAGCAATCACCTTAACCGTATGGAATGGAGTTGCAATGTAGCCTTCAGTGAACAACAAAGCATTGTCGACAGTTTTGCCGTCAAATGCGTTCAAATGATCCATGTACACAACTTGAGCTGGAGTTCGCAAACTCTTAAATCCGCGAGCCTTTGGTATAGCTTGAGCCAACGGACGCTGACCACCTTGGAACATCGCGCGGAGCTTCTTACCTGTTCGAGCATTCTGACCTTTAGTACCGCGACCAGCAGTTTTACCTTGACCGGCAGCAATACCGCGACCAACACGTTTTTTATTCCTGTTTGCTGAAACTTGGAGATCATTGTACTTCATTATTTAGCCTCCTTTTTAGCAACCTTTTTTACAGGCTGAGCGCTTAGCCATTGATCGCGTGGAACTAATGACTTTAGAGCTTCAATAGTCGCGTAAGCAATGTTAACCTTGTTGGTTGAGCCAAGAGATTTAGTCAATAGGTTGCGAATTCCTGTTACACCGATAATTTGACGAACTACACCACCAGCGATAATACCGGTACCAGGAGCGGCAGGTTTGATCAATACGCGTGCGCCAGAGAATTTAACTTCGCTGTCGTGCGGAATTGTTTCGCCGTTTAATGGCAATGTAATCAAGTGCTTTTTAGCGACTGATGTAGCCTTAGCGACTGCAGCTTGAACGTCTGCACCCTTAGCAACACCGACACCAACTTTATCTTTGCGGTTGCCAACAACCACCAAAGCCTTAAATCGGAAACGGCGACCACCTTTAACCACGCGAGAAACGCGGTCAATGTTGATTACCAATTCCTCAAACTCTTTTGGTGCGTCATCGCGCACATTTCGCCGGTCATCGCGGCGACCACCACGTGGATTTCGAGGTCGACGACCTTCTGCACGTGGGGTAGTATTTGCAGCTTGCTCTGCCATACTAAAACTCCAATCCTTCTTGGCGCGCAGCATCAGCCAAAGCCTTTAGGCGGCCAGCGTATTGACGACCATTGCGGTCAAACACTACTGCGCTAATCTTAATTTTCTTTGCTTTCTTAGCAATTTCAGCACCAATAGCAGCACTTTTTTCAGTCATCGTGCCAGTTGCTTTTGTACCAACCGTAGTTGCTGCAGCTAACGTCTTGCCAGCTACATCATCAATCAACTGTGCGCTAACGTGCAAATTGCTAATAGTAACTGTCAAGCGTGGGCGCTCTGCCGTACCTGAAACCTTAGCGCGAACGCGGTTTTTGCGAAGAGCGCGGTTGAGTAGCTTCTTATTTTCAGCCATGATTACTTACCTGTCTTTCCTGCTTTACGCAAAATCTGCTCGTCGACATACTTGATACCCTTGCCCTTGTATGGTTCAGGCTTCTTCAATGCGCGGATTTCCGCTGCAACTTGGCCGACTTGTTGTTTATTGATACCGCTAACAACGATAATCATTTTTTCGTTGGTAACAGTTACGCCTTCTGGGGCTTTGTATTTGACTGGATGTGAAAATCCAAGCGCCATTTCTAGCTCATTATTGCTTGAGCTAACACGGAAACCGACACCGTTAACCTCTAGGCGTTTTTCATAACCCTTGGTAACGCCGATTACCATGTTGTTAATTAGCGCGCGCATCAGACCATGCTGACTACGAGCTACTTTAGACTCGTCCTTAGGATGTACCGTGACTTGTCCGTCTTCGACTTTCACCTCAACTGCTGGCGTGATGAATTGTTTCAATTCACCTTTTGGCCCTTTAACGACCACATCACCAGAGTCAACCGTGATTGTCACACCGGCCGGAATAATCACCGGCAGTTTTCCGATTCGACTCAGACTCATTACTCACCTTTCGTGTGATTTGATATTAACCCTGATATTTTAACATAGATTAGAGATAAAATGCAACATTTTCTAGCTAATAGTTAATTTCATATGCATCAATCTCAATTAAATCTATCATTTTCCGTATTCGCGTGTCGTCTGCCATCTCCAGCCAGCCCCTACCACCAACAACACAGCCGCCAAGAATTGAATTCAACGTATCCCTACCCAGCAACACTTGTTCGTAATTATGCGAACATTTAATGAAATTTATAAACTATGCTATACTAGTAGTACTTTTAGAAAGGAGGAGCCTTCGATGGAAAGTAAATTTACTGGCTCATTATTAGAACTCATTATCGTTAACATTGCAGCTGGGCTTGTCTCAGCATTCTCTCTAGGTCTTCTAATTCCTTGGGCTACCTGTTATCGCTATCGCTATCTTGCATCCCACACAATTATTGATGGAAATCAACTTCGTTTTGACGGCACTGCCGCTCAATTATGGGGTCAATGGTTCAAATGGCTCTTTTTCATCATTATTACAGTCGGAATCTACGGGTTCTGGGTCGGCCTACGCCTAGAGCAATGGCGCGTCAGCCACACACATATCGTGTAGAAACAAAAAAGCCAGGGTTTCCCTGAAGAGCTTTCATAACGTATTGGGCAAGTAAATACTCGTAAATATGAGCGATTAGCCCGTCGTTATCGGCTATTTTGTATATGGATGAAATTATCATTGCTTGGTTCGATGATATTATAATACCGTCAAATTAGCAATTTTTCGATATTTATGATAATTGATACAATCATACTACCACCATTCTTTAACACCCTATAGACTTCCGAAATCGCTTGCTTTACATTAAAAAAACGATGAATTATATGTTCTTAATGATATATGTAAATCACCCCTTAGTTAAATTATAATATACAAAAAGCAGTAGAATTAGTATCATCACGTCCAAACAAAGCATATTTTGGTGAATATTTGCCACCTTTATAATTGACTGATGGCTGAAGTTGAATCACTTTAATTCTAATGATAGTAAAAGCTATTCCATCAAGTATTTTTTATATTTTAATTTTCTCTGTTATCCCTATATTTTCGATAAAGTCTTGATCATGAGACACTATCACAATACCTCCTCTATACTGACCTAGCGCCAGTTCCAAAGCTTCAATCGTAAGAATATCAAGGTTATTCGTCGGCTCATCCAGGACGATAAGATCAGGAGAGTTCGTTGACATAGCAGCAAGCAAAACTTTAGCCCGTTCGCCACCGCTGAGATCTATTGCTTTTGTCGAAGAGATTGTTCGTTTATCCAGACCAAAACGAATTAATATATTGATCGCGTCGTGTAGTTCAAGTTTTGGCGATAAATACCGCAAATTGTCCAAAGGCGAGCTGTCTTTAAGCGGCAATGACTGCGACTGATTCATATATATTATTTTTGCATTTTCGCCTTTTTTTATTTCTCCGCGATGATACTCGGGTGTATTATATCCCATAATAAAGTTGAGGAGCGAAGATTTTCCTGAACCATTATCTCCCTGGATCAATATTTTATCACCAGGACGTACGTTAAAAGTAACGGGTCCTATCATCTTCTCTCTATCATGTGAAATACTTAGCGATTGCACAGAAATAAGGCTATGCTTCTTAGACGATACTTCATCGAAAGCAAACTTAATAGCAATTTCATCCTCCACTCTCTCAGGTTCATTCAATTGTCGCAGGCGAGACTCCACGCCTCCAGCCGCCCCTGCAATATTTGAAGATGCGCGCTCTTTACGAAAATTATCATTTAACTTATCACTATCCGATTTTTTGTGGCTAGCTTTGGCCGAATTCGCACGAATTCTCGCATCCCGCGCAACACGATATAGTCGCTTTTTCTCCTTTTCATATCGCTCATAGCGGTCGGTCATTGCTTGACGAGCTTCACGTCTTGCTTCAATATATTCATCGTAACCAAGATTGTACTTATTCACACCCTTGCCGCCAGTCAATTCTATAATCCGTTCCGTAGTGTTACGTAAGAAATGCCGATCATGAGACACGATCAAAAATGAAGCTGGCGAATTGTCGATAAAATCTTCAAGCAAAATTACTCCGCTGTCATCAAGATTATTAGTTGGCTCATCGAGCAAAATTAGATCATAACGAGACGCAAAAACTGCCGCCAAAGCTATCCGTGTGCGTTGTCCCCCAGAAAATGTATTCAGACATCTATCCGGATCAATGTCACCCAGATCTGCTCGTGATAAAGCCTTTTTAATCGTCGTGTCAAAATTTGCTACTTCGAATTTTTCATACCTCTCCAGAGCTTCGCCATAAATTAAGAGCGTCTTTTCACTAGCCTCTTGAGTTAACCTCTCACACTGATAATCAAATTCTTCTCTAGCCGACTTAACACCGGTCACCTCTTCTATAAAATCATAAACTGTCTTATCAAGCCATTTATTCAGGTTTTGCGGTAAAATACCTATCTCCTCACCACTCGAAATAATATCACCTGATGTAGGCTGGATATCTCCGTTTATTATTTTTAATAAAGTAGTTTTTCCAGCACCATTCGGACCAACTAGTCCAATCTTATCTCCGGCGTTAATAGCAAAACTTACATCACTAAACAATTCTCGACTATTAGTTTCATAAGACACATCCTTAAGGTCGATCATATAACTATTATACTATCTCTGTATAGATAGATATAAAAAATAAACGCCCTGCAATGAGGACGTTTATTTGATTTGCGTGAGGCTTAGTAAACCTTCAACAACAATTCGCCACCAAGTTTAGCCTTAGCTGCTTCAGCGCCAGTCATGACACCTTTTGATGTTGAGATAAGTACCAAACCACGACCGCTTTTCACCTTTGGAATCTCTGCCGAGCCGACGTAAACGCGACGACCAGGTTTTGAGATGCGGGTAATTTCGTTGATAGTGCTGTTAGTTCCTTTTTCATTGATAGTAACTACCAACACGCCACGAGGCTTAGCATCTTCCAGCTTGACATCTACCAAGTAGCCGTTTTTGACTAATTGTTCAGCGATAACTTTCTTCATCTTGCTGGACGGAACACGAACTTCCGTTTTGCCAACCAATTTCGCATTGCGGATGCGAGTCAGAAGGTCGGCGATTGGGTCTGTAGTTTGCATAGACATATTCTAATCTCCTTTCCTTCTTACCAACTACTCTTTGTTATGCCTGGGATTTCACCCTTGGCTGCTTTTTCGCGGAAATTGATACGGCTCAAGCCGAATTGACGCATGTAGCCGCGTGGGCGACCAGAAATGTTATCACGGTTCTTGTGCCTGGTTGGGCTAGAATTGCGAGGCAATTTTTGCAAACCATCGAGGTCGCCAAGTTCTTTCAACTCAGCACGCTTCGCTGCAAACTTGGCAATCATCTTCATACGCTTCTTATCACGAGCGACCATTGATTTCTTAGCCATTACTTGATGCCTCCTTTCTTCTCAAACGGCATGCCGAATTTTTCTAGCAATGCCTTAGAAGCTTCTTTGTTGCCGTTTTTGATAACGAATGTAATCTGCAATCCGTGCAAAACCTGAGTTTCCTCGAATGTCAATTCTGGGAAAATTGATTGTTCGGTGATGCCTAGATTGTAATTGCCACCTTTATCAAACTTCAAGCCAACGCCGTGGAAGTCACGAACACGAGGCAAAGCAACGTTAATCAAACGATCCATGAACTCGTACATACGAGCGCCGCGCAAAGTTACGCTAACACCAATTGGCGCACCCATACCTTTACGAATGCTAAATGTCGCGATTGATTTTTTGGCTTGTCGAGCCACTGGTGCTTGACCGGTAATTTTCTCGACAGTGTTTTTAACAATTTCAAAATGACGCTTGTCATCTTTCTTTTTGCCGGTACCAACGCTCACGACGATCTTTTCCAAAGCTGGCACTTCATGCACGTTCTTTAGATTCAATTCGGCTTGTAGTTCCTTAAGGTAAGTTCCTTGATACAAGGCTTTCAAGCGAGGAGCTGGCACGACAGTTTTCTTTTCTGCCATTATTTAATCTCCTTATTTTTTACCTGGCGAGCAACACGAGTTTTGCCGCCGTCAGCATTCTTTACTAAACCAACCCGACTGGTTTTGCCTGATTTCTCATCAACAACCAAAGCGACTTTACTGATATCCATTGGTACGTGAATATCTTTTTTGCCGCCTTTTGGATTGTACTGGCTTGGCTTAACGTGGCGATGTCCAACGCCAACACCTTCGACCAAAACAGTTTGATCTTTTGTGTTAACTTTTAGAACTTTACCAGTTGTGCCTTTATTTTTACCAGCAATAATTTTTACGATATCGTCTTTATGAATTCGAGCCATTAGAGTACCTCCGGAGCTAAGCTGACGATCTTCATGTAGCCCATATCGCGAAGTTCGCGTGGAACTGGACCGAAGACACGAGTAGCTTTTGGCTGCTTGTCATCGTTGATAATCACTACGGCGTTGTCGTCAAAACAGATTGTTGAGCCATCTTTGCGATGAATTTGATCGCGAGTACGAACAACTACAGCCTTAACAACAGATTTTTTCTTAACGTTACCGGTTGGGCTAGCGTCTTTTACTGAGCAGACGATTACGTCGCCAACGCGAGCGTAACGGCGTCGTGTACCGCCAAGAACGCGGATACACAAAACTTCCCTAGCGCCTGAGTTGTCGGCTACCTTAAGGCGAGATTCTTGTTGGATCATTTGTCGTCCTCCTTAGCCTCTTCCTTAGTTTCGCCAGAAACTTCGTCCTTTAGTTTGATAGAACCGCGAGACTTTTCAATCACCTTAACTAGAGTGAAGCTCTTAGTCTTGGAAATTGGGCGAGTCTCTTCGATCTGCACCTTGTCGCCTTCACCTGCTTCGTTGGTTTCATCGTGAGCAGTGTATTTGCGAGTCACGGTGTACTGCTTGCCGTATAGCGGATGCGTTTCGCGGCTAGTGACCGTCACGGTGATGGTCTTGTCGCGCTTGGCACTCGTTACGACGCCAATCAATGTTCGTCGGGCCATTACTTGCTCTCCTTTGTGTTATTAATTTGTGTCAGCAGGCGTGCAATTTCCTTTCGGAGTGAACGCAACGCTTTTGGATTAACTAATTCGCCAGCAGCGTGAGAACGTTTTGCCTGAAGTAGGTCGTTTCGCTTTTCAGCCAATTCCTTCTTCAAGTCGTCAATCGTCTTAACAACTGCCGCTTTAACAGATTTCTTCGTTTCAGTCATTATGCGTCCTCCCGCTTGATGAACTTACATTTGACTGGCAATTTGTGGCTAGCCAGACGCATTGCTTCGCGAGCGACTTCCTCTGAAACACCCTGCATCTCAAACAGAACAGTACCAGCCTTTACCTTAGCAACGAAGAATTCTGGGTTACCTTTACCGCCACCCATCTTCAAGCCAAGTGGCTTTCGGGTAACTGGAGTGTGAGGGAAGATTCGAATCCAAATCTTACCGCCACGCTTGATGTAACGAGTCATCGCCTGACGAGCAGACTCGATTTGGCGGGAGTTGATGCGCTCATTTGATTGTGATTGCAATGCAAAGTCACCGAACGCTATGTAATTGCCACGAGTTGCTTGACCGCGGTTTTTTCCAATACGCACTTTGCGGTGCTTAGTTTTCTTTGGTAACAGCATTTAGCGACTCCTTTCTCCCTTATAAATCCACACTTTCACGCCAATGATACCAGCTGGTGTCTGAGCGCGAGCACAGTGGAAGTCAATATCAGCGCGCAAGGTGTGTAGAGGCACTGAGCCTTCAATTACCTTTTCGCGACGTGCCATTTCAGCACCGTTCAAACGACCAGCCACCTCAATACGAATACCTTTAGCGCCAGCATTCATGGTGTTTTGTGCGGTCATTTTAGTCGCACGGCGGAAGTTGATTCGGCGTTCCAATTGGCGAGCAATATTCTCAGCTACCAATTTGGCTGCCAATTCTGGACGACGAACTTCTTCGATGTTAATACGAACAGCCTGACCAGCAATCTTCTCAATCTGCTTCTTCAATTCGTTCACGCCAGCACCACCGCGACCGATAACAACACCAGCTTTTGCCGTGTGAATTGTAATCGTGATCAAGTTAGCGCTACGCTCAATCTCAATGCGATTGATAGTTGGGCGTGAGGCAAATTTCTTTTCAATCAACTCGCGGATTTCATGATCCTGACGAATCGCCTCTGCAAACTCTTTCTTATTGGCCGTAAACCAACGAGAGCTCCAGTTCTTATTGACCTGTAGGCGGAAGTTGATTGGATTCACTTTTTGACCCATTTACTTCTCCTCCTTTTTTGCTGCCGGTTTAGCGGCTTTTTTAGCTGCAGGCTTAGCAGTTTTTGCTTCTGCCTTAGCTTCGGCCTTTTTTGCAGGCACTTTCTTTGGCTTTTCCGTGCCAGTTACTTCAACTAAAATATTTGAAGTCTTTTTCTGGAATGGCAAAGCGCGGCCACGTGATGCAGGCTTAAAGCGGCGCAAACGCGTACCAGTAGTAACACTCAAAGTAGTAATTATCAAACTTTTAGCGTCCAAGCCGTGGTTGTTGATGGCGTTTGCCTTAGCGCTTTCGATAGCCTTCTTAACTGGGCTAGCAGCGCGCTTTGGAACGTGCTCTAAGATAACTAGCGCATCAGCTACAGTACGACCTCGCACCAAGGCTGCGACTAGACTTACCTTACGTGGCGCCTGATCGACACCTTTAGCGTAAGCACGGACGGTATAAGTTGTATCAGCCATGATTACTTCTTATCCTTTCCACCATGTTTACGGAATTTACGAGTTGGACTAAACTCACCGAGCTTATGACCAACCATGTTTTCGGTAATCAGCACTGGTACGTGCACCCTACCGTTGTGAACAGCAATCGTTCGACCAACCATTTCTGGGGTGATAGTCGAAGCGCGCGCCCACGTTTTGATAACGGTTCGATCGTCAAGGCTAAGAGCAGCAATTTTCTTTGCTAGCTTTACATCGACGAATGGACCTTTCTTTAATGAACGACTCATCGTGATTTACCTCTTCCTCTTCGCGTCGTGACGCGTGCGTACGATTAATTTATTCGAGCCTTTACGGCGACGAGTTCGATAACCTAATGTCAATTGGCCCCAAGGAGTACGTGGTGCTTTACCAGTACCGTGGCGACCACCGTCACCACCACCATGTGGGTGATCTGCTGCGTTCATAACGACACCGCGAACAGTTGGGCGAATACCCTTGCGGCGCTTACGACCAGCTGAACCGATCTTAACATTTTGGTGCTGAACGTTACCGACTACACCGATAGCAGCGGTAGCTTCCAAGCGAACTTTACGAACTTCGCCAGATGGCAATTTGATAGTTGCGTAGTTGCCTTCTTTCGCCATCAACTGAGCTTTAGCACCGGCAGCGCGTACCATTTGTGCGCCCTTACCAGCGGTCAACTCAATAGCGTAAATCATCGTACCAACAGGAATAACTGACAATGGCAAGCGGTTTGAAACCTCAATTGGAGCTTCTTCACCAGTTCGGATAGTTTTACCCTTAACCATTGATGTGTCAGCCAAGATGTAGTGGTACAAATTGTACTGATCCTTAACTCGAGCAATACGAGCTGAGCGGTTTGGATCGTATTCGATTTCTTCAATCGTCAAGGTCAAGCCTGCTGGCAAATTGTGATTCACCAAGCGGTAGTGACGACGAACGCCGCCTCCGCGATGGCGAACAGTAATTCGACCTTGGTTGTTGCGACCGGCATTTTGCTTTTTAGCTTTAATCAGACTTTTAAGAGGTTTTCTTGTTGTAATGTCTGACAAATCCTGACTCGTCATGCCGCGACGAGCAGGAGTGGTTGGATTGTAAGCTTTCACTGGCATTACTTGGTCTCCTCCATCTGCTGCTCTACTGCGTCAAACACATCGAGCTTATCGCCTTCTTTCAGTGTCACGTAAGCCTTCTTCCAATCCTTGCGCGTTGTTGTGCCAGGATAACGATTCTTGCCACGTGAGAAGCGTACAGCTTTGCCGTCTTGTACTAAGGTTTTAACCTTAACTACAGTAACGCCAAATTGTTCTTCTACTGCTGATTTGATTTCGTTCTTATTCAAGTTAAGTGGAACTCGCAGCACATATACGCCGTTAGCGCTCTGTGCGTAAGCCTTTTCACTAACGCGTGGGATAATAATCGTCTGTTTCATATTACGCTTCCTCCTTACCCAACCATGCAGTAATTACAGGTAGAGCTTTCGGTGTTATAACGATTGTATCCGCATTCAGAATGTGATAAACGCTTAGATAATTAGCGCGAACCACCAAAACGTTCTGAATATTATTTGTAGCACGCATAAGTTCTGGCGTCTTCTCATCTACAACGATCAGAACACGGCGCTCGAACTTATTGTCAGCTAGGAATGTTGCGACTTCCTTGGTCTTGCCAGTAGTCTTAACATCTTTAACGACAATTTTCTTAGCTTCGTTAGCCAAGGTTAGTGCTTGACGGACTGCCACTTTTTTAGCAGTCTTTGACAATTTTTTAGTGTAGTTTTCGTTACCGCGTGGGCCAAATACCACACCACCACCGCGCCAGATTGGGTTACGGCTTGAACCAAAACGTGCTCGACCAGTTCCCTTTTGCTTCCATGGTTTTTTACCGCCACCAGAAACTTCGCCGCGCTGCTTGGTTGTAGCGCTAGCTAGGCGTGCGTTTGCCAAGTAGCTGTCGTATGCCAATTTCAACAATTCGTGATTTGGCACTTCCACAGCAAAAATGTCTTTAGGAAGTTTGGTTGAATCTGCCATTACTTGTTACCTCCTAAAATAATCAGCCCCTTTCGTGGTCCAGGAACAGCGCCCTTAACCCCGATTAGATTGGTCTCTGGATCAACATATGCCACTTCCAAGTTCTTAACAGTAACACGTTCGTGACCCATATGGCCAGCCATCGTCTTACCCTTGAAAACTTTTTGTGGATACATCGAGCCAATTGAACCTGGCTTACGAGTATTACCTTTACCACCGTGCGTCTTACGATGACGCTTAAAGTTGTGACGTTTAATGGTTCCAGCGAAACCTTTACCTTTGCTGGTTCCGGTTGCATCGACAAAATCGCCGACTTCAAACGCGGAAACATTAATTTCACTGCCGACTTTCAGATCCTCTGGAATCTGGTCGACACGGAATTCCCGAATATGTTTCGGGGTCACTTGGGCTGGCTTAACGTGTCCAGCCACGGCCTTGCTCAGGTTCTTACCCTCTCCAAAAGCTACCTGTACCGCATTGTAACCGTCGGTTTCGACAGTCTTCACCTGAGTAACGGTGACAGGGCCGGCTTGGATCAGCGTTACCGGAATGGCTTTGCCGTCTTCAGCCAAGAGCTGGGTCATACCAAGTTTGGTACCGAGAAGTGTTTTCACTTTTCCTCACTCCCACTTAAATACTCCTGATGATGTGCGGTTTCTGGATTCTGAGAGGATATTAAATATAAACACCCGTTCATAACCAGACCTGCTCATTCACCAAGGAGAACAGTTGATATTACGCGTAATAGAAATTACCTCGTAATTATAGCACATGAAGCGCTAGACTGTCAACGAGTCCGACTAAGGTCAGCCCTCTGAGGAATCTGATTTTTTATAAATAGTTGCTAAGTCTGGACCAAGAGCACGCACTTTGCCTGTTCCCATAACTTGAGCACCCACTAAAACTGCCATTTTCGTGTCTGCGGAATATTTTTCTGCTAAATAATCAAGCACGTTTAGTCCGCTTGGGTAACATAAATCCGGAAAGGATTGGCGTAGCTCACCTAGATTTCCTGTAGTAAGTTCGGCCTTCTCTCTACTGTGCGTAAGCTTTGCTGATAGACATAGAAATGCATAGCCATCTTGTTGCAGTGATTCTACGTCTCTCTCGATCCGCCGAGTAGCCTCTTCCAAGTCATCCCCGAACATTTTCTTATTGACAGCTTCCAGGGCAGCTTCTTGTTCGCGCTTTTCTCTGTCTGCTCGCCGTTGCCTGATTGCAGATTCGGATTGTTTAAGAAGCTTTTTTAATTTCTCTTCGCGCTCCTCGTCAGTTAAGGCAAAAAACTCTTCACTTTTAGATTTCTTACTCTCGTAATCATCTATGCTCCCACATGATATAGCTCCTCGGACGCTCGCTTCGCTGAAGCCAAGACACTCCAGTATAGCTAGCCTACCTAAGTTTGAAGCTCCAGGCTGAAGATATTCACGAAAGAGACTGTCCTCATCTAGGTCATTGTTGGACACTTGACGGCGCAGAGTAAGAATCGTCCCTTCAGTTGGCTCAGCATACCTATCTATTATGCGATCCCTATCTTCTTTAGCAATTATCCCTGACTTTATACCTTTATCTACTACCTGTGTTGTTTTTTGCCTACTGAGGCGTCTTGCCTCTGACTCTACTAACATACGAGATGTAGTCGTTATGATTTTATAGCTGGGATCTTCCCGTAAATTGTCAGCATTGTCGAAGACAGCCAAGGCTTCTCTCTGTTGAGGATTCAACTCCTCTTCTGGTGGAATTATGGGCCAAGTATCTGGACGTCGTTTGTTAAAATACTCTACAACCTCTTGATCTGATGGCAGATCCGGCCCATAATTAACCTTTATATCAGCAGCTTTAATACCGCCTAAACTAGTTGGGATCGACGGAGAGTTAAATCTAGTATTTTCCATGTTTTTATTATACTAAAAAATAGCTAGAATGTCAATCATAGTATTTACATTAATAGCGGAGATTATTGATATACCCCTTAGTATTTCGTAAGCATAAGCTAAATCATCACGCCAACCGGCGTAAACGAAGTCAGAATTGCCATGAAAATTATCGTGACATACCAAATTTTCCGATTGAATTGGTATTTCTCAATCTTTAAGACTAATAGCAACGCAATAAATAGACCGACAGGAATGGCCTGGACAACTAAGCCGCCAACTTCAACTGGATTTTTTAGACGAAGCCACAGCGCACTTAATATCACAAAAACCACCAATTTCAAGAAAAATGAGCCGTCATTATCATAAATGCGTTCGCGACCTTTGCGACTAAACAGCTCACTAGACTTCGAGCGATTACGAGCATAAGTACGAGTTTTTTGTTTTGTCATAAGCTAAATGGAATTATAGCATAAAAAATCCACCCCATTCAAGAGGCGGAAATTTTTATATATCGTTAAATTACATACGAATTTCAGCGTCAACGCCAGCTGGCAAGTTCAAGTTCTGCAAGCTGTCTATCGTCTTTGGCGTAGCGTTTGTAATGTCGATTAGACGCTTATGAACGCGACGCTCGTAAGATTCACCACCAGTTTTGTAAACGTGCGGGCTCTTTACGACGGTGTAAGTACTGCGTCGAGTTGGCAAAGGTACTGGACCAGCCACGTTAGCACCTGTGCGAATTGCGGTGTCGATAATTTGTTTTGCTGATTGGTCGATGACTTTGTGGTCATAAGCCTTCAGGCGAATACGGATTTTAATTCCTGTATCTTGAGCCATAGCTCCTCCTCTTATGTGCAATCTCGTAACCTCTAATTGCCCTATTTATGGTCAATCGAGTTCTCGAGATAAATTATTATTAACTATGCGATTATATCAGCAATTTTCCGCTTTATCAAGATGAGAAATCATTTCCGCAATAATTCCAGCGGATTTATTCAGTGATTCTTTTTCTCGCTCGGTAAGTGGATAGCCTGCCAAAATCTTCACACCATCGCTATTAACTATTGACGGCAATCCAAGCACAACATTATTCAGTCCATATTCACCCTCAGCCAACGAGCAAACGGGATAAACCGTATGTGTCGATTTTCGGAGTGCCGAAACAATCTTAGACACGACAAACCCAATCGCAAAATACGTCGATTTCTTTGTTTCAATCACCCGATACGCTCGGTCGCGAACCTCCTGCTCAATTCCGTCAATCATTTCCTCCGTAAATCCAGGATATTCTTTAATCGGCACTTCACCAATTTGCGCCGTCTCAATTGTCGAAAACGACGAATCGCCATGCTCGCCCAGAATATAAGCATCAACCGCTTTACTGTCGACATTGAACGCGTCCGCCAAATACGACTTCATTCGCGAAGTATCAAGCGTCGTGCCCGTCCCAAACACACGATTTTTCGGCAAACCAGATTCCTTAAGCGCCACATAAGTCAGAACATCAACCGGATTACTGACAATCACCAAATACGGCTTCGCGCCATTCGCCATAATATTCTTCACAATATCACGCATAATTTTTGCGTTAACATCAACCAGCTCCAGTCGAGTCTGACCAGGAAGTTGCGGTGCACCCGCGGTAATCACAACGATGTCATCGTCATTGATATCAGAATAGTTTCCCGTACGAACCACCACACTTCTGTCAATTCCCATAGCGTCATTAATGTCAGCTGCTTGACCCCAAGCTAAATCCTCATTACGGTCAATCAGCACAATCTCTTCGATGACACTACGTAATGCGCACGCATAAGCCGCCGTCGCACCGACCATTCCGCCTCCGCCAACAATTAGCAATTTCTGTTTATTCACCAAAATCTCCTTTTTCTGTTTTATATTAGATGTATTTATTCTGCCATAAACATTACCGCTTTGTCAATTAACCCCTTCTTATAGCAATCAAAAAATCCCCCGAACTTTCGGGGGATTTAATTAGGCTTGCGCTACAGAGATTATTTGTCAATCTTTGTAATCACACCAGCACCAACAGTACGGCCACCTTCGCGGATAGCAAAGTTCAAACCTTGCTCCATAGCGATTGGTGCAAGCAACTTAACCTTGAAGGTTACAGTGTCGCCTGGCATAACCATTTCTTTGTCAGCTGGCAATTCAACTTCACCAGTAACGTCAGTTGTGCGGAAGTAGAACTGTGGCTTGTAGCCCTTTGAGAATGGAGTGTGGCGACCGCCTTCTTCCTTCTTCAAGATGTAAACTTCAGCCTCAAACTCGGTGTGTGGAGTAATTGTACCTGGCTTACACAAAACCTGACCACGCTCAATGTCAGAACGCTCAATACCACGTAGCAAGACACCTGCGTTGTCACCTGCTTGACCTTGGTCAAGAGATTTCTTGAAGGCTTCAATACCAGTAACAACTGATTTTTGAGTTGGCTTCAAACCAACGATTTCAACTTCGTCGTTAATCTTAACAACACCCTGCTCAATACGACCAGTTGCCACTGTACCACGACCCTTAATTGAGAAAACATCCTCAATTGGCATGATGAATGGCTTGTCCATGTCGCGAGTTGGCTCTGGAATGTAGCTATCCATAGCTTCAACCAATTCCATAATAGCGTCTTCGTACTTCTCTTCACCTTCAAGAGCCTTCAAAGCTGAACCCTTGATAATTGGAGCGTCTTTGTCGAAGCCGTTAGCTTCAAGCAATTCGCGAACTTCTTCTTCGATCAGTTCAACCATTTCCTCGTCAGCCATGTCCATCTTGTTCAAGAAGACAACTAGCTTAGGCACACCAACCTGCTTTGCAAGCAGAACGTGCTCACGAGTCTGTGGCATTGGACCGTCAGTTGCGGCAATAACCAAAACTGCACCGTCAACCTGAGCAGCACCGGTGATCATGTTCTTAACATAGTCAGCGTGTCCTGGCATGTCAACGTGCGCATAGTGACGATTGTTTGATTCATACTCTTGGTGTGAAGACGCGATAGTAATACCACGTTGCTTCTCTTCTGGTGCGTTGTCGATCTGGTCGTACGCAACAGGTTTGTTAACTGCGCTTGGTAGGCGCTTTGCCAACACTGCAGTAATCGCAGCAGTCAGCGTAGTCTTACCGTGGTCAACGTGGCCCATTGTACCAACGTTAACGTGCGGTTTGCTTCGGTCAAATGCATCTGCCATTTGTAGAAGTTCTCCTTAATTTAGTTATTATTTTCACGCGGGTACAGTCCATAAAAAAGACCTCACGGCGTATGAGTTTAATTATAACGATTTTCTAATCAGTTGTAAATAGCCTATTTCTTACTATAATACTTCGCCAGGAACGAATCACGGAACTCGTAAAAAGTCCCGTCCTCCAAGCTGGCTCGAATATCATCAACCAACTTAACGATAAATCGCTCGTTGTGGATTGATAACAACGTTCCAGCCAACGACTCGCGAGCGTGTAAAAGATGACAGAGATAAGCCGCCGTGTAATTCTTGCAAGTATAGCAATCGCAATTATCCATAATCGGTGCAAACATCTCACGGTATTTTCGGCCACGCACATTGACCCGACCAAACGGCGTATACGCGGCGCCATTCCTAGCCACTCGCGTCGGACTCACACAGTCAAAGGTATCAACCCCCTGCTCAATCGCCGCAAAAATATCATCAGGCTCGGAAATTCCCAGTAAATGACGTGGTTTATTTTCAGGCAGAATTTGATTGACCCACTGAATCGTTTGCGCCATAGTTTCCTTTTCCAACGCGCCACCGATTCCATAGCCATCAAAATCCATCGCGCCCAAAAACTCGGCAGTTTGCTTTCGTAAATCCTCGTAATTCGCGCCTTGCAAAACGCCAAATAAAGCTTGATATGGCTTATCTGGACGAGCCTCCCGCAAGCGCTTGACTTCCGCCAAACTTCGCTCCGCCCAGGCATGCGTCCTGGCCAGCGCCTCAACTTGATATTCATACGGATCAATCAAAGATGTCAATTCGTCAAACGCAAAAGTAATGTCAGCACCGATTCCGGCTTGGATTTGCATAGACAATTCTGGCGTGAATTTATGGTAAGAGCCGTCCAGATGCGACTTAAACATTACGCCGTTTTCGTCCACCCAAGCATGCCTTGACGATTTTTTAGCAATCGCAATTTCTTCGTCAACATCAGTACTCATCGCCAAAACTTTCTTAAAGCCCGAGCCCAGACTCAACACCTGAAAACCACCGCTATCTGTAAAAGTCGGACCATCCCAGTTCATAAATTTGCCAAGATATCCAGTCTTTTCAATCAATTCATGACCCGGCTGCAAGTATAGATGATAAGCGTTCGCCAGCACCGCCTGCGCGCCAACATCCTTCACCATCTCAGGAATCATCGCCTTAACATTAGCCTTAGTTCCAACCACAATAAACGCCGGCGTTTTAATATCACCGTGCGGCGTGTGAATAATTCCCGTTCGCGCCAATGTGTCGTTAAATCGTGAAGTTATTTCAAAAGAAAAAGGTTTTCCCTGCATAATCTGTTTGATTATATCACGAAATGGTAGACGGATCGTTTCGTGACAAGCTAATCACATCGCTACATCGTACCAAGTAATATTTATTCTCTTCCGCATTATTAACTATTAGCACAGGCTCGCCGCAACTAAGTGACAATTCCGACACGCTTAATATTCGACCATAAACATCTGGTCTATCATTAATTTCTGGATTCCAGACCACCAAACTATCCGCACGCAGCGCAAATTTTTCAACATATTCATGACTACGCACTTCTTCTAGCGGAACATCATTCCACGAAACCGCATTCAGCAAGTCACCAGGCAAACATCGGTATGCCGAAACTACACATTCACCCTTAAACTCCCGCACTCTGCTAATATCCTGGATTACATTACGAGCGGCGCATTCATACTGACTCAATACATCAAGCTGCTCATTAAGAGGCAATTTATAGAAACACTCATCATTAACTACTTCACTTGCAAAATTTGCAATTTTATGAAGTTCATTTACCGCCATTTTAAGCTCTTCAGCTTCACCATCAAATCCTTCCAAGCGAATAATCTTATCTCTGTCGGGTATCACATAAACCTTCTTCGGAAAGTCTTCAGACTCACCATCTATCGTCACTTCAATCGCCGCGTAAAATTTATCATGATAGCTAACGAAACACATCCCATCAATATACGCCCCAGAAATGTCCATAAATTCATACTGTAATTCATTATTTTTCGTAGCATCAGGAGCCAATGCAAAACCAGTCAAACTAACATCGACAACCTCGGGAAACTCAGACAAATGATCATTTAATGTTTGGGTATACTCTCTTGACACTTCATCAAACTCCGACTCGTCAACATAAGAAAGATCCGTCGCTAGCTGCCAAGCGGTCTCTTGAAAATCGTCATTAAAAACCGTTTCAAATAAATCAATAGAGGCCCCGATCTCCTCTTTGTCAATTGACACCATATCAAGCACGTCTTTCATATCCACACAAAAAGTCGCAAATCGATTTTTAATATCAAACATTTCCAATACAGGACGATCATCACGCCACGTAAAACTCGGTAGCCATCCAGACAAAACCGCAGGATTAACGTCTTCTATATTATTTTCTCTGCCGTCAATTTTAACCTTATACGCCTGACATTTCACTTGAATTCCGCCATCATACGGAATCTCATTCAAGACATCATTTATCTCATCTATCAAAAGCTGCCTCGACTCCGCATCTTGAATGTCGCCGACACCAGCAACTTCTTTAATTTTGTCAGCATAGTGGCGCAATTTACGCACATATCGAGGAACACCGCTATCATCTGACAGCAACTCTATTGATACAATCGCCTGCTTGTCAAGCGGAAAATAATAGTCATTCTGCGAAGTTCGCACACACAAAGTAGCCATCTCTTTAGTGTAAGTCGCAAACGGCGCTGAAATCTCAGGATCAATTTCCATGGGAGATATCAAATCCGCCACACCCTCAACTGACTGCAGACGATACGAATAATCCTCTTCAGATCGACTATATCCAACAACTCTAACCTTCTCGCCCTCAATATCGCCAACGTGCGCAGCTTGTTCTATCTCAGCAATTGCAATCTCGTCGTTTTCTTCACCAAGCAATAAATTTGCACCAGCAATTCGCCTCCAGTCTTCATCGGAAAACAGTTCGGGAGAATTAAACTCCGTATTAGGCTTTGGGCGCTCCATATTGCTATATATTATACAACTTTAATCGATATTTACAAGCATAGCCCCTTCCGTATGTTGTATACTAGAAACATGAGCAATAAAACTCTTGTTGATTTGGATCAATGGCTAGCCCCGCACAAATCCACAATTCAGACGCGCGAGAAGTATATTTCCTCGAAACTGGAAAAGGTTTTGATCAACAAGACGCCAGCCGAATTCGCGATGGGTTTTTTACATTTCGGACTTCATAAAACGGATACTGGCTGGACGTTTCACGAATGGGCGCCGAATGCCACTCGGATGTTCTTAGTTGGCGATTTTTCAGATTGGAAAGAGCGCGAAGAATTCACCTTAAATCGCGATAAAAACGGCGAATGGGATATTAATCTTCCCGAAAATTCACTTCATCACGGACAAAAATATAAATTGCGTGTCTATTGGTCTAGCAGCGACGGCTGGCGACTGCCTTCATACGCAAATTACGTCGTTCAGAATAAAGATTCTGTCGATTTTTCCGCGGTCGTGTGGTCGCCAAAAACTCCCTATGATTGGCAATATAAAACCCCACCCAAACCAAAAGTTCTCCTAATTTACGAAGCGCATATTGGTATGAGTAGCCAGAAAGAAAAAGTTGCCAGTTTCAGTGAATTTACCACGGAGGTTTTGCCGCGAATTAAAGAATCTGGCTATAACACCATTCAGCTTATGGCAATCGCCGAGCATCCATATTACGCCAGCTTTGGTTATCACGTCAGCAACTTTTTTGCGGTTTCGTCAAGATTTGGCACTCCCGACGATTTTAAGAAATTGGTCGACACTGCGCATGGAATGGGACTGCGCGTCATCATTGACCTTGTTCACGCTCACGCCGCCAAAAACGAAGTCGAAGGTCTGGGTAATTTCGCTGGCGATCCGACGCAATATTTCAAGCCAACAAATCATCCAGAATGGGATTCACGATTATTCGATTACGGCAAGCCAGAAGTTTTGCATTTTTTGGCAAGCAATTGCCGTTGGTGGCTGGACGAATATCACGTTGACGGATTTAGGTTTGATGGCGTAACTAGTATGCTTTACCACGATCACGGACTCGGGAAAAGTTTCACTAGTTATGACGATTATTTCCGCGACAACGTCGACAAAGACGCACTTGCTTATTTACGGCTGGCAAATGAAGTAATTCACGCCATTCGCCCCGACGCCACGACCATTGCGGAAGAAATGAGCGGTTTTCCTGGACTGGGCGCATCGACAAAGGACGGCGGGCTGGGATTTGATTATCGCTTGCAAATGGGCGCGCCAGATTTATGGATAAAAACTCTGAAAGAGAAAAACGATGAAGATTGGGACTTGGGGCGATTAGCTTACACTTTGAGTTCGCACCGGCCAGAGGAAAAAGTCATTAATTATGCCGAAAGCCATGACCAAGCGCTTGTCGGCGATAAAACGCTGATTTTCCGGCTGATTGATAAAAATATGTATTGGCATATGGATAAAATTGATCCAGATCTTAAGACCGAACGTGGAATAGCCCTGCATAAACTAATTCGTCTAATGACAGCTGGTCTGCACGGCGGCGGCTATTTGAATTTTATGGGCAATGAGTTCGGACATCCCGAATGGATTGATTTTCCGCGCGAGGGTAATAATTGGTCGTTTAAGCACGCTCGTCGGCAATGGAATTTACGCGACAATGGCTTCTTAAAATATCAATGGCTGGGAGATTTTGACGCGGCGCTGATGAAGATTATTCGACAAATTGACAATTCCGACATTCAACACCTGACGGTTCGCCAATCCGATCACACGGTAAGTTTTATGCACGGCGACTTTTTATTTGTTATCAATTTTTCGCCCGACAAATCCCACTCAGATTACGAAGTACCCGCAGAAGCCGGCTCTTATAAGTTGGCGTTAAGTAGCGATGACAAGAACTTCGGCGGACAGGAGCGAATAGACCATAATTCCCGATTTTTCACTTCCCCAGCTGATAACAATCACAACCTTAAAGTTTACTTGCCAGCCAGAACGGGCATTATTTTACAGAAGGTTGATTAAACTCCTCCTAGTGTTGACTTTTTTACACAAGTGTGGCATAAATTAATACAGCTTTTATTGACAATCCCGTCAATAAAAGTAGTTCTTCATGAAGGAGTCAACGATGTTGAAGCTCAAGCTAGTTGCAGCAATCCTAGCGTTAGCCGGAATGGTAAGTCTCCTATTGGGAGACACCTACCTTTCCGTAGCAATCGCTGTAGTTTGTACGGCAGCGGCAAGCCCAGTGTCACTCCATCTCACACTGAGATGGATCATTAAAGACGCGTCAGGAGTTGAGCGGTGGTTTTATGTCGCACTGTGGAGTGTACTATCCATCGCCGCAGGAGTCTCCACACTCCAAGACGTCAATATTCTTAACGTCCCTCTTGGGGCTACTATTGACTATTCTCAATTAGGGAACGTGAGATACTGCGTCTCCTTCGTGGGTATCATTTCCGTTATTCTAACGGTCATCACGCCGTCATGTTCGTCCAAGCGTGATGATGATGACAGTGATGATAAGGGCTGAGCCCGTCCAAGAAATAGTTCGCTTTGAGACTTTTAGTCTCGGCTGGAGCTCTCTTGGCGGGCTATTTCTATTGGCATAAAATTTGTTACACTAGATATTGTGAAGAAAAAAGTACCAAAATTCATTGAGCAATCATTAGCCCGAGTCGCTAATCTTTACAGCTTTGAGCCGGAGCATCATCTGGAAAAGATCGACGACAGTTTAACGCCAAATATGCGAGCTTTACGTTTGGCTATGAAAGTCGCCGAGCAACTACTGAGTATGGGCGTGGTTGCTCGCGATGTGGTGCGTATGTCGCGAGGAATCACCAATACTTATTGCCAAAAACCCGTTCATATTGACATTAGCTATACTCTGGTGACAATTTCTCAATACCGCGGAGTTGATCACGAACCGCTAACTATGGCGCGTGTGATTGTTCCTAACGACCCTAATTATCAACTTATCCAAGCCCTACAAATACTAGCTCTTGATATTCGTCGCAACCAATTACCCCTAGAAGAAGCAGAAGAGCGATTACAGAAAATCCTAAAAAAGCCCACAAAATACCCTCGCTTAGTCGTTTACGCGGCGGGCGGATTAGTGAGCGCGGGTTCTGTTATTTTATATGGCGGCAGTTTACTCATGGCATCAATCGCGTTTCTACTCGGATTCCTAGCTACTGGACTGCTAAGGTGGCTGGGACATATTGGCGCACCATTATTTTATTCACAGGCTATCGTGGCTATTTTCGTAACACTGATAGCGGCGGGTACAGCTTGGTGCAGTAATTATTTAGGACTAAGTATCAATACGACACTATTAGTCATTAGCGGCATTGTCTTATTAGTCGCGGGACTAATGTTTGTCGGCGCATTCCAGGACGCAATCGATGAATATTATATGACCGCTAACGCCAGATTATTAAAAGTCGTAATGGCAACAGGTGGCGTAATTGCTGGCGTGATGGTTGGATTATACATTGCGACAAAATTTGGTATTACTTTCCCAGCAACACCAGATCGATTAACATTAGCCGACAACCACACACAATATTTGGGCGCTGGAATTATTGCAGCAGCGTTCGTTCTGAGGAATCATTCTCGATTTTTGGGAATGGTTATATCTGGATTAATTGCAATTTTTGGCTGGTGGATTTCAAGATTAGCTATGAGCTTTGGTTTTGATATTGTAACAGCGAGCGGCATCGCGGCGGCGGTAATTGGGCTGGTCGCAGTTATGACTTCCAGATTATGGAAATTCCCTTCCCTGGCGATCATCGCGGCGGGAATTGTACCGCTAGTCCCAGGCTTGTCACTTTACAACGGATTAATGGGCGTCGTTCTATATCCACCAAACAGCGCAAACTTCCTACCAGCCTTGGCTATCTTAGCGCGAGCAATCCTCATCGGCGTAGCGGTGGCAATTGGCGCGTCATTCGGTAACGTTGTAGGCCGCCCAATTCGCCGACAATTCATCAATTTATTCCGCCGAAACACGCAAGCGTTATGAAAAATAGCCCAAAATTCATTGGATTGTCAGACTCGCGACTATTTCATATGCGAGGAGTGGCGTATAAATCTTACAATCTAGCTCGTGAAGTATTCAAAATGAAAGAAGATGTGGCACGCAGCTTATTTGTGATGGGATTAACACATGACTTTGCATATGCTTTCGTTAAAAATCAGACAGATCATGAACATGAAGGCGGCAGGATATTGGAGATATCTGGATTCAATTGGGCTAATTCTGTATTTAATCACGGAGATCCTAACGTGGACAATTGGACGGACGAATTGCTGATATTAAACTTGGCGGACATGACAACTAGCCCAGACGGCAATCCGATAACCATAGGTCAACGACTGGAAGATATTGAAAACAGATATGGCACAGATAGCATTCAGGCGACAAAAGCGCGCAAATTAAACAAACGAATCAAAGAAGAGCTCGCTAAACGAAACCTAACAATCCCAAACTTATAAGCCTGAAATTTAGCCAAACAAAAATCCCCGGATTCGCTCCGGGGATTTTTTATGAGGTAGAGATTATTTATTTCGCTTTTCGATAATCTCTTGCGCAACGTTTGGTGGAACTTCCTCGTATTGAGCCAATTCCATCGTTGAAGCGGCGCGACCCTGAGACATTGAGCGAATGTCTGATGTGTAGCCGAACATATTTGCTAATGGCACAAAGGCCTTAATCAGCTTAGCGCCACCCATCAAATCTTCCATCGCATCGATGCGTCCACGGCGTGAGTTAAGGTCGCCGATGATGTCGCCCATGAAATCTTCAGGTGTAGTAACTTCAACCTTCATAACTGGCTCAAGCAAGATTGGGTTAGCCTGCTTAATACCTTCACGAGCAGCTATCGAACCTGCCAATGAGAAGGCCAATTCTGAGGAGTCGACATCGTGGTATGAACCATCGTACAGTGTAGCCTTAACGTCAACAACTGGATAACCGGCAATAACACCGCCTTCCAATGTTTCACGAATACCCTTCATTACAGCTGGGCGATATTCCTGAGGAACCACACCACCCTTAATTTCATCAACAAATTCAAAGCCCTTACCAGTCTCATTTGGCTCAAAGCGCACCCATACGTCACCATATTGACCGCGACCACCAGACTGCTTGGCGTGCTTACCTTGAACTTCAGAACGACCTTTAATGCTTTCGCGGAAGGCAACCTGAGGTTCACCGATGTTGGCTTCAACCTTAAATTCACGCTTCATACGGTCAATAAGGATATCCAGGTGCAACTCACCCATTCCTGACATAATTGTCTGACCTGTTTCTTCGTCTGTGTGAATTCGGAAAGTTGGATCTTCCTCGGCCAAGCGCTGCAATGCCAACGCCATCTTTTCTTGGTCAGCCTTTGACTTTGGCTCAACAGCAATCGATACTGGTGGTTCTGGGAATTCAATTGACTCAAGAGCAATTGGATGAGCTACGTCTGCTAACGTGTTACCAGTCGCAGTAGACTTTAAGCCAACCACAGCAGCGATGTCACCAGCTTCAACCTTGCTAATTTCTTCACGCTTGTCAGCAAACATACGAACGATTCGTCCAATTCGCTCTTTTTCACCAGTTGTCGTATTAAGAACGTAGCTTCCTGAGGTCAAAACACCAGAATAGACACGAACGAAGATCAACTTACCAACAAATGGGTCGGCAGCAATCTTAAACGCCAAAGCAGACAAAGGCTCTTTATCTGATGGTTTGCGACTAACTTCATCACCAGTCTTTGGATTCTTACCCCAAATTTCATCAACGTCTAGTGGACTTGGCAAGAAGTCAACCATCAAGTCAAGCAGCTTCTCAACGATCACACCGCGACCGTCACCACCGGTAACTAGATAAAAGTCACCAGCCAAAACGCGCTTGCGCAGAGCCATTTTCAGCTCATCAACAGTAATAGCGTCCTCGCCTTGATCCAAGAACTTCATCATCAATTCGTCGTCGGCTTCAACAGCATTTTCGACCAATAGAGAACGTGCATTCTTAGCTTTTTCAAGCATATCAGCTGGAATTTCGCCAACTTTAAGCTCGTGGTCTGTGTAGTCGTCGTAGGTGTAAGCCTTCATGTCAATCAAGTCGACAACACCGTTGATGGTCTTCTCAAAACCGATTGGCAAGTGAACCGGGAAAGCCTGCTTGCTCAAACGGTTGTGAATTGACTCAAGAGATTTGTAAAAGTCGCCACCTGTCTGATTAATCTTGTTAACGAAACAAATACGTGGCACGCCATACTTATTGGCCTGACGCCAAACAGTTTCAGACTGAGCCTCAACACCCATCTTACCGTCAAAGACCGTAACTGCACCGTCAAGCACGCGCAAACTACGCTCAACCTCGGCGGTAAAGTCGATGTGTCCTGGGGTGTCGATGATGTTAATCTTATGATCTTTCCAGAAACAAGTCACAGCAGCTGACGTAATAGTAATACCACGCTCTTTCTCCTGTGCCATCCAGTCGGTGGTAGCACCGTCACCTTCACCACGAACCACACCGATCTTATGCGTCAAGCCAGTGCGGTACAAAATACCCTCAGTTGTCGTCGTTTTACCGGCGTCAATATGGGCAATAATACCAATATTTCTAAAATTCTTTAGCGGAACATGCGTCTCTGCCATAAATTTTCCTTTATATTACGTTAATTTGCCGAGATTTTTGGTCAATTTTTTGGCACCAAAAAACTACTCTTGCGTTTTATTATATCAGTTATCTATGTTTTTGACTAGCTCTGAGCTGGAGGATTTTTAGACTCGTTATCGCTCTGAGCTGGTGCCGCAGGCGGATAGTTGGCTGGAGGCTGCTCTATAGGCAGCTGCGCGTATGTTGGCGGATATTGACCAGGTTGATGTTGATAGTAATTTTGTTGCGGATATTGTTGTTGCGGCGGAATTGGTTGTTGATGTGGCTGCTGTGGATATTGAGGCTGCTGCGGGAATTGTCCAGTGACAGGATATGGATAAGCATTCATCTTTCGACGGTTTCTGAGAGAAACTGCAATCGCAATAATCGATACTGTTACGAATAGTACTCCCGTCGAAAGAATCGCTACGACCACAATTACGACAATAGTGTCATCTTTTGATTCACTTACCGAAGGCTTATCTCCAGGACTCTCACTTTCGGTGGTTTCATCAGGAGTATTAGATGCTACTTCGATCATTTTTGCAACCAAATAGTTGCCTGGATATTTACTATCCAATTGCTCAAACTTTGCCTTTGCTTGAGAATATTTCCCTTGCGAGAAATCATTCAAGCCATCTTTCCAAAGTTTAGTTAGCTCACCGCTTGCCGACAATGTGACATTATTTTTCTTCGCCATAGTTTTCAGATCAGCGATATCACGGAATATCCCCCTTCCGAAGCAGGAATTATTACTCTTACCGCTATTAGCACAAGCCGATCCTCCATAAGTATTTAATCCCACCTGCTTACCATTGTTGTCGAATGCTGGACCACCGCTATTACCCGCCGCGATTTGCGTACTCATAGAGAATAATTTATGACCGCCTGCATCGCTAGTCGAGCCAGAAACATCACCCTGCGTAACAGTCGGCACAGTCTTACTCTTCTTAGTGTTCGTACCACCATCAACAATTGCTGGATAGCCAATCGCTGTTATTCTATCGCCCTTAGATATCTTTGAGCTGTCACCCAGATCCACAGCTGGAAAACGTCCTTCGACTTTCAAAATTGCCACATCACTCTTATCACTCTTCAAATCCAGTCCACGCCCCCTCAAATCAACTTCCGCGTCAATTTTCTTAGCTGGAATATTGGTCTTTGTCTTTTTCCACTTCATATCACCCGACCCGTCGTCATCGCGAGCAATAGGCTCACTTGAAGTCTGGATGACATAGTCATATCGATCATTCTGCGAACGTATACTACTATCAGGAACTTGATCGATAAATCCCATAATAGCCGCTTGTGCGCCCTGATCTCCGTTTCGAGCCTTATTTACCAAGTCACGAAGCGTATCTCGAGTTACATAGCCCGCATCCATCACAAATCGCAAATATCTATTCCAATGATCCTCTGTCCTAACTCCCCTGATCATACTCTGATTGGAAACCTCAGTAACATGTCCGTTTGTGGCAATATATCCATCATCAGAAACTATTGAACCACTACCAATTCCGCCCGTACATAGGCCGTTTAGCTGCATACTAGCACCGTTCTGTGCTGTATAGATCATATCTGCACAACGAAATGTTCCTACTCGAACTGTAGCGATTTGATTCCTCGCCACCACCTTAATGACAGAATCTTCATCCAGCTCATCAAGAGTATTTGTAGTATCTTTATCTTCCGAAAAATTCTCTGCTTTAGTATCAGACTTAGTTTCGGATTTAGCTATAGTAGCAGAAGCCGTACTTGTGCTGAAATTGTCCTGACTAGTCGCGATAAAATAGCTATTATCTGGCTTCTGGAAAGTAACTCTAGAAACCAAACTTTCCATCTGATCGATGTATGGCTGCATGTACGAATTTTTACTCAATGCAAATACAGATATCCAATAAGGTCTATTGTTCTGAACGGTCAGATAGCTAATTTTTTCGCCAGTTTTTCGCCAACTGCCGTCAATAGTACTTCCATAATCAACAACCAACTTTTTAAACTTCAGACCAGAAATTTCTACATCGCTAGTGTGATATTTAGCATTTGGGTCATTTTTCTTTAGTTTATTAATATCACCCTGAAGCATTAAATCCAAATCTGAATACTTCTTTGTATCTTTATATTCTTCAGGCATTGTCGAGCGATCAAAATAATTACTCTTACGAGAAGTGACGATAGAGAACTCTGGCATAATCTTCGTAAACGAAAACTTCTCATCATCCTTTGATTTTTCCGAACTCTTCTTAAAATTCAATTTTAGAATCGCATAAGCGCGGCTCTCTTTCAGCTCGTCGTCAGCATACGTAGTGGCACTATACTGCTTTTCATTAGAATCTTTATTTAAGACGTGACCTTCGCCAGTAAAAATACTCTTGTCGTATCGAATCGAATAGCCATATTTGGAAACGACCTTCTGTGAATTCTTAGCATCCTCTTCTGCAAAGATCTTCTGGATCTTCTTTTTTGCGGTTTTACTAACTCCGGAAGAGCGGTTATTATTAACAACAATTAGACCAACTATAACGGAGATCAAGAAAACCGCACCCAAAACGATGGCTGCAATTTTTAATTTCTTCATTGACTTCTGATTCATACTACTCCAATCCTAACGATAATTTACAAATTGCAAAGGTGTGTCATAATCACTTTCCCGCAATAAACTAATAACTTTTTGCAGCTCATCTTTCGATGTAGAGGTAACACGAACGAGGTCACCCTGAATTTGCGGCTTAGCTTTCGGTGCATTAGCACGAATATCAGCAGCAATCTGCTTCGCTGTCGACTGATCGAGGCCTTGCTTGAACGGAATTTCCCAAGTCGTCTTTAAGTTCGAAGCAACTTTCTCTTTTGATAAATCCAGGACTTTACTTGATTGACCACGTCCCGCCAATCTCTTGCGCACGATATCCAGAACAGCATCAACTTGCCAATCATTATCTCCGGTAATTTTCAGACCTTTTTTATCATCCAACCAATCAATTCCAGCGCTTGTCCCCTTAAAATCATAACGCCCTTGGATTTCTTTTTCAGCCTGCATGAAAACATTATTCATTTCAGCCTTGTCAATTTCTGACACAATATCAAACGAAAAACTCGCCATCTTCCCTCCTAGTTTTATCTATTATAACAAAAAATCGCCCAATTTAGAGCGATTTTCTGATTTTACTTTCAGGCAATGATTAGCCGCGAGCAAAGTGCGCAAAAGCGCGGTTAGCTTCAGCCATCTTATGCGTGTCTTCCTTCTTCTTGAAGGCAGCACCAGCTTCGTTGTAAGCGTCAACGATTTCCAGTGCCAATCGCTGTGAATATGGCATTCCACTGCGAGCGCGAGCTGCTTGAACTAACCAACTGAACGCATAGTGCAATTGTCGATGTCCCTGAACTGGGAATGGAATCTGATAGTTAGCACCACCAACGCGGCGAGATTTAACCTCGAAGCTTGGGCTAACGTTCTTCAATGCTTTTTCAAACACTGCCAATGGATCTTCAGAATCCAATTTCTTAGCAGCAGTTTCCAGGGCTGTGTAGACAGCGCGTTCAGCCGCCAACTTTTTACCGTCTAGCATTGACTTGTTGATCAAACGCTGAACCAGCACGCTTTGGTATCGGCGATCAGGCTTAAGTTCACGCTGCAACTTCTTGGTAACTTTACGAGGCATGATTATTTATCCCCTTTCTTTGTACCGTACTTAGAGCGGCCCTTCTTACGGTTGTTGACACCTTGAAGGTCAAGCGCACCGCGTACGATGTGATAACGCACACCCGGAAGGTCAGGCACACGACCACCGCGGATCAAGACCACAGCGTGCTCCTGCAAGTTGTGACCTTCGCCACCGATGTACGCCCAAACTTCATAGCCGTTATTCAACTTAACACGAGCAACTTTACGCAAAGCTGAGTTTGGTTTCTTTGGCGTCTTAGTCGTCACACGCACACAAACACCACGCTTAAGCGGTGCATTCTGGTCGTAATAACGTGTTTTTAGGGCGTTATGAATACGACCTAGTGCTGGCGACTTGGACTTTTTCTTAGCCGTTTGGCGCGGTTTGCGCACCAATTGGTTGATTGTTGGCATCCAATTTCTCCTTGGTTGATTAACTAATTATGGCAATTTGCCTTACGGTTTGGATTCAGCAACTCCGCCCCGTGTCTATACCTTTTCTGCCGAGATTGCGATCTGTACACATTCAAAACACCGCGCACTCCGAAAAGAGGAAACTCTGCGTCTATTCTAGCACAGTTGATAACAATTTGTCTAGCGATTGCTACTATTACACTGTCTTTAAGTGATTAATTCGCTCTAGGTATTCAAGCCAAACATAACACTAAGCGTCCTAGTTGTAATTTCATTATATCACTAGCATATTAAAGTAAAAACTCCACCCCCGTCCGTGGAGTTTTTACTCGACACGGCGAGAGTGGAGTGTCACTCCACAGTTGTTTTGAGGCCAAGAATGTCGTTGTACATACTTGGTGAAAGCGTGATTCTCGCTCCGGCTGACTCCTTAAAGGCGTCAGCTATTATCGGGGCAAGTCC
Source organism: Candidatus Nanosynbacter sp. HMT-352 (assembly GCF_021222645.1). Lineage (NCBI taxonomy): Bacteria > Bacillati > Minisyncoccota > Nanosynbacteria > Nanosynbacterales > Nanosynbacteraceae > Nanosynbacter > Candidatus Nanosynbacter sp. HMT-352. The sequence continues at coordinate 320,368 of NZ_CP089520.1, forward strand.
TTGCCTTGACATGTCATCCGAGATGACGACGTTAGGAGGTAGGGCTGTGCAGTCCATCAGCACCCAGCCATAGGACCAGATACTGTTGCCGCAGGCGTAGGAGTGTTGCCAGTAAGCTACACTCCTAGGTTCTGGTGTCTTAGGGACGTCTATAGACATAGACGCCTCTGAGACGTCTGGTCGAATGTCGAAGGTGATCTTAGAGATCGGAATCTCTAAAACATACGATCCATTGTTGCCCTCGAAGGCAACTAAAATAGATGTACCCGACGTCCACTCTCCTGCTCCTTTGATGTAGAACAGACCACCGTAATCTACCCGACCGCTGCCGGCGGTAGTCCTATCCCCTACGGATATGGGATATTCCTTGCCAGGCTCTAATCCAAAGCTAGAGACGACATCGGATAATGTCGCGTCGGTTCTCTTCTCTTCGCATTCACTAGCCTGCATCGCATATGACAGCATATTGGTCAGCGACCACGCAAGAAACATGGATAGAAAGACATATAACATTCTTTCAACCTTGAGTCTAAGCTTGGCTGAAGATTTATCCTTCCCATCGTCCATATTTCTAATCTCTACCTCTTTCTGGGACGTCATCGCATTGATGACAAAGATGGAGATTGTCAGACCGGTCAGGACCGCAAACATTGGCAGGATAAGATACATCATAGTCTCCCTTGCTGTGAAGTACTCTTTCACACGGTTGCGTGAAAGCTGATATAACTTATATCATACCTGGGCTAAAAAGTCAATACATATCTTCCAAAACAAAGACTTCGAATCTACATACAGTGCTTTATGAGCTACCAAATAAAATAATCATCATACGCAAAACACCCGACCTTATAATCAAGGTACGGGTGTTGCGGATTATTGCGGCCAGATCTACCTGCTAAACAGCGATTTCTTCTTCACTGAATTCGTCTTCGCTCGGTGCTTCGAATTCTTCATCTTCTTCGACAGCGCCGGTTCCTACTGGAATCTTGCGGCCGATGATGACGTTTTCCTTCAAACCATGCAAGTGGTCAGCTCGACCAGATACGGCAGCGTTGATCAGCACGCGAGTAGTATCCTGGAAGGATGCAGCCGATAGCCATGAGTCACTCCAGATTGACACCTTTGTGATACCAAGTAGCAATTGTGTGTAGCTAATCAAGTTCTTACCTTCAGCAGCCAATTGCTTATTTGCATTGACCACAGCGGCCTTAGAAACGATGTCGCCAGTCACGAATTCACTATCACCAGCATCTTCGATTTGCACGCGACTAAACATCTGTCGAACAATGATCTCCAAATGCTTGTCAGCCACGTCCTGACCCTGAGCAGCATAGATTCGCAGAACTTCGTTGATGATATAGCGCTGAGTTGCCTCAACACCCTTAAGTCGCATCAAATCGTGCAAGTTCAACGATCCAGTTGTCAATCGATCACCAGCTTCGACAACATCGTTTGCCTTAACGACCAACTGCATATTGCCTGGGATTTCATAACGAGTTGGTGAACCGGCTTCTGCGGCAATCACTAAAGTATCTTCAGCAACCTCGACTACACCATCAAATGGCGCGATCAAAGGTCGAGTGTCGCTCTCGCCAGTTGCCAAGACATCGCCAGCCTTAACACTTGAGCCAGCCTTAACCACAACGGTTCGTCCTTCTAATGGCAATCGCTCAACCTTGCCAGATTCTGGTGTAATTTGAACGATGTACTTCTTGCCATCCTCCCAAACGTCAACCAAACCAGCAACTTCCGTAATGAATGCCTGACCCTTTGGTGTGCGTGCTTCAAACAATTCTTCAACACGAGGCAAACCTTGAGTAATATCACCACCAGCAACACCAGAGTTGTGGAAGGTACGAAGCGTCAACTGAGTACCAGGCTCACCGACCGACTGAGCGGCGATAACACCGACTGGCTGATGATTGCCAACCAATTTACCAGTCGACATATCAATACCGTAACTTCGCTGTGGAATACCGTTAAGGTTGTTTGTTGATAATACGGACTGAATCTTAACGCTTTCAATGCTTTCGTCGTCATCAATTGAATCTGCGATTTCACGCGTGATCAATTCGTTCTTATTGACGTGACCTGGAATTGTTTCAGCAGCATAACGACCAGCCAAACGGTTTGAGAAGTCAATCATTGTCTCTTCGGTTTCTGATCGGTAAATTGCGTAACCTTCATCGTCGCCATCAGTATCTTCAACGGTAAAGACGTCTTGTGCAACGTCAACCAAACGACGAGTCAAGTAACCCGAGTCGGCAGTCTTAAGAGCCGTGTCAATAAGACCCTTACGTGCACCACGAGTTGCGATAAAGGCCTCAAGGCTAGACAAACCGCCCGTGTAAGAGCTGCGAATTGGAAGCTCAATCTCATGGTTGGTTGCGTCCATCTGAACACCAATCATCGCGCTCGCCAACTTCACGTTGGAAATATCACCACGAGCACCAGAGTTAACCATCATAGAAATACTGGTGTCCATGTGTGCCAATTGGTCTTTCAGGAATGCTGTAATCTTATTGTCGACGTTTCGCCATGCGCTAACCGTCAAGTTATATCGCTCTTCCTCAGTAATTAAACCTTGGTCGAATTGCTCAGAAATCAAAGCCGCCTTAGCGTCACCTTCAGCCACAAACTGAGGAATTTCCTCAAAGTGGACGTAGTCGGTCATACCAGTCGACACAGCCGCAACCGTAGCAAAGCGAAAAGCTTGACCCTTCATGCGGTCTGCAATCTTAGCAGTTTCTTCGGCACCGTACTTGTTAAAGATTTGCGCCAGCACTTTCTTAAGCTGCTTTTTAGTCTGGACATTATTATCGTATGGAAAATCTTCAGGCAGAATCTCATTGAAGAAGACACGACCCAAAGTTGTTTCACGCATTTTACCCTTTGCAAAGATGCGAATTGGAGTTTGCAATTGAATTACGCCATTGTCGTAAGCCATTTCTGCTTCGTAAACAGAGCTGTAAGTTTTAACCTTATCAGTCTGAGCTTGTGGCTTGTCGTAAGTCAAGTAATAGTTACCGAGCACGATGTCCTGCGAAATATGCAGCACTGGCGCACCATCAGCAGGCTTCAACAAGTTGGCAGTTGCGCTCATCAATTCACGAGCTTCAGCCTGAGCCTCTTTTGATAGCGGCAAGTGAACAGCCATCTGGTCACCATCGAAGTCGGCGTTAAATCCGGCACAAACTAGCGGATGCAACTGAATAGCTTTTCCCTCAACCAAAACTGGCTGGAAGGCTTGAATTGACAAACGGTGCAAACTTGGTGCGCGGTTAAGTAGAACGTACTTACCTTCAATTGCTGAGTCCAGCGCGTCCCAAACTACCGCTTCACCAGCTTCAATTAGACGTGAAGCCGAGCGAATATTGTGCGCAAATTCATTCTTAATCAACCAGCTAATCACGAATGGCTTAAACAATTCCAGAGCCATCTGCTTTGGTAGCCCACACTGATGGATTTTCAACTTTGGACCAACCACGATAACCGAGCGGCCAGAATAGTCAACACGCTTACCAAGAAGGTTCTGACGGAAGCGACCTTGCTTACCCTTTAGCATATCACTCAAACTCTTCAAGCTACGGCGACCGCCAGTCGAGCTAACCGCACGACCGCGAGATGCTGAATTGTCAATCAAAGCGTCAACAGCTTCCTGAAGCATGCGCTTTTCATTGCGCTGAATAACTTCTGGCGCATTAAGCTCAATCAACTTCTTCAAGCGGTTGTTGCGGTTAATGATTCGGCGGTACAAGTCATTCAAGTCAGATGTCGCAAATCGACCACCAGACAACGCCACCATTGGACGAAGATCCGGAGGAATCACCGGCAGAACGGTCATACATAGGCTTGACGGCTTAATGCCAGCAGCTTCCATACTCTCCAACATCTTTAAGCGCTTTAGCAACTTCTTCTGTCGTTGACCTTTCGCAGTCTCAGCTTCCTCTGTCAACTCAGCAATGAGTTTTGGCAACTCAATCTTGTCCAAGAGTTCTTTGACCGCACTAGCACCCATGCCAACTTCGATCAATTCGTCATATTCTTCTGGCAAGTTGCGATATTCGCTCTCTGAGATCAAAGCACCAAAATTCAAGCTTTCCAATTGAGTTTTCTTGCCAACGTAAGCTTCCTCCAACTCCTCAACTTCACGGCTCTGCTCTTTAGCTAGTTGCTTAACGTCAGCGCCATCTTCTTCAGCCATTTTTTCGTAGCGGATTTTGATAGCCTTGCGAGCCAAATCAGTTTCCGCTTCCAAATCTGCCAAATATTGATCACGAGTTGTTTCGTCAACGTTTAAGATGACGTAAGTTGCAAAGTAAACGATTTTCTCAATATTGCGAACCGTCATGCCAAGTAGCTGGCTCATTGCACTTGGAGTGCCGCGCATAAACCAAATGTGTGCAACTGGAACTGCCAATTGAATGTGCCCCATTCGCTCACGACGAACGATTGACTTAGTGACCAATTCGCCATTCTTATCGACAGCAGCTTCGCGTGAACGTACACCCTTAAGCTTTGAGTCGTGCGGATTGATGTCCTTAACCGGACCAAAGATTCTCTCACAGAACAATCCGTCGCGCTCTGGCTTTTGTGTGCGATAGTTAATTGTTTCTGGCTTCAAAACTTCGCCGTAGCTCCATTTCAGAATATCTTCTGGGCTAGCTACCGCCAAACGAACCGCGTCAAAATCGCTGATGCCCGTTGCGTTAAATGCAGAATTTACCATCTTACGCGTCCTCCTTTATTTCTTCTACTTCATCAATATCTTGCACGCTCATACCATCGTCAATTTCACCGATGTCATCTGATTCATCCAAGTATGTTTCTTCTATCTCATCATCAGTAGCGACAGTTTTATCTTCCGGACCACTTGAAGCAATAACGTGCTCAGCGTCAACTGTTGCCTCGTCGTCAACTAAATCAACTCGAAGACCCAAACCTTGAAGCTCCTTAACCAACACGTTGAAGGACTCTGGAAGTTTTGGACCGACAATCGGCTCATCCTTAATGATTGATTCGTATGCCTTAGCGCGACCGTAAACGTCGTCAGACTTAATTGTCAACATTTCCTGTAGGGTTGCAGCGGCACCGTAAGCTTCCAATGCCCAAACCTCCATCTCACCGAATCGCTGACCACCGTTTTGTGCTTTACCACCAAGTGGCTGCTGAGTAACCATCGTGTATGGACCAGTTGAACGAGCGTGAATCTTGTCAGAAACCATGTGGTGCAACTTAATCATATGCATCACACCAACTGTTGTTCGCTCCTCAAATGGTTCACCGGTGCGACCGTCAAACAATTGACTCTTACCGTCACGCGCCAAACCAGCTTTTTCTAGCTCATCAGAAATCTTCTCACTTGGAACACCGTTAAATGATGGAGTTGCTACGCGGTAGCCCAATGCTCGAGCCGCCATACCAAGGTGAGTTTCAAAAATCTGACCAAGGTTCATGCGACTTGGCACACCAAGTGGGTTCAAAACTACGTCAACTGGCGTACCATCCTCTAGGAATGGCATATCTTCAACAGGAAGAACTTTCGCCACAACACCCTTGTTACCGAAGCGTCCGGCCATCTTGTCACCAACGCCAATCTTTCGTAATTGCGCAACGAAGATCTGGATTTGCATCAAAACGCCAGCCTTCAATTCGTGACCATTTTCACGACTAAAGATCTTAACGCCAACGACTTTACCGCCGCCCGCGTTGTTCATTCGCTGTGATGTATCGCGAACGTCCTTAGCCTTTTCACCGAAGATTGCGCGAAGCAGACGTTCCTCAGAGCTCAATTCCTGCTCGCCCTTTGGTGTAATCTTACCAACCAAAACATCGCCAGCCTTAACCTCGGAACCGATTTGAACAATTCCGTTCTCATCCAAGTGGCGCAAACTCTCCTCGGAAACGTTCGGGATATCACGCGTCACAATCTCTGGACCAAGCTTCGTCTCACGAACCTCAACGGTGTAATCTTTAATGTTGATGCTTGTCAATCGATCATCTTCAACCAAACGACGACTCATAATAATCGCATCTTCCATGTTGTAGCCGCCCCATGGCATAAAGGCAACCAGAAGGTTTTTACCTAGGGCAATTTCACCGCCAGCAATTGAGGCACCTTCAATCAGAATATCGCCCTTCTTCACCTTGTCGCCACGCTCAACGCGGACTTTTTGGTTGTAACAACGATCGTCATTATTCTTCACGAAGTGCTTCAATGTGTAAATCTTTACGCCGTCAGCATATTTAACGTGAACTTCATCGGCATCAGCGCGAACGACTTCACCGTCAGCGCTAGCTTGAATCAAGTGACCACTATTCTCAGCCACAGCCTTTTCAATTCCAGTACCAACAGTTGCGGATTCTGGACACAATAGAGGAACAGCCTGACGTTGCATGTTTGATCCAGTCAAGGCACGGTCGACACGAGTCTTTTCAATAAATGGCACCAGCGCCGCAGTCGAACCTAGAATCTGGCGGTGAGCTGCGTCCATGTAAGTAACCTGGCTAGCATCAACTTGTGATGGTTGCATGTTACTGCGAGCGTTGACGCGCTCGTCGCAGAAAGTTCCGTCTTCATTAAGAGCCTCGCCAGCATCAGCGATAACCTCACCAATTTCCTGTGAAGCATCCAAGTAAACAAGTTCGTCAGTGACTTTTCCGTCTTTCACACGAAGATATGGAGTCTCAATAAATCCGTATTCGTTAACGCGCGCATAAGCCGCCAAGTTCAGCACCAAACCGATATTTGCACCTTCTGGCGTTTCCACTGAACAGATACGACCATAGTGAGTTGGGTGGGCGTCGCGGACCTCAAATCCAGCGCGCTCGCGAGTCAAACCGCCAGGACCAGTCGAGCTCAAACGTCGCTTGTGACTCAACTCTGACAATGGGTTAACTTCGTCAAGTAGCTGTGACAACTGGCTTGAAGTGAAGAATTCACGAACAGCCGCAACAATCGGACGAGCATTAATTAATTGACTTGGACTAACACTTTCCAAATCCGCCACGCTCATGCGATCCATCGCGTTGCGTTGCATTCGGAGCATACCAACGCGGAATTGTCGGGCAATCAATTCACCTACCAAGCGAACTCGGCGGTTACTCAATGCGTCAATGTCGTCAGCTGGCTCCTGAGTATTGTTCAAGCGAATAACTTCACGCAAAATCGCCACCAAATCGCTCATTTGCAATGTACGATTTTCAGCCGTATTAGCGACATCCAGACCCAAGCGCTGATTCAATTTATAACGACCAACCCGCGAATAATCAAACCGCTTGAAGTCAAAGAACATTCGCTCAATCATCTGACGAGCGTTATCAACTGTCGCCAAATCACCTGGACGTAATCGACGATAAACCTCAATCAACGCCTCATTGGCACCACGAGAAGTGTCCTTGTCTAAAGTTTCGTCAATATACTTTACGTCACCAGTATCAATATCAGCGAACAATTCCTTAATTTCGCTAGTCTTTGGATAGCCCAAAGCGCGCAACAAAGTTGTTGCCGGTATCTTACGACGACGGTCGATCTTTACGTAAATCGTACCGTTAGAAGCCGTCTCAAATTCCATCCAAGCTCCACGTCCTGGAATGATTTTTGCGCCGTAGTAATTACGTCCCGCTACTGTTTCAGCAGTGAAGAAAACACCAGCAGAACGAATCAACTGGCTAACAACCACACGCTCCGTACCGTTGATAACGAACGTACCGCGATCAGTCATCCATGGATATTCACCGAGGTAAATTTCCTGCTCTTCAACTACACCAGTTGTCTTGTTTGTCAATTCAACTGTTGCGTGTAGCGGAGCTTCAAATGTCAAGTTGTTTTCTTTGGCAAATTGGTCAGTGTTTTTTGGCTCGCCAAAATAGTATTTGCCGAACTTTAATGACAACTTCTGACCGGTATAGTCGTCAATTGGGTTAACTTCTGAAAATATCTCACTCAAGCCTTCTTCGACGAACCAGCGCCAAGAATCTTTTTGGTGAGCGATCAAGTTTGGCAGCGGCAGGGCATTATCACCAGAGGTGAAATAGACGCGCTCGCTGCTTGTGGTTGGTTTTTTTGCCACAGGCGTAAACACTCCTCGCTTTAATTAGTGGTTAATAGACGGCTGTGAAGATCTCTAATTCATAGCCCAAAATCACGATTTGCCTACTCGCAATTTTTACCCGCCATGAATACACTACTTCTATAACTACTCATTATGACGAAAAACGTCAATAAAATCAAGGGTTTTACTAGTGTTTTTCGATATTATCAATCAACATATCATGAACTTCGTCAATCGTCCCGTCAGCCGAAACTACCGGAATTCCGTACGCCTCGGCAATCTCCAGATATCCATCGTCGACTTTTTTCTGAAAATCTTGCCCGCGCGACTCAAAAGTGTCAGGATTTTTCAGCTCGCCGCGCATAGAAATTCGCGATTCCCGCTTCTCTCGGCTCAAACTTAAAATAACCATAACATTTGGCTGCAAATATTTTTCATCAGTAAACAGTTCCGTCAATCTCAAAATCTCTGATTCATCAAAGCCCTCGCCTCGCCCCTGATAAACCAGCGTTGAGATATAATTTCTCGCGCTCAAAACAATCTCCCCACGTTCCAACGCAGGCTGAATTTTTTCCCGCCACAATTCACGCCGAGCTGCAGAAAATAGTGCCACATTCACCGCCGCAGAGCGCGCCAAATCGCCATTTTTAATAACTTTTCGAAGTTCATTTGCTATCGGAGTTGATTTTTCCGGATCGTCACTTCCCGGCTCTTCAATCACGCAAACCGTTCGCCCGATTGACCGAAAATATTCCGCCAATTTCGCGACCTGTGTAGACTTGCCCGTTCCGTCATTACCCTCGATAACTATATATTTTCCCGCACTACTCATCACTACCTCATAATCACAGTGTGTGGCCTATTCAGATAAATCATCATCTTTTTCACCTTGCCGTCAACTTTTATAAAATGCGTATGTTGGTGCGCCATTGACCTAGATTTACTTCCTTGCGCCCGAGCGTAAATCGAATAGCCGTTATTCTCAAACTTCGCAATCTGATTCATATAGTCAATTTTTTCCTCATCGCTCAAATTCGCCAATGAATCCACGTGCCGTTTCGGTATAATCATCAAATGATCATCCACGCCGCAGCCATCCCAAAAATTATAGCCAAATCTATTCTTAATAATCAGGCAATGCGCAGTTTCATCAACTACCTGATCTGTGTGATGCTTTACCAATTGACAAAAATCGCAGCCGTCAGACTTATGCTTTCTCCTGTGATCGATATATTCTTTTTCTTTCGTTCGCGATCGAAACATTGAACCTGCCATCATCACAAAATCCCCTCGCTTAGACCCGGAATTTCCATCGGTTTATGACGATTATCCTTAAATGCCCGCGGCAACATCATTTCTGGACGCCAAGTCTTTATCAATTCATCCAAATCGTCAGTGTGCTGATATTTACCGCTCATTCCGCCGCGTCCACTAGCATATCCGCCGTCAACCTGACCAGTGTGATGAAAAATCAATTGCCCAATACGTTCGCCAACAGGCAAAACTACACTCTCATGCTTATTCAAATTGTAAATCTCAAGCGTAATCCGATTGATATATCCCGGATCAACCCAGCCAGCATCAAAACACACCGCCACGCCGTTTCGCCCCCAAGAGCTACGACTTTTCACCTCAGCCGCGCCGCCATGCGTCCGAATTCCAACAAATTCGTGCGTGTGTGCCAAAATTCGCTCACCAGGCTTCAGTACGATTATCGGATGCTCTGGCGGAATATTCTTAAATTCCCGAAAACCGTGCCGGTCACACCATTCGGCATGCGGAATCGCCTTAAGTGGACCCTTGAAGTATCGATTGACATCGGACTCGTCAAACGGATTATAAACTCGTGAAATCTCATCATATTCCTGTTTATAAAAATTAAAGCCTAGCGTAAAATCTAAGCTGGCTTCCGATACGTTTTTTGGGTTGAACGGCGTACAGACAATTGTCCCGTCTTCAATCGCCGCTAATATGTCTTTATTTGAATACACGCTCACTAAACACCTCCCATTGCGTGATTTTTCTACCAATTCTTATTATGGCAAGTTTACGCATTCCTATCAAGCTTTCGGTAAATTTTACAGCATGTTAAACTGAAATTATGGAAAAAGCCATTATTGTAGCTTACGATAAAAACCGCGCCATCGGTCAAAATGGCGATATGCCGTGGGGGCGAAGTCTGCCAGCCGACTTGGTGAATTTTAAGCGTTTGACGAGAAATAGCAACGTCATCATGGGCAGAAAAACGTTTGAGTCAATTGGCTCGCGACCGCTTCCAGACAGAGAAAATATTGTCATCTCATCAAAACCGACAGGTGTTAAAAAAGTTCTTACGGCTATGAATTTACGAAGCGCCCTGGCTCTATCCCGATATCCGACTTTTATTATTGGCGGCTCGCAAGTTTATAAAGACGCGCTAGATATTCCAGAAATTGACACTATTTACGCCACGGAAATTGACGCCGAATTCCCCGATGCTGACACTTTTTTCCCAGAAATAGATATGGACGCATGGGAAGAAGTAGGTCGCGTACATCATTCGGCAGATAACGAAAATAATTACGATTTTGATTTTGTGACGTATAAAAGAAAATAGCCTTCTTAAATTGACAGTATTTGGTATTTGTGGTATAGTAGAGACTATGGACGAGCGATCTATGATACGAGCTACAACCCTTGAACGTATAAAAGGCACTACGGTTGCGGACCTACCAGAGGGTAAAACAATAATACTATATGGCAAACCTACTGAAGAAGGCGCGATATTCAAAGATAAAGCCCCTGTTATGGAAAAATGGACAGACGAAAACGGAAAAGCTAGAGCAATAGGAAAGTGTGCGACTATACTATATGATACTGCTACTCGAGAGTTTAGCGTTATTCTACCCGATCAAGAGATTACTGGTCTACAACCGTCTGGTATTGAAAACGACAATTATATGATTCTTACAGCTAAAGAATCTGACGAAGAATAGACATCAATCACCTCAACAGACGAATGTAAATCACCGACCGCGAGAATCACACTACACAGCGATCGGCGCTTTTATTGCTGGATGGCACTCATAATTCTCCAGGCGAATATCATCAATCGTGAAATCGTCAATATTCTTGATGTCTGGATTGAGCCACAACTTAGGCGGCGTTAGTGGGTTCCTCGATAATTGCTCGTCAACTTGCGTGCGATGATTATTGTAAATATGCGCACTATTTAAGGTATGGATAAGCTCGCCGGGTTGCTTGTCGGTAACTTGAGCGACAATCGACAGAAGCAGCGCATAGCTGGCAATATTAAACGGCACGCCCAGGAACATGTCCGCCGAACGCTGCGTCAGAGCTAGATCCAGCCTATCTTTCTCGCAGTCTTTACCAGGTCTTACGTTAAATTGAAACATCGTATGACACGGAGGCAGCCCGCCAGCTTGGACGATATCATTAATTTCCGCCACATTCCACGCGCTCACGATATTCCGACGCGACTCTGGATTCGTCTTTATTATGTCAATGGCGTTCTGAATCTGGTCAATAATTCCGCCCTTCCCGTCCGGCCATTTTCGCCATTGGACACCATAAACAGGACCCAAATTTCCCCATTCTTCAGCAAAATCATGATCGTTCGCAATCTTATCAATAAATTCCTTCATTCCAGCGCGCCACTCATCGCCGTTAATTTCTGGTATTTTCTGACCAGTTTTTTCTAGATAATTTTTATATGGCCACTCATCCCAAATATGAACGCCGTTTTGCGCCAAATATTCAATATTGCCCGTACCCTTAAGAAACCATAAAAGCTCATGAGCAACGCTTTTGAAATATAACTTCTTAGTGGTCATAGCCGGAAATCCGTCCGCCAAATTATATCGCGTCTGAATGCCAAAAATTTCTGTCGTCCCCGTCCCCGTACGATCACCTTTTTGCACACCGTTATCACGAACGTATTTCAATGCGTCTAAATATTGCCTCATAGACCCTCCTTGCCTACTTCAAATTATGACAATATCCTCCAAAAACCACAAGCAGAATCACTAGTAGTTTTAACAACAAATGCGCAAATTTTTACGACAATTTAGTCAAGACTTTATCAATCAGTCCGTATTTTACGGCTTCATCTGGCGTCATCCAATAGTCACGTTCCATGTCAGACTTAACCTTAGCTAATTTCTGACCAGTGTTTTTCGCCATAATCTTCGCTAACATCTCCTTAACCTCCAAAGTTTCCTTCATGTCAATTTCCATGTCGGTCACTTTGCCGTGCGTTCCAGAAGACGGCTGATGAATCATAACCTTGGCATGCGGCAAACAAAACCTCTTCCCCTTAGCGCCAGAACTGAGCAAAAACGCGCCCATGCTTGCCTGCAAACCAATTCCATACGTTGCCACATCGGGCTTAATAAAATTCATCGTGTCATAAATTGCCATACCGTCATAAACGCTGCCGCCTGGACTATTGATATATAGCGATATATCAGCCTGCGGGTCAACGTATGCCAAATGCAGTAATTGCGCCACTACACTGTTAGCAGTATGCTCGTTAACGTCTTCGCCAAGGAAAATAATTCTCTCATTCAACAATCTCGAATAGATATCAAAAGCACGCTCGCCGTCGGCCGACTTTTCAACGACAGTTGGAATGAGATATGATTTTGGCATATTTACCCTATTTCTTCGTGTTTAATTCGACCAATTTAGCAACGGTCTTATCTGTAATCATTCGGTTGGCAATGTCGCGGTGGACGTTTGGATTGTCAAATTGCTCTAGCATCTTCTTGTCTTTGCCGTATTGCTGCTTAAAGAAATTAATCTGTTCTTGGATCTCATCACGAGAAGCGTCAATCTTCAATTCTTTTGACAATTCAGCCAATACCAGACCAGCCTTAACACGCTTTTCAGCCGCTGGACGAGCCTCTTTCTTCGTCCATTCCTCTTTATCTTTGAAGCCCTGAGTCTTCAAATAACTCTCCAAACTCAGTCCGCTGTACATCAAATTCTGAGTCAAGTCACGCTCGATTGATCGCAATTGATCCTCAACCAAAAGTTCTGGCAGCGCGGCTTTACTTTTTTCCGTTAACTCACCAACTAGCGCGTCCTTAAATTTCTCATCAGCTTCACGCTCTTTTTGTGCGGTAAGCTCGCGCTTAATGTCCTCTTTTACTTCTTTCATCTCTGTAAATGGACCGCATTTTGCAGCAAATTCATCGTTTAGTTCTGGCAATTTCAATTCATTAACATTGTGAAGTTTCACGGTAAACACAACGTCTTGACCCGCCAAATTCTCAGCGTGATAATCCTCTGGGAATTTCAGTTTCAAATCAAATTCTTCGCCAGCCTTATGACCAATCACGCCTTCTTCAAATCCAGGAATGAATTGACCTTCGCCAAGCTTCAAGCCATATTCCTTAGCCGAACCTCCCTCAAACGCTACGTCGTCTTTCTTTCCTGTAAAGTCAATCACAGCCTCGTCGCCGAGCTTAGCAGCACGCTTGACCTCTGATTTTTCAGAATAGTTTTTACGAATTCGCTCAATAACATCGTCAATTTCTTTATCTTCGACTTTCGCCACTTCTTTTTTTGCTGACAATTTTTTATAATCGCCCAATTTTACTGGCGGAATAACTTCAACTTCAGCCGTAAATTCCAACTCGGCGCCCGGCACAAACTTTTTCACTTCAACACTTGGTCGATCCAAAGCCTGCAATTTTTCCTGCAAAAACGCCTCAGCTACCGCCTTTGACAAAGCATTCTCCAGAACCTGCTCCTGAAGCGCATTCGGATCAACGTGCTTAGCGGCTATACTTGCGGGAACTTTTCCTTTGCGGAAGCCTGGAACTTTGATATCGCGGGCTAACTTCGTCAAGGAAACTTGTTCTGCGTCAGCCAATTCGCTAGCACCCAAAGAAATCGTCAATTGAACTTTAGTATCTGATAGTTTTTTTACAGTAGTCTTCATAAAGACTAATTATAACAGATATCAGGCTATACCTCAAACAGAGCGTCTTCATCGCCATCATATCGACGATCTTTGACAATTGTCACAATTCGTTCAGCGCCAACCTTTTGTTCATCGGATTCCACCAAGTTTCGAACCGTGTATGCGCCGCTAGCAATCTCATCCTCACCCACGAACACCGCAAACGGAATTTGCTTTTTTAGCGCCGCTTTTATCTGCTTGTCAATCTTTCTACCAGTGATATCCAACTCCGCTCGCACGCCTTCGCTGCGCAATTTTCGCGCCAAATCGTCCGCGCCAGCCATAGATTCTTTTGACACCGGAATTATATATACATCTGTTTTAGACGCCAATTTAGGCAACAAGCCGTGCACTTCCAAAAATTGTTCCATCGTTGTCGCGCCCATGCCAACGCCGACCGTAGCAATCGGTTCAACGCCAAATAGCCCGACCAATCCGTCATATCGTCCTCCACCAAACAACGCTCGGTTATTCTCTGGCGAATTGTCAAAAAGCTCAAAAACCATGCCTGTGTAATAATCCAGTCCGCGCATCAGAGTAACATCAAACACCGCATTCGTAATGCCTTTTTGGCTAAGCAATTTCATTACTTCGCGAAGCTGCTTGACGCTTTCATCTTCCATCAATTCGCCCGGTAAATCATCAACAGATTTCATACTGATCATTTTTGCTAGCTTCGGCAAACCCTCTGACGCTTGATTGCCAAAAATCTCAATGGCCTGACGCTTAAATTCTTCGGCAGGAATCTTATTTTTCCTATCAAGCAGCTTCATCATCATCGTCGAACCAACAATATCAAGCTTCAAAAATTGGCTCATCAAACGATTGATCAATTGGCGATTATTAACCCTAACCGTAAACATTTCCTGCTTGGCGCCAAAATTCATCACGCTAGCGTGACTCAGCTCAATAATCTCCGCGTCCGCCGCCGCGCCGTCCACGCCAAACAAATCCGCATTCAATTGCCAAAACTCACGCTCGCGTCCGCGCTGTGGTCGTTCATAGCGCATAAAATTAGCAATAGAATATAGTCGCGCAGGCATCGCTAATTCCTGACGCCTAGCCGCCACCATTCGAGAAATTGACGGCGTCATCTCAGGACGAATCGCCACCATTCGACCACCACGATCCTCAAAGGCATATGTTTGCTCGCCCGCCAATTCCTGACCTGACTTCGCCAGATAAATATCTAGCGGCTCCAGTAGCGGCGCGCCGTATTCTTCATAGCCAAAACTCTCAACCGTCTTGTGCCAAACATTAAAAATGTAATTCTGCAGACGCTTTTCCTCTGGAAAATAGTCTCGCGAACCTTTGTAACTTTGTGTCGATAAACTGCTCATGTTAGCTCCATTATGTCATTATTTCTTATTTATAGCAATCAAAAACGCCGAAGCAGAACTCGGCGCGTACAATCAAAAATCAGAGTCCTACCTCGGCAACACGTGTGAACGATGGAATTTAGGTAAAATCATGATACTATTGTAGTACATTTTGCTGCAGCCAACAATACATCGCCACAGTCGCTGCCGCACCGACGTTTATGGAGCGAGTCGAGCCGAATTGCTCAATCGCCACAATCTGATCCGCAGCGCCAGCCAGCTCTGCAGAAATCCCCGGCCCTTCTTGCCCAAATACCAAAACCGCACGCTTCGGTAAACTCGTCTGCGACATATTAACACTCCCAGGAATATTATCAATAGCAATAATTTCCCTATCTTCAGTCCGCATTTTCTCAACAAACTCTTCCGTCGTCGCCAGATACGTAATATGCAGATATTTATCCGTCATCATGGCACCGCGCTTATTCCATTGTCTACGCCCAATCACATAAATCTGCCGCACGCCAAACGCATTAGCGCTCCTGACAATTGTCCCCATATTAAAATCCCGCTCGGTATTTTCCAGCGCAATCACCAAACCGTGATCTTCAGAATCCAGCTCGCTTATAATCTCCGATTCGCTCCGACCCTTAAATTTATCAATGACATTTCTCTTATCTTCCATCTCTGTTATTTTAGCAAAATTCCTGAATAAATAACAAAAGTCGAGAGCCTTCTATTGACTTAATTACCATAGAATGGTATAGGTAATATTAGTTTTCGTTGACGAGTTGAGCAAATCCTTGTCCGAAAACGCTCATTGACAAGCAGCCAAAACACAAGGCGAGTTTTTACTTCTTCTAAGAACCTTAAAGAGATAAAATCTCGTCTTGTGCATAAAGAATGCACGTATATCACACTGAGGGCGAGAAAATACCAGAAAGGTGAAGGGTCGTGAATAAAAAGACCAATACGACGGCACTGGAGAATTTTCTTCGTCGAGCAACCGCGTCTGTCGAGGGGAAGAAATTAACCCTAGACTATATCCCGAAAGAAGGTCTGATATCACACGCGATTGCCACTGATGTAGAAGTTAGGAAACTTCTCGTCCAGCTAAGCGAAGAAGCCACTGCGCTGGCGCAAGTAGCGCAAAGTCTCCTGAATCACACAGAGACAGAAGACTAACAACGCGGAATATATGATGAGTGTAATTCATTCTCTTTATGGCTGCTTGTCATATATCCCCTTGAAATTATTTTGGAATAGTCTCGTTTTGAGGCTGTTTTTTATGCATTCTATTGACTTTTTTACACAAGTGTGATATAAGTGAAAGTAGCTTTCGTTGATGAGTTGAGTAAATCCTTGTCCGAAAGTGAACTTTGACAGGCAATCGAACACAAGATGAGTTTTTATTTCTTTTTTAAAACCACCATAAGAGAGATAAGATCTCATCTTGTATTGTAAAGAACACAGTACGCTGCACTCACGCAGATGAGAAAACACAGAAAGGGATAGCATAATGCTTTCCGCAGACCTCTCTGATAAGCTACTGATGACAACAAACACTCTCAACTCCAAGTGGAGAGATGTCGTTAAACTCACTTGTCAGGATGGGTGTATTCCGGCCATTCAGGTCAGGAGACTGATCCAAGACATACGAGACGTGAACAGCTACCTGTATGACCTAGAGGTCTATATTGGGGAGTTGCAATGCAGGTCTGTACACTCGACAAATATTGTTGTCGGTACCGACATCCACAACGACGCAAAACGTATTGCGTCGGCTTTAGACAAGTTTTACGACTTCGTCAAGAAGTATGTCTGCGTGACCGATGGTGATATCGAACTCGAAAAGCTTACAAGTGAGATCGACAGTATTACAGTCGGACTGATGTATGCAGGCGAATACCTGACAAGGGGGGATCTCCAGGCTGCACTGGAGACCCTCTCTGACACCCAGAACCCCGTTCTGGGGTCGTGACGATTCTACATGGCAGGTGATTGTTCTTTACGATTGCCTGTCATGTAGACTCTGAATTTACGACATTAAAAATCACCCTGACTACGGGTGATTTTCTTATGGTGAAAAATTTCAATTCTTGGTGCGGATGAAAGGACTTGAACCTTCACGTACTTGCGTACACTAGCACCTGAAGCTAGCGCGTCTACCAATTCCGCCACATCCGCATGGGCTACGTGTCAATTATAGCCCAATTCTCACCCAGTATCAAGCTTGATTACGAAGCTTGCACCACGCGTTTAACTCCGCTGCCAACTCCTTTGGTTGAGCCTCCGATTTAATTCCTGGATTAAAAATTCCAGCTGGATCAAAGATTTTTTTCACCTTTGCGTATAATTGCTTTTCATCATCTGGTAGATTTTTATAGATAAAGTTAGCCTTCAGCCTTCCGTCACCACCAAAGCCCGCAAAAGAACCTTCATACTTATTAACAATCTGAGAAATTTCCGCCAACAATTGAAGAATCTTCTGGCGTTCACTCACCTTTTTACTATCAAACGTCGGATGTAGAGAAATATAATCGCTTGAAAAATCAACAAAAACTGGCAAATCCACGCCGTACTTAGACTCCAGTGACTTCAACTCGCTAAGGAAACTATCGATCTTTTCTGGTGCCATTAAAATCCCAGAGAAAACGCGTGGCGTAATCATATGCGGCTCGCTCGGAGTTTCCGCCAAAGCCAAAACAGAATGCAAACTGAACAAATCCTGCTCTTCTAAATGTAGCGTTTTTATGTCAACCGCTTCTGATGATTCCAATTTTCGAGTCAATTTCTTCGCAGCTTTATTACGCGCTCTGTCAGAGAAGTCGTCAAAGATAGCCAAGACTACCGCACCCTTAAAGCACTCTTTCGGCGCCCACTCAACCACCTTACCGACGACCGCAGCCTGGCGGAAGAATCGCCCATCGATTATTTCCACTGCCGACGCCTTATTTTTCATCGCCAATTCCACAGCTGATTGCGCGTCTGACAACTTTTTATATGATGCGACAACAACTGAATATTCTGGACGAATAAATTGCGCCTTCATAATAACTTCGCAAATCACACCCAGACTTCCCTGACTGCCAATAAACAACGGTGTCAGGTCAAATGACCCGTCTTTTTGCTTCACCCGAGAAATCCCACTATAGCCAACTGTATCTGGCAAATCTGGATCCATTTGCGAAATCAGTTCAGCGTTGTCTGAGATTAAATTGTCAATCTCTCGATAAATC
The DNA here is from genome assembly GCF_021222645.1 of Candidatus Nanosynbacter sp. HMT-352. Taxonomy (NCBI): domain Bacteria; kingdom Bacillati; phylum Minisyncoccota; class Nanosynbacteria; order Nanosynbacterales; family Nanosynbacteraceae; genus Nanosynbacter; species Candidatus Nanosynbacter sp. HMT-352. The sequence goes on from NZ_CP089520.1 coordinate 338,948, forward strand.
TCGCCCTCAAACGTCGATAAGCCTTTTTTCTTATTCAATTCGCGTCGAGATATGCGACCAGTCTGAATCACGTCACCGTTACTTAGGACAATCTCAAGCTGCTGAATCGCGTCAGCAAAACGACCATGTGCGCCAGATAATATTCCAGATGGAGCCGTGTTAATTGCACCACCAATCGTGCCTTCTTCTGCTACGTATGAAGTTTGCGGCAAACCCAAACCTTTATGGGTAGACAAAGTTGCGTTGATTGCCGAAAGAGAAATTCCCGCTTGAGCATGAATCAGTTGCTGACGAGGATCAATACCAACCACACGATTCATATACGTTTTTTCGTCAATTGCAATGCCCTTATTCGTCGCCGCGCCAGTTTCATCATTGCCACAACCACGAACAAATACAGGTAAAACATGGCCTTTCTCTGCCAGTTGAGAACAAAATCGCATCACTTTCCTGATATCGTTCATATTAGCTGCTCGGACAATCATTTCTGGTCGGCGCGCCAAAAGCCCATTATCAGCCTCAACTTGGCTCAATGCAAAATCCTGCGACGCGACTTCGCCACTAAGATGTTCATTCAAATATTTCGCAACTTTATTCATCAATCCTCCTTGGTATGTTACTTCAATTTTAGCATAAGCGCGGACAGTTGATAAGTAGAATTTGTTTTGATATAATCAAGTTATGCAAATGCGGACACAATGCGGATGACACCATCCCCTAACAAATTCGCAAGTGCATCTTTAACAATTTAATTATGCGGATGTGGTGGAATTGGTAGACACGCATGCCTTAGGAGCATGTGCCTCACGGCGTGAAGGTTCAAGTCCTTTCATCCGCACCAATTGTAGTATTCTATAAATCGTCGCCTTTAATACGGCGACCTTTTTTTAAATTGACATAGAAAATCATATTGACTACACTAAAACGCCTATGCTACAATCACGCCAAGGAAAATAATAATGCGAGACATCTAAATTAGATAATCGAGGAGGGTTTATACTAGCATGAGAAAATCAAATAACTATTTCCAAAGGCAGCGTATTGGTCTGGCAACTATCGGAGGTATTATGACTCTGATGGTAGCGTTTAGCTTAACACCTACTTTTGCAGGTGTTGTTGCAACTATCACCAACAGCGTAAATACAGCTTCAACGGGCACATTAGTTATGGAAGAAAAAAACCAAGACGGTTCAGTTGCATGTACCACTACTGGCGCCGGCAGTGCGACATGCGCGACTATCAACAAATACGGCGGCCAAGCACTTGTTCCAGGAGGCAGCACAAGTACGACCGTAAAGATTACTAATAAAGGTAGTATAGCCGCTAGCGCCTTCACTGTTAAGGGCGGTACTTGTACGACAGTGAACGCGCCAGGAGCATCAGTCTCTGGTACTGGTAACTTATGTGGCAAAATGACCATCACCGTTCAAGCCAATGGAACACAAGTCTGGACTGGTACCGCGGAAGCGTTCCAGCAAGCTGCAGCACAAGACATTAAAGCAATTGTTGGTCATCCAATTGCACCAAATGAAACAGTTAACCTAGTTATCACAGCAGCGCTCCCAGCAAATACTGACGCCAGCTTCCAGGGCCGTCAAATATCACAACCAATCACCTGGCAGTTTAGCGCCTAGTAAATAATAGCAGTTCTAAGACTATACATATTGAAGGTCAATGAGATTTAGCAAAACCAGCATCTGGGTAATCACAGCACTGAGTCTACTGAGTTTAGGCTCGGTGCTTATATTACATTTAGCTGGTTTTCGCTTTTTCTCCATCGTAACTCCAAGCATGGGTGAGACCGCCCCCGTTGGAACACTAGTAGTCACTAAGCCACAACAATCTTACGACAAAGATGATATTATTACGTTTTATCGTAGCGGCAACATTTACACCCATAGACTAATAAAAGTAAATGATGATCATAGCTATACAACAAAAGGAGACCTCAATATCACGGAAGACTCCTTGCCGGTAGGTGGTCAGGATGTAATAGGCAAAGCAATAGTAATTGCGCCTATATGGGGATGGGTATGGCGTGCCGCACCTATTTTACTAATTGGATGGATTATCGTCTATCTGATTTCGTGTATCAAGAAAATACACAAACACTGGCGCTGGCCAGTTCGCATTATTGGCGGAACACTCGTGGTTATTTTAGCAACGCTAATCCTTAATCCATGGCTCCGTGTAGACATGCTTAGTATTGCTAAACACCAGAAAAATGACGTACAACTTCATATTGTTAATACCGGCATCTTTCCTATTCGAGATGACAGAGGAAATCGCATATATACCGGTCAAACTACAATCGTTCGCGCCACAGAAACCGACAGGCAGGGACATTACATTTATATTCCACGACCATCTCTTGGACCGTCTGGAGTGGCTCTCGCATTATTATGGTGTCTTTTACCGTTATTTATAGCTTTATTAGTAAAACTGCCTCCGCCAGAAGAGGAGATTACAGGACTACAACTTGCCTATGAGCGCAATCGAAATATGGCACTGCTCGCTATCATTATACTATTCGAGATAGTACTTTTGGTCGTGCAACTATCTTCCCTGGCGGGCTTTACTGCAACCATGCAAAACAACATCAACAGCATCCAATCTCGAGCTTATTTTAAATGTTCTGATGTCACCTGGATTAATTCACAAATTCGCCCCAATCCTCAGCCCTATTTCTCTTGGGCACTCAACAGTGACTATGTAGTAAACCCTATTGTCACAGACCTCTCCGGTAATAACAATGATGGCAGTGCCGCACCGGGAGATAAGTCGCCAAGTCGAGTTGCCGTAGCAACCGCAGGCTGTACGCGTGACGACCATCGTGTTTCAGTGTTTAATGGAGTAGATACCTGTCTTACTCATGGAACGTCAGAAGCTAAAAAAATTACTCCAGCTCCAAATATATTTAGCCTGGAAGTATGGTTTAATACCAATCAAAAAAGCAACGGACGACTAATAGGATTCAGCTCTCTCTACCAGGGTGACTATGACGGAAGAGGATATAGTGATCGTCATATATACATAGATAAAGATGGTAGAGTGGTGTTTGGTGTGTACGACAGAGGAATTAAGCTTGTTACTTCACCTGCCGGTGTAAACTATTCCGACGGTCACTGGCATCATGTCGTTGCTACTATGTCCCCAAACGGCGCAGCGCTTTATTTAGATGGTAATCAAGTCGACTCAAACCCATCAATGACTGCTGGAGAAAAGATGTTCAGCGGCGGCTACTGGAAAGTTGGCTGTGGCAAAGTGCTTAACTGGAAAAATGCCGACGGCAGTGGATACAATGGGCCTAAATATTTTAACGGAAGTATGCAATATAGTTCAGTCTACGCAACGGCCCTAACCGAGCATCAAGTTCGTGATCACTATCTAGCAGGCGCTCCATAATAGCATTAAGCTGACTCATTAACGGCAATTGAGCCTACTAGACAGATTATGTGATTTATACATTTAATGGTTAATAAATTGCTACCTCTATTATTTCGTGATATAATTACACCAAAGGAAGGTCTGTGTTAACATCAGGCCGTATTTTTATGAAGGACGCTAGCAAGATTCGAAACATTGCCATTATTGCCCACGTCGATCATGGCAAAACAACCATGGTTGACGGGCTATTAAAGCAGTCGCGAACATTCCGCGACAACCAAGCCGAGATGAGCCAGGAATTGATCATGGATTCCGGCGATCAAGAGCACGAGCGCGGCATCACCATCACCGCCAAACAAACGTCAATTTTTTACGGCGACTACAAAATAAACATTATTGACACACCAGGACACGCCGATTTCTCTGGCGAAGTTGAGCGAACCTTGAATATGGCTGACGGCGTTCTGCTGATTGTGGACGCGCAGGAAGGTCCGATGCCTCAGACCAAATTCGTATTAGCGAAGGCACTTGAGCTGGGACTGAAGCCTGTCGTGATTATCAATAAGATTGACAAGCCAGCCAGACGAATTGCCGAAGTTGAAGATGAGTTGAGCGATCTGTTTTTGGAGCTAGCGACCGACGATTCTCAATTGCAATATCCAATTTATTACGCAATCGGACGCGACGGAAAATCATGGAAAGAAATTCCTGCAAACACCGACGAAGACGCGGATTTGACGCCAATTTTTGACGCGATTATTAACGACATTCCAGCGCCAGATGTGATGGAAGATGGCGCGTTTCAATTGCTTGTTACCAGCCTGCAATATGACACATTCCAAGGAAAATACGCGATTGGGCGAATTGCTCGCGGATCTGTTAAGCGTGGCTTGCAAGTCAGTTTGATGAAAAATGGCGAAGTCGCGGGCTCCGCACGAATTGAGAAAGTTTTTGGCTATCGCGGATTAAATCGCGAAGAACTTGACGAAGCTTTTGCTGGCGACATTGTGGCGCTGGTTGGCGTGGCTGACGCGCATATTGGCGATACGATTGCCGACAAAGAACAGCCTGAAGCGCTGCCAACAATTGACATTGAAGCACCAACTCTGAGCATGTATCTCGGACCAAACACTAGTCCAATGAAAGGGCGCGAAGGCGAGTTTACGACATCCAGGCAAATTGGCGACCGATTGAAGCGAGAGCTTGAGACCAACGTGGCGCTACGAGTCGAGGAAAACGGAATTGGCTTTACGATTTCTGGACGCGGCGAATTGCACTTGAGTGTTTTAATTGAAACCATGCGACGTGAAGGATTTGAGTTTGAGGTTGGGCGACCGCAAGTCGTTACAATTACCGAGGACGGCGCTGAAAAAGAACCAATTGAAGAATTGCAAATTGAAGTCGGCAGCGAATTTATCGGCGCGATCAGCCAAGAGCTTGGCGCACGACACGCTGAAATGAAATCTCAGGAAACTACTGCCGCTGGCGCTACTCGTTTGACCTACATTCTGCCAACTAGGGCGTTGATTGGCTTGCGAAACATTTTATTGACCGCCACCAGAGGTACGGTGATTATGAATTCCCTACCTCACGGATATCAACCGCTTGGCGGAAAATTGCCAAAAACCCGCAATGGAGTTCTTATCGCATTTGAGGCTGGCACAACAACACCTTACGCCCTGCAAGCGGCAGAGGCTCGCGGCGAACTATTGGTCGGACCAGGAACGGAAGTTTATGCTGGAATGATTGTCGGGATTTATAATCGCCAAGAAGACATCGAAATCAATGTCTGCAAAGCCAAGCATTTGACCAACATGCGCTCCAAATCGTCGGACGGAACTGTGCAATTGACGCCATTTACGCAGTTTAGCCTGGAGCAGTGTATCGATTTTATTGAAGATGATGAGCTTTTGGAAGTCACGCCAAAGTCATTACGACTTCGCAAGCGATATCTGGACGCTAATGAGCGAAAACGCGCCGCGAAACAATAATTGCGTTAACCACAAAAATAACCGCCCTGTAATAGAGAGCGGTTATTTTTACGCAAGAATCAATTAGTTAACGAGAGTTTCTTTGACCCTGCGGGAGGCAAAAAAGTATAGAATTACCAATCCATCCATTATGAGCATCGCAATAATTGCACCTATAATCGTTGGGGTATCTTCCCCCGACCTTCCAGACGCATGCATAACTATCGCATTCGCAGTACTTCCCAATCCAGCTGTAGCAACCGCAATAACGGCTAACCATTTACCAAGACGCTTCTGCATTGCTATGAACACAACTGTACAAATAGCCAAGACTACTAGTATAGGTGAAAATATCAAAGAAATGACGTTCTCTGGCTGGCTAAGATTCATTATCGCCCGGAAAAACACTGCTGTATTGACAAGGCTACCGATAACGAAACAAACCACAAAGAACATTAACCAACCCTTAACACCCTTCAGAGATTCTGCCATCACGACATATTGCACTGGCGCTGCTTGAGGTTGTGTAAAATATTGCTGGCTGACCGGTTGCTGCTCATACGGCGTGTTCTGCGGTTGTGGTGCGGGACCGTATTGTGCGTTTGGGTCAGGCTGCGGCGCATATTGCGGCTGCTGAGGTTCTTGTTTTGGCATGTTAACTTCTCCTTTTAAGAATATTGATGTGCTAATTATACCACATCCTTAATTTCCTCTGGCAAAAATCCTTTGTCATGCTTAAAGCCAGCTCGCCACTCGTAGCCTTTGCTATAGCCCAAATCTTTCATTAATTTAGTCGGAGCGTTCCTGAGATGCAATGGTACGGGAGAATTCGGATATTTGCGCGCCAGTTCAAAAGCGCCGTACATTAAATCAGTAATTTCACGCGACTTCTGACTGCGAGCCAACGCAATAGCGCAATGGAATAAATTATACTTCGCCTCCGGAAGACCGACGCGCTCGACAGCCTCAAACGTTGCAATTGCCAGGCTCAGTGCACCATTACCCGCCAGCCCGATATCTTCCGATGCAAAAATCACCATTCGCCGAGCAATAAACTTCGGATCCTCGCCCGCGTCAATCATCCGCGCCAAATAATACGTCGCAGCCGTCGCGTCACTGCCTCTTAGAGACTTGATAAAAGCGGAAATCACGTCATAATGCGAATCGCCTTTTTTATCATAACCCGGAAGTCGCTTCTGAGCCGCCGCCTTCACCACTTCCGGCGTTACTTTTTCATTAAAACTCAGCGCCAATTCCAAATTTCCCAGTGCTACCCTTGCGTCGCCATCTGATAACTCCGCCAAATAATCCAGTGCCTTGGGTGAAACTTGCTTGGATTTTTTCAGGACTTTCAGCGCTCTTTTTAATACAGATATGATTTCGTCTTTTGTCAATCGCTGAAGAACCAGAACTCGCGAACGCGACAGTAGCGGGGTGATGACTTCAAAGCTCGGATTCTCGGTCGTTGCACCGATTAACGTAATTAGTCCACTCTCAACGTGCGGCAAAAACGCGTCTTGTTGTGCTTTATTGAAGCGATGAATTTCGTCAACGAATAGAATTGTCCTGAGTCCTAAATTCCAATTTTGACGGGCGTGTTCAATTACCTGTTCAACGTCCTTTTTTCCGCTTGTAACTGCCGACAGCTCAATAAACTCCGCCTTCACCTCGCGCGCAATAATCCGCGCCAACGTCGTTTTTCCAGTTCCCGGCGGACCCCACAATATCAAACTGACCGGCTCGCCATTCTTAACTATTCGCCTCAATAACTCGCCCTCGCCAAGCAAATGACTCTGCCCTATCACCTCGTCCAGCGTCTGCGGTCTCATCCGTTCAGCCAGTGGCTGCCTATTATCACTCATACTTCCATTATATCGCGAAATTCATAAAGCCAAAAAGCCTCCGCAATTTACACTTTCCTCGCACAAAATGCTACAATAGATCTATATAAATAGGAGGAAAAATGGAAGCATTCGTAATAATAATTTTAGTATTCACGGGACTTTACGTACTTAGTGGCATTAAAATTGTCAATCAATATCAGCGTGGCGTGGTTTTAACGCTTGGCCGATTTACTGGCGTTCGCGAACCAGGATTAAGAGTCGTTATTCCGGGTCTACAAACAATGATGTTGGTCGATATTCGTTCAACTCCAATTGACGTTCCAAAACAAGAAGTCATCACCAAAGACAACGTCACGGTCGGCGTTGATGCGGTGGTTTATTTCCGAGTCATCAACGCACCAAAAGCCGTACTGGAAACCACGAACTATATTTACGCGACTAGCCAATTTGCCCAAGCGGCACTGCGCGACGTTACCGGTAACGTTGATATGGACGATTTGCTTGCCAAGCGTGAAGAGATTTCCCAGCAGATCAAGGAAATTGTTGATGCCGAAACTGACAAATGGGGTATCGATGTCGAGAACGTTAAGATTCAGAATATCGAACTTCCTAGCGACATGAAGCGTGCCATGGCCAAACAGGCCGAGGCAGAACGCGAGCGCCGCGCCAACATCATCAACGCTGACGGCGAAAAAGCTGCAGCTGAGACATTAGCCCAAGCCGCAGAAATCCTAGCAAAAACTCAAGGCGCTATCAATCTGCGAACATTGAACACCTTAGAGCGAATCTCTACAGAGCCAAGCCAAAAGACGATGATGCTATTCCCTATCGAACTCATCGACGCAATTCGTGGCGGTAAAAAATAAACCACCTATCAATAAAATAAGCACTCTGTAATTTTACAGGGTGCTTTATAATTTCTGGTGCGGATGGGGAGAGTCGAACTCCCATCTCAACCTTGGGAAGGTCACATAATAGCCGCTATACGACACCCGCGCTCGATAAAATTATAACACCCTTGTCAGATGGCGACAACTTTAGTACAATTAAATAGCAAGTTTGTGGCTCTTTAGCTCAGTTGGTAGAGCAGAGGCCTGAAGAGCCTTGTGTCCCCAGTTCAAGTCTGGGAGGAGCCACCAAATATTGCATTTCATTCACGACTTTGTTACAATAAATCGTGAACAGCATGCGGGTATAGCTCAGTTGTTAGAGCGCTTCCTTGCCATGGAAGAGGCCAGGAGTTAGAGTCTCCTTACCCGCACCAATTTGATATTTAGCCATCCGAACGGGTGGTTTTTTTGTATTTGTACCCGCCAATATACAACAAAAGTGCTATAATAAAAGAGTCCAACCAACAATATAACATTTAGGGATTACCTAATACTTTTGGTATTCAAACCAGAAAAACGGGCACTTGCTCGAAAAAGCATTTGGTTTGAATCCCAATTGTTGGTTGGACGCCTAGAGTAGGTGTCCGTTTTTTTATTGCGGACAATACTCAAAAATAATAACTAACTCAAAGGCGTCCATGAGTAAGAAATTACTAGAAACAAATGTCGTTCTTCAAGGCGACTGTATCAAAATACTAAAAACTTTGCCAGATAAATCTGTCGATTTAATTTTTGCTGACCCGCCCTATAACTTGCAGCTCAGGGGCGACCTGTGGCGACCAAATAACACAAAAGTATCTGCAGTCAACGACGACTGGGACAAATACGACAGTTTTGCAACTTACGACGATTTTACAACCAAGTGGCTGACGGAGTGTCGGCGTGTACTCAAAGACAATGGCACGATTTGGGTTATCGGTAGCTACCACAATATTTTCCGTGTTGGAAAAATCGTCCAAGATCTCAATTACTGGATCCTCAACGATATTCTTTGGGTCAAAACAAACCCCATGCCGAATTTCAAAGGCACGCGCTTTAACAACTCGCACGAAACACTTATCTGGGCTGGTAAATCTGAAAAATCAAAGCCAACTTTTAACTATAAAACCATGAAAGCGCACAATGAAGACAAGCAGATGCGTAGTGATTGGCTTATTCCTATATGTAGCGGACAAGAGCGAGTAAAAATCAATGGCGAAAAAGCACACTCGACGCAAAAGCCGCTTGCTTTGCTTCGTCGAATTATTAATGCAACATCAAAGCCTGGCGATATTGTGCTTGATCCATTCCTCGGCAGCGGCACAACCGCAGTTGCCGCAAAAGAACTAGGACGGCAATATATCGGTATTGAGCGTGACGATACCTATGTGAAAGTAGCAAAGAAACGCCTCGACGAAACAGTGTCACTAGATGAAACACTCGTATCAGGCAAACTCGAAGCCAAGGCGCCGCGCGTCGCTTTCGGCTTACTGGTTGATATCGGACTTATTAAAGCTGGCGCAACACTGACTAGCAAAGACGGTAAGTATTCGGCAATCGTTACGGCCAACGGTTCATTGAAAAGCGGCCATATTGAGGGCTCTATCCACAAAGTTGGCGCAGTTTTACAAGACCAACCCTCATGCAACGGCTGGACATTTTGGTATGTCAATGATGTGTTGATTGATGAAATTCGACAGCAGTATTTGGAGAAAAACCATGCTTGATTACGAAAAATTCAAGAAAATTTTTGATGAAAAAATCTTTGCAAAGTCAAAACCTGATTTGCTCAAAAAAGTTGCCGAATATCCCGATAGATATGTTGGATTATTCCGCCCGACTAAGCCAGAGGCAAAACTACTACAAAACTTGTTGCAATCAAATGAAATCCGTTTTGGCGATGCATTTGAAGTGGTAATTAAGCAGTATTTTATTAACGAAGACTGGCAGCCGTTGCCGCAAAAGATTACGTCCAAAGAGGGCGACGCACTTAATATCGACCAACTGCTCACTAAAGATAACAAGGTGCTGTTTATTGAGCAAAAAGTGCGCGACGACCATGATTCGACGAAAAAACGCGGGCAGGTTAGTAATTTTGAGAAAAAACTTGAGGCACTTGTAGATATCTATGGAGACAAGGTAACGTGGGGATTTTTCTATTTCATTGACCCAAGCCTTGTCAAAAACCGAAACTTTTATCAGCCAGAGCTACAAAAACTGCAAGAATCGTGGGGTGTGCAGCTGTCGGTATCATATGGACAAGACATGTTCAATCAGCTTGGCTTGTCTCATGTCTGGCCTGATATCATGAATAATCTACAAAAATGGCGCCAGGATATACCAGACCTGCCAAACGTCAATTTTGACAGCAACCCCGAAGAATCCGCTGAAGAAATAAAAGACCTACCGCTTCGCATATTCCGCAAACTCTTTGATGATGAGCGAATTGTGAGCCAGATACTGCCTGTGTTGTTTCCAACTGGTGAAACACTTCGACTCTTGCTGCCACACTTCGAGAAACAAGGATTACCAATCGCACAGAATATATCTACTGGTGTTAAAAAGTACTTATACTACAAGCAGGACAGTCCGCCACATAGGTGAAGCTACAGTTGATATTTTTCTGGGTGTATGCCTTTTCTATAGTGTAATACAGGAGCGTCAGCTTCACTGATTCCGTTTGCGCTGATGGCGAATTTTGCTTGCTCAAATGCAAGGCCAATCGGGATATTTTCGCCAATACTGGAGTATAACTGTACTGCAAAAGCACGCGCCGCATCATCACCGATTGACACATTCATACCAATCGCAATATCAACCACGTCGGTCAAAGATGCGGCCATCTTAGATGATTCACAGGCATTAAGCACTACAATTTTCAATTGCTTCCCGGCTAGTTTTACTATATTCATTAGCGTATCATCGTCCACGGCAATTGCATCGCCTTTTTCATTTTCAAGAGCAATACACTCTTGATTTCCGTGTGATGATATATGCAGTATATTTGGCTTATACCTATTAAAAGCATTACTAAAATCTTTCAACTCTACGGCTGGAATGGTGTCTATGTGTATTTTGTCACGGTCGGTGATAGCCCTCAATGCCTCCTTGATCTGCTTTTCTTCGGTGCCAAGTCTCAGGGGCGGTACGTCTGAGGGGGTAGAATAGGTGAAAAGAAGCTTGATAGGGGAAGAGGTGTCTAATTGCAGAATATCTTTCTCATGCAACACTCTGTCTAATACGGGCACTATGTCTTGCCTTTTTATGCTGTTTGCCAAAAGAAATTTTCCAGATATAGCCTTCACAACCTTTTGTGTGGACACGCCCTGCGATAGCTGTTCCGAGATACGCAGGATTTCATTACCGCTATCTCTCCAGCCGCGACTCGCAAAGGCTTCGTTTACACGACCTAAAATCTTTATTTTATTGTATATCAAGGTTATGTATCTTTCGTATTTTTTTGGTTAGACTTAAAGCCCTACCTAAGCGATTATGGACATATATCCAACTGTTGCTGTCTTTTGCAATGGGCGTGATAACTCGCATCTGGTCTTTTAGCTCCTTGATTTTGCGTGTTACCGTTGGCTGACTTGCGCCTTGTGTTATTTTCATGATATCAGTGATTTGTTGTTGGGTCCTAACCCCATCAATTAAGAGGTATACAGCACTGAGTACTTTATCTTTTTTGAACTCATCCAAGATACTATCGCGTATAATAGGGCTATACCTGATGAGCGCGTCCAGCATCTCGCCGTGCTGGTCAAGCTCACTTCTCATCTTCTTTATCTCGGAGAGGGCATCGCTAGTTTCAGACATCGCTAATTACCTCTGTCCGACGAGCTGACAGACTTTTTAGCCTTGGCTCTGGAGCGTGCAACCATCATTCTAACAGCTGCCGTGTTCTTACTTAGAATCTTTGCAATCTGAGAATGCGATAGGCCGACTGAGTCAAGTAGAACCTCCGTTTTGTTCATGCTAGGGTCTAGCTTTGCTGCACGCTCACGCTCATCAACCATTAGCGTAAGAATCGCCAGCAGGACAGAGTTGGTGTCCAAAATACCCACTGATTCGGACGTATTAGCCTTGGTATTACTTTTGGCCATCTGCATTGCCTTTCTGCTCTTTCTTGCGCGCACGAATGATCGTCTGTGAAACCAATTTACCCTTTTTCCCAAGTACCGTTGCAATCTGAGCAGGGGACATGCCAGAATCTGCTAATATAACCTCGGTCTTGCGGGGTTCTTTAGCGGGGTCTTTATTGGGATTAATTCGCTCTTCACGTTCGGCAGCCAAAAGTGCCAAGATTCCACTCATTGCTTGCTCAAGAGGCAGTGTTTCAGTATTTTTTATCATTTCTCATCCTTCTTTGTCTTTTTAGTTTTTGGCTTAGCGCGCTGAATGGCTACGTTGACCGTACCAGGCGTGGTGCCCATTATTTCCGCTATTCTTGACGGCCCTATCCCGACCTTGTTCATTTCCACTATGGCTTCGGCCTGACTTGGCATCGCCAGCTTAATTTGCAAAGCCTGCAAGCGCACCATTTGATCAAGTAGCTCTTCTGTGTTCGCCATTATTTTCTCTCCTCATCGTTCACTGGCTGCTCTGCGTTTTTTGCATTCGCCTTTTTGCTCTTAACCGTCTGCTTGTCTTTGCTCAGAGCTATACTTACAGCCTGCGGTGTTTTACCAAGAAGCTTGGCAATTTCAGCTCCGGTCAGACCAAGATCTGCAAGCATGCGGTCAATACTGCGTGGGCGAGGCTTAGCAAGGTCGGTATCACGCAAATGTCTGTCTACCGTTATAGCCAGCACCGCTGATACATTACGATTCAGCTTATTTAACTCATTTAGTATATCTTCGTTCATAATTTAATACCCTCTCATCTGTTGAGTTAAATTATACTGCATTATTTTCTATATTTCAACACCAAAATGATAACTTATCACAGTAATGTTCATTGATAATAAGAGTGTTTTTATCCTATATGGAACACTGTCATACTTATCACCATAAGTATTTAATTTTACATAAATGTTTATGCTTTACTCATAAGACATGTAGCGCTTAAGCGATATATGGCAGCTCTGCCGTCTTGACGAAGCCCCAGACCTCTACTGACCAAGCAGTAGTCGTTCCGCCCCCCATCTGTTGAGTTAAATTATACCGTCTAGAAAACACCCTTTTCAACTAAAAAATAAAAAGATCGGCGGGAGAAATTTCAAAAAGATAATTCAAAGGATTTTTCTGGTGGGGAGAGCGGGCGCGTGCGCCCGCAGGCGTTGAGGCTGAGCCTGCACAGCTCAGCTTTTACGCTCGAAATAGGTTCGAGCTTTGGCGTACATTGCCACCAATTTGAAATTAAACATGCTCAGCTTATCTGGGCTATTTTTATTGTCTGGTTTTAGAATATTAGCATTTTATTTATATCTCGCTTATACTTAAACTATGAAAACCTGGCAAGATGTCGTCTCCCTTTATCAAATTTATCCGCGCAGTTTTCTGGACACGGATGGCGATGGAATTGGCGATTTGAACGGAATTACTGAGAAGCTGGATTATTTATCATGGCTGAACATCGATTCGATTTGGATTTCGCCATTTTTCACATCACCACTGACCGACTTTGGCTATGATATCGCAGATTATCGATCTATTGATCCTACTTTCGGCCAAATGGAAGATTTCCAAGCGCTACTTAAAAAGGCTCACGATCTCGACATTAAAGTTATGATCGACCTCGTTCCCTGCCACACTTCAGATCAACATCCGTGGTTTCAAGAATCCAGATCTTCGCGTGATAACCCCAAGCGAGATTACTATATTTGGCGCGACGGAAAAGATAATAGAGAGCCTAACAATTGGCGAAGTTTGTCTGGCGGCAGTTCGTGGGAATTTGACGAGCTCACCGGGCAATTTTACCTGCATTCGTTCCTGAAAACACAGCCAGATCTGAATTGGGATAATCCTGAAGTGCGTGCTGAAATGAAAAACATAGTGCGATTTTGGTTTGATCTGGGAGTTGATGGAATGCGCGTCGATGCAATTTGGGGAATTTCCAAAGATCCCGACTTTAAAGACGATTCTCCAAATCCTGATTTTTATGGCAATCCAGACGATTACGGAGCATTTATCCACGACCACTGTAAAATGGGACCGCATTTTCAGGAATATTTGCAAGAATTGGCGTCAGTCTGCGACGAATATAACGACAAGCAAATGGTGTTTGAATTTTATCCCGACGATAAGCTGGGTGATATTTATCATCAATACAGCCAAATCCTGACAGTCCACCCAAAAGCCTCGGCATTTTTCATGGAATATCGCGACAATGAATGGCACGCTAAAAATATTGAGAAAAAAATCGATAATTACTTGCAATCAGCAAGCTCAACCACGCCATTTTTCTGCATCGGAAATCACGATCAGCCGCGAATTGCCTCCAGATTGGGCGAAGAACGTTCCCGCGCCCTCAGCTTATTAAATCTCCTCACTCCAGGAATTAGCGTAGTGTATTACGGCGACGAAATTGGCATGATGAATGGAGAATTGACCGCTGATGACATTCAAGATAATTTTAGCCCCGCCAATTCTGTTGTTGATAGCCGAGATTTGGAACGCACGCCAATGCAATGGAATGATTCGCAATTTGCGGGCTTTTCAAGTGCAAAACCTTGGCTTCCTGTTAATGAAGATCACACGAAGATTAACGTTGATAACGAAAAAATCGCAAACAATTCCCTGCTTAATATGCACCGAAAGCTGCTAAAATTGCGCCAAACTCTCCCAATTCTTAAAAATGGCGATTTGAGTATTGTAGAAAACACCGGCAACGGATTCATTCTCGGATTAAAAAGAGAACTGGTTGGTCAACGTGCTTACATTTTCATCAATTTCGCAGACGAGAAACAAAGCTTCTCCATTCCAGAAAACGCCAAGATCATTGCCTCGACTCACTCTGTCGATTTAATTACCGCAGAAAATCTCCAAATGACAATTCCAGGATATTGCGGAGTTTTACTTATTGTCCAGTAATAAAAACACTCAACTAGAATAAGGTTCCATCTTCAGTATCGCACTCCTCTATGGAACAGAGACCCGCGCATTCAGTCGCCAACCTAGCCATATTATCGTTAATTTTCTTGTCATTAGCAGCCTCGGTGAGGGCTTTAAATTCTAGATAGTAATCATCAAGAACATCTGGATCGCTATTTTGACTAGATTCTGTCGTATCACCTTGCAAATCTTCATCATTTGCAATTTCCTCATAATATTTATCCGGTTTATCAGAAGTATCTTCACTCAGAATATCTGCCCCACAATTAATATGACCATCGTACAGCATTTTCTATATTCCTCCTCTTTTTACTTTGTCTATAAACCATTATACGACACCACCAGATGTAGTGGTAGAGTTAACTTCACAACACTATCAAACAACGACGTTTTTCATCCCGTCCAGTTAATTCATCTTTAATTATAAGCAGTCAGAATCAAATCACCGTCGACATACTCACCCAAAAATACATCTCCATAAGATTTTAAGCCTCGTTTTTTAAGCTCGCCGAGCAACCACTTTTCGTCTTTTCCGATTACATCCAAGATATCAGCTTGCAATTGACCGTCCGTTATTAACGGGAATTTCGGATTTTCCTCGCCTTTGTGCGAAATAATAAGCTCGCCATCCTGTTCAACAACAGCCCTTTTCACGTCTTTCGTCGAGTAAATATTATGGGTTCGAAGCTTGAAAGAAACATCATGAGCACTTAAGCCGACCTTCTCGCAATTTTCGATATTTATCTTTCCATTATCTATAATTATCAAAGCCTTCCCGTCAATCAGCTGTTTAGCCTTAACGCTATGTTTCTTTATCCACTTCAGTGTTAACACCAGCACGCACCATATACACAAAATCCCAACATAGTCCAAAATCTTAATATCATTGTTATAAATAACGCCGCCGATAATACCACCAAGTACGTAATTCTGAACTTGATCACTAGCGGAAGATGGTGCCAAATTACCTTTTCCTGTAACGTTAATTATTATCGTCAGCGCAAAAAATCCGATTAATAATTTTATTGCTACTAAAATAAATTCATTCATAATTTACCTACTTTTTTCTATTAAAAACGCTCTGATATTTATCAGAACGATCATAAAACTTATTCCAATCGTAGGAACTTGGTGAGGTGCGCCTCCCCATAACTACGACTGTCCACCACAACAGTTTTGTCTTGAACTGGCACCTCACCTATTCCTGGATGTGATAATATCATAAATCCACCCGGTTTGAGTAGTCTCATTAACTTAGAAACTGTGGAAAACTGTGGATTATGGTATGGCGGATCAGCAAAAATAATATCGAACTCCCCTGTTGAACTCGTGCTTTCTAGCCAATTTACTATCGTTGTTTTTATTACAATAGATTTTTCTTCGACGCCCAAAATGCTTATGTTTTCAGCAATTACTCGCTGAGCAACTCGATCTCGCTCCACGAAAACCGCCGACTCTGCGCCGCGACTTAATGCCTCTAATCCAACAGCACCAGACCCCGCAAAAGCATCCAAAACCCGCGCGCCGCGTATCGATTCACCCAAAGAATTGAACATAGCTGAACGCACTCGCTCACCCATAGGATGAGTCGTTGAGCCTGGCGGGGTTTTTATGAATCGTCCGCCAAATTCGCCAGAGACAATCCTAACTCTCACTTTTTTCTGCCTCAAGTTTCCAAATAGACGCCAGCCAGCCCAGCATCACCGACTTTATAATAATCGGCATTAGCTCGTGATTTGTCTGCCAAGCAAGGTCCGTCGTCCAGCCGCTCTTGCTAAAATTGTCATACATTTTCATCGATGCCACGGCGTGAACTTGGTCCAAATAATACTCACGATAGCCGTGATTTTTCACTTGCAATATCTCATTGTCACTCGGAATTGCATCCTTAAAACGCGGATATGCTACCACGCTAGCTACGCCAGCCTCAAACGCCACGTGCGTCGTCATCATGCCCTTAGCGCCCCAGAATTTCCAGTTGTTCTTAATCAGTTCAATTCCGTTATCGCCCTTCATGAGATTTTTCTTCAAAATTGAGGTTCGCGTCTCCAACCCTTCACCGCCGCGAAGTTCCGCCATAGCTTGTTCCAGAGGAAAATGATGAGCCGGAGTCAAACCATCGGTAATCGCATGTGCCATCCAAGCCGCCTCAAACGCTGCTCGCTCGGAATTATTTGTTCGTAGTGCTCGGGCTAAATTGCCAATATGTCCGTCAATCATCCCCAAAAGTGCAGTGTCATCCGGATCGTCCGGATTTATAAAGTGCCAAGGCTCATCCACCGCTGGACTTTTTCGCTTAACACCATCAGGACCATTCTTGCCCTCAAAATGAAGAATATTTTTAATGTCAGGAAAATCACACCAATCCGGAAGAATTGGTTCTATATTTTTCCTTGCGACTCGATCTATTTTTTGGTGGACACCAATAAATCGACCAGAGCCATCCCTAATTGTTGTTCCTGCGTACATATTAATTTAAAACAGTTAATCGCTGATAGCGACTGACGGCGTGCGCCAGATGATTATATTGTAGCAAATCTTGCCCCTCTTTGACAAAGCGTTCAGCTTCGACTTGAGCGCGAGCAATTAGTGCCGTATCCGCCAGCGAGGCAATTTTCAAGTTCAAATCCCCGTGTTGCATTTTGCCGTAAATCTCGCCAGGTCCACGCAATTTCAAATCAACCTCCGCCAAATAAAATCCGTCTTGCGACTTCTCAATCTCCTGAAGTCGCTGACTCGGCTTATCGTGGCCGCTCATCATCAAATGACAAAAACTCTGATGCTTCCCACGCCCAACTCGCCCGCGCAATTGATGCAACTGACTCAATCCAAAATTATCCGCATTCTCAATCAACATCACCGTCGCATTCGGCACATTCACACCAACCTCAACCACAGTCGTGCCGACTAGCATATCCAGCTCGCCGTCCGCAAATTTCTGCATCACTTCAGCTTTTTCTTCGACAGGAAGCTTTCCGTGCAACAGCCCAACTCGACGATGGTTGAAAATAGTCTTAGACAATTTATTATATTCCGCCTCCACCGATTTTTTATCATTATCTGGATTATCATCAATCAACGGACAAATAGCGTAAGCTTGGCGACCTTTGGCTAGCTCATTTTCAATCGATTCGTAAAGCTTCGGAGCTGATGCTGGCGACCAAATCTTAGTCTGAATCGGCTGACGGCCAGAGGGCAACTCGTCCAAAATAGAAATATCCAATTCTCCATACAATGTCAGCGCCAGACTGCGCGGAATCGGCGTGGCGGTCATACTTAAAAGATGCGGCATAAAATCAGACTTTTCCAATAAAGCTTGTCTTTGTTTCACGCCAAATCGATGCTGCTCGTCAATCACCGCAAATCCCAATTTATGATACGCAACTTTTTCCTGAATTAGCGCATGCGTGCCGACCACAACGTCAATGTTACCGCTAGCCAGATTGTCCAATAATTGACTGCGCGCCGCGCCTTTCACGTGGCCCGTCAGAAGCGCAACAGACACACCGAATGGCGACAATAACTCGTCAAGCGTTTTCGCATGTTGCTGCGCCAAAATCTCCGTTGGCGCCATAATTGCCGTCTGGAAACCAGCCTTCGCCACTTCTGCGGCCACCAGACCCGCAACGACAGTTTTTCCCGAGCCAACATCCCCTTGTAATAACCGATTCATCGGATGATCAGACTCCAGATCTTGCAGAATTTGCCACGCAGCTCGGCGCTGAGCATTGGTCAAAGGAAACGGCAATTGATCAACAAAACTCTTTACGACCGACTTATTAAACGGAATTTTCCAGCCTGTTAATCTGGTCTGTTCTTGCTTATTAAATTGTGCCGCCAATATCATCTCGAACAACTCCTCAAACGCCAGGCGCTCACGACCGCGAGAAATTTCCTCGTGAGTTTTTGGCGCGTGAAGAAATTTAACCGCCTCAGAACGACTAACTAATTTTTGGCGCCGAATAATGTTTTCCGGTAAAGTTTCAGGCAAAAAATCCATAATTGGACGAATATTTTTCATCAAATCTTGCACGGTTTTTGGGCGGAGATTTTTGATCGACTTATAAACTGGCTGAATTCCTGAATTATTTTCCGCAGCAGTTTTGGCAATTTCTTTTGCCAGCTCGACGGACGGATTATTGATTTGATAGCTATTATAATTCATTCCAAATTGACCAGAAAAAATAAATTCCGCATCAGATTTTAATTGCGTTTCGCGGTACGGCTGATTGAACCAAACCGCCTTAACTTTGCCTGATTTATCCGCCAAAACCGCGGTCGTGATTCTAAGTCCACGCCGAACAATACGCGTCGAAACCGACTCGCAGCGCGCCTTAACCGTAACTTTTCCCGGCTGAAGATCTGTGATATTAACCGCGGTTGAATAGTCGTCATATGCTCGCGGCAAAAAATCCAAAGCGTCAGAAATCGTTTTAAGACCAGCCGCCGCCAGAGCCTGAGCAGTTTTCGGCCCTACGCCTTTAATTTGCTCGAGAGGAGTTGTTAATTTCATCTACGAAACGGCGTTGATGCCTTCCAGAGCGTAAGCCGTATCCTCCCAGCCTCTCACGCCAATTGAATCTACGCCCATTTGCTTCACTGGAAAATCATTACCGCCTTCTTCAATTTTGTCGCCAAAGAACAGTGTTTCTTCTTTCGACCAGCCATTCAGTTCAAGCAGCCTGCCAATTCCATAAGCCTTATCAATTCCCGGAAGCGTGATGTCAGTGCTAGTCGTACCACCAATTCGCACCTCAAGTCCAGGCAGCCTCTCCGCAACCTTGTCGCGATATATCGGACGAACGTCCTTATATTTTTCAGCCCACTCATATTTATCTTCAGGCGTAGCTTGCTGACCCAAAGCCGACATAGTAATCTGACTATGTCGATCTTCAATTATTTCACCCGCAGGATTCTCACACCAAATGCCCATTTCCTTCGCAACTTCTTCCAACGCCGTAGTTATCTGAGTTTTTTGCTCGTCAGACAAATCGTTCGCATACTGAATTTTCCATTCATCATCGGCGGCGTCAAATCGATAATATCGAGTACCGCAAGTCGGCATCGCGTGGAACTTCTGAAGCAACTCTGGAGTAACGTTCAACCTATCAATCACCTGCTTCTTTATCTGCTGAAACGTGCCGCCCGTAATCACACAAACATCATAATTCTCAAGTAATCGACTAAGAATTCCAGCCATACGATCGCTAATTGGCGACTTTGTAATTGCTAGTGTATCATCCAAATCAAAACCGATAATTTTCTTCATTATTCACCCCCTTCCATAATTAATACGAATGTGTTTTTACCCTTCTTCAGTAGCGACGTGTCATTGACGACTTTATTTTCGGCAAGTTTTTCGCCGTTTAGGCTAATAGCTCCAGATTTTAACAATCGCTTTGCTTCGCCGTTAGAGCCAACTGCGCCAGATTCTACCAACGCTCCAATCACATCAATTCCAGCATCAACGCAAGGAATTTCCTCAGCCAAAGCGCCTAAATCATCGTCCGACAATTTCTTAAAATCGCCGCCGCCAAACAACACTTCAGTCACCCGCTCCACTGATTCGCGCCGATTAACGCCATGGACAATATCAGTAACTTCGCGAGCCAAAACCTTCTGCGCCGAACGCGCACCTGGATTAACGGCGTGATTTTCAGCAATAGCTTCAATCGTATCGCGGTCCAACATCGTAAATATCTTCATATATTCAATCGCGCTCTCATCATCAACATTCAGCCAGAATTGGTAGAATTTATAGACGCTGGTTTTATTTTCATCAAGCCAAACTGCGCCACCTTCAGATTTGCCAAATTTACGACCAGTTGACTTATTGATGAGCAGAGGCGCAGTCATTGCGTAAACTTCAGTATTTTCTTTTTTGCGAATCAGATCCACGCCGGACAATAAATTACCCCATTGATCCGACCCACCAATTTGCAAATTCACGCCGTATTGATTAAATAGATGCCAAAAATCATAGCCCTGAAGTAAAGTGTAAGTGAATTCCGCAAAACTCAGGCCCTTACCATTATTAATGCGCGCCTTGAAAAATTCGCGGCTCACCAAATCTGCCATATTGAAATTCTTACCGATATCGCGAAGAAACGGCAGCAATTCCAGATCAGCCAGCCAGTCAGCGTTATCAACCAAAGTAAAATTTCGTCCAGCAAAGATTCGTGAAACTTGTGATTTTAAGGCTTGCTTATTATGCTCAATTTCCTCGTACGGAAGCAGATTTCGCTCTTCCGTATCGCGCATATCGCCAATCATTCCTGTGCCGCCGCCAACGAGCAAAAACACTTTATGTCCGCGCTCCAAAAAATGCCGAACCATCATATAAACTGCCAAATGCCCCACGTGCAAACTGTCTGCCGAAGGATCCGTCCCCAAATAGAGCGTGAAATTCTCCGAATCGATAATCTTGTCGTCAGTAAATGTGGTCTGATTCCAGAATCCACGCCATTGTAATTCTTCTGATAATTTCATATCACTCCTTTTCTATATATTAGTATATCAATTTTACAATTGAAGCGAAACATATGCGTGATATAATAGAATTGTGAAGAAAAGGACTACGATAAGCACTGCCGGACACGGCTCAAGCGATAAGAAATCTCCGTCAAAACGGATGAACTTATATGCCAATTTGGCGCAGAAACATAAGACAAAAAAAGACAAGGACTCACGCGCACGTGCGGAATATTTGGCAACTTTACCAAAGCATCCCGTAAAGCGATTCTTTTATCGATTACATCCGAAGCGACTAGCGAAATATTGGTTCTCCAAGCGCGGCGGACTAATGGCGCTGAAAATTCTTGGCGTCAGTATTTTGTTGATGCTGCTACTTATCGGCGGAATGTTCGCTTACTTCCGTAAAGACCTCGATAAAATTCGCCCTGGCGAGCTTGCTAAGCGCGTTCAGACGACCGTCACTAAATATTACGACCGCAACGATAATTTGCTTTGGGAAGATAAAGGTACGGGCAATTATCAATTGGTTGTCGAATCTAACCAAATTAGCGACTATCTAAAAAAAGCCACCGTTGCAATTGAAGACCGCGATTTCTATAAGCATCACGGTGTCAGTATTAGCGGTATAATGCGCGCAATGCTCTCAACTGCTTCACGACGCCAAGTTCAAGGCGGATCGACTCTAACTCAGCAGCTCGTCAAGCAAGTCTTCTTCGCAGATGAGGCCGGCGACCGATCAATTAGCGGTATTCCTCGAAAGATCAAGGAAATCATCCTTGCAATCGAAGTTGAGCGCATGTATAGCAAAGACCAAATTCTGTCATTGTATCTGAACGAGTCTCCATACGGCGGTCGTCGTAACGGCGCAGAATCTGCCGCCCAGACATATTTCGGCAAGCACGCAAAGGATCTGACGTTAGCAGAAGCAGCGCTAATTGCCGGTATTCCACAGAATCCAACTTACTATAATCCATATAACACCGCTGGAAATAAGGCTTTAATTGCCCGACAACATACAGTTCTGGACTATATGGCCGAGCAAGGCGTTATTACCAAGGATGAGGCTGAAAAAGCTAAAAAGATTGACATTTTAAGCACGCTTAAACCTCAAACTGAGCAACTAGAAAATATTAAAGCTCCCCATTTTCTACTAATGGTCCGCAACCAGTTGAGTAAAGAACTTGGCGAATCGGTCGTTGGACGCGGTGGATTGACGATTAAGACCACTCTTGACTGGCGAATTCAGGAAAAACTTGAAAATGAAATGAAATCGTTCTTTGCAACTGGTCGACCAGACGCTGTGCGAATTAGTAACGGCGCCGCAACGGTCGAGGATGTTCAGACTGGACAAATCGTAGCGCTTGTTGGTAGCCGTGACTTTAATTATGCCGGTTTCGGACAGGATAATGCCGCAGTTTCCTATATCCAGCCAGGTTCCACGATTAAGTCGCTTGTCTTTGCTCAATTATTTGACAAACACGACAGCAAGCAAGCATACGGTAGTGGCACGGTCTTAGCTGATGAGAACATTGATAAACTGTACGGCGCGACCCTAAGAAACTGGGACAATAAGTTTATGGGTGCCATCAATATTCGAAGAGCACTAGCCTTGTCACGAAACGTTCCTGCAGTTAAAGCAGCTTATATTATAGGTGACGGATCTGCAAAACCAGTCGTCGAAGGAATTCGCAGAATGGGCAACACTAATTATTGCCGCCAAGAAGAAAACACTGGCGGATACGGACTTGGTGCAGCAATTGGAGCATGCGGAACCAAGCAAACTGAACTAGTCAACGCCTACGCTACATTAGCTCGAATGGGTATCCAGAAAGATAGCTCAAGTGTTATTGAGGTGAAAAATAGCCAAGGCGAGACCTTAAAGAAATGGAAAGACGATGGAAAGCAGGTTCTTGATTCGCAATCGGCATACATAGTGAATGATATTTTGTCCGATCGAACTCCTGGACTTCACGGCTGGATGGGCGTCAATGGCGTTCGAACTTCTGCGAAGACCGGTACATCCGACAAAGGCTCGCAGCCAAAAGACCTCTGGATTGTTAATTACAGCCCAGCCCTAGTTATGGGAATGTGGCTCGGAAACTCTGACACCAGCGTAATAGGCACCTCGTCTTCTAACTTCGGTATGCCGGTCATCAGAAGTGTTATGGAGTTCGCTCACACCCAAGTCTATGCCAAAGAAGGTAAATGGAAATCGGGTCAATGGTATCAACGACCAAACGGAATCCAGACTGTCAACGGTGAACTCTACCCGTCATGGTGGAATAAGAGACAAAGCCAATCTACAGAGAAAATCACCTTCGACAAAGTTTCTAAGAAAAAGGCGACAAACTGTACACCAGATGGCGCCAAGGAAGAAATTGAAGTAACGAAGGTTATTGATCCTTTGACCAAGAAAGAATCTATTAGCGTTCCCGCCGGATACGACGCCAATTCTGAAGATGATGTTCACAAATGTGACGACACTAAGCCTCAAATTGGATCAACGTCAGTATCTCGCAGCGGCAATAAATATACTATAAGTGTAGACGTTTCAGCAGGAACTTGGGAGTTAGCTGCAATAGAAATTACCGTTGACGGGAAGAGCATTAAGAGTTCAGAGATCACGTCAGGTGGCAAGCAGACTGCTACTGTAGAGTTTGAAGAAGCCGGAACTCATACAGTTTCCGTAACCGTCAGAGATTCAGCGTACTATACCGCAACTTCAAGCGGCAGTTTCCAATCTAAATAGCCTTACTGCTTATTTACTAAATTAATCAGCTCAGCCTCGTGTTGAGCTGATGTTTTTGAGCGACTATTTGTGCGCTTTTTGGGAACGCTAGCTTTCTGCTTTACAGGTTTTTTCTGCTCAGCCACAAGCTTCGCAAACATCATTTTTCCAGCGTCGGTCTGCAAGCTTCGGATAATCTCAATCTTCTTCGTTTGCCCAATGTAACGCTTGGCATTCTCAACAACCACCATTGTTCCATCTTTCAAATAGCCAACCGCTTGATGAGAGTCTTGCCCCTTCTGCGACAGCTCCAAATCCAGCTCATCGCCAGGTAGATAACTCATCCTCAAACTTTTCGCCAGCTCATTGATATTCAAAACCTTAACGCCGTCAACTTGTGCTACCTTATTCAAATTGTAATCAAGAGTCAGCACTGCTGCACTCATCTCCTTCGCCAATTTCAACAAGCGAGAATCCACACCTTCAGGCACGCGAATATTGTCATCGTAAAGCTCGAATGAAGACTTCAAAATATCCTTAAGCTCCTTCACAACATCCATACCGAATCGCGCCCTTTCACGCTTATCGTGGTCTGCGCCGTCGGCTAATAATTGCAATTCTGTCAATACACTCCTTGGCACAATAATTTTTCCCAATAAAAATCCGGTCTTCGCCAGTTCAGTCACTCGCCCATCCATGAGTACTGACGTGTCAACCAAGATCGGCGCCACGCCCATCGACGAATTTCGTCGCGGTTTTGCCAAGAAATAAACTTCGGCCGCCAAGCCAAGCAACATCGTAATTATTATCAATCCGTAAAAATCTTTCATTTTTCCCTTTCTATTGTAAATAGTCAATCAGCGCCTGTCGCATATCGCTGACGCCTTTTATAAATTTATCTTTATGAACTTTTGGCGCAATCGCATAAGTGAAGCCTAGTTTCTTCGCCTCTTTAATTCGAGCTTGCCAATTCGTTGCCGAGCGAACCTCACCACCCAAACCAATCTCGCCAAACACTACGGCGCCTTCGTCCAGACTTCGCCCAGCGCTAGCGCTAGCAATCGCCATCGCTACAGCCAAATCAGCGGCTGGATCATTTAATTTCAGCCCGCCAACCACATTGACATAAATATCTTTGTCCGCCAACTTCAACTTGGTTCTCTTCTCTAAAACCGCCACCAATAGATTCAATCGATTCAGATCAAAACCACTCGCCGTGCGCTTAGGATAGCCAAAATTCGTTGGATTAACTAGCGCCTGAATTTCCACTAAAAGCGGACGCGCACCTTCCATGGTCGCCAGTACAATTGATCCATCCAGATTCTGCCGCTCTGACAGAAGTTCCGCCGACGGATTCTTCACGATTCTTAGCCCCTGCTCGTCCATTTCAAAAATTGCCGCTTCGTTAGTCGAACCATATCGATTCTTCTGCGTACGAACGACTCGAAAACCGCCATATCGATCGCCCTCAAAATTCAGCACAACGTCCACCAAATGCTCTAATATTTTCGGACCAGCAATTGAGCCCTCTTTAGTGACGTGACCAACCAAAATCACCGCCGTACCCGAAGCTTTGGCGGCACGAATGATTACATTTGACGAGTTGGTGATTTGACTGACAGA
The DNA here is from genome assembly GCF_021222645.1 of Candidatus Nanosynbacter sp. HMT-352. Taxonomy (NCBI): domain Bacteria; kingdom Bacillati; phylum Minisyncoccota; class Nanosynbacteria; order Nanosynbacterales; family Nanosynbacteraceae; genus Nanosynbacter; species Candidatus Nanosynbacter sp. HMT-352. The sequence continues at coordinate 364,895 of NZ_CP089520.1, forward strand.
CCCAGGAGCCGAGGAAATCTCACTGAGAGAAATTGTCTGAACCGAATCGACAATTGCCAGATCATATCCACCTTGCTGAATTGACGCTGCAATATCTTCCGCGCTATTACTGGACGCTAGCTGCATTTTTTCCGAATCAGCCGCACCCAAACGCTCCGCACGAAGCTTCACCTGAGAAACTGACTCCTCGCCGCTTACATATAGCACCGATTTTGCCTTGGCAATATATGCCGCAACTTGCGCCAAAAGCGTACTTTTCCCAATTCCTGGCTGACCCGCCACTAATACCACGCCGCCAACCAAAAATCCACCACCCAAAACAGTGTCCAAATCGTCAATTCCCGTACTTAATCTTTCTAATCCAGACTCAGAGGCAGCTTCACGAATGCTAGACGTTTTCAAGGCTTTGCCGCGCCCGGCAGATTTATCAACAACAGATGACCCGCCAGAAGAAACGACCTGCTCGACTAGCGAATTCCATTCCCCACAATTTTCACACCTGCCAGCCCACTTTGAAAAACTAGCCCCGCACTGCTGACAAACAAATTGACTTCTAGCTTTCGCCATTATTTCGCCCCCTCCAAACTATCCAAACTTTTATTCAATTCATCAATCTGCACTCCCAACTCCCTGAGTCGCAAAACATCAGAATTGTAAGAATTGATCTCAGAATTCAAATTGACACGCCTTTCGTTCAATTTCGAAAGCTCCACCTTCAGAGCTTGACGTTGACTATAAAAATCACTCTGCGACAAAAATCCACCACTCATGCCCGCTCGCCGATTAAAGTCCGCCACGCGATTATTAAAATTCGTCAAATCAGTTGAATATTGTGATAATTCTCTATTTAATTTTTCCTTTCGAACCTTCAATGATTCACTCAACTTCTGCGCTTCATTTTCTCTGGATTCAAATTTTTCTTGATATTGCATGTGCAATTTCACCACTTCGGATCTATCAGTAAAATATCGTCGATAATACCCTTCCAGCTCGTTGCCCAAATCGGCAAATTCCGTCCCTAAAATCGAGTGTAGCTCGTTAGCTCTCGTTCCAGGTTGTGCGCGATTATAATATTCCATTCGCTCGGACAATTTCTTATTTTTCACATTATTATAGGCCCGCTCCAAAAGCTCACTCAAATGAGATTTTTCCGACTCACTCAGCCTTTCCCAGGCAGCGTGCAACATCTCATGCGCTGCCGTCACTTCTTTCACGCCATCAAGCTCAGAATTAGTTACGTTATAAATATAAATATCTCTAGACGACGGATTGTAACAACCCAAAATTGCGTTTCCCTTTTCCACACGCCGACAATCTTCATTGAACTCGTTTGCTGATTTAATTTGCGGATTAGAAACATAGAACATTTTCCTGCCAGTGTCTGACATCTTTACGCGATCAGCAATAGCGACAATTTCCGCACTCGGCTTATATTGCCACAGCGTAATCTCATCAATAATTTGCTGACGATTCATCATCACAAAAACCGCAGCAGAAAGTACAATTATCGGCGTGAGGACGCTGAATATTTTACGCATGATTGACATTAATCACCACCTTATTATTATCAATTTTAGCCTCCAGCGTGTCGCCAGGTTTTGCCTTATTGGACAATAAAACATCACTCAACGGATCCGCCAACTCCGACTGAATTATTCGTCTTAAAACTCGCACGCCGCGCTGCTCATCAAATCCCCGATCAATCAACCAACGCTTCGCCGAAGAAGTAATATCAAGCGTCATTCCATGTTGAGCGACGGCCTTGACCAAATCAGACGTGAGATTGTCAAAAATCTTTCGCACGATCGAGCGAGACAACGGCTTAAATGTAATCACGTTATCAAATCTACCAATCAATTCTGGACGCAAAAACTCCTCAAGCTCACGCAGAGCGGCACGCGAATTTTTCTCGTGACGATTTTCGCTAGCCGACTTTTTCTGCCCAGACACGCCAAATCCCAGCTCCGAATCCTGAATCATTTGCTCGGCGCCGACGTTGCTCGTCAAGATAATAATCGTCTGCCGAAAACTCACCGTTCGCCCGTGAGAATCACTTAACTTGCCGTCCTCCAAAATCTGCAAAAGCAGATTCAGAACGTCGGGATGTGCCTTTTCAATTTCATCGAACAATACCACACTATACGGTCGACGACGAACTCTATCCGTTAATTTCCCGCCATCCTCATAGCCAACATAACCAGCCGGCGCACCGACAAGACGACTAGCCGTGTGACGCTCGGAAAACTCACTCATGTCAATTTTAATCAAGCTATCATCACCGCCAAAAACTTCTCGCGCCAGAACTCGCGCCAATTCCGTCTTACCAACTCCAGTCGGACCCAGAAAGATAAATGACCCAAGCGGCCCACTCTGACGATTTAGCCCAGCTTTATTGCGACGAATCGCGCGTGCCAGCTGTTCAATCGCTTCATTCTGACCAAGAACGCTTTGACTCAGTCGCTTCTCCAGGCGGATCAAATCCTTCATCTGATTTAACGATAATCTGTCAATCGGAATATTCGTCATCGCCGAAACTGCCCGACGCAAATATTCATCAGTCAACACCGGCTCATCACTGGCTTCATCTCTCAGCGCTTCGGCTTGCAACTCCAATTGCCTCATTTGCATCTTAAACTCTGCGGCCTTTTCGTAATTTTCAGCCTCGACCGCGGCGTCAATTTTCCCAGCCAATCGCTTAATTTGGCGAGCTAACTTATCCTTACGCGATAATTTTATTGGCGAGCTAGACTTCAATAAACTCGCCGCCTCGTCAATCACGTCGATCGCTTTATCTGGTAAAAATCGCTCCGTCACGTAACGCTGACTCAAATCCACTGCCTCAGTCAGCATCTCGTCAGGAATTTGAACTTGATGATGCTTAGCTAATTTTCCTCTCAAACCTCGCATCATTTCCACCGCCTCTTCCGATGATGGTTCATTGACTGTCACCGACTGGAAGCGCCGTGACAACGCAGCATCTTTTTCGATATGTTTTCGATATTCATCAAACGTCGTCGCGCCAATTAATCGCACCTCGCCTCGCGACAACGCTGGCTTCAATACATTCGCTGCGTCCATCGAGCCTTCAGCCGAACCAGCGCCAACCAACAGATGCAACTCGTCAATAAACAAAATAACTTCTTGATGTTTTTTGGCGACCGCCAAAACTTTTTGCAATCGCTCCTCAAATTGCCCGCGATATTTCGTCCCAGCAATCATCGCCGTCAAATCCAGTTGAAAAAGTCGCTTACCCTTCAAAAATTCGGGAACTTTATTATCAGCAATCCTCTGTGCCAAACCCTCAACGACCGCAGTTTTACCGACGCCAGGTTCGCCAATTAGCGCTGGATTATTCTTGCTACGCCGACCCAAAATCGTGATCATTCGCTGAATTTCCAACGCTCGACCAATCACCGGATCCAAAAATCCTTCGCTAGCACGCCGCGTCAAATCGACACCGAATTTCTCCAAAACTCGCAAATCGCCAGAATTTTTACTTGCCTTACTGCGTTCACTCTGCAGAGATTCAAACTGCTGTTTATCAAACACATCTTCCAAACTTCCACGCAGATTGTCAATGTCAACGTTCATATCCCGCAGCAATTTAGTCGCTCGCGCCTCGTGCTGCTGCAGCATTCCATAAACGATATGTTCCGTGCCAATTTTTTCCTGCCCAAATTCAACCGCTAATTGCCAGGCAATTCTTATCAATTCAACAACTTCAGTGCTCAAACCCTTACTTACAATCGTAATCACCAGCGGCTTCGCGGTCAGGTTCAACGCCATTTCCGCACGATCCAAAGTTACGCCATTTTCCGCCAAAATCTTTGCGCCCAATGACGAATTTTGAGCCAGCACACCAAGCAAAATATGCTCCGTGCCAACATATTCACTTCCCTCATTATGCGCCAGAAAACCAGCTCGCTCCAAACTGGCTCGAGCCGTTTCCGTCAGCCGAGGTTCTAATTCAGAAAAATCTTCTGGCATATCGCCCTCCTTTCGTTTTCGGCGATTTGCAGAAGGCGGCTTATTCCGCCACCTCCTCAACTACGCTCATCAAGCTATCCTCAATATTCTTTCGAAGTTTTGGCTCCGCCTTAACGGGAGTTTTTGCTTCGATGTCTAACTCGTAGCCAGTCAATCGACTTGCCAAGCGAACATTCTGTCCAGCGCGACCAATTGCTATTGATTGCTGATCTTCGCTAACATAAACCGTCGCACGCTTTTCATCTTCATCGACAGTCACACTCAAAACCTCTGCCGGGCTCATCGCATTAGCAATAAATCCAGCCGCATCTTCCTCATATGGAATAATGTCAATTTTTTCCTGCTCGCCAATTTCATTCATCACAGCCTGAACGCGGGCACCGTGGCCACCAACAAACGTACCAACTGGATCAACGCCAGGAAGCGCCGAAGAAACCGCCAATTTAGTTCGGCGACCAGCTTCGCGAGCGATTGCCTTAATCTCAACCGCACCAGTTTCCATCTCTGGAACTTCTTGATTGAACAGGAATCGCACAAATTCTTCATTGCCGCGGCTAAGAATCAATTGCGGACCGCGACCTTCGCGCTCAATGTCCTTAATATAAACCTTAATTCGACGACCAACGCCGTAATATTCGCCAGGAATTTGCTCGCTCTGAGGCATAATTCCGACAGCCTTGCCCAGCTCAATTCGCACAACACGTGACTCAACTCGCTGAACCGTACCAATAACAACCGTACCGATTTTATCCTCAAATTCCGCCAGAACAACTTCACGCTCGGCCTCGCGCAAACGCTGCAAAATCACTTGCTTAGCAGTCTGAGCCGCAACTCGACCAAAAGTCGTCACGTTATGAGTTTCCATCACAACTTCACCGCCAAGTTCAGCCGCAGGATCTATCTCCTTAGCTTCCTCTAGGTCGATTTGATTGGCGTCATTCTCAACTTCTTCAACAACAGTTTTAACAACCGACACGACGGCCGTACCGTTATTGACATTCAAGCTTGCACGAACCAACTGATCTCGCGTACCATTATCACGGCGCCAAGCCGCCGCAATCGCCTGTTCAATCACGCTCAAAACTGTTTCTTCTGGCAAGTTTTTTTCCTCAGCAATCGTACGCACTGCCAACGTCAACTGCTTAATATTCAAGTCTTCCATTACATTCTCCTTCTTATTAATTATATCTTTTTCCGTCTCAAACTTCCATAAACGAAAAACTCCGACCTGCCGGCCGGATTAGTACTTTCCTATTGTATCGGAAAGATTCTATTCTGTCAATCCAATTCTTTTCGCCAAAGAGATAAACATTTCTTAGTGGATGGCGATATTTGGTCAAATCCAATTCTCTGGTAAAATCCTTCAGCAGATTTCAAGGAATACAATTCGATAACACGCGCATCCGGATATTCTCCAGCTAAAGCCGCAATAGCCGCTCGCCCAATTCCTCGATTACGTGCAACTTTACTAACAAAAAGATCTTCTATCGTAATCTTATATCCATCGAGACAGGCAGTCACAAGTCCAAATGACAACTCATCAGAAGTATCGACAACAAAAACATCACTACAGTAATAATTATTCATACCCTCTATGTAACCTATTAAAGCCCCCTTCGCATCGGTCATAGAGTCGCAGCCTGAGGTATATTCTACATAAGCAGGAACTGCCCGATTCAAAACCTCGTCGTCATCTACCGATAATTTAGTAAGCCTCACCTCAGGACTCATACTGAAACTTTAACATGTGAAATGTATTTTGTCAATTTACTTCAGTACACTTTTCCAGAATGCCTGACATCGCGCTTTTTTCAGCTTCCGTTACCCACAAGCGATATCGTCGCTTTATTGCTATCTGGCGCGCTACATACTGACAACGAAACGGCTTATTGCTCGGCAGCCAAGTCGCCGCGTCGCCGTCACCTTTGGCTTGGTTCGCTGGACCATCAACCGCCAACAGATTTAACGGATCATTCGCCAACTTCTCTCGTTCTTCTGGAGATATTTGTTGTGCGCCCTTTTGCCAAGCATCGCTCAAAGCCACGACGTGATCAATCTGAACCTTAGAACTGGTTTTTTCGCCGCGCTGAAATTGGATTGTTTGACCAGTGTACGGATCATTCAATACACCCGACAAAACTCGACATTTTTCATCAATTTTCTCATCTATCAAATCTCGCGCCAGAATCACTTCCCGCACAGAGCAGCCGTTAATTTTGCCCCAGCCGTTGCCGAATTGCTTTCTGGAATAGCCAGTCTTTGGCGCACGCCCTTTAACTTCTATCTTTTCCAATTCCGCTTTGGCATTCGAATTGCCAAATAATTCTCGTTGTGTTGAAGTTTGAATTGTCTGAGGTTCGGGTTGTGAAATTCGCGAAGCCCAAACCGCCACACCAGCCACCAAAATTACCAGTGCAATCACCACTTGCCGACGTCGTATTTTATTCACCCTCATGACTGTATTATAATTAAACTATGACTAAAGTTCCACGCCTACTTGACACATTCACACCAAATTATTACAACCTAACTCTCGATTTAACACGCGCCGAGGAAAAAGAATTTTCTGGCACAGTTATCATTTCTGGCAATTCCACCAGCGAATCAATTTTGCTACATTCCAAAGGCTTAACAATTCAATCAGCCACAATCGACGATCAGCCCGCCGGCGTCTCATTTGGTGAGTTTGACGAATTGAGATTATCTCAGCCGAACCTTAAAAACGGAAATCACACAATTCACATCATTTTTTCCGGAAATATTACCGACGCAATGCACGGCTTGTATCCTTGTTATTTCACTCACGACGGCATTAAAAAACAACTTTTCGCTACTCAATTTGAATCGCATCACGCCCGCGAAGTTTTCCCTTGCGTTGACGAACCAGCCGCCAAAGCTGAATACGATTTGACGTTAATAACTCGCCCAGGGATAACAGTTTTGGGAAATATGCCCGTAAAAAGCGAAGAAGAAAATGATGATTCTCTCACGACAACATTTGAGAAAACACCGCGAATGAGCAGTTATCTTCTGGCTTTTGTCATCGGTGAATTGCACAAAAAATCCGCTCGCACCAAATCTAGTGTCGAGGTCAACGTCTGGGCGACACCAGCTCAGAATGAAAATACCTTAGATTTTGCGTTAGACATCGCCACTCGCTCAATTGATTTTTATGACGAATATTTCGGCGTCAAATATCCATTGCCAAAATCCGATCACGTCGCCCTTCCCGACTTTTCGTCTGGCGCAATGGAAAACTGGGGATTGATTACTTACCGCGAAAGTTGTTTACTTGCGGACCCAGAATTGACCCCAGAATCATCCAGGCGATTTATCGCGACCGTAATTGCGCACGAGCTTAGCCATCAATGGTTTGGCAATCTCGTTACCATGAACTGGTGGAATGATTTATGGCTCAATGAAAGCTTTGCCAATATGATGGAGTACGTGGCGATTGATGCATTACACCCCGAATGGCGCATGTGGGAAGATTTTGCCACGAATGAAGTAACAGCCGCACTTAGAAGAGACAGCTTAGATGGCGTTCAATCCGTTCAAGCCGACGTCAATCATCCAGACGAAATCAGCACATTATTTGACCCGGCGATTGTTTATGCTAAGGGCGGACGACTGCTTGTTATGGTCAGGAAGCTTATTGGCGAAGAGGCATTTCGCGCTGGACTTAAATCATATTTTGAAAAATTCGCGTATAAAAACACTGTCGGAAATGACCTGTGGCAAGAATTAGAGTTGGCGAGCGGTCAGCCAATTGTCAATCTAATGAACACTTGGATTTCCCAACCTGGCCTTCCTGTCGTATCAGTTTCAAATAGTCACGACACCGCGATTTTAAGTCAGGAACGATTCTTCATCGGCGAGCACCAACCATCTGACGCATTATGGCCGATTCCATTATTCGCAAACCAGCCACTTGATGTAAAAATCTTGAATCAAAAAGAAACCACCGTTTCCATTGAAAAGCCATTACAATTAAACTGTGGCTTAAGCGCCCACTTCGTCACCAAATATGACGAATCCTCTCGCGAATATTTATTGAAGAACATTACAGAGTTGCCAACCCTGGATAAGATTTGTATCTTACAGGACGTGACAATACTCGCCCGCGCTGGATTTGAAAACTCGGCGTCACTACTTCCATTGGCATTGTCGCTAAAAACCGAAACCAACGAAAAAGTCTTCGGTATGGCGGCTGGCGCCTTGACGGAACTGCGAAAGTTCGTAGACGATAATGACGCCGCCAGAGATTCATTAAAGAAAATTTCTGGAGAATTTGCGCATGCCACATTTAAGGAATTAGATTGGGATGAAAAAGCTGGAGAATCGGACGACGACCGCGAACGACGCACCACGGCTCTGAGTTTGATGATTTATAGCGAAGATAAAGAAGTTTTGAACGAGGCAAAAACGCGTTTTGATAGTAATAAATTGGAAGACTTACCGACAGAAATTCGAGCTTTAATTATCAGCGCAAACGTGAGACATTTCGAGACGACAGAGATGATTGATAATCTCTTTGCTGCATATAAGAACACGCCGTCAAATGACCTGCAGAATGATATTGCAATTGGACTAACTTCCACCAAAAACCCTGAAACAGCAGAAAAAATTCTTGCCAATATTAAAGATTCCAATATTATCCGCCCGCAAGACGCCAGCCGTTGGTTCGTGTATTTGATTCGGACCAGAGAAAGCCGCCAGATTGCTTGGAATTGGCTAAAAGAAAACTGGGCATGGGTCGAAGAGAAATTTGGTGATGACAAAAGCTATGACGATTTTATTCGCTATGCTGCCACAGCCCTATTGACAACCGACGAACTTGACGACTTTCGACAATTCTTTGAGCCGATGGAAAATATTCCAGCCCTAACCAGAACGATTAAGTTGGGGATTACAGAAATTAAAGCACGCACTGAGTTGATTGAGCAAGATAAGGCGGATGTGCTCTCTGCTTTGCAAACAACACTGTGATATATTATGCCACATTTTTGACAAAATCTATTGACATTTTATCCTATTAGTGATATAAATATATTAGCTTTTGTTGATGGAACAAATGTTTTGTCCGAAAGCGCACCTTGACAAGTTGAGAGAGTTTATAAACCGGAGGTGAGATTTTGCGATATTTTAAGAAGTATCCCGAAACCTCATCTTCGGTCGTTCGCCATCCGGGCGTCGATCAGTGTTTTTTAACACGAGCGTCCGCTCGGATGAGGAGAGAGTACTGACATGCCGACTTTTATTACGGATGAAGTTAAAGCCCTCTTCAGGGAACAACACGGCAAGGGGGAGACAGACGCTCACGAGATCGCCGCATTCCTCGACGATAATCATATCAAGGAGGTGTGCGAGCGTGTCAAGGAAGCAGTCGTCGACCAGTACCTTCGTACGGGCGACAAGATTACTTATGTGCAAGTTGACGACCCCTTGTCAACGCAAGCTGTCGCAATGAGCGAGGAGTGTCACAACACACTCCTCGCCGCCCTCAAGTCCCTCGAGGATAGCACCGAAAATGTAGTCCTCAGAGGAGGACGCGAACCCGCACCTTGGAGAGCCTCCATGGACGGACATATTGCCGTTTACTTCTCCTGGAAGTAGACTACGATCAAGCGAACATGGCGAGTCCGTAGAGATTCGCAGCTCTCTCACTTGTCAGTTCGCTCCATAGATGTGTGTCTATGCTGATGAGTCGGAAACGACGAAAGCGAACAATTTATTCCAACACCACACACTCTTTAGCTACGGGCGGATTTCCATCAACAGAAATTGCCAGCATTTGCATATCACAGCCTTCATACTGCGTATTTTTGGCAGTGAACATCTCTGCAGAAAAACGCATTTGCTGCTGTTTTTTATTTGTAATCGCCGCCAAGCCATCGCCGAAATCGTCATTTTTACGATATTTGACCTCTGTAAAATATAAAACATTATCTTTTTTGCTAACAATATCAATTTCGCAATACCGCGTCCGCCAATTCCGTTCTATAATTTCATGACCATCGCCTACCAACCAATCCGCCGCCGCTTGCTCACCTTTATCACCAATTTGACGCGTCGTGTCTTTTTGCTGGTTTTTAGATTTTCTATCGTCAGACGCATTTTGCGAATTCGCCCCAGTATTAGCGTATTTAGCCAACGGCGCAAAACTCAGCCGATGTAGCGGAGTTACGCCCAGATTATCAATAGCCGCTCGATGCTTCGCCACGCCATAGCCAACGTGCGAAGAAAAATCATATCCTGGATAAACATTATCCTGCTTCGCCATGAATTTATCGCGAGCCACTTTAGCAATAATCGACGCCGCCGAAACGCTCGGAATCAGACCGTCGGCTTTCGCTATAATTGTTACATACTTTTCTAGCGGTGTACCCGCCAAAAAATTGACCGTCCCATCGATAATAATTTCATCAAACGTCGAGCCATTTTTCTGACATTTCGCTTGGATTTCTTTGACTGCACGCCGCGTTGCCAGCTTAAGCGCCTCGCTCATCCCTATTTCATCCAGTTCCTCAGCAGAAACCCAGCCCAATGCCCAAGCCGACGCTTGCTCGCGAATTTCCTCATCGAGCAATTCACGTCGTTTTTTGGTCAATTTTTTACTATCATCAAGCCCTTCAATTTCAGCGCCGCCCAAAACCACCGCGCCAATCACCAACGGTCCAGCCCACGCGCCGCGCCCGACTTCATCAATTCCCAGAATCACCAGACAATCTTCCCTTTTTCGTCATAAAATCCGCAATAATCCAGCCAATCCAAATTGTTGTCGCGCCTAATGTATTCGCCAAAATATCCCAATTCGTGTCGTCCAATTTTATGCTCGCCAAGCCCACTTTGACCATAAATAATTCCGCCAGTTCGTTAATGCAGCCCAACGCTGAAACTAAAGCAAATACTGAAAACGCCATCACCAACCAGTGCGCCCGCCATTTCATCGACGAAACCAAATACACCCAGAACAGCCCCGTAAATAGACCGCCACCCACAAAGTGAGTCGTAAAACTAGTGTCCTGTCCGTCAATTAACGGCGATGGCAAATACCAAGATATGAAAAACAACAAACACGCTACGTAAAGTAGCCAGCGATATTTTTTCTCATTATCAAAGCCGTTTTTCTTCAAAACATAAGGAGCCGCCACAACCAAAGTCGTCGGAACAAGGACGGATATATAATGAAATATTGCCATATTGAGATTATAACATGAGAAAACCGCCCCAGATTAAGAGACGGTTTTATGATTAACCAATTGACAATTACGCGTCTTTATGGCGAGCTGCAACTTCAGCAGCCTTAGCGTCAAGCTCTGCCTGAGCGGCATCTTTTTCAGCTTGTTTTGCAGCAGCAGCCTGAGCAGCTTCTTCCTTCAAGCGTTCAGCTTCCGCTTCTGCCTTAGCGTCATGAATATCATTAACAGCAGCACGATCGAAATTCTTAGCCGTCAAGCGAGCTGACTTACCGCTACGCTGGCGAAGGAAGCTTAAGAACTTGCGGCGAACCTTAGCACGACGAGCAATCTCAATCTTCTCAATCAGTGGACTGTGCATCAAAAATGACTTTTCAACGCCAACGCCTGAAGCAATTTTTCGAACAGTAATGCGTGATGTGTGTGATTTTTTATTATCGGTGCGGATGACAACACCCTCGAACATCTGAATACGCTCTTTGTTGCCTTCCTTAATTTTCTGGTAAACGCGAACTGTGTCACCGCTGCGAGCATCGACAACTGCTTGCTTTTTTTGTGCTTGGTTGATTTTGTTGATTAACTCAAAACTCATAATTTTTCCTATCTTCCGAACTCGCTCCGACTGGCCACGCAGTTGTACCTCTGCGGCTCCACATCAAACAAGGCTCGAATATTTAACTCTCGTACAATTACATAAGATAATAACACAAATCTGAAGAAATATCAATTAAATAAAATTGGGGTATAATATAGCTATGGATTACAATAAATTAGCACTCGAACTACACGAAAAATACAAAGGTAAAATTACGACTAGCCTCAGAGATAAAGAAGAGCTTAATCGCGACAAACTTAGCGCTTATTACAGCCCTGGCGTCGGCGCAGTTAGCCAAGCAATTTCCGAAAATCCAGCAGATTTGCCAAAATACACTTGGACAAACAATCTAGTCGCCGTAATCTCAGACGGCTCAGCAATTTTAGGCTTAGGTAATTTGGGACCAAAAGCCGCCATGCCAGTCATGGAAGGAAAAGCTTTGCTATTTAAGCATTTTGCCGATGTCGACGCCATGCCAATTGTGTTAGACGTTCACGAACCAGAAGAAATTATTGCCACCGTTAAAGCCATTGCGCCAAGTTTCGGCGCCATCAACCTTGAGGATATTGCCGCACCAAAATGCTTTGAGATTGAAGAGCGATTGAAGGCGGAATTAGATATTCCAGTCTTCCATGACGATCAACACGGCACGGCTGTCGTTGTATTAGCGGGCTTAATTAACGCCGCTAAATTGACAGGACGAAACCTGGCAGATTGCAAATTCGTGGTCATTGGCGCAGGCGCAGCTGGTACGGCAATCATCAAATTGTTAAATCTTTACGGAGCAAAAAACATCGTAGCGGTGGATAGTCGAGGAATTGTCGGAAAATCACGCACAGACTTGAACGCTGAAAAAACCGCACTATTGGAATATGTTGATGCATCGCAATCTGGCTCAATTGAAGACGCCATCACCGACGCAGACGTATTCATCGGCGTATCGCGCGCAGGACTTCTCACTCCAGAATTAGTCCAAAAAATGGCGAAAGATCCAATCGTATTTGCACTAGCAAATCCTGTTCCAGAAATTATGCCAGACGTCGCCAAAGAAGCCGGCGTCGCAATCATTAGCACGGGTCGCAGCGACTTTCCAAACCAGGTCAACAACTCTCTGGCCTTCCCTGGAATTTTCCGCGGCGCATTAGATCACGGAGTTAAGAAAATCACCGATCAGCACAAATTAGCGGCTGCCGAAGCACTAGCTAACTTGGTCGAAAATCCAACCGTCGATAAAGTCGTCCCAACCGCATTTGATGAGGGTGTTGTTGAAGCTATTGCGAATGTCATTAGATAAGCCTAAGCACCAGCACCGTACTTAGCCGCATCACGAGAGTTTCCATTTATAAACAGAGATACTAACGATTCCTGATTTTGTTTGTCGCAAGCTCCTAAGAATAAAACTACTTCAGTCACTCCAGCTTCCTGAAGAGATTTTTTAGTATCACTTTCATCGGGCATATCTTCAACGCTGATTTTTGACACATAAACCCTCTTGGCGTTATGCGTTTGGTCTTTCCAGGCGTAAATTATAAACGGATAAAGCTCTTTTAATCTGTTATTTAAGCCAACTGGCAAACCGACAGACTTATCTTCTGAAGTTGCTACATATTTAGCAGCCATAATTAATTTATCCTTAATAACGGGCAGAATACTTCGTTTCTTCCTGTCATTTTCATATCCAGTCATTTTATGTTCAACCTTTTTAGCCTCTTCAGTGCGCGCGTCAATTACTGCGGCTACAGTACCGCCACCACCACGCTCAACATGCAGTACATCTACAATAGAATCTTCTTTAAGCCACGGAAACGTCTCGCTATCAAGTATCACAGCATCTCCCGCCTTCAATCCAATCTCTACTGGCCGAGAGTCTTCTTCAGCTCTCGACTTCGGTTTGTTTGACCTTTTCTTCTTGGTGGCTTTCCTCAAAGATTCACCCACAATTGCAGGCGCCACTTCATAGCTATTCAATTTCTCCGAAAGCACCCTCAGGGCGTTGTCTAAAACCCCACTCAGATGCTCTTTAGCCATAGATTCAGCAAGGCTACGAACCACTGGACTGTTTTCCTTAATTGCCGCTTCTTTATACTGCTTGGCTAGTTCCTCTTCGCTTGGCAATTTTATGGATTTTATAAACTCAAGAACACTGTTGGCAAATTTTAAATCACCCTCAGGATTAATACCATTACATTCCTCATCTTCAACCTCCTTAAGTTTCCGACGTTTAAAGTCTTCCAAGAAACTACTCAACTTCATCTTGCCATCATTACCTGGAATGTATTCAGGTCTAGTAATTGTAAAATCATCAGGTAAACCAAAAGCCCCATCCTTAGTAAGGCTCTTAGTCACAGCCTCCCTTGCCTCTGCGATAAAGTCCATATATTCACTATCTGCAAGTTCAGGACTAATTATTTTATTAGCATGCTGCCATCGTCTTACATCGGGAATCGCATACTCTTCAGCTTGGCAAAATTCTGGAATATTCACTTCCGCCAGATTTTCGGGAAAAACTACACTAAGATTTTCCCTTATAAATTTCTCGTATGTTCCATTAAATATACTTCTTAACGATTCTTTGACTTCCTCTATATCAAAATCTATCTCTATACAGTCTGGAAGATTGTTATACTCCTCCTCAATTTGTTGAAATAACTCAAGAACCTTCTCGTAAGCTTCTTGACATTCACCGCGCAACTCCTCACCTTCAACAAGAAACGGTACATGCTTAATAATAAACTCTACATAATCTATAATTTGACTTATGTAGTTTTTATTAAGATCTTCTGTATGAGATAGTTCACCTTTAACAACATAACCATCCCGTTGTCTTTCGCTCATAAACTAATATTTTATCAGTTTATGGCCATAAAGTCAATTATATTACTCTGTTAACTTCCTCTAACGTCGTTTCGCCACGAAGAGCCGCCAGTACGCCAGCCTGAAGTAACGTCACCATGCCGTCTTCTTTTGCGACCTTTTCAATCGCTTCCGTATGAACATCCTCAACATCGCCGCGCAGGAACTTCTGAATATTCTCGCTTACAACCAACTGCTCCATTACCGGAATTCGCCCCTTATAGCCGAACGGCACGTCATCTGTCGGCACTGCACGCCAAAGCTTAAACGTATCCAAATCTGGGCAATCAACATTCTCTGGCAAATCCTTCAAGACCTCCTTCACCCACTTACGGGTCGCCTCATCTGGCTCATATTCTTCCTTGCTATCATCCCACAATCTTCTCACTAGTCGCTGTGCAATAACCAGCCGAACCGCCGAGCTAAAAATCGGGTTTTGCCCAATCATATCGATCATACGACTAAACGCCGCCGCAGTCGAATTGGCGTGGAAACTGGACAACACTAGATGTCCCGTAATTGACGCCTGAATCGCAGTCTTCGCAGTTTCATTGTCGCGAATCTCACCAACCATCACTACATCTGGATCAAGACGCAAAACACTACGTAGCCCATCTGCAAACCTCTGTCCATTTGTCGTATCAATTGGAATCTGAGCAATCCCAGGAATCGTATTTTCTACAGGATCTTCCAATGTAATAATCTTTCGATCCTGAGTATTAAGAGCGTTCAAAATACTATATAACGTCGTGGATTTTCCTGAACCAGTAGGACCAACCATCAACAACATCCCGCGCGGATGAGAAATAACTTCATCGATTTGCTCGCGCTCTTTCTTTGAAATGCTCAAGAGATCCAAGTTCAACATTGACTCATCAAAGTTAAACAATCGAAGTACCAGATCCAAGCCATACACCGTCATCACGGCTTCCACACGCAAATTCAGCACGTGCGATGCGCCATCTCTATGAATTTCCTGCTGCATATGCCCAGATTGAGGCTCTCTTGAAGCAGTAGAAATATTCGCACGCGACGCCAAAGTCGCCATAATAACTCGATATCTGTCTCTGCTAAGCTCCGCCACCGTATGCAAAGCTCCGTCAACACGCATACGAATTCGAATCGATTCACGCTGATTTTCAATGTGAATGTCTGACGCGCCCAACAAATCCGCTTGGTCAATCAAATAATTAAACACGTCATTCGTGCCTACGGAAGCTAAAGTCTGCGTAACCTGCGCCAGAGTATCGCTATCACCCTCCTTAGCAATTTCGATGTTATCATAAATCACTTTTTTTGGCGGATCAAACCTAAGCATAATTGACCGAAACGCCGAACCAGAAATTAAGAAGAAGAAGATTCGCTTGCCATTCTCAGTGTACTGGCTTTGCATTTGCTTCATCAACGATTCAGAAGTTTGCGACGTAACACCAAATCTATAAGACTGGTCTTCCTCATTAAAAGCCAGCGGAACCAGCCGACCCTTATACATCTCTTCTATCGTTAAAACACCCTTAAGCAAAGGTAAAGTCTCTTCAAATTCCCGCCCATCAAGATATTGAAGTCCTAAAATTGACGCTCGACGACGAGTAGCTTCCTCATCTTGCTCACGGCGTCGCGCCTGAATTTTATCTTCGTCCATATGAAAATTATACCAAAAAGCTTACGGTTTGACGAGTGATATAATAGTAATATGAATCCAGAAATTACTCTGTTAGTTCATAATATTCGCTCGACGCATAATGTTGGGGCAATTTTTCGCACAGCCGAAGGATTTGGTATAAAAAAGATTATTCTTAGTGGTTACACGCCGTATCCAGAATTGAGTTTATGCAGCAAGGCACCTGTTTGTGCGCTTATTGATGGAGAAATTCGATCTAAAGATCCTCGCCTGCCGCATATTCGCGAAAAAATTACTAGCCAAATTCATAAAACTGCTTTGGGTGCGGAAAGTTTGGTGCCATTTGAGTTTTACGAAGATATCAATGACTGGATTGAGAAAAATAAACAAACAGAAAACTTGCCAATTGTTGCGCTAGAACAATCAAAAGACAGCGTGATGCTATCAGAATTTCAGCCGCCTGAAAAATTTGCGCTGTTACTTGGAGAAGAAGTCCACGGAATCACGCCAGAACTTTTGGATAACTGCGATTTCACTGTAGAAATCCCGATGTTTGGCCAAAAAGAATCATTCAACGTATCGGTCGCAACAGGAATTGCGCTGTTCGGACTGATTTTTCCGAGAATGAAATAATCTCAACAACGAATGAATAAATCCCTCAAGTCTGCTTATTGACTTTATTAAACATATGTGTTATATTTATATGAGCTTTCTCTGGAATCCCCCAGAGAAGGTAGTCCCTGCATGGAAGGTAGTACAAATGATGGATCTCGCCATGGTTATCACGACCGCAGCGATCATATACCTGGCCACATGGTCACTGTACTCCCACGACAAGATGTCGGGAGTCGTATCATCGATCCTGGCTGCGATGGCGGCAATAATATTGGTGGTAGAAATCACAGCTTACGCAGTGATTTTCCTTCCAGTATTGCCTTGGGAAGTGTCAGCCGCAGTTTTTACAGCTGCTACCACACTGTTCATTGCATGCGCGTTAGCGCGTGTAAACGGACGCAGTAAGTTACTGCGGGGCAAGTCCCGCTGACAGATGATTAGTTAGCCCGCCAGAGCAACCAGCTCCGGCTGAGGCTCTGTCAGCGGGCTAACTATCACTTTAGAACTACACACTCTTCACCCAGAGTGTTTTTTAATTGGCTTAATAAATTGTCATTGGCATCCACCTTAAACGGCAGGCGCATGGCTGATTTTTCTTTCTCGCCCAGCACCAAAACCACATCAGTCGTGCCAGCATTCTCGCCGCAAACAGACTTCATTTTCACCAAACGCGAATGATCATTCGGGTCTTTAATATACACAAATAACTTTGAAGCGGGAATTTCTGGCGCAACATTAACAGGCGCCGAATGAGTTTTTGGCTGTGGTTTGGCGGCATCATTCTTTACGGCAGACTTCGGAGAAATTCCATTTTTCTGATTACGATAAGCTTCACGGCGCTCTTTTTTAACGGCAGAGCTAATTTTTGGCGCATCCATTTTACGGCCAGTCGACTCATAGCCATTGATATCGTTATCCGTAATCACAATAATGTCATCGGCAATTAGTTTACTTTCATTACCCAGATTTCCGTCACGATCTCGAGCTGAATTCTTACCAGAAACTCGAATTACTGCGTCCTGAACCAGCTTAGCGCCAACTTTTTCATACAGATTCGGAAAGACAATTATTTCGCCCTCGCCGAATTTATCCTCAATTCCTACGAACGCCATCTTCGAACCGCTTTTTGTGACAATTGTACGAACGGTGCTAATAATTCCTCCGACCGTCATCATTCGACTATCGTACTCAGGAACTAATTGCGTCAATGGTTGAGTTTGCTCGCTCAAATATGTTTCATATCTATCAAGCGGATGCGCCGAAATATACAGCCCCAGCAGTTCCCGCTCCCACATTAAGCGCTCTTTATCGTCGTGTTTCACAGGAGCCTTCTGGAGATGAAGAGTCGATTGTACGCTCGCTGCGTCATCGCCACCCAACATTCCGAATAAGTTTGTCTGCCCACTGGCGGCTTCTTTTTGGAGCTTGGACGCAAATGACGTAATAGAATCCAGATTGAATAGCAAATCAGATCGATCGCCCATATCATCAAACGCACCAGACTTAATAAGCGACTCCCAGGCTTTTCTGTTGAACTTGCTGGTTGAAACGCGCCTAGCAAAATCCTCAACCGACGTAAACGGACCATCTTCACGCGCCCGCAGAACTTCCTCGACCGCACCAACACCAACACCCTTCACCGCCGACATTCCGAAACGAATTTTATTCTCATTCGGCACCACAGCAAATTCAACGAATGATTCATTTATATCAGGACTCAGCACACTAATTCCCATGTGCTTACACTCAGTGATTTCAATTGCCAGACGATCAGTGTCATCATGGTCGCTGGTCATAAGCGCCGCCATAAACGCGTCAGGATAATGTGCCTTCAAATAAGCCGTCCAATAGGCAATCAAACCATAACAAGCGGCATGCGACTTATTGAAACAATAGTTAGCGAATTCTTCCAGCTGAGTCCAGAACGTTTCCGCAATTTCCTTAGTTGCACCACCAACTTTAACCGCACCTTCGACGAATTCAGGCTTGACCTTTTTCATCAAGTCAATTTTTTTCTTACCAACGGCCTTACGCAATGTGTCAGCCTGACCACCAGTAAATCCGCACCATTCCTTAGAAATCTGCATAAACTGCTCCTGATAGACCAAAATTCCGTAGGTATTTTTCAGCGAGTTTTTCATTCCGGGATGCAAGTAAGTTATCTCTTCTTCGCCGTGTTTACGTCTAATAAAACTGTCAATAAACTGCATCGGACCCGGACGATAAAGAGCCACCATAGCAATAATATCTTCAAACGTAGTCGGCTTTAGTCCGCGCAAATATCGCTTCATTCCCGCCGATTCCAACTGGAATACGCCAGTCGTGTCGCCACGCTGAAACAGCTCATAGGTCTTTTTATCATCAAGCGGCAACTCCGAAAGGTTAATTTCTTTCTTGTAAGCTTTTCGGATAATCCTCATGGCGTTATTAATAATCGTAAGGTTCGAAAGTCCCAAAAAGTCCATCTTCAATAGGCCCAACTCTTCAACCTCGCCCATCGGGAACTGAGTTGCCACCACACCCTTTTGCGCCATTTCAAGCGGAATATAATTGACCAGCGTATCTGGCGCGATCACCACACCACAAGCATGAACGCCGTGGCTACGAATCGTCCCCTCCAACTGAATTGCATAATCCAAAACTTCCTTCGCGGTCGGATTATTCTCATACTCATTCCGAAGATCTGCATCTTCTTTAATACTCACAGATAACGGAATATGTCGCCCTTGGTTTGGCGGCGGAACCAACTTCGCCAAGCGGTCGCTCTCGGCGTACGGAACCTCCAAAACCCTAGCCACGTCACGCACCGCCATACGACCAAACATCTTACCAAACGTTGCGATATTACTGACATGATCTTCGCCATATTTTTTTGCACAATATTCAATCACCTCGTCGCGACGTGTATCCTGAATATCGACGTCAATGTCGGGCATAGAAATACGATCAGGATTAAGAAATCGCTCAAACAGCAAACCATATTTTAGAGGGTCAAGATCTGTAATATTCAGTGCATACGCAATAATCGAGCCAGCCGCACTACCGCGCCCAGGCCCAAAAACAATTCCCTGCGATTTTCCCCAGTTGATAAAGTCCTGGACAATCAAGAAGTATCCCTCATAGCCCATATTACCCATCACACCAAGCTCCATCTTAGCGCGCTCACGAACCTCCTCGGATAACTGAGGGATAATTTCGTCAGGATCCAACTTTTCAGCCTCCTCCTTCGAAGCTCCATTGTAACGCTGCAATAAACCTTGATATGTCAATTTAAGCAGGTATGAATGTTCATTCTCGCCGTCTGGCAATGGATATTTTGGAATAAGAATTCGCCCAAGCTCAATCTCAACGTCACAGCGATCAGCTATTTTTTTCGTGTTGCGAATAACTTCAGGAAATTCCTCGCCCCAGTGATCAATAATATCGCGCGGATCCGTCAAGTGAAGCTCAAAATCCTTCAAGCTCATTCGCTTTTCATCACTGAGATACGATCCCGTCCCAACACAAAGCAGAATCTCGTGCGCGTCTTGATATTCGTGCGTCAAATAGTGACCATCACAAGTCACCACCATTTCAATATCAAGCTCTTTTGAAAGCTTAATCAAACCCTCGTTGATCTTCGCCTGCACATCCCAGTGCGTGTTCGACTTCGGGTGACCATGGTCCTGTAGCTCCAAATAATAACGATCCCCCAAAATCGACTTATACCATTTGGCAATATCACGAGCGCGATCATAATCATCTTCTTTCAGTGCCACGCCAATTTCACCGCTCGCGCAACCACTCAGAACGATAAGGCCTTCATTCAACTCCTCCAAAAGTTCATGATCAATTCGTGGCTTATAATACATTCCCTCCAGATTGGCACGCGTCGACAACTTCATCAGGTTGTGAAAACCCGTGTTATTCATCGCCAGCACAGTCAAGTGAAAACGCTGCTTATCTTTGCCTGGATCGCGATCAAATCGTGAACGAGTTGCCACATAAGTTTCAATTCCGATAATCGGCTTAATTCCCGCTTTTTTGGCGGTCTTGTAATAGTCCAAAATACCACTCATCGTGCCGTGATCAGTTACGGCCGCAGCCTCCATTCCGAGTTCCTTAACCTTATCGACCAAGTCATTAATCTTAGTCAATCCGTCCAGCACCGAATGAAAAGTGTGATTATGAAGATGCACGAAATCCGACGGTTTCAAAGCCGCCGACGATGATTGTTCGCTTGTCCCCTCAGTCATTAATAACAATTATAGCACGCTATTGACGACGTTGCATTGTCTCAATTAAGTGATTAATAAAATCAGCCAACGGCGGGAAAATGTCGGCGAATTGCCCCAAAATCCAAATCAACAGTGCGATCAACAGTGTTGCGCCCAAAGCACTCCCCAATCCAAAGAAAATTCCTCGAACAAAGTTCATCAAATAAACTTGGCGCCGGGATTTATGAAAATCAAAGAATAAATCTTCCAAAATCGCCCGACGCGCATCATTTTCATTATCGCGAACGACTTTTTTCACTAGCCTACTCGGCTGTTCTTTGACTGACTTTTTCATTCTTTTTTACCTTCTTCTTTGAGAAAAATTTTGAGAAAAATCCGCTCTTTGAAGCGAAGCCTTTGGCTAGTTCTACGCCAATTGAAACCGTACTTACAATTCCATTCAGACTAGCAATTCTCTGGCTTATAGCCTCCACGTTCTGCTGAGTTTGGCGAATTTGACGCGTTAATTTAATGATAGAAATTGTCATAGCAATCATCATGATGATAAAAATCACCATTAAAATCACTAATATAATAAGCAATCCATTCATGTTATTGATTATACATTATTTTAGACGATCCGTCAGATGGGCACGCAATTTATCACCAAAGTTAGGATCGCGAAGACCGAAGTCAATCACCGTCTTCAAATATTCCAATTTGTCGCCAGTATCATAATAAGTACCGTTCGTAATCTCTACGCCATAAAAATCAAATCCATCGTCAATCATTTGCTGCATAATTGGCTGAATCGTGAACTCGCCGTTGCCGTCAAAATCTTCCTTGGCTTTGTCTAGATAGCTAAAAATCTCACCCGGAAGTAAATAACTACTAACGCTCGCCAAATCAGAAGGCGCGTTCTCCTTGCCCGGCTTTTCAACGATATTCGTCATTTTTATAACGCCGTCTTTCACCCCTTGACCATTAATGACTCCATAACGATCAAATTCCGCATCATCGGTGATTTTCTTACATGACAGAACCGCTCCATCTAAGCTTTCTGATGCCTCGATCATCTGCTTGAAACGACTTGGGCTAGCCGCAATAAAGTCATCCGCAAACGTGTAAATCACAGGCTCGTCATGATGAATCAAATGCGAAGCACAAGCCAAAGGCGTTGCGTTGCCGTACGGGCCCTTCTGGCGGATATAAATAAAGTTCGCCATATCAGCTAAATTCTGCACCGCGTCAATGAACGGCTGTTTTTTAGGACCGCCAGCGCGCAAATTAGCCAAAAGTTCTTCATTCGGCTCATCAAAATGGTCCTCGATTGCTCGCTTATTCGCGCTACCGATAATAATGATATCTTTAATGCCAGCCTCAACTAATTCCTCGACGACGTATTGAATAATCGGCTTATCAATCAGCGGCAGCATCTCCTTTGGCATGGCTTTAGTTTGTGGCAAAAATCGTGTACCAAAACCGGCAGCGGCGATGATAGCTTTAGTTGGTTTTCTCATATTTCAGCTCCTATTCCCTATTATTTCAGCAATTCTAAAGTCTTTCGCGAATCAGTTTCTGAGCAAGACTTGGGTTGGCTTGACCCCTAGACTTCTTCATAACTTGCCCAACCAAATATCCAATAGCCTTATCTTTTCCAGCCTTGATGTCGGCAATTGACGCCGCCGAAGCTGGATCACTCAGAACTTCGTCAACGATTGCAGCAATCGCCGATTCATCAGAAACCTGCAATAAGTTCTTCTCCTCAGCAAGCTTGCGCGGGTCTGTTGCACCAGCCAACAGTTCGTTAAACAACTCCTTCGCATTCGTGCTGGAAACTTCAGACTTTTCTGTCATTTCAGCCAATTCTATCAAATCTTCAACCGCCACACGTATAGATTCACCGTCTGTTTGCGCGTCATCTTCGTCAGAAGCCGTCAATGCGCTCGCAAACCAATGTGCGACTCGCTTGGCAGAAGCCTCGCCAGACTTTTCCTGAACTTCCAATGTAATCTGGGCATAATCCTGATTAGACAAAAGCGAATTGATAACAGATTTATCCAAGTTTAGCGCGCTCCATTTTTCCCTATATTCACCCGGAAGCATCGGCACCTTGGACTGAATTTCAGCAATCACCTCGTCAGTCAACACAACTGGCGGAATATCTGGGTCTGGCATATAACGATAATCCTGAGCGTCCTCCTTTGACCTCTGAGAAATAGTTATCTGCTTGTCATCATTCCAGCCTCTGGTCTCCTGAACAACTTCTTCGCCACGTTCCAAGATATCGACTTGGCGCTTGAACTCATACTCAGCGGCTCGCTCGACACTGCGGAAAGAATTGAGATTCTTAATTTCAGCGCGCTTTCCAAGCTCCGTCGCGCCCTTTTTTGCTACTGAAATATTAACGTCAAATCTCATATTTCCGTGATACAAATTACCATAAGTCACACCCGCATAAACCATCAATTTATGAAGTTCCGAAACGTAAGCTTTAGCCTCCTCAGCCGAATGTATATCTGGCTCAGAAACAATCTCAATCAGCGGCGTGCCAGCGCGATTAAGATCAACCAACGAATAGCCGTCGTGATGTGTCAATTTACCAGCATCTTCCTCCATGTGAGCGTGGTCAATTCGCACACGTTTCAAAGAACCATCTTCCAGTGGCGCATCAACATATCCAGCCAAAATAATCGGATTATACATCTGTGAAGTCTGATAGCCCTTTGGCAAATCTGGATAAAAATAATGCTTTCGATCAAATCGGCTAACGTGCGCAATCGGCGAATTCAAAGCTTTTCCAGCGCGAACCGCCAACTCAACAGCGTGCTTATTCAAAACTGGCAACATCCCCGGCAAACCAAAGTCAATCTGATGCGTCTTACTATTCGGCTCAGCGTCGCGAGCGTCATTATCGGCCGGGCTAAATAGCTTGGTTTTTGTCGCTAACTGAACGTGGCATTCAATACCAATTGTCATTTCATAATCGTCATATACACTCATTATAATGCTCCCAAATCTTTTAATGCCTGTTCAAAACTCGCCATAGCTCGACGAAAACTCTGCGCCGTTACCGTTACGTTGGTTTCGTGGGCAATTTGATTACGCAATTTATGCGCCGCCCAAAGCCCATTTTCATCGCTCCAATATCCCTTGCGAGATTTCATGCGTTCGCCCATCGTTTCGCCAGCCACGCCACAGTCGCGCATAGCTTTGTCTAGCAATTTGTCCGCCTTCATTATCGCCATCTGCATACTTTCCGATTTTCTGGTTTCGACATTGCGCAAAATTTGCCGCCAAACCCTCTGGTACATTTCTTTGTCAATTTGACCGCGACCACGAGAAGTCAATTGAATGAAAATCATCAGCAAGGCGCCGATAGTCAACGCCGCAACAACTATCGCAACCATCAATCCGTCCATCAAATCTTCTCCACTTCCGAAACTAGCTTCAGCAGGTTCTTGTCCGACTTGTAATCGCCAATAAGCTGCACGCCAATTGGCAAACCTTCATCACTATTTCCAGCCGGCGCAGCAACTGCAGGAAGTCCAGCCAAACTTGCCGGCACGGTCATAATATCCGCCAAATACATTTTTATCGGATCGCTAGCATTCTCCCCAATCTTAAACGCAGGAGTCGGCGCGACCGGCATCAATAGCGCGTCATATTCGGTAAACAGCTTTTTGAACTCGTCAATCAACAACGTCCTGGCTTTTTGGGCCTGCATGTAGTAAGCATCAAAGAATCCACTTGACAATACAAAACTTCCTATCATGATTCGTCGCTTATTCTCGGTCATAAATCCTTCATTTCGACTGCGACCGTAAAGTTCCGCTAAAGTTTTTACTTCCGCCGCTCGATGTCCGTATCGCACGCCGTCATATCGCGCCAAATTTGAGGACAATTCCGCCGGCACAATTATGTAGTACATCGCCAGAGAATGTTGCATCATACTCAAATCCACTTCTTCAATTTCGTAGCCAAGCTGCTTCAATTTCTCCGCATAATCAAGCGTTTTTTGGCGGACTTCCGCGTCCACGTCATCAGTCATACACTGTTTGACTAGACCTATCTTTTTCTTTGCAAATTCTGGCTGATTATTCCAGAAATCAGGCAAAGTCGTCATATCTTTATCATCGCGACCAGCCATAATTTCCATCACCAAGTCAGCATCTTTTGCGCTCGTAGCGAAACAACCGATCGTGTCCGTGCTTGATGCCATCGCCACTACGCCATAACGACTAACCGCCCCATAAGTCGGCTTAATTCCAACTACTCCGTTAAAGCTGGCTGGCTGACGAATCGAACCACCAGTATCCGTGCCAAGCGCAAATGGAACCACGTCAAGCGCCGTAACTACCGCTGATCCGCCAGATGATCCACCAGCAACTCGCGTTTCATCCGCAGCATTCTTAGTTGGGCCGAATGCCGAGTTTTCCGTCGAACCGCCGTGCGCAAAAGCATCCAAATTTGCCTTGCCAATGCAAATCGCGCCTTCCGCTTCCAATTTCTCAACAGCCGTCGCCTGTAATGGTGTATTAAAGTTTTCTAACATTTTTGAAGCGGCAGTCGTTGGCGCACCAAACGCCAAAAAATTGTCCTTCACAACAAATGGCACGCCCGCCAATCGCCCAGAAATCTCGCCAGCATCAACCTTGGCTGCACGCTCCAGCGCACGCTCTTCCGTCAAGCTAAGCAGTGCATTATACTCCTCAATTTCACGCGCTCGTCGCAATGCTTCTTTTACGTTCTCGACCGCGCTCTTGCCGATAAAATCACTAATCTTACTCATTACAATACCTGCGGAACTTTCACTTGATTATTCTGTTTTTCTGGCGCCAAATCGAGCAACTTCTCAACAGGAATCCCCGCTTGAACTTCATCTTCGCGCCAGACATTGCTCAGTCCCGTAACTTGATAAGTCGGCTCAATGCCCGACACGTCAAGCTCGCCTAACTGCTCAATATAACCAATTATATTTTCCAAATCTTGGCGCAGTCCGTCAGTTTCGTCATCAGTCAATGCCAGACTACTCAAACTCGCCAAGTGCTGAATGTCGCTGGTAGAAATAGTTATCATATCAATATTATACCACTAAAAAAAGTCGCTCATCAAAGTGAGCGACTTTATTCTTCTCTAGGTTTTATTACATTGAGTAATCTTTATATCGGCTAGTGTAGTCTAATTGAGAAGGCTTTACTGCACTACCCGTGTTGTGTGCCTTAACGGCAATTGTAATAGCGCCAGTCAACAATACGACAGAAGAAGCCACAATCAGCATCAAAGACAAAGCCTTTGACATGTTACGTCCTTTGACAATTTGGCAAATAAAGTAAGCACCAGTAGCAACAATTGCAAGCGCTAACGCGTACGGCAAGAACTCACCCAAGTACAGACTCTTGTAGAATTCACCACCGCCACTAACGCCGATAAATAGCAACGAGTTGATCAAAATGCTCACCAATCGAGCAGCTAAGTCGACAGCTGGGATAATCAAAACAGCCAAACCACCATAAGTTACCAACTTGTAAGCTGTTCGCTTTGTGTAGCCTTCACGCTCTGGGACAGCCTTTGATACGCGTGAGAATAAAACTAGCGACAATACGGCCAAAAGCACGGCAAATACTGACGCCGCAACAATTCCCGTTCCTTGAGTCACCATTGATGGGGCGAAAAATCCGCCAACACTTCTTAATAATATTGAAGTTGAATTTGTCCACAAACCAAACACCTTAGTTATGATGTCAATCAGCAATAATATTGAAATAACTGCTGAACCCATTGCTAAAGCGTATTCCAAAGTTAGCATCTTTGCTTTGCCCTTGTTCGGATCTTCATATGCGTATTGTGGATATGCCTGGTAGGCATTTGGTTGCATCGGCATTTCTGGTTGCGCGATGTTTGCTGGCTGTGGTTGTTCTTTTGTTGCCATAATTCCTCCTAATCTAATAATATTTTTTATTCTACATTGTATGACGGATTTCTGCAATTAAATCACGCAGTTCTGCCGCTTTTTCAAATTCCAAATTGGCACTATGCAACTCCATTTGCGCTGTCAAATCTTTAATCAAAGCCGGATATTCATCTTTTGGAATTTTCTTCAAGTTGAGCTTTGGCTTTTTATCAGATTCTTTTTGCGGAATAATCGAACGCAAACCGTCGTCAATTTTCTTCTGAATAGTTTGCGGCGTAATATTATGCTCTTCGTTATATTTCTGCTGGATCGCTCGACGTCGATTCGTTTCGTCAATTGCTCGACGCATACTATCCGTAACATTGTCTCCATACATAATAACTCGCCCATCAACGTGCCGCGCCGCCCGCCCAATCGTCTGAATCAGTGCCTGCTCACTACGCAAAAAACCTTCTTTATCAGCGTCCATAATTGCTACCAAACTGACCTCCGGAAGGTCCAGACCTTCACGCAATAGATTAATTCCAACCAGCACATCATACGTTCCAAGTCGCAAATCTTTCAGAATATCACCACGTTCCAGCGTATCAATTTCGCTATGCAAATACGCTGTCTTCACGCCGTTTTCCGTCAAATAAGCGCTCAAGTCCTCCGCCATTCGCTTGGTTAATGTCGTCACCAACACGCGATGACCTTTTGCAATCGTCTGGCGAATTTCCTCCATCAAATCATCAACCTGTCCGTCGGTCGGTCGAACTTCAATCGGCGGATCAAGCAACCCAGTCGGTCGAATAAGCTGCTCAGCTGGCTTTGGCGAGTGAGAAAGTTCATAATCTCCTGGCGTAGCAGAAACATAAATTGCCTGATGAATATGCTGATTGAACTCATCAAATCGAAGTGGGCGATTGTCCAGCGCGCTCGGAAGACGAAAACCATGCTCAACCAAAACTTCCTTACGAGCTCGATCACCGTTATACATTCCTCGAACTTGCGGCAATGTCATATGCGATTCGTCAACCAAAAGTAGCCAATCGTCCGGAAAATAATCAATCAAAGTCGCAGGCTGTTCACCCGGCTCTCGGTCGGTCAAATAGCGCGAATAGTTCTCGATTCCCTTCACAAAACCAGTTTCCTTCAACATCTCCAAGTCATATTTGGTACGCTGACTTAGCCTTTGCGCTTCTAAAAACTTGTCATTGTCCTCAAACCATTTCAGCCGTTGATTAAACTCATTCTCAATTCCAACAATCGCTTTTTCAATTCGCTCACGCGGCGTCGAATAGTGGCTGGATGGGAAAATTGTCAATTGATCTGGACGATCCAAAATCTCGCCAGTCAAAGGGTCGATCTTCGTCAGCCGCTCAATTTCATCACCAAAGAATTCCACGCGAACCGCAATATCTTGACCCGCCGGAAAAATATCCACAACATCGCCGCGCACCCGAAAAGTTCCTCGCGCAAAATCGATGTCGTTGCGCTTATACTGAATGTCGGTCAATAAGCGGATAAACTTGTCCTGAACTCGGCGCTCGCCAACGGTTAATTTAATAGCCATATCGGCGTAAGTTTCTGGCGAACCAATGCCGTAAATACAGCTCACACTCGCCACAATAATTACATCGCGGCGCGTAAGCAGCGCGGAAGTTGCCGCGTGCCTAAGCCGATCAATCTCGTCGTTGATTTTCGAATCTTTCTCTATATAAGTGTCGCTTGAAGCGATGTACGCTTCTGGCTGGTAGTAGTCAAAATAGCTAACAAAATAATGGACTTCATTGTCCGGAAAAAATTCCTTAAACTCAGAAAAAAGTTGTGCCGCCAAAGTCTTATTGTGAGCCAAAACCAGCGTCGGCACATTGCGCTTGGCAATAATATTCGCCATCGTAAACGTCTTGCCTGAACCAGTTACGCCCAGCAAAGTTTGCTCGCGCTGACCTTTTTCCAAACCATCGACTAATTGAGCAATTGCTCGCGGCTGATCACCCGTGGGCTGATATGAAGAAGAGAGGCGAAATTTATTCACCTCTCTATTTTACTATATTTATGAAAACTAGTCTTGATTATAAGTTTGAGACGAGCCAGAAACTTCACATTTGCCGTCAACCAAGCGACTCGGAACCAATGCCAACTTCAAGTCTGAGCACGGCATGTCACCTTGCTGCATGCTCGCAACAATTGCAATTTCACTAGTGCCGTTCTTTGGTCCGATAATAGTATAAGCGTTCGTCAAGCCATATACTGCCGCATATTTTCCGTATGCACGATCGATGATTGGCTCATACACAGAACCTTCACGTTCTGGGATTGACTGACCGACCTTAGACTTCAAGAGCTTCTTCAAAGAACTGTCAATATCCAATTTATCAACATCACTTACTGAAGTTAAGCGAACGCCCGTGCCGTCGCCTTTGGTTTGGAAATCTTTATCTTTGTACATAGCGCCAGCAATTATCCAAGTAGCCATAACGACAATGATTATACTCATAACAATCACCGCCACGATCAGCCACTTATTAGCCGTTGATTTATTTTCCATAAAACCTCCATTTAGATTGTGCTTTGATTTTATATAACCAATTATCTGCCATCAACGTATTGTAACCATAGGCATTTTATGATATAGTAATAAAGTTAAAATCATAAAATAAAAAGGACAATAATGACACCGAAAAATGTTTGTATTCCGCGCGAATTACAGCTTCAGGCTGCTATGTTCAGATTAGGAAAAGTCGATGATGAAATTCATGCTGGCTATGAAATTCTCCAAAAATATCATAAAACCGTGACTTTTTTTGGATCAGCCAGGATAACTGAAGATAACGAATATTACCAAAAAGCCAAAGACTTAGCATTTCAATTAGCTAAAGAAGGCTACACAATCATCACTGGCGGCGGTGGCGGAATTATGGAAGCAGCAAACCGCGGCGCTATGGAAGCTGGCGGAAAATCAGTCGGATTCAACATTCGCTTGCCACACGAACAATCTCTAAACAGCTATACGACAGACTCATTCGCCTTCACCCACTTCGCACCACGAAAAATAGTTATGACACTTCTGGCTGATGCGTATGTTTGTTTCCCTGGCGGATTCGGCACAATGGACGAAATTTGCGAGATTATCACATTGACACAAACTAAGAAGATGGCGCCAGTACCAATTATCCTGTTTGATAAAAAATTCTGGGGTAAATGGGATGATTTTGTTCGCGACAACATGCTACCAAACAAGCTAATATCTGACGGCGATGAAAAAACCTACACAATCACCGAAGATATTACGGAAGTAGTTGGGCTAATTAAGAATCAGCGAACTTGTTGCGACCGATAATTATTTCTTAGGTTTCGGCTCAATCCAACAAATTCCACCCTGACAAACCACTCGCTCTACAGCTGGATTATATGTGCGCGGGTGGTTTTTATATCGGCGCGTAATCTCAAATCCCAGACCTCGCTTGCCATACGTTGTTTGCTGCTTTCCAAGAGGCAACTGGCAATGATAATTATTTATAATGTCAATTGGATTAAACGAAATCACCTGACCATCAACATCCAAAAGCACCCATTCTGAAGCTTTGAACGGCGCCCACTCATTTACCTTTGGTGCGATAACCATCAAAGATTGATAAATCTCCTCTGCCGTGGCATTTGACGGATCGAGGCCTAAAGAGCGAATAATCGAATGTGCTCTAGCCAATATCTCCGCAATCAATCGCACATCGCTATCGTCCCTAGTCATCTGCCTGAGCTCGGTTAATGCTCGACGCTTTTTCACGTCACCGCCCAACAATTTTCCCAAATTTTGCGCCATTATAATTCCCTTTCTTGAATTGGCATAGCATGAAGCACTGTGCCAGCATATAAAATTCCAGCCTTTGCTCCAATTTTCATAACCACCGAACTAGCATTCGCACTGCCCATAATCACAGAGTTTTTCAAATTGCCGCTTCGCGCCCATTCACTCAAAAATCCCGACGCAAACGCATCTCCAGCGCCAGTTCTGTCAATTGACGGCCTGTCGTCGTACATCAGCGCTCGTACGATCGTTTTTCCGTCGCTTGCAATTGAGCCATTTACTCCATCCGTCACCAAAACGACCGGAACTAATCTCAAACCTCTTCTAACCAAGGTTTCCAAATCCTCACCAGACACCAATTGCTGCATTTCTTCTTTGTTCAGAGTTAAAACGTCAACATCAGACAAAAGTCCCAGCAATTTATCTTTTTGCGCCAGCTCTTTCTTTCCAGGATTAAAACAGATCTTCATATCGCGACGCTTGGCTTGTTGGAATAATTTGTGAAGCATCGGCATATTTCCCGCCAAAGTTGAAACGTATAGCCAATCCGCGTCCTCTTCAGATAAATCAAAATCCGCCTCATGATAATGCGTTGAAGCACCACGGTATGTTAAAATTGTCCGCTCGCCATTTGAAGCCAATAATAACACCGAATATCCCGTACTGTATTTTGGCGAATATCGCACCAAATGCGTGTCGATATTTTCCTTATCCAAATCTGCAATTACCGCTTGCCCCGCCGGGTCGTGACCAATTGCTCCCATAAAGCTAGCGTAATGTCCTTGCCTGGAAAACGTTACCGCGGCGTTTGTAGCTCCACCACCAGTCGAGAAATGAATCTGGTTTACGTCGGCTTTCGCCCCCAAATCTAGTCGCGCAAAACAGTGTTCTGGACTTTCACAAACTGGCGTCAGTGCATCCGATTGACTTAAAAATACGTCTTGAATCGCCGCACCAACGGTGATAATTTTTGCCATCAAACCACCGCCTTTCGCACGGAATTAAATGCCTTAATCTTTGATTCCACTACTTCCTGTACAGCGGCATAAACTGGCGGCATTAATTTAACAATAGCGTACTCATTTGGATTTTCTCGTAAGGTTTTCTCCAAAGTCGTTCGGAAAGCATAGCGCATATCAGAATTAATATTAATCTTAGAAACGCCAATTTTCGCAGCGTCCTCAAAATAATGTAGCGGCGTGCCAGACCCACCGTGCAACGAAATCTGGCAATAAATCGCCTCACGAATGTCAGCCAATAAATCCAAATCCAACACTTTCGGAACTGGATATTTGCCATGCAAATTGCCAATCGCCGCCGCAAAAGTGTCAATTCCAGTCGCCTCGACAAACGCACGCGCACCCTCTGGTGTAGAGAAAGTCTTTTTTATCTCCTCGTAATTTATATCTTCCGTATGAACATTTGAACTTCCGCCAAAATAATGCGGCTCAGATTCCACTAGTGCGCCAGTAAACTTGGCATATTCAACAACTTCACGAGTCTTCGCAATAATCTCCTCATCCGAAGCATCGTGATTCGCCTGAGAAATGTCAATATGTATAAACTCGTATCCAGCATCAATCGCTCGCTTACAGCCTTCAACTGTCGGACCGTGGTCCAAATTCAAGTACATTTCAATTCCGTACTCAGCTTTATAATTGTCCACCAAATCACGAACGTTCTCTAGACCCATAGCCTTCACTTCGGCGTCAGAAACCTCAACCAACACTGGCGATTGGAGCTTTTGTGCCGCCCGCGCCACCGCAATTAGCGTCTCTTGATTGTCAATATTAAATGCCCCAACCGCAAAACGCTGCGCCCGTGTTCGCTGCATTAAATGACGCGCCCGCGTCGTGTTTTTCCGAATCTCTGAAATCGATAATCCCATACTGCCCCCTAAAATACTTATGGTAATTATATCAATTACTGCCCGATATGCCAAGAGAATTGACATCATGTTGTTTTGGTGGTAATATAAAATGGCTTTTGCTCAAAGTTCGTCGAGGGGCAAAAGAGCCCTTTAGCTTTGAGCTCAAAAAAGGAGAGCTAAGGTGAACCCTGTAGTCAAGATAACAGCCTTCGCAGGCAAATTATTCTTGTTTGCCATCGTCCTACTATGCATAGCATGGTTGGCAACACTCGACTACTTTCGCGTAGCCTACGGGCTGCCGGAGGCACTAACGTTTATGTTAGTGAGCCTCGCGTTCTTTGCGCTCATCTGCAGTATGGTATATCATGACCGCGAATGACGCACCCCCGTCAGGACTACCGCTTTGAGGTCTATTAGATCTTGGCAGTAGCTCCTGGCGGGTTTTTCACTGGAGAAAATCAACAACACTGTGAGTAATTGAATCAACGTCCAGGCCATGCTTTTTCCATAATTCAGACATTTTGCCCGACTCGCCAAATGTATCATTAACACCAATTCGCTTCATCTTCACCGGCAAATTCTCACTAAGAACTTCTGCCACACTTGAGCCAAATCCACCAGTAATCTGCCCCTCTTCCGCCGTAATGACAGCTTGGCATTTTTGAGCCGCATCAAGCACAGCACCCTCGTCCAGCGGCTTAATCGTCGGAAAATGAATCACCTCCGCCTGAATGTCATATTCATTCGCCAGTTTTTCCGCTGCCAACAACAATTGATAAGTCATCACGCCAGTTCCAAACAAGGCAACATCTTTGCCGCGCCTCAACGTATAGCTTTTTCCAATCTCAAAAGTAGATTGATTTAGGAATAACGCCGTTTTTTCTCTTGGCAATCTTACGTAGTTTGGGCGTTTATCTCCAGCCATTGCCGCCGCCATTAGCTTGGCCTCATTAGCATCACCGGGCGCCAAAACCACCATATTAGGCAAACTTCTCATCAGCGCAATATCTTCCAGCATTTGATGTGTCGCACCGTCCGGACCGACATTAAGCCCCGCATGAGAACCGACCAGCTTGACCGGCTGATTATTTAAGCAAATCGTCGTGCGAATCTGCTCCCAGTTGCGACCCGGGCTAAACGCCGCATAACTGGCTGCAAAAGGAATATTACCCATAGCCGCCAGTCCAGACGCCACGGTTACCAAATTTTGCTCCGCCACGCCAACTTCAATTGCCCGCGGATGTCCAATTTCTTTATCAAATTGACCAAAGCCAACACTTTCCATTAAATCCGCACTCAGCGCCACCACCAAATTATTCTTCTTCGCAATATCAACCAAGCCTTCGCCAAAACCAACGCGAATTGCCGCAAGTTCTGAATTCTGCCAATTTTCCATTAAGAAACTCATTCACCACTCCCTTCACTTAATTGAGAAAGCGCCTGATTTGCCTGATCGGCGTTAGGAGATTTTCCATGCCAATGGTAGTCATATTCCATAAAATCAACACCACGACCAGGAACTGTATGTGCAATTATCACACTAGGCTGACGAGAGATCTTAGCCTTATCAATCGCCTGAATTATCGACGAATGATTATGCCCGTCAATCTCCTGCACATCCCAGCCAAAACTTCGCCATTTGTCCGCCAAATCACCTAACGGCATCACCTTTTCCGTATCGCCACCAATCTGAATATTATTTCGATCAATAATCGTAATCAAATTCGACAAATTATATTTTTTTGCAAACATCGCCGCTTCCCAAATATTCCCCTCGTCAAGCTCGCCATCACCCAAGCTGCAGTAAACGAATCGCTCAGAATTGCCGCCCAAATATTGTAGTGAATACGCCATGCCGGCCGCCTGACTTAGACCGCACCCCAAAGGACCGCTAGTCGTTTCAATTCCCGGTAAACTGCCGCGTTCTGGATGACCTTGAAGCTTGGAACCAAATTTTCGCAAATTAGCCAACTCTTTTTTATCGAAAAATCCCCGCTCCGCCAGCGTGGCATATAAAAGTGGCGCATAATGACCGTTGCTCATCACGAAAATATCCCGATCTTCCCAATTAGGATTCTCAGGATCTAGTTGCATGGCGTGAAAATATAAAACCGCCATAACGTCAGCAAAACCCAAACACCCAGCAGAATGACCCGAACTAGCCGCCGATAATTCGCGAATAACAGATCGACGTAATTTCTGTGATATTTTCTTCAATTTCACTATTTGGTCGACATTCATTAAAGCACACTCGTTTTATTAATCTCCTGCTGCAATCTGGAGAAAATAGCACGAGGATCTGATGATTTCTGAATAACGCCGCCAACGTTCAGAACGTTGACACCGCCCTGAACCAAACTGTACGCATTATCTACAGCCACTCCACCATCCCAACCGATTTCTACATTGGGATTAATAGCTTTAATAAGTCGTATTTTTTCTAGTTGCATAAGACTAGCAGTTCCGCCAAATCGCCCTAACTCACCGCTAAAAATCATCACATGATCTGCTAACTTTATCAATTCCTCAACCGTTCGCGGAACCGTCGGCTTTAGTAGCGCTAATCCCGCCATAATTCCAGCTTGACGAATCTGCATAAGCGCAGTCTTCACATCCCCCGTCGCCTCTGCGTGAATAATAATCATATGCGGCCTTAAGGCAATCAACTTCGGAACATACTCAGCAACATCATTAACCATTGCGTGAATATCAATCATCCAACCCTCCGGCGCCCACAATTCAGGAATTCCAACAGTCAAAGTTGGAGCAAATTCGCCATCAGAAATATCAATATGCACACGCTCAACAAGCCCAGTTATCTTATCAACCTGCTCTTTATATTGTTCGGCATTTTCTGCCAAAATTGCCGGTGCGATTACAGAATTACTCATGACAATTCATCCAATTGCGCATTACGCCTATTAAATCGCGGGGCATTCGCATAGGGGGTGTTCAGCCATGTTTCCACAATTCCCTTCCATGCTGATTCGTTATCTTCCAAAACTCGCGCAGGCAAACATAAAACATTCGAATCGTTATCTTGGCGCGTCATTTTTGCCTCAAACGCATCCCAAATCACGCTAGCTCGGATTCCCTTAAAGCGGTTCGCCGCCATACACATTCCCTGTCCACCGCCGCAAATTAATATCGCACGCGGATCTTCGCTATCATCGCCAATAACCTTCAACGCCGCCGCCTGCGCAAATTGCGGAAAATCGTCATCAGGATTTAATTCTACACCGCCAACGTCTTGCACGTCATAGCCATTCTTAACCAAATAGGCAAAAACTTTTTCTTTCAGCATAAAACCGCGGTGATCGGAACCTAGATAAATCTTCATACTTCTTATTATAATGGTTATGCTTGATTCTGCAAATAATATCCGACGTCAGCTACCAACTCGACCAAGCGGTTAGAATAGCCCCACTCATTGTCATACCAAACCATAACCTTGATCAGATTACCACCAACTACCTTCGTCAACGGAAGATCGACAATCCCCGAATATGAATTACCGATAAAATCACGGCTCACCAAAGGTTCCTCAGAAACACCCAAAATGCCTTGATAGAAATTACTCTGGGCGGCTTTTTTGAACGCGTCATTTACCTGCTCGACAGTTACATCTTTCCTAAGAAGCGCCGTCACGTCGCTAAGCGACACCACTGGAGTCGGTACACGCACGCTAAGCCCGTCAAATTTTCCAGTTAATTGCGGTAAGGTTTTAGTTACAGCAATTGCGGCGCCAGTCGTAGTCGGGACAATGTTTTCGGCAGCGTTGCGACCTTCTCTAAGATCCTTGGATGGCGCATCTTGAAGCTTTTGGCTAGCCGTATAGCTATGCACCGTCGTTAACATTGACTTTTCAACGCCAAACTCCGCATCCAAAATCGCCATAACCGCGCCCAGAGAATTGGTCGTACAACTAGCATTAGACACGATTGGTGTCGCGTTTTTTACCTTGTCATCGTTAGTTCCTAAAACAATTGTATCGACTCCCTCAGACTTCGTCGGACCACTGATAACCACACGCTTTGCACCAGCCGTTAAGTGCTTGCCCGCGCCATCTTTATCGGTGAAAAATCCTGTCGATTCAATCACCACATCAATATTCAAATCTCGCCACGGCAGATTTTCTGGATCTTTCTCAGCCAGCACCTTAACCGACTTACCTTCAATAATCAGCTCGTTTTCCGTAAAATCAACTTGACGTCCGTACTCACCGTAATTGCTATCATGCTTCAACAAATACGCCAAAGTTTTCGTGTCAGTTAAATCATTGATCGCGACAATTTCTAAGTCACTTCGCTCGTTAGCAATCTTAAACGCATTGCGTCCGATTCGCCCGAAGCCGTTAATTGCTATTCTTGTTACAGCCATATCGCCCTCCCTGTTAGATATTTTCGCTTTAGCTTTTCTTAATTATACTACAAAGTTGTATAATATAAACATGACGCGCGAAGAGTTATTGTCAATCGCTGAGCAAAAATACGACGAAGTACCAGTATTGGTTTTAGCAAGCGCAATCGATTACGCCACGGAAAAGCACATTAGACAAAAGCGCAAAAGTGGCGAGCCATACATTAATCACCCATTGGCGGTGGCGGGAATTCTAATTGAATGGGGTATGGATATTGATACGGTTGTGGCGGGAGTTCTGCACGACACCGTTGAAGATACCGACGCAACTCTGGATGAACTAGAAAGTTTATTTGGCCGTGACGTAGCTTTCTTAGTTGACGGAGTAACCAAAGTTTCACAAGCCCGGGCCGGGATGCGAAATTTGGATAGTTATTTACCACACACGAAGGACAATTTAACCAAGTTAATGATTGCCGTGGGCGAAGATGTGCGCGTGATAATTATCAAGCTAGCCGACCGCCTGCACAACATGCGAACCTTGCAATTTATGACGCCAGAAAAGCAGAAAAAAATTGCCAGAGAAACAATTGAAGTTTTTGCGCCGCTGGCCGACCGCTTAAATATGGGGCGAGTTCGCGTTCAATTGGAAGAGCTGAGTTTTAGATATTTGATGCCGAAAGCTTTCCAGGAAACCAAAAATTTGATGGACAGTCGACTGAAAAAGTCACAACGAAAATTGGATCACGTTCGTCGTGAAGTTGAAGCGCGACTAAAAGCGGAAAAGCTGGTTTTCCAGATGGACGGACGCGTTAAGAGCGTTTATAGTCTGTTTAAGAAATTGGACAAAGTTGGTGATATTGATAAGATTTATGATTTGATTGCCCTAAGAATAATTGTCGATGATTTATCAACTGGATATTTGGTTCTGGGAATTCTGCATGACATGTATCAGCCGATGTACGAGAGGATTAAAGATTATGTTGCCAATCCAAAACCAAATGGCTATCAAAGCTTGCATACAACCGTGCAAACTCCGAGCGGACAAATTGTCGAGTTCCAGATCCGAACCAAAGAAATGCACGAATACGCCGAGCGTGGATTAGCGGCTAGTTTCCATTACAATGAGCAAAAATTGACCGACGCCTATAAAAAAGGAAAAATCGGAACTATGCCAGCCGATTTGTCATGGATTCGCGAACTTCAAGAAGCCGCCGCTTTAATTAGCGAAGGAAAGCGATTCGACTCCAACAAATTCCGAATGAAGCTATTTTCCGACAGGATTTTCGTATATTCACCAAAGGGCGATATTTACGATTTACCTCGCGGAGCATTTCCCTTGGATTACGCCTACCGAATTCATTCCGATATCGCGGCGCGCGCAAGCGGATTTAAGATCAATGGCGTGATGAAGCCGTTCAATTACAAATTACAGCACGGCGACACAATTGAAGTTTTAACAAGTAAGTCCGCTCATCCAAAACCAGATTGGCGAGACGTCATAATTACGCCACACGCCAAAGATAAACTACGCTTACAATTATCCCGCTCAAACAGCATCTTACAACAATTAACTGGCGGCGTCTCCTCGTTCTTCCGATACAAGTAACGCTCGCCAGTCTCTCCGTTTTAATCGATAATCAAACGCGATTTATTTTTCATTCCAACGAGTAATTGACTCGCGGATAATTTGCTTTGCTCGTTCTACATCACCAAAGCCCTTAACTATTGTTGAACCAGGCTTCTTCAAATCCTTGTAGTGGTTGAAATGATGTTCAATTTGTTTCAACAATTGTGAAGGTAGGTCTTCTAGTGAGTTGATTGTGTTGCCAGTGTTTCGGTCGTCGGCTGGCACAACGATAACCTTGTCGTCAACTTCATTATCGTCAACAAATTCCAACACGCCGATAACCTTTGCTTCCATAAAAATACCAGTCGTCAACGGTTCG
The DNA here is from genome assembly GCF_021222645.1 of Candidatus Nanosynbacter sp. HMT-352. Classification (NCBI taxonomy): domain Bacteria; kingdom Bacillati; phylum Minisyncoccota; class Nanosynbacteria; order Nanosynbacterales; family Nanosynbacteraceae; genus Nanosynbacter; species Candidatus Nanosynbacter sp. HMT-352. The sequence continues at coordinate 403,843 of NZ_CP089520.1, forward strand.
TCGGTGATAATTAGCGCGTCCAATTCGTCGCCATCTTCATCCAAAGTTTGTGGAATGAAACCGTAGTTTGTTGGCTTTGCAAAAATAGCTGGCTCAACACGATCCAACTGCATCACTGCAAGCTCACGGTTCCACTCGATCTTATGACTTGATCCCTGTGGAATCTCAACAACTACATTTACGATGCCGTTTTCGACATCACCAGGTGTTAAAATTTGATTAAAATCTGCCATCTTTTTACTCCTCTCTGGCCTTTTCTTGTAAATATTCACGAATCTGCAGCGCTGCCACCGCACCTTCACCAACTGCCGAAGCGATTTGCATAGTTGCCCCCGAGCGTACATCACCAGAAGCAAAAACGCCAGGAATATTAGTGTGCAAATGTTCGTCAGTAATGATGTGTCCGCCCAAATCCAGCTCAACGTCCGAGTCTGTCAGGAATTGTGTGTTTGGAATTAGCCCAATAAATACGAATAATCCATCAGCAGTAAATTCTTTCTGCTCGCCGTTTTGGGTCGATTTAACGCCGTAAAACTTATCGTCCTTGACAATAACTTCATCAGTCGTCGCACCGATGTGAACGGTAATTTTTCCATCATCGACATACTTTTGCAAATCTTTTTGCAAAATATCACTGGCGCGCAATTTACTGCGAACCAACAGATCAATATGACTAGCGTACCGCGTCAAAAATATCGCTTCCTGCACGGCAGAATTTCCACCGCCAACAACGATTAAATTTTTATCCCGATAAAACGCGCCATCACAAGTCGCACAGTAATGCACGCCTCGACCATATAATTCGTCTTCGCCAGGAACGCCTAATTTGCGGTGATTTGAGCCAGTCGCTAGCAAAACTGACTTCGCGCGAATAGATTGACCGTCAATTGTCAGCTCCAACCCGCCATCAACTTGCTTCAATTCCGTCACGTCACCATACTCAATCTTCGCACCAAATCGCTCCGCCTGTTGTTGCAATTCAGACGCCAGCTTCATTCCCGTAACGCCCTCAGCAAATCCAGGATAATTGTCAATTTGATCAGTAATCGCTGCCATTCCACCGACCACGCCACGCTCATATAATGTCGTGTCGACATCTTCGCGCGACAAGTAAATTGCCGCCGTTAACGCGCTTGGGCCAGCGCCAACAATAATAACATCTTTAGACATTGAAACCTCGCGATCGATAATATTGCTTCATCACTTCTGGCATTTCTGGCTCTGGAATATCAGCTGGCTTTTCAATAGCCATCACCACAAACTTAAGCGGAGAATTTGCAGGAATTTTATCACCCTGAGCTTTGTCGCCGTAAGCCTTGTTGGCTGGAATTGTTAATTCACGCACACCGCCAATTTTCATACCAATCAAGCCCTCTTTCCAGCCCTGAATAACCGCGGTATTTGCCGGGCCATCCATATTGAGCGGAGCTTTCAATTTGCCGTCAGCGATTGATTGATCGAAAATCTCACCTTTTGCATTCCAGCCAATGTAGTAAACAGCCAACTTGGTGTCGTCCTTAACCTCAGCGCCTTCACCCTCGACCAAATCTTCCTTAACAAGCTCTTTCACGTCACCAGCTTCAAACGCGCCAACTCGTGAGCTAAACTCAGAAAACTTGCCGTAATATTTTTGACTCAATTCATTAGCCTGAGCCTCTACTTTCTTTTTTCGCTCGTCAGTAGCCTTGGCGTATTCATTCTTAGCTTTCTCAAACGCTGCCTGGTCTTTGGCTTCATTTCCAGGCGCTACCATCATAGCGACAAATCCGCCAACGGTCCCCAAAAACATCATGCCGGCAATAACCCAAATACCTATTCTCTGGCCTTTTGTAGTTGCCATATTCCTCCTTTATTTACTTTTCAATTATAGCAATTTTTATCAAGCACAACAAATCACATTAAACCTGAGCGGCGTCGAATTCTTCCGCAGCCATCGCGGCAATTTCCTCAATAATCGGCGCAATGTCTTTATCTTCCAGTGTCCGCTCAGCGCTCGTAAACTTTACATTCAAAGTTACAGTTTTTGTCGAATCATCATTTTTTGGCTGGTATATCGCAATTGGCGTTATGACGATTTGTAGCTCACCGTGTTTTTTAGCAACTTCTTCAGCGCAAGCATAAACTTTCGCATAATCAACATCCGAATCCATCCTCAATGAAATATCTCTGGCAGTCGACGGGAATCGACTTAACGGCTGGTAATTATAGCCCTGATTTTTAATCAGATTTTCCTGCAATTTTTCAATATCGATAGAAAACGCTGCCGTGTAATCTGGCAATTTGAAATTGCGTCGAGCAGACTGAACCAGCTCGCCAACAATCCCCAAATTGTCGCCATTCTTCGCCATAATCCAAGCACTGCGTTTCGCATCAAATGGCGCTGGAACATCGCTGTCAGATTCCGCAATCTTCACAAAATCAACCTCAACACTCAAATCTTTCATTAGCCTTTCAGCAATTTTCCTCACCTTGTAAAACGGCGCGCCAACTTGAGGTTTTTTATTCGCATAAACTCCGTCAATGAAAGTCTTTTCAATCGGCAAATTCTCATCGTTAAACCCTAATTTCTTATCGTGAATTTTGCCAATTTCAAACAACATAAATTCGTCATGCCCAGATTTTATATTGGCATGAACTTTATCCAACAAACTCGGCAAAATGCCAATTCGGTAATATTGCAAGTCTGGACTAAGCGCGTTGCTCAAGCGATACGCACGGTTCGGGTCTTGGTCGGAATTTTTCAAAACTCGCTCATGAACAAAGCTATATGTCAAAACTTCGTTTGCTCCAGCTCGTGACAAACTTTGGCGAATTCTCTGTTTCAATTCACGACGCTCATTCTTCGGCGCAGGCTTAATGCTTCGCTCTGGCAAATGACGCGGCAATCTATCAAAACCGTATAATCGCCCGACCTCCTCTACAATATCTTCCGGCAATTCAAGGTCAGTCCGCCAAAATGGCACTTGAATACAGATATAGCCAGATTCTTTTTCCATACTGTGACTGCGAATCTCAACGCTATTAAGCAGCTCGCAAATGTCGTCATCAGACAAATCCGAGCCTAGTCTCTCATTTATAAACTTACCATCGATATCAATATTCGCTGGCGTATATTTTCCATCGAAATAATCGTCCATATGTCCGTCGAATTGTTTCAAATCAAAAACTTCGCTCGCCTGCACTCCACCAACCATATTCATCAATTGCTTTAATATGGCAGCATTTTGCAGAGGCGATTGCCCCTTATTAAACCTAGTCAGGGCGTCGGTGAAAATTCCATGGCGCATAGCCGTGCGACGTAGCGCGTACATATCAAAATTGGCACATTCAAGGACAATATTATTTGTTTCAGCTGAGACTTCCGTATCAACGCTGCCCATAATTCCAGCTAACCCAATCACACCTTCACCATCAGCGATAACAATATCGTCAGCCGTCAATTCATATTCCTTGCCATTAAGCAAACCGACTTTTTCGCCATCGTGTGCCATTCGCACGCCAAGTTTATGCCCGCGCAACTTGTCGTAATCATAAGCGTGAGTCGGCTGCGCCGTCATAAACATCACGTAGTTTGTCGCGTCAACGATATTATTGATAGGCTTACCACCCATTGCGACTAATCGACACTGCAACCACAACGGGCTTGGGCGCACAGAAACACCACGAATTGCCACTGCCATAAAACGCCGTGCTAGTTCTGGTGCGTCATTTTCTACTGTCAGCTCCAAATCATTAGCGTCAGCAAACTGTTGATCTTGTTCATACCAATCAGGGCTAGTAAATCGTTGGTGAAAAATACCAGCAATTTCGCGCGCCACACCAAGTTGCCCAAAACAATCCGGTCTGTGCGTAAACATCTTATTTTCAATTTCCAGCACGTAATTGTCCAGCCCAAACACTTCCGCAAAACTTGCGCCAGCTTGAAGTGTAACGCCCGCCGGAATATCACGCTCATTAATCTCAATAATTCCCTCGTGATCCGTACCAATCGCTAACTCATCAGCCGCCGCCAACATACCCTGACTTAAGATTCCACGTAGCGGTCGCGCATCCAGTACGAACGGCTCAGCGTCATCAAAACTTGCTGGGACGGTGCTTTTTGGCGGCAGCCAAATTGCCCACATATCAGCATGAACATTCGGCGCACCACAAACCACTTGCACGTAACCATTATCATCCCTTGGAACGTCTGCTACGCCACCATCGTCAATTTTAGTCACGCTCAAACGATCCGCATTTGGATGCTTTTCGCACTCAATAACCCGCACAATGCGCGCGCCATCATATTTGGCCTTCAGGTCAATCACTTCCTCGACACCACCAAGTTGCTGATTTACCCGCGACACCAACTCATCAACTGGCGGCAACTCAAAATTAATCAATTGTTTTATAAGATTTAAGCTAACTTTCATACTAACATAATTATACCATCTTACCGGCAAGTAATCGACCTTAGAAAACTACAAATTACCACGAGCAATAAAAGTGAAAAATCATAATCTCATTCGCCAAATTCATACCTATATCACACCCCGAGTATCTTGCACAAATTCTTCAAATATAGATTTTAATTCATCATTTTTCATTGTTCACAGTACATCGCATTGATCAAATATTGCCCCTCCATTACAATTGAAATATGGTTAAGATAGTGTCAAAAGCACTTATTAAGAATAAAAATGGCAAATATCTACTGCTCTACAGGGGAGATACACACCCTAATTTCCCTGGGCATCTTGATCTTCCTGGGGGAGAAGTAGAATCTGAAGAAACCTCCAGGATGGCGACCACGCGAGAAGTACAGGAAGAAACTGGCATATGTATATATCCAAATGGCTTAAAAAAGCTATTTGTTAAGCGGCACAAAAACACAAAACATGTACTCTTTGAGACAGTCATAGATAAGACTGAGGCTGACATTTCTGTTAAGTTAAGCTGGGAACATAAAAAAATACCGTTGGATGACGTTATCGGAACTATTAGATACTAATATTCCAGAAAGCGCAGATCCTTATTATATAGATGTTATTGATTATTTAAAGCATTTATCCGAGACTTGATCTGTCCGACATATTTTTCCCATATTATGCGCAGACTTCGCACGCAACCGACCTAAGAAACCTTGCCGAAACTTTCACGTCTGACCCATTTTATATTTCAGTGCCCATATATTTTTATCAATAAACCACCACGCTATTAGCCAGAAATGACCTAGCGAAAACCATAAACGTCGCAAACATGAACGCAATCCTAAAACAAGTAACGGCGATGATAATTCTAGATTCAATGGAAATTGCAACGCGGCCTTATCGGGATATTTGTATAGACTATTAAGAAGATCGTTACAAAACTTCACATCTCCACACATAACCAATATAATATCAATATGAAAACTCCTCAGAAATATCACATTATAAAAATTATCGTATGGATAGTTGGTGTAATTATCCTCATTGCATCCCTATTAGTCGCCGCAGCTTTCTTTTGGCCAGCAACATTCAAAGAACTACAATCATCGAACTCTGAAAAATTAAATTACAACCAGTCTGTTGCCGCCGCAATACGTACCATCAACGGGGATTCGTCAAACGCAGACGTCAGGCCAGAATGTCGATCAATTATTAAAACCCACGGCAAAAAAACCACCAAAGCCGTTATGATGATTCATGGCGTAAGCGCATGTCCGCAGCAATTCGCAGACCTGGGCGACACCTTTTTCAACGCTGGCTACAACGTCTATATTCCCCGCGTCCCCAGTCACGGCCTGACGGACAACAAACGACACGGAGAAATCACCATTCCAGCAATGGCACAATTTATGAATTCCAGCACCAGCATAATTAGTGGTTTGGGTGATGAAACGGGAGTTGTCGGACTTTCTGGCGGCGCAAATATGGCGACCTGGATTACTCAGTACAACAGCCAAACCATATCACGAGCACTGCTTCTATCACCTTTTTATCAGCCTTCAAAGTCGGAAACTCCTTCCTGGAAAATTCCGCTTTTACGAAATCTTTACGGACGTAATATTCTTCCAGATTCGTTCACGGGTAGCAATTTATCATATCGCGCTCTTGGAAAATATATGATAATCGCCAAGAACTATAAATCCGATCTAAAAGCTCCAGGGCTAAAATACGTCGGGGTTGTAACAAGCGAAAACGACACCGCAATTGATAAAAATCTCGCAGTCAACATACCTAAGCAAATGGCTGCAGCTTCTGACGCCAAATTCCAATATTATTCAATTCCGACCTCATTTGGTATCGGTCACGACATTGTAGCCTTAAACCAAGACGAGGTTAAAAAGCACGCCGACAAATTATATCCGTTCTATTTGGATATGTACGAAGGAAAAAACGTAAAATTAGAGGCGAACTAGCTATTCTATTTACCCTGCACGGCTAAAATTCGCGCTTGAATTTCATCCAATTGAGCGTCGTCCATCCTTGGACCGTCAGCCGTGGTTAACCAGCCAGAATATTCCTCATAAAACGCTTGCTTGTGCGATACTGGTGAACCAATTCCCTTTGCTAAATCGCCATGAAGCGGCATCAATTTGGCGTGCACGTGTGCTACGCCCGTGCCTTCAAAAATCAGCGCCACTCGCGGGGTGTCAAATGCTTTTTCCAAAATACCAGCAATCTTTTTCACTGCCAGCATCATTTCGGAATATAAATTATCGTCCAAAGAAAATACGTAATCACCCGGATTCTGCTTCGGAATCACCACAGTAAAACCTGGCGTGTTCGGAAACGGCGTTAAAAATGCCAAAAACTTCTCATCCTCCCAAACCTTCCAAGATTTCATTTTTCCAGATACGATATCGTCAAAAATTGTGTGATTCATAATTACTCCTTTATGCAAATAAATCGTTTAATGCCTCACTCACCGTTGGATGAGTGAATATTTGATCACGCAGCACAGTATATGGCAGGCCATTATCCATTACAGTTTTGATAATATTAATGACTTCTGGTGAGTTACGACACAATAAACTAGCACCCAAAATTTGTTCAGTGTTTGCATCAATCACCGCACGCAGCAATCCTGTTGTAGCATTATCAACATGCAGGCGTGGAATCGCCATAGCAGGCAGCTCTTTTACGATAATTTCGCACCCCGTCGCACGCGCCTCAGCCTCTGTCATACCCACCCGACCTAGCGGTGTTTGCATAAAGACCGCGTACGGCAAAGTTTTTTGTTTGGCGCGAGTGTACAGACCATCGCCCAGCAACTGGCTTCTCACAATCCGAAAATCATCCAGCGATGCATAGGTAAATTGTGGCCCACCCGTTACATCGCCCATTGCCCAAATATGCGACCGACTAGTGCGAAGTGTTTCATCAACCACAATTGCCCCGCGCTCATCCGTCGCTACACCAGCAGCTGGTAAATTCAAGCTCATCGTTGCCGGGCGACGGCCCGTAGCCATCAAAACCGCATCATAACCAGCGTAATCATCATGATTTACTGTGCGAATCGTTGCAGTAGACTCACCCTCAATCGCTGTCACATCCACACTAAACACAATCTCAATACCCTGTGCCTGCAATGCTTCAGTAGCAGCCCGAGCAATTGCTGGATCTTCACGTGCAAGCAGAGCATCGCCCCTCTCAAATACTGTTACTTTTGTACCAAGTTTGGCATAAGTTGAGGCAAACTCTAACCCAATATAACCGCCACCAATGATAGCTAGCTGTTTTGGCTGCGTCATTCTATCCAGCAATTCAGTACTGGTATACACAAACGGCTTATCAACACCTGGAATATCTGGGATGATTGGTTCCGCACCGGTGTTAATAAAAATCTGTGGTGCACTAACTACTAGCTCGTCGTTACCCGCCACAATCTTCACAGTACGATCATCTACGAACGATGCTTCACCCTCAATGACGCTCACTGTTTCACGATCTGCAAGCATGTGATAGTTCTTCTCATTCAACCGCGCTACCACTGTTGTCTTATGTGCCATCGCCTCATCAAAACTTTGATGATGTTCGGCTGCATTGACTAGCACCTTAGTAGGAATACAAGCAATATTAATACAGGTGCCACCATACATCTTTGGCGACCGCTCCACTAGCGCTACCTTTTTTTCCGCATTTGCCAGCGCTACCGCCAATGTTTTGCCAGCTTTGCCAAAACCAATGATGAGTGCGTCAAATTGTTGTGTATCCATTTTACCTCCTCCTATCTTTTTTAGCGATCTCTCTCGCTGCAACAAATTCTCTATCGGCACACAGAACTGCCTCTTTTATTACAAGTTTTTGAGCTACTACTATTATCGTGTGTAATAGCTCCTTAAAACTGTTCCAAAAAGTCCAACTTACCGCTATACGATGTTGTCAAAAATTGTGTGATTCATAATTACTCCTTTTGAAGTAATTATAGCATTTTACGAAGTTTTCAGGTCGGACAATTTAAGTTCCATCCTACGGCAAATCAGAACTAGCCATATCGTCGCAAAAATCCCCAATAAAACTTCTACTATCACAAACCAAAACTTGCCCATAGCGTAACCTTGCGCCGCTATAATTGTCGCAAAAATCGGAAAACTGAAAGATGAGATTCGCTCGCGATGAGTTAAATAGCTCAAACTTGACGGTAAAAGAAACATCAAAAGCACCATCAATATCACGATGCCGCGCGAGAAAACAAAATGAGCCGCGTGCATTGTGTCGTTCGGGCAAAGCGCCACTCCTATCATACAAATCGCAAACAATGAAAGTGTCCAGCCAGATATTCGGGCAGAGCGAATTTGACCAAGTTTAAGATAACCACGATTCATAAAAAACCCAATCGTCACCATAATCAAACCAGATAAAAACACTCCCGAATTGAACGAAAATGCAGACAAACGATTCGAGGTGGTTTCGCCCAATCTACTCAAGCTCCAGTTCGTCCACCGATTATCATCAGAAAGCAGCATCGCCACAACCAAGCCCACAGCCAAAACGACACCATTAAGAATACAGAGTGCCTGAAGGCGATTCTTGCACAAAAAATCCTTAATCTGTCGAAGTTTCATATTGCTTAAAATTGTTCCAAAAAGTCCAATTTGCCGCTTTCAAAATGACGGACATCTTCGATTCCATACTTCATCATAACCAAGCGGTCGATTCCGCAACCAAAAGCAAATCCTGTATATTCATTCGGGTCAATTTGTGCCGCCCGAAGGACATTCGGATGAATCATTCCGCAGCCCAATAGCTCAATCCAACCCTCACCAGAACAAACTTTACAATCAGGATTTTTTCCTTCACAAAACGGACAACTTAACGCAAACTCGAAGCTAGGCTCAGTGAACGGAAAGTAAAATGGATTAACGCGAACGTCAAGTTTCTTGCCATAATATTCCTGCAAAAATTCTTGCAGCGTGGCAATCAAATTGCCAACATTAACCCGACGCGAAACGTACACGCCTTCGACTTGATAAAACGTATGCTCGTGGCGCGCATCCAAATCTTCGTTGCGGAAAACGCGATCAGGAACGATAGCGGCAATAGCCTCGCCTTTTTCCAAATTGTCGCGATATTTCATTAGCACGCGATTTTGCATAGTCGACGTATGCGCCGGAGCAATCAAACGATCGCCATTAGAATCAGTTTCCTCGGTCATAAACGTATCGTAATCGTCGCGCGCTGGATGACCTTTTGGAAAATTCAGACTCTCAAACATATGGAATTGATCATCAATCTCTCTGGACTCTTCCGTGACAAATCCCATGCGATTAAAGATCTCAGAAATGCGCTCAATTTCAGCACTCAGCGGATGAATCGTACCTTGTTCGCTCAGCAAAAGTTCAGGCTTGGGTGAATTCATATCCATCGGCGCCGTAACGTCAATCGGTTTCAAGTCAACTTTTTCCAACTCTTCCAGCCGCACAGCAATAGCCTGTTCAATTGCTTGCTTCAGTTCGTTAATCTGCTTGCCGAACGGACCACGCTCAACTGACGGCAATGACTTGATTTGATCATACAATTCCCTAAGTCGTCGATCACGTAAAAACTCACGCGGAGACTTGGATTGCGAAACCGCCAAAACTATTTCTCTTCTCAATTCATCTAAGTCAACCATTTTATCGTCCTTGCATTAAAAACATTACAATCACCACACCAGCCATAATAGCAATTAAAATCCACGCCCACGCCAAAGTCGTCGTCTGTTTCGTGCCTTCCAAATATCTTATATCGTCAACGCCGTCCATAGTTGCCTTTTCTTGCAAACTCGAAGCTTTTGCCTTCTCTCTTAATTCCGCCGCAATTCGCTCTTGCAATTCACTACGCTGATCTTGTTGATTTACAAATAATCCCATAACTACAGTATAGCAAATTATGTTATAATAGTCGTGATATTACTTTAAGGAGGGAATATGGCTACGAAGAAAACTTCAAAGAAAGCCCCAGTTAAAGCCGCAGAAAAGAAAACCGCTGCCGCTAAGACTGAAACCAAAACGACCGTCAAGCGCGTCGTTACTGAATCTACCGCTAAAAGCAAGCGTGTCAAACTAGATTCTAAATTACCAAATAACTTAATTAACATCGTTATTGCGGAAGTTATCGGTACATTCATCTTGACGCTTGCTGCACTATTTGCGTCAGACATCTTATCATCAATGTACGTTGGCTTCACACTAATGCTTATCATTACAGCTATCGGTGGAATTTCTGGCGCACATGTCAATCCAGCCGTTACGTTCGGCCTTTGGACAATGCGCAAACTAAAAACTGTGCTTGTACCGTTTTACTGGGGTGCTCAATTCCTCGGTGCAATGGCCGCTATCGTACTTGTCGGTTCACTGACAAACGGCGGATTCGCACTAAGCTTCGACCAATTTACTGCATTCTCTTGGAGTATCTTCGCGATGGAATTAGTCGGCACCGCTGTATTTGTATTTGGCGTCGCCGCAGTATTACAGCGCAAAGAAATCAAAGCAGCTGGTCAAGCTTTTGGAATTGGCTTGGCATTGATGATTGGTCTTGTCGTATCTGGCTCAATCTCTTCGTACATTAAAAGTACTGCTATTGCAAAAATCCAAAAAGAGCAAAGTACTGCTCAAACTGAGAAGAACGGCCGCACTTACCCACGCGAAATCTACATCTCAGGCGCAACTTTGAACCCAGCAGTTTCTTTGGCTGTTACAGAGAAAACCGACTCTCAACTACGCAGCAATGGAGTATTGCCAGCTGAAGGCGAAAAAAGCTATTCACGCTTTAGCCTGGAAGTAATTGCCGCTACTCTAATCGGTGCAGCGTTAGGCGGTAACCTATTTCTACTCGTCAACTACCGAAACAAAGACGAAGAATAGATTATAACTTCATAATAAAATATCCCGCTTAATCGGCGGGGTATTTTTTATATCAATCTTCCTGAGTCGGCCGATCAATCAGCTCCGGTTGCGCTTGGTTATCGCCACCAGAAATTAGCACGACATCCTTATCGATCTTCCCTAGCTCCTTGTACGTATTGTTATAATGACCAACGGTCGTACTAAGGCTCTTGCCCATTTTCGTCATCAACTCATCAAACTTTTTAATATGAACGCCCAATTGACCAACTCGAACCTGAATATCTTTGGCCTGCTCTTCAATCTGCAAACTACGAAGCCCCTGAAGAACGGTCTGTAGGTACGCGAGAAAGCTAGTCGGACTAACAATAATCACTCGCTTATCTCGGAACGCATATTCAATCAAATCGCGACTCGAACCGCCCTGACCAACATTATTAATCAGAAGATCGTAATACAAAGATTCGCTAGGGATAAACATAAAAGCAAAGTCCATGGTGTTTTCGCGCGGACGAATATATTTACTAGTTTCGTCGATTCGCCCCTTAAGGTCAGCCTTCACCTTATTTAGCCACATTTCACGCTCAGATTTTGTCTCGGCGTTAATCATGCGATTGTAATTTTCCAAAGAAAACTTGCTGTCCACCGGCAATATTTGACCCTTGTCCAGAAAAATAACCGCGTCAACAATTTCACCGTCCTTGAAACGATATTGCATTTGATATTGCTTGGCGGGCAAAACATTGTCCAGTACACTCTCCAGATAAAACTCACCAAAAACCCCGCGTTGCTTTGGATTTTGCAACACGTTTTGCAAGGTTTTCAGATCAGTCGCCACATCAACCACACGCTTATTGGTCTCATCCAATTTCGCCAACCGCTGCGTCACGTCAGCTACCAACTTTGCGCTTTCCGACAATTGTTTCTGTACGGAAGTTTGGACTTGCGCATTGCTTCGCTCCAACTTATCGCTAACGGATTCATTCAGTTTCGCAATAGTTCGCCCCAATTCCACGACATCGGTTTTAATTAGCTCGACGGATGATTGATTTTTTAGCTCGCTGATTTTTGATTGCAAGACAAATAAAGTCGCACCCAAACCAATAGTAATAACAATTAAGAGAATAATGATTATGATTTCCATACACTTAGTGTACAGTGATTATAGCGCCAAGACAACTCGTGCTAAGATCGCAAATAAAGTCATAAATAAAATTGCTGCGCCGTTGCCGCGAATTCTATTCAACCAGATTAACGACAAATATACCAAAACTGTCGCCAAAACCACCCATAGCAATGACAAAATCCAAGATCCGCCAGCCCATAATGTAGCACCCCACAACGACACAGTTGCCGCGATTACTACTAGCAAAGGTCGCTTGATACCAAATACCGCCAACACCGGCACCAGCATAATTCCCGCCAAAACCAACGCGACGTAAGATGCGATGCTTGTGCTGTTTGCGCAAATAGAAATATGCTCAGCGTTCGCGCAAAATACAGGAGTGATCATAAATTTATCAAACGCAAGCGCCAGCAACCAGATAGCCACGCCGCTAGCAACTAAAATCGCCAAAATCCTCAAGAAAACTCGCCTTGAAAATGGATATGTGTAATCTGATATTTCTTCACGGAAAATAGCTGACAATAATTTCATACGTAAATTGTAACGTAAACTTGTCAATATTGCAAATGTATATGCTTAAATATTATGTTTTTTCAAGAGATTCATCGGTTTATACCAAACAATCCCTACGCAGGCAATCAATAATCCGCCAACAACGTCAAGTGGTGTATGTACCAGAGCAATAACCCGACCGACACATATTAAGATCGTCATAACCAGACAAATAACAGCTAGCCGCCAGCTCTTCGCTCCGAAAAATACCGCCAAAGTAATTGCCATTGTAAATAGCGCGTGATCGGACGGAAAACCCGGATTATTAAGGAATGACGCGCCGGCAGATACGCCTAAAATCTCGAACGGGCGCATCTGATCTGGTTGATAAATTGACCCGATAATTTTTGCCGCCACGTAAGCAGTCAAACCAGCCATTAGCACCTGGCTATAAACTTGATATTTCTCTTTATTTGGAACTAATTTTATCAGCGCGTACGCACCAATTAGCACGACCGGTACCACCAATCCGTCAGCAATTAGCTTTACAATCCATTGCAAGTTCATACTACCAGTATATCGCGTCAACGCTGGCCAGTAAACGCTTGCGGAAATCATTTTTCTATAGTACAATTATGTTTGCCGTTGGGATGTCGCCAAGTGGTAAGGCAGCGGGTTCTGGTCCCGCCATTCGGGGGTTCGAATCCCTCCATCCCAGCCAAGTTTGAAATTTAGCAGCCAATTATTTGGCTGTTTTTTTCGTCGATAAATTTGCGCAAATCAACAAAATCCACATCATGAATACCAGAAAAATCGCAGCCGCACTATTTACATTCTTTATCGTTGCACCAAATATCACCGCCGCATACCCATTCACAAACGCCAAAAAACTAATTACTGTCATAATCCCCAAACTCAAAAAACCAGCCATTCTGCTCGTCAGAGTGATTCTTTTTGACATATTCATATCAATTAAAAACGGCAATGACGTTAGCTCAACAACCACCAATATTATCGCAATCGGAAGACTTAAATATGGCGGAATCCCCGCAGAAGTAATGACCGCAGAAAACTTCTCAAACGTAAATAATTGACATAATAATGGCACCATTATTAATAGTCCTGTAATCAATTTAACAATTTTATTCACTTTTCTAGACATAATTTCAGTATAGCTTGCGCGTCAAAAAAGCTCAAGCTTGTTGTATTTTTTACGAAAGCACTTGCACTTTTTACAAAAACGTCATAAAGTTAAATCAGCGAACGTTACAAAAATAAACACCACAAAATCGTATCTTTCGCTCTACGACAAATCCACCACAACTTAAAATACCCCGTCTCTATGGGGTATTTTTATTGGTCAATATCCGCGATTGTTCAGCGCGCCACTCGGCAATTTTTCCGTGGTGTCCGCTCAATAAAACATCCGGCACACGTAAGCCTTTAAACTCCTCGGGTCGTGTATATTGTGGAAATTCCAACGTTTCTCCATCTGAAAAACTTTCAATTTCCGCAGATTTTTCACCGCCCAAAACTCCAGGAATCAACCTAACAATAGAATCAATCATCATCATCGCCGCCAACTCTCCGCCTGTCAGCACAAAATCGCCAATACTCCATTGCTCATCAACTAGTTCTAAAATTCGCTCATCAACACCCTCGTATCGCCCACAAATAAATATCACACCCCTGTCATCATCGGCTTCTTGCTGGGCTTTAGCCTGCTTCCAGCGCTGCCCGCGCGGACTCATTAATACCACCTTCGCTGTTTCATCTTGAGATTTCGCAAATTCCACCGCTTTCCATAACGGCTCAACCATAAGAAGCATCCCGTCACCACCACCATACGGCGTATCATCCACCTGACGCCGCGGCCCCAAACCAAACTCCCGCAAATTCACCGTAGTGAGCTCCACGATACCGTCTTTCTGGGCCTTCCACATCATGGAATTATTAAAAACCCCCGTCATCATTTCCGGAAAAAGCGTAATAACTTGAAATTTTCTCATCTGTTACAGTGTACCAAGTGTTGACTTTTTTGTCCAGGTATGATATATATATATCAGCTTTTGTTCAACCGAGCAGAAGTAGCCCTTACATAGGAAGGAATTGTCATGCGTCGGAGCGTAGACAGGTGGAAGAGGTTTCTGACAGAGATTGGATTGCCTAGCCCCTCTACAATAGAGACTTACGAGGATTATACCGTCATCACCGTATGGACCGATACCCGGACAGAAATTGATTCTGACCGGTTATCGAATAACCTCGCTAAGGATATTTTCCCGGGGACTGAAGTGAATCGGATTATTCTTAACCCTCAGGAAGGAGGTACACACCCGATAGACGCAACATTCATCTCAGAACGTGATAGATGCGCCATCCGATTCTTTAGCCCTACACCAGATGACGTGCTCATGTTGAAGGAGAGGTTCCCTCAGATTGATTGGGGAGTTAAAACTAAAGTCTCTATATTCAGTCTCCTTAGAGAGATTGTCGGTAGTGACTTGGCGAGGAAGTTCCTCCTGTCAGATACCACCGCAGTATGCCTCAGGCGTATCTGCGAACTCGAGAAGTATGGTGAGTGTCGGAAGTTTCTCCCGCAGCACGTGGAGAACAGCTACCATGAGCCGTGGTGCAATCCGAGCTCCGAATGGGAGCTCACCCCGCGCAAGGGCTAACGCCCGCCAATGAGAATAGCTCGCCTTGAGACACCAAAGTCTCGGCTTGAGCCTCTTGGCGGGCTATTTTCATGTCTTTTTACAGAAATTATTCCCCACCAAAAAACCGTCCCAGTAAGGACGGTTTTTTAGCACAAATAAGGCTCTCAATGGTTTCCCATTGTCTCGCATAGAGCTGTTCTCGCATAATGTCTGTGCTTGAACTGGTTCTAATTATATATCAAGGTCGTCGAGTTCTGCAAGCTCTTTTCTGGTGTTTTCTGCGTAAGATGATCCATTTTCCACAGTTTCATCTGTTGAGTTATCCACAGAAGCATGATCGTTATAGCTATTACTCTCACGCTCACCAGAAAAACCATCATTGTTAACAATTTTCAAGTTATATCGAGCGTCATTCTTTGCGCCCAAAGCTCGCAGAAGTGTACGCAAACTCTGTGCCGTACTGCCGCGCTTACCAATAACTCGACCCAAATCTGCTGGATTAACTGTCAATGTTAGTAAAACGCCCTTTTCATCAATCGTTCGGTCTACTACGACGTCTTCTGGATGTCCAACCAACGCCTTTACAGTATATTCTACAAACTGCTGATCTATTGTTGACATTCTGCCCCTCCTCCTGGAATTAAACTGTATTTTCATTATACACGAGCAGTTTACGCCGTGCAAACTTTAACTATTTCTCGCCAGATTCTTTATATTTAGCAATTGCAGCACGAGCAGCTTGCTGTTGAGCAACTTGCTTAGATGGACCAATGCCTCGCCCCATCATATTATCGCCAACAAAAACCCCAAGAGTAAAGACTTTGTCGTGGTCTGGACCCTCTTCGCTCAGAACTTTATATATTGGCGTTTGATTATCAACTCGTTGAGAAATTTCCTGTAAATATGACTTCGGATCGCGCCAACTGCCAGACTCTAAAATTCCGTCCAGCTTAACAATTATATGCTTGTGAATAAAATCGCGAGCATCGTCAAAGCCGCGCTCCAAATAAATCGCGCCGATTACCGCCTCAAACGCATTAGCTAAAATCTGTAAATGCGCTCGCTCTGAGCCATTCTTCTCACCCTTTGACATACGAATCAGCGGACCATAACCCAACTTATCGCCAGCATCGCCAATACTTTCCGTTCGTACCAAAGCTGCCCGCCAAGCAGTCAAAATTCCCTCTGGCTCAGAAAAATGCGTAAACAAATATTCTGTTACCGCCAATTCCAGAACCGCATCACCTAAGAATTCCAAGCGCTCATTGTGATGATGAACGGATTTTCGATGCTCATTCACATAGCTACGGTGAGTCAAAGCTGTAATCAGCAAATCCAAATTCGTAAATTCAAAACCTAATTTTTCGCGCGCAAACTCTTGATACGGAGCCGTGTTCATTCCACTCATCTACAAGTTCTCCTGTCTAATTCGCTTCATCGCCAAAAGAATCAGCTTGCCAATATCTTCATATTCAACTTCATCCAGCGCCTCATGAAAACTAAACCATTTAAGACCATTCATCCACTCTTCCTTTTGGAGTCTCTCATTAGGATCCAACGCCTTAACTAGATAAACTTGCGTTGTCATCAATACCAATTTATCGATTCGACGATAACGAAAATTCACCTTGCCCAGCCAGCCGTGCAGTTCAATTTTCTTCAGCCCAGTTTCCTCACCAATTTCCCTACGAGCCGTCACCTGAGCCGTTTCGCCCGGCTCAATATGACCTTTCGGAATTGTCCAGCGGTCGCGAGCGTCTTGATATAGCAAAAATTCCGCCTCGCCCTTTTTATTACGGCGAAAAATCACACCACCAGCAGTTGGCTCACGTACAATTTCCTGAATCAATGGCTTCTTGCTGCCACCAAAATATTTTTTTATCTTATCAAAGTTGCTTGTTCTCACTGTCGGACTCCTCCACGAGAGTACGGAGTGCCGTGCCAAGCACGCCATTCACAAACTTACCCGAGTTATCCGAACCGAACGCTTTCGCTAATTCTACCGCCTCGTTAATCACCACTTTCGGCGGAACGGTATCTGCACAATATAGCAATTCATATAAACCAATTCTAAGTACCGCCCGATCAATCCGCGGCAACTGACTAATAGGCCATTCTGGCGCCAATGGCTGCAATTTCTCATCCAATTGACTCTGCGTCGAAAGTACACCGCTGATCAAATTATCGATAAATTCAATGTCGTCAACCGATGATTTATATTCAGCCAAATTACGCTTCAAAATAGCCTTATAATCAACATCGCTATCACCAACCTCTTTGCGAAATTCATGTTCATAAAGTGTTTGCAGTGCGACAATTCGTCCCAAATGACGGTTTGATGCCATTATTAAGCGTCCTGTTCGTAATTATTATTTTGTTGTTTTACCAGTTTCACGCTTGGTTGTTTTCACCTTAACTGGTGAAGTTGCGTTAACACGACGTGCCAATTTTAATACCAAGTGGCTGCGACGAAGACCAGTTTTACGTGGGCTACTCTGTTTTTTAGGTTGTGCCATATTTTATTCTCCTCTTTTAGGTTGTCATAAAACTTACGTACCATTATACCTTTTTTATTAGACAATCTCAAGAGCTTGTCTGCAAATTAGATAATAATATTGACTTTTTATGTCGTTTATGTTAATATATAAGACATGAGTAAAGAACAATTTACACCACAAAGTAACAGTAAAGATGATTTAACTGCATTAGTAGACGCGGTTTACCCCAAAACTGAGGAAACAACAGCCTTGATGGACGCCGTCTTCCCTACGGCAAACAATCATAACGACACAAATACAACACTAGAAGACCAAGCAGACAAGAAAACGACCGTCAGTCCAGAGAAAAATACAGAGGAAAACAACAAGAAGCCATTAACCAAAATGGCCGCGGGAGCACTAGCTGCAGCTATGGCCATAGGCGGTATCGTTGGGTTGGATAAACTCACAGAAAAAACTGCTTCTGCAGAGATAACTATTTACGACCCAAAAAACGCACGAGAGCAGATATGCGACACACAGGCTACACTAGAAGAGAGTCTAGGATTGCCTAAATCTACCAGCTACGATAGTTTTCGAGGATGCGACGGAACAACCGACATGGCCGCCAAAGAAGGATTGGAGCCAGGAGACAAAGTCAGGATTGATGTTACCACAGACGCTTTTGGTGAAGCGGCTGCAGCAAAGAAAGTCGAAAAGCCGAATAACTAAACCACGATATTCACCAGCTTACCTGGAACATAAACCATCTTTTTAGGTGGTTTATTGTTTGTGAATTTCTGGACATTTTCGTCGGCTAGGGCTGCCGCTTCAACACCCTGCTTGTCCATATCACTCGGTAGTTCAAGTTTCGCACGAAGCTTGCCATTCACTTGAACTATAATAGTCATCACGCTACTCTTTAGATATTTTTCATCCCACTTTGGCCAGTGACCAACATGAACTGTATCATCATGACCCATTTCATGCCACAATTCCTCTGTGATATGCGGAGCAAAAGGCGCCAAAATCTGAATCAAGCTTTCTAATGCAAATCGCCATTCATCTGACATGTCAATTCCTTGCGATTCTTTTATCTTATACAGACCATTGACCATTTCCATCATCGAAGCCACGGCCGTATTAAACTTCTCATCTTCGATGTCACGAGTAACTTTTTTAATCGTCAAATGAGTTAATCGCAATAATTCTTGAGCTGTTTTTTCATTCACGTCAAGAGAGTCGTTTGGATTCTTATCAACGAACTCCTGAACCAAATTCCATGCTCGATTTAAGAACCTGTAAGTTCCCGGAACACCACGAGGATCCCATGGCGCGTCCATGTCATAAGGAGCGATAAACATTTCATAAACTCGCAGCGCATCGGCGCCGTATCCACTATCCATAATTTCCATCGGATCAATAACATTGCCCTTAGACTTGGACATTTTCTGACCATCTGGTGCCATAATATATGCATTGTACATCATTCGTTTAAAAGGTTCTGGAGTCGGAACGAGACCGAGCTTATAGAAAAATCGCATCCAAAAACGACTGTATAGCAAGTGAGCCACGGCATGGTCGGCGCCATTGTAATAATCAACCGGCATCCAATGGTTAATTCTCTCAGGATTCCATGCTTCATTATCATTGTGCGGGTCGAGATATCGTAAGAAATACCAACTAGAACAAGCATAGCCGTCCAAAGTATCAGTTTCGCGGCGACCTTCTACCCAATTGTCACCGTCAGGCTTGTTTTCCGTAATCGGCACAGTTTTTCCAGTTTCAACATCCACCCAGACTCGCACCCAATCATCAACCTGAGCCAAAACGGAAGTATTCCCGCCGGTCGGCTTAAAGTTCTCCACCTCTGGCAAAATCACCGGCAAACATTCATCAGCCACAGCAATTGGTGCACGACCATCAACATGAACAATTGGAATCGGAGCACCCCAATAGCGCTGACGAGAAATCAACCAATCGCGCATTTTATACGTGGTTTTGCTTCGCCCAAAATTCTGTTGCTCCAGCCACGCAACAATTTGCTCGCGAGCATCCTCACTTCTAGTCCCGTTGAATTGACCAGAATTTATCAACTCACCTTCGCCAGAATAACAGCCAGCATCGGCTGAATGCTCAGGCTTATCAATAACCTGGACAATCGGCAAGTCAAACTTCTCAGCAAACGCAAAATCGCGCTCGTCGTGCGCTGGCACCGCCATGACTGCGCCGGTTCCATAGCTACCCAAAACATAATCCGCCACCCAGATTGGCAATTTTTGACCATTGACTGGGTTTATGACATAACTTCCCGTAAATACGCCCGTTTTTTCTTTATTCTCTTGGCGTTCAACATCAGATTTTTGTTGCGAAGCTTGGACATACGCTTCAACCTTTTCGCGCGTATCAGAATTGACCAACTGAGGAACCAGAGGATGCTCCGGCGCCAAAGCTATATACGTCGCACCAAATAACGTGTCAGGACGAGTTGTGAAAACTGTAATCTTGGAATCTTGACCGCTAACCGCAAACTCAACTTCCGCACCAACTGATCGACCAATCCAATTCTTCTGCATGGTTTTAACCATTTCCGTCCAATCAAGCGCATCGGTTGCCTCTAAAATTTCATCTGCATACGCCGTAATTCGGAAAAACCACTGCTTGAGATTTCGCTTGGTTACAGGATTACCGCAGCGCCAACATTTTCCGCCTTCAACCTGTTCGTTAGCAAGCACCGTATTATCAGTCTCACACCACCACTGCGGCTGCTCTTTTTGATATGCCAAATCGTGCTTATATAATTGCGTAAAAATCCACTGAGTCCATTTGTAGTATTCTGGATCGGCTGTAGAAATTTCTTTTGTCCAATCATAGCTAAAACCAAGTCGCTTCAATTGCTCCTTAAAATGAACCTTCGCCTCATCATGCGCTACACGCGGCGTTTTTCCGACTTTAATAGCGTAATTTTCAACTGGCAAACCAAAGCTATCCCAGCCGATTGGATGATAGACATTATAGCCCTGCTGACGCTTGAATCGTGCCTTGATGTCGGCAAATTGAAAAGTACGACCATGTCCAATGTGAATTCCAGCCCCCGTAATCCCCGGAAGCATGCTCAAACTGTAATATTTCGGCCGAGTAGTGTCGTTAAAATCAACCGCGTAAGTACCGTCAGCCTCCCATTTGTTTTGCCATTTTTGTTCAATTTCTGTCGGATTATAGCGTCTCATATCTGTAATTATAGCAAATAATCCCGCTCATTACGAACGGGATTATTATTAGGCGATTAAGCTATTTACCTAGTCGAGGTTGATGATAATCCGCTCGAATACCCTTCCATAAAACCTTCTACAAACTCTTTCAAACTCTCAGCGCTCGAAGGAATCTTGATTTCTTCAGATTTATTCACATCGATGTCAAATGAAATCTCTACAGACACCTTCTTGCTATCACCTTTCAACTCTAAAGCTTTCAGTTCATGAGATGACCTATCAACCCACACTTTCAATGAAGCCGTGTCGATAGATGATGATTCACTGCTCTTGTAGCTATTAGATTTTCCACACTTACTGAGCGCCTTACCGACTGATGAATTCTTAAACTCTTCCTCAAATTTTGACGAATTAGATTTATTATTACCTTGCAATTCAAAGCCGCGTCCGCCATTACGATCACTAATCTTTGAATCTTTTATAGTGAAGTAACTATTCTTTTGATAAATCTGAACCAATTCCTTACGTACACTTTCGTCACTTTGAATTTTCTTCAGAGCGTTAATTCCACACCTGTATTCGCTACCGATTTCATCTGGAGAAATCTTCATCCATGTATTACCCATTTTATCTATCTCAGAGCTCATCTTCCTCAAAGTCTGATCGCGGTAAGTTTCTATTTGAGATCTTGATAGGTTTCCACCAGACGAAGACTCCATAACCATCTCAAGCAAAGTGCCATACAAATCCTTAAAGTTATTTATCTTCACATATATCGTTCCGTCACTATCAAGAACAGCATCACCCTTAAGGGGGATGTTTTTCTCAACTCCCTTAATATCAAGCTTAGCATCAATATTCGCCTTTGACTTTCCCGAATCAGTAGCAGTCTTTACGTTTAGCTCTATTTTTCCTTGGTCGCGCATATCAACAACTACCTTGCCGTTGGCAGTCATCTTCTTTGACATAATGGCACTAGACATAGCGTCCGTAACCATTTTTTCTGGATTCTGCCACCACAAGAAATAGACTAGCGCAGCAGAAACAATAGAAATGAGAACTATAACCCCCAACACTACACCAATTATCAATCCCGTTTTCTTCTTTTTTGGCCGCATCGGCATGCTGTTATATTGCAGCTGCGGTGCAGGTTGATTACCTTGATCCATTATTCCCCCTTGTTTTGTACAACTTGAATTTAATATATCACATTAATCTTTAAATTGTGAGAAAAATTGGTTTTTCCTAGCAATCCACTCCGGCGTTTGCCTAACTAAGTATTTATCGTCCTCAGTGCTATGAAGGTTGATTTTTATAGATTCCTCTAGCCATACGCCGCCACTTGAGCCCTTAAACAGAGCAACGCCTTCAGATTTCAATTTGTCGCGCACGAAAGACCCAGCCTCGATGGCGTTCTTACATTCCTTCACCTGGCAACCTTTTTGACGAGCGGCCGGCGCCAAATATTGATTAGCTTTCTCGCCAACCGTCACAACCCAGTCCAACAAATCTGGGCTACAGTGTGAACCAAGCTCGGCGTGAGCTTGCTCGAAAATCCCCTTTAAGCCATTCATATTACCAAGTACAGCAATGCGCTGCGGAGTTTCAATTCGATATAAAGACTGTAAGGCCGCCAAAGCAGTCAACGGCGTCGAACTATAGCTATCATCAATCAACCAAGTATTGTCCGCGCCCTTCAACAAATTCATCCTGCCGGGCAGTGGACGCAAATTCTCTATACCTTTTTTTATATTCTCCTCAGTTTCACCAAATGCATACCCAATAGCTGCAGCCACAATCGCTGGACGAATATTATGCTCGCCGATTAACTTAACATTGACTTCTAATCCATTAGGATTTTCTGGCGACATAATAAAGCCGTGATGTCCGTCTTTCAGGGAAAAATTACGATCGTCAAAATTATACTCCGCCACGGGATCACTTCCGTAAGTAGTGATATTAGGATTTGTCAAAAAACTAGCAAAACGCCCGTCGATATCGTCGCGATTTATCATCGCCATACGCGAAAAATTCGCCAGCGAAATCATCTCATTTGCCACTTCCTCCAAGGAATATTCAACCTGCATTCGACCATTCGTCACGGAAGTTACAACCGTAATATCCGGCACAACATAAGCCTTAAACCAATCATTATAGCCAAGTTCCTTTGGATTAAACTCCTGAACAATCACCTGAACTTCCGGTTTTTCAGCCTTGATTCTCTTCTTTACGGCGCGCATCACTTTCCACCATTTGAACAAGCCTTTTTCAGGCATTTTCACGCCCATCATCTGAAGGAAAACGTCAGCTTTCGTCTTCGGCTCTTCATTGCGAAGTTGAATATCAAATTGTTGCGCCAAAACCGTACCGATAGCTATTTTTGCACTAGCCTTTCCAGCGCTACCAGTTATCGCCACAAGCTTCACATCTGGATGAACAGCAAAAAATTCTCGCACTAATTTTGCTAGTTTTTCTTCCCTCTTTTTTGAAACAGTAACCATAACTATATCATACCATAAGCATTATAGAAGAGCTGCTACGCGCCCACCCGGGGCATATTTGAATATGTGTTTGTCTTTCAATTGGCAAGCATAGGAGAATGCCCCTATGCGTACCAGCTCATGTTTAATTATGCATTATCGCCCAAAAAAACACAAGCATCATTTCTCATTTACATATTCTGGCAAAACTTTCCCAACTAAAACTACCGCCATCAAAACTGCAAATCCGCACATAATTGACGGAATTCCGATAATAGTCGACGGATCAATGATATTGACAAACGTCGTAGGCGCCATAAATAGAACATATCCCACAATCAACGAACCTAGAGAGCGCCGAATGTGTTTACTGGAGGTTTTGCTACTAACATATGCATAAGCAATTGCTGCAAATAATAGGCCGTAATAATACAAACCATACCACATTCCGACGCCCGGCTGGTTTTCAAAAATCACATAATTGCCCAGGCAAGCCCCAGACTTAATTCCGTTAGCTTCCAATAGAAAATAGCTAATAAACATTGCGGCAAAAGTGTAGCCAAGTACAGGAATCCACCGTCTCTTATCGCCAGAAATTTTATATATCAAATGAATACCCAGAGGCGGAAGCATGGTAATTGCAATATAGCCAAGTTTAGCCCAGCCGAGATTATCCAGAAGAATCGCACCTTCACAAACGTTATATTCAGCCCATTGAAACAGCGCTAAACAAATCAACAGCATGATCACAATCTTCGTCACAGCATTCAATTTATATTTCCAAAAAGTATATATCGCCAGAATAATTTCAATTGTCAACGTCGCCAACATTACCGCTGGAGAAAAACAATAGAGTCTCGGTTTTTTAATCTTATCCATGCGCAAATTATACATTAATTCATCCCGTGTTTTCTATCATCCTCAACAGCTCTTCTTCGTCAATGATTTTTGTGCCATATTGCTCAGCCTTTTTCAATTTACTAGCACCAACCTTACCGCCAGCCACCAAATATGTCGTGTCTTTAGAAACTGCGGTTTGAAAAACTCCACCGAGATTACGAATTTTATCCGCAGCAGCGTCGCGTCCCATAGACTTCAGAGTGCCCGTGATGACAAAACTTTTTCCACTCAAACCGCCAGCCTTTTTATTAAACTGAGGAATAACTCCCAATTCTGTGAATTTATTGAGCAATTTTACATTATCCTCATCAGCAAACCACGCCACCACAGATTCGGCGACAATTTCACCCACGCCATCAACTTGTCGCAAATCATCAATCGTCGCTTTCGCCAAATTTTCCATACTCTCAAAATGATTCGCCAAATCAATCGCCGTTTGCGCGCCAATATGACGGATTCCTAAACCATATAAAAATCGCTCTAATTCTGGACTTTTTTTATCAGCAATTGCCGAGATTAACTTTTGCGCAGAAACATCAGCAAACCGATCCAGCTTCAACAAATCGTCCTTAGTGAGTGTGAAAATATCCGCCAAATCACCGACCAAACCGTTGTCAATTAGAATTCCCACATTCTTTTCGCCAAGCGTATCAATATCAAGCGCACCCTTAGACGCAAAATGCGCCAAAGCTCGTTTCAAAATTAGTGAACCACTAGAGCCCTTAACTCGATAAACAGCCTCGCCTTCCGGTCGCACAAATTCCAACTCCGGATATTGCCGTTTTAATTCTGCTTCATAATCAATTGGCTCAGAATTTGCAGGTCGCAATTCCTTCAAAACATTCTCAACTTGCGGAATAATATCGCCAGCTTTAAAAATCACCACAGTGTCGCCTCGTCGAATATCCAAACGCTCAATTTCATCAGCGTTATGCAAACTGGCGTGCTGCACCGTAGTTCCCGCCACTACTACTGGATCGAACACAGCCACCGGAGTCGCCGCGCCAGTTCGCCCAATGGAAATAACTATATCTCGAACAATCGTCGTAGCTTCTTCGGCTGCGTATTTATAGGCCACCGCTCCACGCGGATTTTTGCCAACCATTCCAAGATTATCATAAATCTCTCGATCGTTAATCTTAATAACCAGCCCGTCCGTATTAAACGGCAAGTCATGACGCTTATCGCTCCACTCGTTAACAAATTTCATCACGTCGGACAAATTGTCAAAAACGCTAGCCTGCTGATTACAAGAAATCCCCAGCGCCGTCAAAGCTTCATAGGCAAAACTATTCGTCGGAACTTCCGAACTATCATCGCGAATCACGTCATAGCCACGAAAATGCAATGGTCGCGCCGCCACAAGCGCAGGATCTAATTGACGAATTGTTCCCGCAGCCAAATTGCGCGGATTAGCAAATGTAGGCAACCCCAAAAACTCCTGCTTTTTGTTCAATTCTTCAAAGTCCCGTTTCAGCATGACAATTTCGCCACGAATCTCTGTCCGACCATGCAAAAAATTCTCAAAACCAGCCGACTCATGCAGTCGAAGCGGCACATTCTTAATAGTCCGAACATTATTCGTTACATCTTCGCCAACAAAACTATCGCCACGCGTCACAGCTTGTGACAATACGCCGTCGATATAAATCAACGCACACGCCAATCCGTCCATTTTTATATCCGTAAAAAATTCATGTCGCTGACCCAGTATCAACTTATCAGTTCGCTCAATCCACGCCTCAACTTCACTTTTATCGAAAACGTCATTCAAACTAACCATTCGGCGCACGTGCTTTACTTTTTGAAAACCGTCGAGCAGCTTATTTCCAACTCGCTGCGTAGGACTATCGACAGTAATCAGCTCTGGGTGATCCGATTCAATTTTCTTCAGCTCATCCATCAGGCTGTCGTAAACCGCATCGCTCACGCTCGGTTTGTCCAAGGTGTAGTATTCGTAGCTATAACGATTTAACAGGTCTTTGATTTCGTCAATTCTTGGTTTTTTTGGTGTCACTTTCAACCACCTTTCTGTAGAACAAATAGACATATACAGAAATCATAATTATCGTTACGTAAAGTAAAATCAAGCCAGTTGTTGGGACAATTGGTAGCCAATCAATACCACTAATCCAACCCTTCAGCGCGCCATCAAGCAGAATTACCGGAATCAGAACAACAGCCCACAAAAGCACGGACAGAACAACAGCCCACGCAAATCTCAGTAAAATCCTTAGTCTTCGACCCGTCACAATATCGCCCGACAAACGCAACGCGTGAAACGGATACATCCCCGGCAATGTTACGATGATCATCGCAAAAACCGTAGAAGTCGCCCAATAGACGGACATCGCCACTATCAGAATCGCCGCACCGCCAGCCGCCATCAGAATCGGTGTTTGATTTAACACTCCCGAAGCATTAAGCGCACTATAAATAATCACTGCCACTGCCGCCGGCACCATTTGAATTAGGAAAACTCCGATGACAATTATTAGCGCAATTATGGGCGATCCAGAGCTATACAAACCGTCGCGCATTTTTGGTTTTTTACCAATTAAAATAGCTCGCGTCAGCCAAACAGACGACAACCAAGTGAGCAGCCCCAGAAAAATTCCCGCCGCTTGCTGCACATTTCCACCAGCCGTTCCACTACCGGAAATATAACTAACCGCAACGCCAGAGAATAGGCTAATTGTTGTATAAATTCCGCCGAATCCATTCGACTCAGCCTGATTCATCACGCCTTTAAGTTGTTGGTATGTATCTTGCGACATGACGCTGGCTAAGGCAAACGTCAATATCGACATAACGATAATTAACGCCAAAAAAGTTTTCTTATTGCGCCACACTAGACGGCAAGTTTCGCTAGTCAGCGACCAATATCCTGGAATTTTAAGATCTCGTTGGTAATCTCGTCGCTTAGTTAGCCGAAAACTACGATGAGGTCGGCGCTGCAGAAAATTACGCCGCCGCTGATTTAATTTACTAAAGTCACGCTTAATACCGGGCCATACACCTTTTTTATGATCAGCCTTT
Organism: Candidatus Nanosynbacter sp. HMT-352; assembly: GCF_021222645.1. Lineage (NCBI taxonomy): Bacteria > Bacillati > Minisyncoccota > Nanosynbacteria > Nanosynbacterales > Nanosynbacteraceae > Nanosynbacter > Candidatus Nanosynbacter sp. HMT-352. Next base: position 431,519 of record NZ_CP089520.1, read on the forward strand.
GACTTCTTAGAGTTCTTGATTACTCGTTTTTTGGAGGTTTTCGTTGCCATGATTACATCTTTGTTGCGTTATTTCTCAACCTTGCAATTCTATCTTCCAGTGGTGGATGAGTGCTAAATAGTTTCGAGAAAAATCCGGGCCTCAAAGGATTATTCATAAACAAATTGGCAGTAGAAGAACTTTGTTTTTGCATTGGTCTACCGTATTGGCGCAATTTCTCCAGCGCGCTTGCTAACCCTTCAGTGTCTCGCGTCAATAGCACCCCTGAAGCATCCGCCAGATATTCACGCTGCCTACTGACTGCCAACTGGGTTATTGTCGCCAAAAGCGGCGCCAATATAACCACGATCAACCCGAGAGCATAAACAATAGGATTGACGTCCCTATCACGGTCGTCACTATAAAACATTATTCTAAGTGCCAAATCTGCAAATAGACCAATCGCACTAACCAGACCAAAAGCAATCATACTCACGCGGATGTCGTAATTTCGCACATGGCTCATTTCATGCGCCATAACTGCCTCCAGCTCACGCTTGTCCATAATGTCTAAAAGCCCAGTAGTTGCGCCAACGATGGCATGATTCGGGTCGCGACCAGTCGCAAAAGCGTTTGGAGCTGGATCATCGATAATATAGACTTTCGGCATCGGCATGCCAGAAGCGATAGACAAATTTTCCACCACTCGCCAAAGTTCAGGAGCGTCATTTTTACTAATTTCCTGAGCGCCAGTCATCATCATAGCCAACTTGCCAGCTATGAAATACTGCAGCCAAGCATATAACATTGCACATATAAAAATAATGAGCGCCAATGAATAGCTATCAGTTGCCGCACCAATAAATAAACCAATAATTCCAATAATTATTACAAACACAGACATAATTACTATTGTGTTGCGTTTGTTTTGAGAAACTGCATTGTACATATGTTAATTATACCAAAAATCGCCCGCTAAAAATAGGCGAGCGATTTTCATTTCAGGATTCAATTAGAACTTTACTTCAACTGGATTTTCGACACTTGCACGATCCTCAACATCGAAGAATTCCTTAGCCTGGAAGCCAAACATTCCTGCGATTATATTTGTTGGGAAAGTCTGGATCTTCGTATTCAGGTCGCGAACGCCACCGTTGTAGAATCGGCGAGCTGCTTGGATTTTATCCTCAGTGTCAACCAATTCTTGTTGCAATTGCAAGAAATTTTCATTAGCCTTCAATTCTGGATAAGCCTCAGACACAGCAAACAAGCTCTTCAATGCACCCTCTAAGGCATTTTCAGCCTTAGCGGTTTCAGCCACGCTGCCGGCATTCATAATTGCTGAACGAGCTTCTGCAACCTTCTCAAACACTTCTTTTTCATGTGTAGCGTAGCCTTTTACTGAATTGACCAAATTTGGAATCAAATCAGTTCGGCGCTTTAGCTGAACAGTAATGTCGCTCCATGCCTCTTCTACGCGGTTGCGCAACACAACTAAACCATTGTACGCACCGATTACAACTCCTACGAGTACTAATAAAACTACCACTGTAACAATAAGTACAATTACCAATGGACTCATTTCTTACCTTGTCCCTTTCCTATTCAATATTATTTTATTTACAACTTTGGTGCGCAAGGCGGGAATCGAACCCGCACGACTTTTGGTCAAGGGATTTTAAGTCCCTCGCGTCTACCAATTCCGCCACTCGCGCTTATTTATATACAATCCAGACACCTACGCGCCAGACTGTTTATATTATACTATATTCGCCAAGTAAATTGTACAATTTCGCAAAATAAAAAATAGCCCAATGCTCAGGACTATTTATCAAAAATTGGAGGCACGTACGAGAGTCGAACTCGTCTAAAAGGTTTTGCAGACCTCTGCGTAACCGCTCCGCCAACGCGCCACCGCCTTTATTATATCAGATTTTGCAAAACATATCACAAACAGATCGTCTAATAGCTGCAATATGTTTGGTGCGAGCGAGAAGACTTGAACTTCCACGAGCGCAATGCTCACTAGCCCCTCAAGCTAGCGCGTCTACCAATTCCGCCACGCCCGCATAGCCACTTATCATTATACCTGATTACGGGGTTTTGTAAACGGACTTTTTCTCTGTCGCCCAATATTGAACATCTACATAACGATCGACAGGATTAACAACTTCAGTATTTACACCTAGGGCTTTAACGTTTCGAGTATGAATATAGTCAAATTTCGGCTGATACAAGGCAATCGCTGGGGCGTCCGCTTGCCAAATGGCAGTGAACTTCGCATAACGATCAGCGCGTTGCTTTGCCGAGATTTTAGATCGACCGCTCGCCAAGGCATCATCAGCTATAGCATTATTATAATTGGAGAAATTCAAGCCATTATTAGTTGCCTGCGAAGAGTGCCAATAGGCGTAAACATCAGGGTCACCACCTAACGAAAGTTCGTAAACCAAAACATCAAAGTTACGGGGCTGTAAAACCGTCTGAAGAATATTTTGAGTGGCATCACTTGGATCGACAACCTTAATATCCGATTCTATATTCAGTTCATCATGCCAAACTTGAGCCAAATACCTGGCAACCTTTTCGTAATTACTATTCTTCAAAACGACCACGTTGAGTCTTAACTTATCATTCCCCTTCTGACGAACATTATTTACACTCTTCCAGCCCTCAGCCTCGAGTAGAGATTTCGCTTTTTTAATATCATAGCTAGAAGAATTTGGACTTTTTCCTAGGAATTTGTTAAGCGTTGGGCCAGATAATTCTTCCGTAGACAATGACAAAGATTGGCGTAATTTGGACGTATCAACACTGAGCGACAAAGCTTGACGAACCACTTTCGATCGTAAGAACTGACTATTGTTATTAAATAATGCGTAAACTCCGTTATTCAAAGAATGTGATTCTGCTGAATACATAGATTTTATCTCGGCGGATTGATCGTTGTAAATCAATTCTGGAGTTCCTGTAATTTCTCGCGTACGCAAACTTTTCGCAATATCATCCTGCGTCGAATAGGCATACAGTTGGAATCTGTCTAGCTTGGGAGCGCCTCCATGATAATCACTATTTGATTGTAGATATAGTATCTTTTTACTACCATCACTAGTTACATTCTGTAGCAATCTAAAGGCGAATGGACCGCTAGATATAGGCGATTTATTAAAATCATGTTCACGTAAATTCGACGGTCTAACGTCTTTTAATATATGCTTAGGGATAATCGGGAATGTCAAAGCATGGACAAACGGCGAATATGATGACGGCAAGATGAACTTCACTGAATCGTCAGACGCCTTCTCGAATTTTATAGATTTCCAGCCAGATATCTCAGCTCCAACTTCTGGATTCGCTAATAGTTTCAATGTAAAAATTACATCATCCGCCGTTAAATCTTGTCCGTCCGACCACTTCAAGCCCTTCTTCAACTTAACTGTATATTCAGTTTCTTTATCGTTCACACTGACGCTATCCGCCATGTCAGCCTTTATATTGCCCGTTGAGTCATATCGATACAAACTTGAGAATAGCAATTTCGCGGCGGATTTTTCAGCATTGGTTTTTGCGAAAATCGGATTTAAGTTTTCCAAAGGACCCAGCACACCCTCAGAATATGATCCGCCAGAAGTGTACGCCATTGTCGTGAAAGAATTGCGAGAAATATGCCACTGCACAGCACTAGCGCCAATCATCACTAACACTAGAATAATCCATACAGAAACTCGACGTCGCACATTAGACAAACGATCTAACCTGGATGTCACGAATTTATGCGCATGGCGCAAGCTTCCCTTTTCAATCTTGCGCAGACGCTTATTGACATCTTTGCTGGAAACTTTTAGCCGCGCAAAACGATTCCATGACGAATTATCCGATCTCAAATCTATTCTCCTATTTTTGCAATCCCGGCAAAATCATACTTGCCAAAATCGATAGCACAAAAATCACCGCAAAAACAATAGTTACGTCAAACAAGTTTTTATCAAATCCGCGGCGAGTAGTGAATAATTCCCCAGATGAGCCAAACCCTGCCCCCAAGCTTGCACCTCGCTGCTGTAACAAAATTGCGATAATCATTAGTACAGCAGACCCCAGTGTCACGTACGGTAAAATTGTATCAATTGACATACTACTCCTTTTCTTCTCGCTGCAAAACCAGCGCACTACTTATAATATAGTTTACCAAACTCAATATAATCCCGGCAATAATTGAATGCGAAAAAGTCATAGAAATTCCTGGTGCCAAGGCTAATGAAATATAAACCATAAAACCATTTACAATTAGAGTAAACAGCCCCAATGTCAATAGAATTGCTGGTAGAGCTAGAATTGTAACGATTGGCTTCAATACACTATTCACTACCGAAAATATCAACCCCGCCACCATAAACGTCCACGCAGAAGTTGCACCCGGAGTTTCATTTCCAAGTAGCCGCACCGCAACCCAAATACCTACCGAGTTAAGAATCAGCCGAATCAAAAACGTTGCAAATTGTCTTTTCATTAGTCTTATTATATATAATTTATGCTTTATTGTCGATTTGTCGCCTAAACTTAAGATAATCGTTTAATCAAATCTGCCTTTTTCGCACCAACTTCCGCCTGTAATTCCACATAATCTGCCTCAATAATTTTTTTCACACTGCCAAATTTCCTCAACAATTTCGCGCGTGTCTTTGGGCCAATCCCCGGAATTTTTTCCAGTTGGTTTTTCGTCTGATTTTGACGCTTCAGCGCCGTATGATAGCTCACAGCAAATCGGTGCGACTCGTCACGAATCCGCTGGAAAAGTTTAACAATATCTGTCGTCGCAATAGAACTTTTTGTAAAATTGTCCCGACTGGAGCCGTCATCAATAGCAGAGCCTCGTAGATTCTTTGAATGAGATCCGGCGTTGCGCTGAGTAGGATGCAAATTTACCACATACACATCATTGTCTTCGTGAATAGAGACATCCTGATGAATAGATTTTTGCAACTCTTCAATGCGCGCTACGTCAATTTGTGAGCCAGTTTTATGAATAATAATTTCTTCCTCGCGCTTAGCGATGCTAATAATCGGCAATTTTATTCCGCGCTCATCCCTCGCCTTAATCGCCGCCGAAAGTTGACCCTTTCCGCCGTCAATCAACAACAGATCCGGACGACCCCAGCTTTTGATATTTCGCTCGCCAAGTCGTCTAAAAATCACCTCATACATATTTCCAGTATCGTCGTTTTTTTCACCCACCTTAAATTTGCGATATTCCGCACGATCGCTTGCACCATTCGTAAAAACTACCATACTCGCCACGACTTGACGTCCGTTCATATGCGAAATATCATAACCCTCAATTCGCACTGGAATATTTCTCAAGCCAAGTAGTTTTGCTAAATCAGCCAGAGCCTTGTCTTTTGAAATATCCAAAAATTCCTTATCGCCAAACATAACGCGTCGCTGAAGCTCCTGCATGGCATGCAACTTATTTCTCAGGCTTGCCGCCCGCTCAAAATCATGGAGCCCCGCAGCCGTTTTCATATCACGTTCCAACTCCACAGCAATAGCCTTGCGATTTCCCTTAATATAACTTATCAATTTACGCAAACCAGCTTTATACGCGTCCGAACCATCACTTATCTTCGGACTTAAACCCAAATCCTCATCCAACTTTGATTGACCAGGTCGTCTTTGGCGAGTGAGATACGGAAAAATTCGCCTCAAATAGCGCAATGCCTTTTTCAACGCAAAACCATTGTAAAATGGACCAAAATAATCTGCGCCATCATCGGCAGGATTCCGCGTAAAACTGACCGTCGGCCAATCACTTTTCATATCAATCCGAACATACATCTGAGACTTATCGTCGCGCAACAGAACGTTGTATCGCGGCATATAACGCTTGATCATCTCACTTTCCAAAAATAGCGCATCAACCTCACTCTCAGTTTCAATCCAATCAGTATCAAAAATCTCCGCCACCAGCGCCATAGTTTTATTATCTCGCCCGCGCGAATCTTGAAAATACTGACGTACACGATTCTTAAGAACCGCTGCCTTACCAACATAAATTACCTCGCCGCTCGCCGACTTATGAAAATAAACACCGGGCGTTCGCGGCAAAGTTTTTAGCTTGGCTTGCAATGCTTGATTCATTAAATATATTACAATCTAAACACGGCAATTATGCAAGTATTCTTTTAACGATTGACCTAATCTTCCAACCACTTTTTGAGAACTATCGCCTGATTATGTTCCGTATCTTTGGCGCCATATAACAGCGTAACTGCAGATTGTTCGTTCCAATTATTCTTTGCTTCGGCAGCCGCAGGATTATTATCTAGCTCCTTCATATAACGGCGAGAAAATTCCAGGAATTTTTCTGTATCATGGTTAAACCATTTACGTAATTCATCGGTCGGGGCAATTTCTTTATTCCACTCGTCCAATGCAGCTCGTTCTTTGCTAATTCCGCGTGGCCACAATCGATCGACCAACACACGATAACTATCGTCTGATGCAGTCGACTCATAAATCCGTTCAATTTTATACTTTGTCATAATTTCATATAACTACAAATCATTGATCAGATCAATAAAAAGCGAAAGCTAACCATTCTTCAATATTTAATCGACGCTACGTAAATATTCCTCCAAAAGCTCACTCCAGTCAGACGCATTCTTTTCGTGAAAATAGGCGCTAAGAAAATCAACCATAATTTGATGACAACCTTCTGCTTCTATTCGCCCCAGCTCAGTCAACATCAAACCTTTTCAACTTTAGCAGTTTCTCAAAGAAATGATTAATAAAGCAGAGTCGCCTACTAACGCTTATTAACATACAAAGCGTAATATTCTTCAGGAAGATAATTCATATTAAGCCACCGGGCTTCCATCATTTCAAAGTTACATCTTATGTCATAGTCAGACGCATGCGCCACAAAAACTCGAACTGAAAATTTGGCATATGATTCATGAGAATTAGCTTTTCCGAGATATCGCAGATTATGTATATTTAATCCAATTTCTTCCAAGGTTTCTCTAACGGCAGCCTGTTCATAACTCTCATTATGCTTCACCCCGCCTCCCGGTAGAGCCCACTTTTGGCGGCTAAAACGACCTCTAACTAACAAAATCTTACCATCATCACGATAAACAATCACTCGTACGCGGTCCTTCTGCGGTACAATCATAAAAACTAGCGATATGACGCATGCAGTTCCACGAAAAATTGCCCGCACGAATGAACTAAACATCTCGCCGACTATTGATCTGCATGCCATAAAAATCGCTAATTTAGTAAGTTTTCTCTTTTGATAGTAGCCTATTCTGTAGTTACACCATCAAAATCTTCTTCGTTAGCCTCTGCTTCTTCACGCGTTGCCCGAACAATTCCATCTTTATGATGCGCTGGACTATAAATAGTATAAAGCTTAAGTGGCTCCTCGCCGATATTTATCACATTATGCTCAGCTCCCGCCGGCACAATAATCGCACTACCGTCAGAAACGTCATATTCATTACTATCAATCAAAACCTTACCTTTGCCAGACTCAAATCGGAAAAATTGATCATTCTCCTCGTGAATCTCCGAACCAATTTCCTCGCCAACGGGCAGGCTCATCAACACCAATTGACAATGCTTCGCAGTATATAGAACTTGACGAAAATTATCATTTTCTAACGTAAGTTTTTCGATATTTCCACTAAAACCCTTCATAAATCCCCCTTCTATTTTTATTTCGCAGCTTTTTCCAAAGCGTCAATCAACGTCTGCTTCGGCTTCATGCCAATCATTTCAGCAACTTTCTCGCCGCCAACAAAAATCTTCATGTTTGGAATTCCCTGCACGCGGTATTCCATAGCCAATTGCGCATTTTCCTGACTTGCTTCAGTGTCAACCTTAACAATATCAAACTCTGTTTCTTCAGCAATTTGATGCAAAAGCGGCGCCATTGCACGACATGGCGGACACCACGGCGCCCAAAAATCAACTAGTACAGGACCGTCGCTTTTTAGTACCTTATCTTCGAATTCTTGCTTCGTTGTAATTTCATATAAAGCCATTATTTCCTCCTTTTCTGGCATTTTTTACAAACTCCCGTCACAACCAACGGGCCGTCAATATAACAATCGCTAATTTCATGCGCAATCTGCTTTCTCATCTCATCGGCAATTTTAATATCCATCAGACCATCACAATCGCTACACACAAAATGATCATGATCGTCCTTACGAATATCATATCGCAAGCAACCCTTTTTGGTCGATGGCGCCAAACCAATCATCCCGTCGCCACACAAGCGCTGAGTTATTCGATGCACAGTCGTATCGCTGACTTCAGGATGAATGTTCCGCAATTCCTGAGCAATTTCCGCATTCGTCGCATGATGCTTACTCTTTAAAATCGCCATCACGTCATTCGTGTATTTTGTTGATCGCCTAACAATTTGCGTCATGTTACTATTGTAAAGTATTTACAATAAATAAACAAGGCCTTTGCTCCACAAATTGACTTATATCTATATATTCCATATAATAGTCAAAGTCTATGAACTCCCGATGGCGAGTTCCTCTAATATACATTTTTGAATAATTAAGAACGCTCAGTTTTCTGCGCAGTTTATAAATATTAATTTATCATTGAAAGGAATTGATTTGAAAAACAAACCGAACAGCAAAGAAATATTTCGCCTATTCTGGAAAACGTCAGCGCAGTACAAACACCGCCGAAACTTGGCAATATTTTTTGCGATGTTGACTCTCGTGGTTACCATTTTTGTCGGGCCGCTCATAATTGCTCAACTTCTTAGTATTATCCAACACAATCAACTGCACGACGCAAAAAACCTATGGACACTAATTGCCCTATACGGCGTCAGTGAATTATGGTCGAGCGTCATCGGCTGGCGATTAGTTTTATATCTCGTCTGGACATTTGAAACCGCCATGCAACGAGATTTATACGCTCAGTGCTTCAGTAAATTGACCAACCAAACATTATTCTTCCACTCAAATAAATTCGGCGGGTCGCTCGTTAGCCAAACAAATAAATTAGTCGGCGCGGTAGAAAGTTTTTGGGACACGATAATTTGGTCAGTTTTACCGCTAGTTGTTTCGCTGGTCGGTTCAATAATTGTCCTATCAACTCTCCTCTGGCAATACGCGTTATTCTTGCTTATTTTCTCAATTGTCTTCAGCCTCGTCGTTTATTACGGGTCCAAGCCAATGGCGAAATTGACAAAAAAAGAAGCCAAAGCCAGCAATAAATTAAACGGACAATTAGCCGACGTAATCTCAAACGTTCTAGCGGTCAAGTCATCTGGCGCCGAAGCTACGGAACAGAAATTTTTCACAAAAACCGTCAATTCTTGGCGGAACTCAAGCCTCGACGTAATGCGCGGATTCTTAAAAGTCAGCACTATATATTCGTCAATCAACATGGTTATTAAAATTGGAGCAATCGCCTTCGCAGTGTACACAGCCCAGAATGATTTGGTGTCCGTGGCGTCTGTTTATCTTATTATCACCTACACTGGGAGTGTCGCACATGAATTGTGGAACATGAACGGAATTATGCGCAATTACAACCGAATTATCGGCAACGCAAATGATATGGTAGAAATCTTACAAACGCCAACGACATTGATCGATAAAAGCAGCTCAAAGCTGGAAGTCGCAAGTGGCAAAATCTCTATGGACAAAATAACTTTCACGCACGACGAGGGTCAAGGAGATACTCTATTTCACGATTTCTCTCTGGATATTAAACCAGGCGAAAAAATAGGTTTAGTCGGAGCAAGCGGTTCCGGAAAAACGACACTCACTAAATTGCTATTACGCTTCGCTGATATTGACTCGGGAAAAATTACCATCGACGGACAAGATATTTCCGAAGTCACCCAAGCAAGCCTGCGTGCAAAAATCGCTTACGTACCGCAAGAGCCATTACTATTCCACCGCTCCGTACGCGAAAACATCGCTTACGGTCGACCTGATGCAACGGACACAGAAATTGAAGAAGCTGCCAAAAAAGCTGGCGCTTACGATTTTATCGTTGGACTTAAAGACGGTTTTGACACAATGGTTGGCGAGCGCGGAATTAAATTATCTGGCGGACAGCGACAACGAGTTGCAATTGCTCGAGCAATCCTAAAAGATGCACCGATTCTAGTCCTCGACGAGGCGACTTCAGCACTAGATTCTGAGTCAGAAGCGTTGATCCAAAAATCTCTGGAGACGTTAATGGAGAATCGAACCTCAATTGTCATTGCCCATCGCTTATCTACAATTGCTAAGTTGGATCGTATAATTGTCCTGAAAAATGGAAAAATCGTCGAGGACGGATCGCATGATAAACTCATTAATAAAAAGCGCGGTGTTTACGCAAAATTATGGGCAAGGCAATCTGGCGGATTCATCGAAGAATAATTAAAATCGCACATGCTAATTGTGATATAATTAGGATATGGAATCCTTTATTCACTTGATAACCAGCTTCGGTGTATTCGCAATTTTATTAGTAGTTTTCGCAGAATCTGGCTTATTAATCGGCTTCGTCCTACCTGGCGACAGTCTGCTTTTCACTGCTGGATATATGGTTCAGCAGAATATCCTACACATTGATATTCACATTTTTGCACTTTTGGTTTTTGCAGCGGCAGTGCTGGGCGACAGTGTTGGCTATAGCTTTGGACACAAAGTGGGGCGTAAATTGTTTGAAAAAGAAAATTCCCGATTCTTCAAGAAAAAATATTTGGAGCAAACAGAAAAGTTTTACGACAAGCACGGCTCAGCGACAATCGTCCTGGCTCGGTTTGTACCAATTGTAAGAACCTTCGCCCCAATCGTTGCCGGCGCCAGTAAAATGCACTATAAAACATTCTTAACTTTCAATCTTATCGGTGGATTTATTTGGTCATCAGCCTTTGTTTATCTAGGTTTCTACGCTGGCGAGTTTTTGACCAAAGCGGGCGTAAATATTGAAGTTGCAGCGATTCTCATCATCTTCTTGTCTGTCTCGCCAATGGTTATTCATGCTTTGAAACAACCAAATACTCGCGCTTTATTAAGAAGACAATTGTCGGTTCTCCTCTCGAAAACCAAGCGTAAAAAATAATCTTAAAGCATCTTTTTCAGATATTTGCCAGTGAACGAATTTGGCACTTTGGCGATATCTTCAGGTGTACCGCAAGCCACAACGGTACCACCACCAATTCCGCCTTCTGGACCCATATCAATTATCCAATCAGCCGACTTTATGACGTCCAAATTGTGCTCAATGATAATCATACTATTACCGCCCTCAACCAATTGCTGTAAAATCCCCAATAGTCGCTTTACGTCAGCAGAATGAAGCCCAGTGGTCGGCTCGTCCAGAATGTACATAGTTTTTCCAGTGGAACGCTTAGAAAGTTCCGTTGCCAATTTAATTCGCTGCGCCTCACCGCCTGAAAAAGTAGTTGCTGGCTGACCAAGTTTAATATAGCCAAGCCCAACCTCAACCAACGTCTGAAGTTTACGTGCAATATTCGGCACACTGTCAAAAAATTCCGCCGCCTGATCAATCGTCATATCCAGAACATCAGCAATCGTCTTGTCTTTATACTTAATTTCCAGCGCCTCGCGATTATAGCGCTTGCCGTGACATTCGTCACACTGAACATAAACGTCCGGCAAAAAGTGCATTTCAATTTTTATCACACCATCACCCTGACAATTTTCACAGCGGCCACCCTTAACATTAAAGCTAAAGCGCCCAGACTTATAGCCTCGGACGTTAGCCTCGGGTGTGCTAGCAAAAAGTTCGCGAATCGGCGTAAAAATCCCAGTATATGTTGCTGGATTAGAGCGCGGTGTTCGACCAATTGGCGACTGATCTATGACAATCGTCTTATCAAGCAAATTCACACCTTCTATAGAGTCGTGCAACCCTGGCGCTGTCGTTGCGCGATTAAGTTCCGCCGCTAGTTCCCGCGCCACAATGTCATTCACAAGCGTCGACTTTCCGCTACCAGAAACACCAGACACTACAGTCATCAACCCCAAAGGAAACTCCACATCAATGTTCTTAAGATTATTTTCGCGAGCGCCATAAACAATCAACTTTTTATCTTTCACAACTTTGCGACGCTTTTTCGGAACGGCAATTTTTTCCGCCCCAGATAAATAGCGACCCGTTATACTATTCTCATTTTTCGCAACAATTTCAGGCGTTCCTATTGCCACTACTTGACCACCATTCACACCAGCTCCCGGTCCCATATCAACCAGAAAATCACTCTGACGAATCGTGTCTTCGTCATGCTCAACCACCAGCACAGAATTTCCTAAATCACGAAGGCGCTTCAGCATATCAATCAACTTGTCGTTGTCACGTTGATGAAGTCCAATTGACGGCTCGTCCAACACATAAAGCACACCCTGAAGTCCAGCGCCAATTTGCGTCGCCAAGCGAATTCGTTGCGCCTCGCCACCGCTAAGCGTGTTAGCCGCTCGACTTAGTTCCAAATAGTTCAGCCCAACATTACTCATAAATGCCAAACGAGATTTAATTTCCTTCATAATCAAGCGAGCAATCGTCATTTCTTGCTCAGTCAATTGAAGCTTATCGTCAAACAAATCCAACGCGTCATCAACACTCAAATCGCACACGTCAACGATATTCAATTCATGAACCGTCACCGCCAAAACCACAGGTTTCAGGCGCGCACCTTTACAAGCATAGCAATCCCTCTCGCGCATAAATCGCTCAATATCTCGCCGCATAAAATCGCTATCAGTTTCCTTCCAGCGCCGCTCCAGATTAGGAATAACACCCTCATAAGTCGTATCGTAATGTCGACCGCCACCCAAATCAACGCGATATTTCTGGTCACCAGTTCCATATAATATTTTATATTTAACATCATCAGAAAGCTTGCCTACGGGAACTTTCAAACTAAATCCGTGAGCTTCAGCAACAGACGCCAATCGCTTCATATTCCAAGCGTCAGAATTCATTCGATTATACGGTCGAATTGCGCCTTCGGAAATTGTCAAATTGTTATTAAAGACCAATTCTGGATCAACCTCTAACCTCGATCCCAAACCCGTACATACAGGGCAAGCCCCTTGCGGCGCGTTAAAGCTAAACAGTCGCGGCTCTAGCTCTGGGATATCAACATCAGGATGATCAACACAAGCATACCTTTGTGAAAACGTCTTCACTTCATCACTATCCGCATCCAGAACTTCGATGACTCCCTGGCCTAGATCCAACGCCTGCTCAACACTCTGACTCAATCGAGATCGCATTTCCGCCGTCAACGCCAGCCTATCAACAACCAGCTCGATGTTGTGCTTGTAGCTTTTTTGTAACTCCGGAAATTCATCCAGCGCGTACACCACGCTGTCCACGCGAACTCTGGCATAACCAAGTCGCTGATATTGCTCCGGAATATGCGCAAACTCACCTTTTTTATTCTTAACAATTGGCGCCAATAGCAAAATTCGCTTATCGACAAATTGTCGCAGAATCTCATCAATAATCACCTCGGTCGTGCGACGCGTCACTTCATTGCCACAAATCGGACAATGCGGCACGCCAATTCGCGCAAACAAAAGCCTCAGATAATCATATATTTCGGTAACTGTAGCCACGGTAGATCGCGGGTTGCGGCTGGTCGACTTCTGATCAATTGAAATTGCTGGACTAAGCCCTTCAATCGAATCAACATCAGGCTTATCCATTGTGCCCAAAAATTGACGCGCATACGAATTAAGGCTCTCCATATAACGACGCTGACCCTCGGCATAAATCGTATCAAATGCCAAACTGGATTTCCCAGATCCACTAAGACCTGTGATCACCACCAGCTGATCTCGCGGAATCTCAATATCTACATTTTTCAGATTGTGCTCACGAGCACCTTTAACACGAATTACCTCTGTCATAACCGCTATATTATACAGGTTTTTGACAATTTTTTCCAGCCCAACCGTCGGCATAAATCGGAGTTAAAACACATTACGCTTATGATTGCAAGTCAATATCTTATTTGTTACAGTTAGATCTATGAGAAAGCTGGGCATTTACTTAGTTATAACACTCGGAGCGATACTAATCGCACCTTTTGTTATTGACCAGCTTTTTTTCTTCTTTTTTCTAGGGAAAATCCCCTTCACAAACATCAACCTTCCAGCAATTTTAATGATTATTTTCTGGGTAATTATCATACCGCTGGCAATTATCATCAGAAAATCATTTTCTGCCATATTTTGGAAGTCCATTGACATTGCCAGCGAAATCGCGCAACGACGAATTAACAGGAAAATCCGCTATTTTACGCCAAACCAAAAAAGCGAGCTTATTTTATTGTCAATTTATCTACTTTCCAGTATGAAAAAGAGCGAGCCCGATCATGAAGTTGAATCACAAAAGCTCGCTCCGTCTATGAGTTAATTTTACGGTCGTTTTCTTAGCGCTAATCCGCCAGCTACAACGGCGACAACAGCTAACCCACTAACTAGCCAAATAGAGTTTCCTGTTTCAGCAAGGTTTGAGGGTTTTTCTGGTTTCTTATTGGAAGTGGATGACGATGCCGCAGTAGTTGAAGTGCCTGAGGATGAAGAGCCTGTGGATGGAGTGGCAGCTCCGCTCGTACCTGAGCCGGCACCGCCAGGAGTTACAGATGGGGGCGTTGGTAGAGTTGCTAGGCGAGTAGTAACACCAGGAGGATCACCCGATAGTGCAAATATCCTGGAACCATCAGCCGACATGTCGGCAATACCTCTAAAACCCTCATCTCCCCATTTCTGCCAAGTTTTACCTCCATCCGAAGATACCATCATTGGAGACTCCGAATCGCTAGGGCTAGCAGGAATAAACGTAACAAACATTCTTTTTCCGTCATTGCTAATACCCTTTGCGTAAATGTTATTATTAGAGGATCGAGGTGGTACTTCAGGCGTAGGATTCCAATTAACGCCTCCATCTAAAGAGACATTTTCACCGTCAAAAGCGCTTTGTCCATCATAACTAAAAGCAGCCCGTCTACTTCGGTCGGTATTAATAGTCGACCAGGTTAAACCATAGTCGTTAGACCTCCTTATTGAATTATCGCTATTTATACGTATCATCTTCCCATCGTTCAATACATAATCTGGACATTCACTACCCTTTTGAAGCCAAGTAGCTCCATTGTCCATTGAGACGTACAACACTTTAACTTGTAGATACCGATTGCATGCAGTCAAAATTGAGCCATCTGGACTTATCCTAGGAAGTGTATTTACAATACCCGCAAAAGACGGCGTCTTAGTCCAAGAGGATCCACTATTAGTTGATAAATATAGAAAATCCTGATTAAACCACGAAGCCACAAGCTTAGTACCGCTTCTATCCATAGCCATTGCGGACGTACTTACGGGAGGTGAATACACGCTCCAAGTAGCGCCATTATCCACAGAAGTTAGCAATTTTTCGCCGCCAGCAGTATGTTGATTCACAAAAAGCCTTAGTCCATCAGGGCTAATTCGCGGACTATGTATATCACCTCCAGGTATTCCGACTATATCCTTCCACGTATACCTAGGAGACTCCTCCGCCCTAACCAAAGGCGACGATATCGCCGACACTGATAGCGCAAATGCGAATATTAAGGATAACATTCCTCTATGTATTATGTATTTTTTACTCTTAGTTAACATCACCCCTCCAATTTGCTTTTTTCACTACACAAAGCTATCACCACAACTTTAGCATAACCATATACCAAAAGTCAACGAAGTATGGATATTTATGGGGATGATGATAGTATCTACAATCGTTTTCTCAATGCTAATCCGCCAACCGCGATAGCCACAACAGCTAATCCGCTGACCACCCAAATAGAGACTCCTGTTTCAGCAAGATTTGATGATGATTTTTCTGGTTTTTTACTGGAAGTGGATGATGGTGTTGCGGCAGCTGAAGTGCCCGAAGACGAAGAACCTGTGGATGGAGTGGTAGTAGTTGATGGAGCAGTAGCTCCGCCTGTACCCGTACCAGTGTCACCAGGAGTTGCAGGCTGAGGTCTCGGTAGGGTTGCTAGGCGATACACAGACTTATAGTCTGGATCTGTAAATTGTGATGTTGCGAATATTCTAGACCCATCGGCAGACATAGAGACGGCCGAGAAAGAAACACCCTCATCACCCCATTTCTGCCAGGTTTTACCTCCATTTGAAGACACGAAAACTGGCAAAGACGGATCGTCTATAGAGTCGTTTTTAAATGTAACAAACAATTTTTTACCGTCATTACTAATACCGCCCAGCTCGGTAGTGCGTATAGTATCTATAGGATACTTAGGAAGCTGATTCCAGTTAGCGCCACTATCTATAGACGTACGAAAGCCGTCAAACACACTTTTGCCATCATGGCTGAAATTAGCGCGATCAATAGAGCTTCCAACTGTAGACCAAGTCATACCATAGTCGGTAGATTGTCGTAATGTACCGTCATTACTACGACGAGCCATCTTTCCGCTATTAAAGACATAGTCAGGATATTCACTCCCCTTTGGAACCCAAGTATTGCCGTCATCAGTAGATATGCTCATAGGATCTGCATAGAGACTATGCTCCCAATACATAGCCAATGTGGAGCCGTCTGGACTCATCAGTACGCGTGCAGTATCAGCAACAAACTGATTACGCTTAGTCCAAGTTCGACCACCATCAGTAGAGATATAGATAGCATTTTCACCATGTTTTCCCCTTACGACCAGCTTAGAGCCATCAGAGTTAACCAACAGCCTATTTGCATCCTCTGGTGCAGCGAAAGTACTCCAGCTTACGCCATCATTCGCAGAAATCAGAAGATTAACCCTACCGCTAGCTAAATCTTTCTGCAAGACAAAAAGCTTTGATCCGTCTGGACTAACACGCGACTCCGAAATATCCCCCCGCCCAGGTATAGTTATATTCCTCCAAGTATACAACGGCGTACTTTCCGCCTTGGCTAACGGTGCTAATATTGCCGGTAAAGAAAGTGCAAACATTGAAATAAACACTATCACACTTACATATAATTTACGACCCCTACTCTTAAACGACATCAGAGCCACCCTCCTTAAATTACCTAATTAATATTCCACTTTTTATCTAATTATTCCAATTTTAGCATAACCACATTTCAAGCGTCAACAGAAGGTAAGACCGATTCTAGCCACAATTGCAATTCTTGCAGAATAAACTGTTGCTCATCAGTTGCGCTAGGTGCCAATCGCTGCAAAGATTTCATAAATTGCGGCATTTGCGCCTGTAAATGCCCGGTTCGCCATTCTTCCCATTGTCGTAACTCATCTTCACTAAGCAAATTAGGGAAACTTCGCGCCTTATAATGCAATAATAGTGGCGACAATCGCTCATCCTGAAAATCCGGATGAAAGTCAGCCAATTCGCGCTCGTCAGCATTACGCACAGCTTCAACGCGAACTCGATCGCTATTATCCAAAAACCCATCGTATAATTGCGCTTCCGGGTCGGTCATTTTCTTAAACTCTGGCTTATTTTCAAATATACTACGCAGCCTTTCGGCAAAATCTGGATGAGAAAGTAAAATATCTTGGTGCTTCTGTACAGTTTCTGCATCCAGAGAAATCTTCTTCCAGCCATCACCTTGAGTCAACACACCAAGCGGCGAAACTGCCGGGCAGCGATTATATTGCAATTCCTTAACTGGTAATTTAACGAAATCTTCGGCTTGCCTTTCTTCCCATGTTGCAAATATCTTCGCCGACAATTCCTCAACGCTCAGATCAACAAACGGCGTCGGATCATAACGCAAATCATAAATAATCACGCCACCATTTCGACTCGTGGTTAGCGGAAAAGCCACGGTCGTTTTGGCGAATTCCTTGTCGTAACGACCACTCGCATAAACAAAAGGTTTTTTATCATCAACATTCACCAGTTTTTGGACCAATTTCTTGTCGCGCATTTTCAGCAAATAGTCGTACATTTGCGGCTGGTTCTGTTTAATTAATTTAGTTACAGCAATCAACGCGGTCACGTCCGCTAGCGCGTCATGGGCATTTTCATGCTCTATTCCATTGGCTTTAGTGATGAGCTCCAAGCGGTTGCTCGGCTCACCTTTATCGTCAATCGGCCATTCAATTCCTTCGGGTCGAAGTGCCCTGGTTAAGCGTACCACATCCAACAAATCCCACCTAGACCGACCATCTTTCCAAGTCCACTCGTATGGATCGTAAAAATTCCGCCAAAACAAATGACGAATAAACTCATCGTCAAAACGGATGTTATTGAATCCAACAGCAATCGTATCAGTCGTAAATATTTCCTCACTTAACATACGCGCAAATTGGGCCTCAGTATAACCTTCTTCGACAGTTTTTTGCGGCGTTATGCCCGTCACCATCAACGCATCAGGACTCGGCAGCGTATCGTCATTTAGTGTCACGAGAATATTATATGGTTCGCCAATCGGCTGCAAATCCATATCGGTTCGCTGACCGGCAAATTGCATAATTCGATCTTGCCTGGGATTAAGACCACTAGTTTCAAGGTCGTAGAAGAAAAATGTTTGCGCCATATTTATATTATACCATCAAGCTCACGCTAATTTACACCAGCAGAATCTATTGCTCAACCAATGTAAACGGCATAGATTCGCCAATCTGAATCAAGCTTTCACCAATCGCCCCCTGACGCAATAATTCGTGAGTAATTCCCATTTTTCGCATAATATCTCGCAAGCGATTAACAGATTCAAACTGATCAAAGTTAGTCCGACGAGCAAATTTTTCAATCTTAGCGCCCGTAACAATAAACTCAATCTTCTCATCTTCATCGTCAGTCCCATTAGATTCAGTATCAGAAACACGCCTTACAGACCAAGCATCAGAAATGACCTGATCGTCCAACGAAATTGTCGGCAAACCTTCCTCTTTTTCATCAACAATCTCAGCTTCACGTTCTCGATACCCAGCAACTTCATCGCGCAACATTCGTAGAAGCTCAGTCACTCCGTCGTGTGTCTGGGAAGAAATCGCCACGACCGGCGCGCCATTAGCTACTTTTTGAAGGGCAGTCGACTGCATAGCAATAATCTCATCATCCAAGCCTTCACATTTAGTCAGTGCTATTATCTCTGGACGCTCCGCCAATGATTCAGAATATTTTTCCAGCTCGCGACGGATTGTTTGGTATTTCTCCGCCGGATCATCACTATACACATCAATCATATGAAGCAGCACGGCCGTTCGCTCGACATGGCGCAAAAATTGATCACCCAGACCTTTACCCTCTGATGCACCCTCAATCAACCCCGGAATATCAGCAATCAAAATCGACCCATCGTCAATATCAGCCACTCCCAAATTTGGTGTCAGTGTCGTAAACTCATAGTTAGCAATCTCCGGACGCGCATTAGAAACCACGCTCAGGAACGTCGACTTACCAGCGTTCGGAAAGCCAACCAAACCAACGTCGGCCAATAACTTCAATTCCAACTCTGCCTCAAATTCCTCGCCAGCCTCACCAAGTTCAGCAATTTTAGGTGTTTGGCGCGTACTGGAAGTAAAGTGAGCATTTCCGAATCCACCGTCTCCACCGCGAGCCACCACCGCCTGTTGCTGATCTTCGGTCAAGTCCGCAATTACCATACCGTCGCGCTTCACCAGAGTCCCCATTGGCACCTTAACAATTAGTGGCGCACCACTTTTTCCTCGTTTATTACGCTTTCCGCCATCACCACCCTTTTCAGCTTTAAGTTCCGGCTTATATCTAAAATTCAAAAGCGTATTAAGATCCTTCGTCGCCAAAAAAACAATATCACCACCACGACCGCCATCACCACCGTCAGGACCACCCTTATCGACGTATTTCTCATGGCGAAAACTAACTACTCCATTACCGCCCCTACCAGCACGCACTAAAACTTTTGCAATATCCACAAACATATCTTTAGTATATCAAAAAGCACCCCGCCAGTCGACGGGGTGTTACGCTGGTGTCATTTTAAAGTTTTAGTGAATAAAGTTATAGCGGCCAACCTCAGCAAGCGGTACGATACGAGAAGATATAATATTATAACCCTTATAATTCATGTCCGAAACATAGATATTCTGACCATCTACTCGCTCCACGATACCGACGTGTCCGTAACCAAATCCACCCCAAGTATTCTGTATAATAGCACCCGGCGCTGGAACATTGTTAACCACGAGCCCAGCAGCACGAGCACTAGCACTCCAAGCCTTAGCGTGACCCCAGAAACTACCAATTGGACGACCAAGTTGCAAACGACGCTCATATGCATACCAAGTACAGTTACCAGCCGCATAACGATTACCAACAGAAGCGGTCAGCCAATTTCGACTTGCGCCCGTAGTAGTGGACGACTCTAGAGAAGAATATCTATTGCTATAAGACCTACTTCTTGGCGCAACATAACCAGGCCTCTCGTTCTCTGGAAGCTCACCGCCAGGCAGTACGATTCGAGAACCGACAGATAACCTAGAGCCGTCGTCAATATCATTATACAAAACGATACGTTCAGCGCTCGTTTTATATTTTTCCGCCAAAGATTGAGCAGTATCACCGTTCTTAACGGTATAGACAACGCCGTCAACAAGAGGTACAACCAGTGTTTTATTTGGCTCTATGGCATCGGAGGTCGTATTGTTTGCCCAGCGAAGTGTCTGTGATGAAATCTTGAATTTCTTCGAAATAGCATCCATCGTATCGCCCTCTTTGGTTACGTAAGAAGAGATGCCACGAGCCGCTGAAGTATCTGGCTTAACTATGTCAGGCTTTGCTATAACCTCCGCATCGTTTTGAGAAAGGTTCTTCTTAATCGTCAACGAGGTTTCAGATTCGCGCAAATCACCAGCTGAAGGTAATTCTGCAGTTTCAGCTAAACTAGTTACAGCGCTAGCCGCAACTAACTTATCAACCGAGGCGATCTTGGCCTTAGTAGCCCCAGTTGGCGTAGAAGTACTAGCAATCTCAGTCGATGCTAATGTTTTTGATCTTTCAGCAGATACATTACTACCACTATTGCCGTAGACCAAAAAAGATACAGTCAATAAAAACATTCCACCGTAAATTGCAAATGATTGCAGTTTACGCTTTTTACTCCGAAGAGATATAAAATGGTTACGAATAATCGTTCTCCTTGCGTAGGTGTTACCACCAGCGCCTCTACCGAATTGTCTTTCTTCTTGCAACAGAACAGGATATTTTGTCGACCTAATTGATTATTTATTATTCTACATTAGTTTTGTCATATCCGTATCGACAATTCTGGCAGGTCATTTATCACAATCTACCTCTATATTGATAAATTAGACAAATGATCTAACATCTATTTTACACAACATTGACAATAAAGTCAATAAATTTTATAAAATGCGTTTTTGTCAAGAAATCTGGCACTTCTTTTGACAGTGAGCTTTGACATTAGCTTCGTGCTCTTCGTTGGTTTTCGCAAAATATGTAATATCATCATCGCCACTCAGGAAATATAGATAATCAGAGTTTATTGGATCAGCAGCGGCATTCAACGCGCTCAAACTAGGCGAAGCAATTGGTCCAGGAGTTAAGCCTTTTTGAATGCGTGTATTATATGGCGATTTAAGGTTTGGCGAGCGCTCTACCCCTGTTTTGTCAGCAATATATTGATATGTTACATCAGAGCCAAGCGGCATATTGGCTTTCAGGCGATTGTAAAATACGCTAGCAATCTTACGCTGATCCTCGCAAGTTTCCACACCAGACCCACAGCCGATCGACTCGCGCTGGATAATCGATGCTAGAGTTATCCCTTGATACAAAGTTAGTCCTCGAGCCTTAAATTTACCCTCTAAATTATATTTCTTAACAATTTTCTCCAGATGATTAATTGAGCGCTGCAAAACCTGTTCTGCAGTTTCATCTGGGGAAATATAGAATGTTTCACCGTAAATGTACCCTTCAAGCCCAGCATTTTCCGGTCTACCTGCAAAAACTGGACTGTCATACTTAGCGGCAAATGCCTTTTTTATCTGATCATCCGAGAACCCCGCCTTAAGTAGCACAGATTCAACCTCTCTACCATCAGAATTCTTTATTTTTTTATTCAAAGTCGATCCAGGATAAAATGTTATAGCAATCTCATCAGTTTTACCGCTGGTCAAATGATTAATTATCTCATCGACAGATTGTGAAGCTTTTACAGAATAAACGCCAGCCTTAAACTTGCTCGCCGAATTATGGATCCTCGTGTAAATAGAAAACGCCAAAGAGTTTTTAATAACCTTATTATCTTCTAAAGTTTTGGCAATATCACTAGACCCCATACCTTCTTTAATATTAATCCTGAAAGCTTGCCGACTATTTACGTCGACAGGAGAAAGCATCTGCTTGTACCACACTGTTGCCCCAAGGGCGCCGATTCCAGCGATAGCCACAATTATCGACAACACCAACAACCAAATACGTTGTTTACGAATTTTCATAATTCTCCTCCAAAAAATCCTGCAAAATTATGCTAGCAGCCTCTGCATCAATCTCGCCCTTATCTTTAATTTTATTCCCCAATCTCTGCTCGGCCTGCACACTCGTTAAAGATTCGTCCTGAAAAACAATCTCTGTATCAAGCTCAATGTCTTCAAATTGCTTAACAAATTCTTCTACAAATTCCGTCTGCTTCGTTGGTTCGCCAGATTGATTTCGTGGATAACCCACTACGATCGTATCAATATCGTGTCTCAATACTAGCTCTGTTATTTCCTGGACAATATTTTCACTATTCTCCAACCAGCCAAACGGCACGGCAATTTTCACTTGCGAATCCGCCATAGCCAAACCAATTCGCCGCGATCCAATATCTAGCGCTAAAAAGTTTTTACTTGACATCTTTTATCTTAAATTCGACATTAATCTTATTGATATCTTTTGGAACAGATTTAACCCAGAATGGCGAGAATTTAACATCGACATCCTCAACGCCTTCGATAGATTCAATAGCAGACTGAACTTCTCCGTAGCTCTTGCCTTTGGCTTGATCCTTTACGTTCGCTTCTTTAATATCTGGGCCAACCTTGCCATTCGTAGTTAAGCGCACAGTCTGAACATTATGCGCCCTAGAAAATTGTGAAAACGCAACCTTATTTACTCCATTGTCATAAATTCTCTGTGACTTCTTACCAGAAATCTCCTCTTTAAGTTTTGCTTCCACAAAGTTTTTTAGCTCATTCTTATCAATAGCCAATGCGCTGGCGGTAATTGTAGATTTTAGAGTTACAGCCCCAATCGCTTCGCCATCTACCGCCACGCTCGAGCTAGGATCTGATCGATTTTCAACATAGCTTTCAGTTATAACCGTTGCCGAATCGCCAAATGACGACAACAATTGCTCTTTTAATCCATCGATCTTCTTTTCGCTCAGCTTGCTTTTTGCCGATTCTATATCACCAGCCGTCACAACTGTCGCAGTTTTATCGGTACCGCCACTGGTAGCAGACCGCAACGACGCAGAAATATCATCAACTGAGATACTCATTCTTCCAGTCGCTGCATTATACTGAGCTCCGCCCTCACTAGCGGTAATAGCCCCAGAAGCAGATCCCGAACATTTATATCCTGGACAGCTCCAACCCAATGTAGCCCCTGGAACAGTCACAGAAGAATTCAAAGTATAAGACAGTCCACTATTTTTCAAAATTGTACCAGCTGAAATAGTCACACTACTTGACGACGAGTTACTAAAGACAACTACTCCAGTAGCCTTTTCTCCAACATTCTTTTTGCCTGTAGCAGAAAATTCAACACTAACTTCCTTTGTCAATTCTTTCTTTATAGACTTAATAATATTAGATTTTACGTTTGTAGCGGCTGTTTCATTCAAGCCAACGGTATCACTGACCGTCATACTGGTCGTCTTTGCTGAAATAATAACCGTGGCATGTGGCGCAAACCAAATTGCCCAAACCAAAAATACGACCAAAAGCAAGGCACTGCCGCCTATCAATAACAACTTTTTACGAAATGTATTAAAATCAGGAACTTTCGGCTTTTTAACCATCTTTTTCAGAGAATCCAGTCCCTTAGACTCCTTCTTGTTTGCGTCAGCTATAGCATTATCTACGACAGAATCTTCATCAGATTTCTTTGATCTTTTCGCGGAATCCGCCATATCTCCAACTGCTAGTTTGCCGCCATCAATCACATCATTATCGTCATCAACTTTCAGAGCTGGAATCTCCGCAATTTCTGGCTTGCTCTGAAGTGTTTTTGCAATAGGAATTTTCGCAGACGCTGCTAATCCAATCAAAACAGAATCATTCGTGATTAATACAATTCTCTTATCTGCTGAAGTTGCCGCCCGAGCTAGTAATCGAATATTAACCGCACTCTGTAAAACGCCAATTCTTCGAGGTGGCACCAGCGCAATAATCCTCTCTTTTGACGCCTTAATCTTACTAATTATCGTCGTAATGTCGTCTTCTACATCAATATAAATAACGTCTTTATTCATTTTAAATCTTTAACAACCTATTTACTTTTTCAACTAAACTATTACCGTCCTGACTACCGATAATTGTATCATATCCAACTCGCAACAAGCCCATTGCTGTTACAAATGTGTGATCACTAATATCTCCAGTTTCATCGATTATCCCTGTAATATCACTCGGATTAATATACTGAACCACAGGTTTCTTAGTAAAAGGCAAATCCTCTGGCCAGCGTCGAATTTTCAGAGCTTCGGTAACTTTCTGCAAGCTCGATCCGCCGCCGCACAGTAAAATCCTATTAGGCAAATAGTCAACATTATCAAAATCACTCAGCGCTAATTCAACGCCCGATAGCCAAACCTCCAAAGTCTTATCGATCGCTATGTCAACTTTCTTCTTTACGCTAGGCCTCAAATTCTCATTATCAATATTCAGCTTCAACTTTTCTGCATCTTTGAAGCTTAAATCCAGGTCGGCCGCGATAGTTCTAGTGAAACTTCGTCCACCAATACCAAACATCTTTGTGCCTTCGACTCCGCCGTCATTAACAACTGCAATATCCGTCGTGCCACCACCAATGTCCGCTAGAATCGCCGTGAAATTGCTATCCGTATCCGATCCCAAAACACTCCTACTCACCGCAAATGGCTCAGCAGCCACAGCCACCAAATCTAACGCCAGCTCATCAGCAACCTTTTCTAACGCGCCAATGTGAACCATCGGAGCAAATGCTGTGTAGATCTGTACAGCCACATCTCGTCCCTGAAAACCGATCGGATTTGAGACTTTATAGCCGTCAATATGAATACTCACCAGAGCAGAATTGACTAATTTCACCTCTACATCTTCATTGCCAGTTTCTAGCGCAATTTGAGCCTGAGCTTTTCCCTGAGCTCGCTCCTGAACCTTCTCAATGATAAATTCCATCTCATCAATATCTAATGGCTTATTTGGCTGCGGCCTACGATAGCGAATAGTATTCGTAACACCCTTAACTAGTTCACCCGCAATACCAATAACAACTCGCTTACCCTGAACACCGGCTTGATCTTCAGCTTCAGACAGAGCCTCTTCGCAGTTCGCCACAACACCAGCAATATCAGCAATTGCACCACTGTGCATATCGCCCATTTCCTGCTGTTTTCGACCAACGCCGATAATCTTCAGCTCGTCGTCTTTAACTTCGGCGATCAACGCCTTAACCACTTCCGTACCAATATCTAAGCTAACCAATAGTTCTCGACTATCTTTATCAGACTTCTTTAACATGTCTTTCAATGCCATATAAGAAATATTATATAACGCTTGTGATTTTAGAGCAACAGTTAATTATCTATCTTAAAACAGCCTTGATTCGACGAATTCCAGCCGAGCTAGATTCTTCTTTGGTGATTTTGAATCGCTTGCCATCTTCAGATAGAACTCCAGTGTGTTCGACGTGTGGACCGCCGCAGACTTCAAAGCTGACGATATTATCATCCTTGCCAATAGAATACACCTTAACTTTATCACCGTAACGCTCACCGAATGCACCAATTGCACCCATATTTAGCGCCTCGCCTGTAGGATAAACAGCAAAGCTAACTGGCAAATCTTCATCAATCCAAGCATTAACTTGATCTTCGACGGCCTGTTTTTCTTCTGGCGTCAATTTGTCGTGATTAAAATCAAAGCGTAATCGATCGGCAGTAATATTACTTCCGTGCTGCTGTAAATCTGGCGCATTCAAAACCTTACGTAACGCCGCGCCCAACAAATGCGTCGCCGTGTGATATTTCAGATGAATAGAATCATGACCTTCCAGGCCACCGCTAAATTGCCCCTTGCGAGCCGTCTTAGAGCGCTGTCGTTGCTCATTCATTTTCGCGGTAAATTCCTCGCGCCAATTGTCCGAAAGCTTAATTCCTTGTTTATACGCCTCTTCCGTACTGAGTTCCACCGGGAAACCGAAAGTGTCGTACAAAGTGAACAATTCTTCACCAGTCAAGCCATCGTCAACGTAGCGTTGCATTTGTCGCAAACCTTTTCTCAAAGTCTGACGAAAAGCCTTCTCCTCCTTAACAAGGACAGCAATTATATTGTCGCGATTATTCTTCACCTCTGGAAAATCGGCTTCATACAAATCAGCAATCGTCGGCACAACTTCTTGCAGGAAATTCTGCTCGATTCCCAAATCAAAACTATAGCGAATTGCCCGACGGAGCAGACGACGCATCACATAGCCTTGCTCTTTATTACTTGGCACACACCCATCAACCGCCATAAACGTCGCAGCCCTCAAATGATCAGCAATCACTCGCATACTTTCGGTATGTGAAGCATAATCCTTGCCACTCAGATCTTGCAGTTTTTCAATAATCGGCCAGAGCAAACTAATCTTAAAGACGTCAGGATCATTATTTGCTGCAGCCGCGATTCGCTCAAGTCCAGATCCATGATCAATATTTGGCTTATCGAGTGGTTCAAATTGCCCCTCAGCAACTTTTTTGTACGCCATAAATACGTTATTACCAATCTCCATAAATCGACCACAATCGCAATTCGGATGACAATTTTCACCAAATTTTGGATCATGCTCAATGAAATCAAACTCATAAAACATCTCACTATCCGGACCACACGGATCACCAACCGGAGTAGTTTCTGGACCGCCATTGCGACTCCACCAGTTTTTGCTGCCGTCATAAAAGAAAATTCTTTCACCTGGATTTACACCACGCGCCGCTCCCTGCTCTTCGCTGCCGATATCCGCCATCTTTGCATCAATGCCCTTTTCTGCAAACTTTTTCTGCCACAATTTAGCCGCTTCAACATCTTTATCGATATTATATTCCGGCGCACCAATAAAACACGTTACATACAATCTCTGCGGATCAAGACCAATTTCCTCAGTCAAAAACGTCCACATCCAACCAATTTGTTCTTCCTTAAAATAGTCGCCCAAACTCCAGTTTCCAAGCATCTCAAAAAATGTCGTATGACGATTATCGCCAATGTCGTCGATGTCCTGCGCTCGCAAACACGTTTGAGAATCGGCAATTCTCTTACCTTCGGGATGCGTCTCACCAAGCAAGTACGGAATCATCGGCTGCATTCCGGCGCCCGTAAATAAAGTCGTCGGGTCATTAGTTAAAATCAACGGCGCACGCTCAACAACGGCGTGACCCTGTTTTTTATAAAATTCAAGATATTTACTACGTATTTTTTGGGCATTCATGAGTGTTATTATACCATAAAATAGCCCCACCTTACAGATGGGGTTTATAGGTCAAATCGCCAATCTCAACAGATTATTCAGCTGGCTCTTCTTTTGGTTGATTCTTGCGAAGTTTTTCTGGATTACGGATAGCTTTGTGCTTATCAGCAGAAACTTCCTTAACCCACTTTGGCAATTTAACGCCAGCTTCTTTCAATAACTTAACTACGCGTGGTGTTGGCTGTGCGCCATTGTCCAAATATTTCTGAACCAATTCAACTTGGATATTTGATTCTTTAGTGTGTGGGTTGTAGCTACCGACATAAGCGACTACACGACCGCTTGATGGATGACGATGTGCTTCTTGTACCGCCAAACGATATACTGGATAACCTTTGCGACCCAAACGTTGCAAACGAATTGCTAGCATAAAATTAATTCTTCCTTTAACTCTACGTTTTATTATTCCTTACTTTAGAACAGTTTACACTATTTCTCCCATAAGGTCAATCTGTTTTCACGATTCCGCCACCCAAACATTCATCACCGTCATATATTACCGCAGATTGACCCGCGGCTACGGCACGCTCCGAAGCAGAAAGGTGCACAATATCTCCGTCAATTTTCGCGTCGAATAAAGCGCCTCGATGACGCAGCCGAACTTGCACATTCCTATCTTTATGCGGCGCTTGATTAATCCAATGAACATCCGCCAGCCTAAGTTCTTTTCGCCACAAACTTTCATTATCAATCGAGCGCGACACGTAAACCTCATTTTTCTCCATATCCTTGCCCACAACATAATAAGGTAGTCCGCCACCAACATTCAGCCCATGACGCTGACCGAGTGTATAGAAAATTGCGCCGTCATGCTTACCGACGACAGATCCCGTCTGTTGATCAATAATATTTCCTGGCGCAGTTTTAACATATTCCGACAAAAACTCGCGAATTCCAACTTGCCCAACAAAACAAATTCCCATCGATTCCTTTTTACTAGCCGTCCACAAACCACGCTCTTTCGCCATTTCGCGAACTTCCGCCTTAGTAAAATCACCCAACGGAAATATGGTTTTTGACAAAGCTTCCGAAGTCACTCGATATAAGAAGTAGGTTTGGTCTTTATTATCATCACGGGCGCGTAACAATTTAGCCGACGAAGACGATTCATGCGCAACGCGCGCATAATGCCCCGTGGCGATATAATCCGCTCCAGCCGCCAACGAAGCCTCCAAAAATATCTTAAACTTCACTTCTTGATTACACATAATATCTGGGTTTGGCGTGCGACCCGCT
Source organism: Candidatus Nanosynbacter sp. HMT-352 (assembly GCF_021222645.1). Taxonomy (NCBI): domain Bacteria; kingdom Bacillati; phylum Minisyncoccota; class Nanosynbacteria; order Nanosynbacterales; family Nanosynbacteraceae; genus Nanosynbacter; species Candidatus Nanosynbacter sp. HMT-352. The sequence continues at coordinate 460,453 of NZ_CP089520.1, forward strand.
TGATATTCGCGAATCATGTAATCGACAACGTTTTGCTTATATTCTTTCTGGAAATCAAAAACTCGAAAATCAATGCCCAAACCAACCGCCACACGCTTAGCGTCAGCAACATCTTCCGCCCACGGACAATGCATTCCAGGAAGATCTTCCGACCAGTTCTTCATATAAACTCCTGTCACGTCATAGCCTTGCTCGACCAATAGCGCCGCAGCTACAGATGAATCTACGCCACCAGACATACCGACAAAAACTTTCTTACTCATCTAGACAACCCCATAGCAAATAGCCCAATTCTCATTAATTCGCCCATAGCTAGCCACCAACCCCACGGCGTCAACCACCACAACGAACTCCAGTTTTTATCGGAAGATACTGGATGGCTTCGAACTTTCACATCGTCAAATTGCGCTGAAAATTCGAGTTGCGCCCGACGCATATGATATCCACTCGTCACCAAAATCACATCTTCAATTTTTCGTGAATCGACAATCTTCTTCACCTCAGTGGCGTTTTGTCTGGTCGTTTCGGAAGACTCGTCCATAACAATGGCTTTCTCTGGAACGCCGCTGTTAATCGCTCGTTGATACATAGCCTTAGCGTTGGACGGTCCAGTTTTATCGGCCGCCGCGCCCGACACAACGATCAACGGTGCCCAACCTTCTTTATACAGTTTAATAGCCTCGTCAGTTCGCGCATTCGTATCGCCACCGCTGACAACAACTATTGCATCCGCCTTACGACAATCGCCTTCGCCTACACTTTGGCATTTTCCCAAATCATTCGGCGATAAATACGCGCTAAGCCCAAAAATCACCAAAGCAGCAAAAATCATTAAGCCAACTAATTTATGGATCATCGACGAGCCCTCTTCATTTCCGCCTGTACAGCTTCGATGATAAATTCGCCAGCTCGCTTTATATTCTCATCATTGTTCAACTTGCCTAAGGTAAGCCTTAGACTTCCGTCAATCTCTGATTCGCTCAGGCCAACACTCGCTAGCACATGAGAACGTGTTCCAGAATTAGCCGCGCAAGCACTGCCCGTAGCCACTAGAACTCCACGAGATTCTAATAAAAACACCAATCTTTCAGCGTCAATTCCAGAAAATGATATGTTCAAAAAACTCACCAAACTTTTTTTCATATCTGACGATATCAGCATCTCAGGAAAAGTCTGCCTCAAATCTTTTACCAAATTTTCCCGCAACTTTCGCAGTCGCTTCACTTCAGCAGAACGTCGTTTTTGTGCCAATTCCAAAGCAGTCGCAAAACCAACCACGCCAGCAACGTTTTCAGTTCCACTACGCAGACCCAATTCTTGACCACCACCAAAAATATTGGCTTTCAGCGTAACGCCAGGTCGCACCCACAGCAGTCCAACTTGCTTTGGACCGTAAACTTTCGCCGCAGATAATGTCAATAAATCAACGCCCAGCCTTTTAATTTTCACGTCAATTAAAGCCGCCGCCTGCGAAGCATCTGTATGAAAAATCAACGGTAAAGGTTCATTATTTTCTTGGCGCCTGAGTCGCTCAGCTTTTACAATTTCCGCAATCTCCTCAATTGGCTGGATGTAGCCCAGCTCATGATTCACTAGCGCAATACTAACAAATCCAACATCTGGCGTTAACATTTTTTTAACAGTGTTCGGATCTATTCGTCCATTTTTCATTGGAGGAATTAACTTCACTTCCGAACGTGCTTTTGCGGAATTAATAACCGAGTCATGCTCAATTGCCGAAATTAAGCTTACGCCATTTGCTGCATTGAACGCCAAATTGACAGACTCAGTTGCTCCAGCTGTCATTATTAATTCATCAGCCATCACACCCAAGCAGCGCGCCAGCCGAGCCTTCGCGTCTTGATATTCACGCTTCGTAAATATTGCTGGAGCGTACGGACTAGACGGATTGAAAAACTTTTCAGAAAAATATGGTAACATCGCCTCAATCACCAATGGATCCATTGGTGTAGCAGCAGCATGATCAAGATAAATGTAGTCTTTATTCACTTTTTTATTATATCAAAGCGGCCGACCGGTTTGCGGATCTTTCTTATACAATTGTCGAGAAACTCGCTCGTAATATTCCTTAGTTGCCAAGACAAAATTCTGAAGCTCGTCGCCTTCCAAGTAACTATAGCGATAATTCGGCTGAATCTTCAAAATTCCCTTTGGTTGCACTTCATAGCGCGTCGTCAATTCTTGCCGGCCACCCTTACCATCAGCAACTTCTTCATACCAAATCCAGGTATCTTTATCTAAATTAAAAAACTCTCGTCGCGCAACATGAGCTGGCTTCTCGCCAAAAATTGTTGCGCCAATTTCACTTTCCAGTTGGATTAGCTCGCGCTCGGTAAATTTCTTTAATGGACGATCTTTTTTACGGAATTTCAACAAAGACACTGCGTCACTGTCATCAGCAAAAACCAAACTTCGTACTTTTTTCAAAAACTTAGTCACCTACAACTCCTCTCTGTTTTGTATTCACGTAAGCGTTGAAGTGAAATACCAATTGTCTGCACGGTTTCAAGCGGACCGTTGTTAATGTGGTCAAGACTTTTTTCATAGCTACCAAGTGCTTGATTACATAAATAAACCGCCCCATCATCAGCAGAGTTCATCCTGGAAGTATTTTCAATATCAATCGCAGTCTTCCCCAATTCAGGGTTCACCTTAGAGTTATCACACCGCTCGGCATCAGAAAAAATAGCGGCAAGTTTTTCGCGAGCTTCAATTTCAGGTGTTTTTGTAACACATTCCGGCGTACTATTCATTTTCTCCACTTTCAAATGCCAAAAAGTTCTTTTGTGTTGTGAAGAGTAGCTTGGCTTAAAACATCAAAATCAATATTTCGCTGCTTTGCCCAATATTCAGCCACCAATCTCACATATTCTGGCTTGTTTATATTACCACGAAACGGCGCTGGTGTCAAGAATGGCGCGTCAGTTTCTAGCAATAATCGCTCCAGCGGGATTGAAGCGAACAATTCTTTTTGCAATTGATCCTTTGTGAATGTGCTAATTCCATTAAGTCCAACGTACAAATTTCGCGAAAAACCTTTTTCTAAATTGTCGCGCGTATCGGTAAAACTATGCAAAACACCGCGCAGTCCAGGAAAATTATCGAAGATTGGCCAAAAATCACCCCAAACTGACGGCTGATCCTTCGCACCATCGCGAACATGAAAACTTACTGGCAAATCATAATCTATTGCCATTTGAAGTTGCGCCTCCAAGCCCTCAATTTGTGTTTCCCGCGGACTGTTATTGTAATAATAATCGAGCCCAATCTCGCCAATTGCCACAATCGGAGAATTTTTCGTCTTATTCTCCAGCAAGGTTTTGACATCTCCCCAGCCATCTTTCGTATCGTGCGGATGAACGCCAATTGCCGCCCAAGTAGACTCATGATTCGCGGCAAATTCCACAGCTTGGCGGCTACTTCTCTGGTCAGTACCGACACAAATCATACCAATATTCGCCTCGACCGTTTCTTTGTAAAATTGCTCGCGATTGTCCGTAAAAAATTCCGTATCGTGCAAATGACAATGCGAATCTATCAGACGTAAACCCTCAGTCGCACTATTATTCATTAACTTCACCCATAGCTATTTAACCTGAGAATCTGCTTTTGGGGCGCGCGGATCTGGCGTATGAATATACTTGCGCGGAAACAGAGGTGTCAATTCTGACGACACAACACCACTAGCAAACATATTGTGAATTTTCTCGGCAGTTTGCGGCATAAATGGGCGCAACATGTCGGACACTTGCAATAACGTACCGCAAGCATACGCCAAAATCTCACTCAAATGCGACTCCGCCTCTGGATCTTTATCACGATTTTTAGCAACTTGCCATGGTTGAACTCGCTCAATATATTGATTCAAAGAGCGAACAATTAGCCAAATTTCGTCCATTGCTTGATCGAACATATAACTTTCCATCGCCTGACGATACGGTCCCATATCGTGTTCTGATTGTGGAGCATCGCCAATAACGCAAGCTTGATAACTCTGTACCATTTTAGCGACTCGCTGAACCAAATTACCCAAATCATTACCAAGCTCACCATTATACGCAGCTTCAAACTTTTCCCAAGTAAAGTCACCATCGTCTTGCGTCGGTACGTGGCGCAAGAAATAATATCGAAACGCCTCAGCGCCGTAATCTGGAATAATGTCAGTCGGACCAACACCATTTCCAAGGCTCTTTGACATTTTCATTCCGCCAGAATTAATAAATCCATGAACAAGCAAGACCTTCGGAAGCGGTAAATCTAGTGCCATGAGCATTGCTGGCCAAATACCAGCGTGGAAACGGAGAATGTCCTTGCCAATGACTTGCACGTCAGCCGGCCAAAAAGATTGCCACTCTTCTGGACGATCAGGATAACCGATAACCGTAATGTAATTACTGAGAGCGTCCAACCAGACGTACATGACTTGATTATCATCACCAGGAACCGGCACACCCCAGCTAAGATTTTTACGCGGACGAGAAACCGACACGTCTTTCAGGCCGTCTTTTATCAATTCCAAAAACTCTTTTTTACGGAATTCAGGCACTATTCTCATTTTATTTGACTCAATTGCCTGACGAATATTATCCGAAAAAGCACTGGTCTTAAAATAGTAATTTTCCTCACTCAAACGCTGATACGGCGTCTGGTGATCTGGACAAACCCCATTATTATCGGCAGCTTCTTTATCTGTAACGAAAGCTTCGCAACCCTGACAATACCAGCCTTCATATGAACCTTTGTAAATGTAACCAGCCTCAACGAGTTTCTGCCAAATATACTGCACCGCAGCAACGTGATGCGCGTCAGTTGTTCGAATAAAATCCGTCACTGAAATATTCAGCTCAGCAATCATCTTCTTAAAATTGACGTGCGTTTGATCGACGTATTCTTGAGGGGTTTGATTTTGACTGGCAGCTTTGGCGGCAATTTTATTGCCATGCTCATCTACGCCGGCTTGAAAACGAACTTCACGCCCGTTCTGCCTGGAATAACGCGCCCACACATCTGCCAACATATAATCCATGGCATGCCCAATATGCGGCAAGCCGTTTACGTAAGGAATGGCAGTGGTTATGTAAGCGTGTTTCTTAGTCATAAAGAAATTATAACAGATTCAACAGAGTGGCGCCACTGGCGGAAATGTCAACCATAGTATGCTATAATAAAAAATTGAAACAATACTTAACAGGAGGAGATTGTGAAGAAAATTTTAAAAAGCTTAGTGGCGGCAATGATCGTAAGTGCCACCATAGTCACAGTAAGCACACCTACAACAACCCATGCGGCAAGCGGAGATTGGCGCAAAGACTCAATCGGATGGTGGTACAGAAATTCGGACGGCAGCTACCCAAAGAACAAATGGGAGAGGATTGGCGACAAATGGTACTACTTTGATGGGCGCGGATATATCATTCATAGTAAATGGGAATATATAAACGGACATTGGTACTACTTTAATACCAGCGGACACATGACCGAAAACACCTGGAAAATGATTGGCGACAAATGGTACTACTTCGACACTAAAGGTCACATGCTGCACGACCAGTGGGTCGGCGACTACTACGTCGGTAAAAATGGCGATATGTTAAAGAATACCGTCACACCAGACAACTATGTAGTTGGAAGCGACGGAAAATGGGACAAGAGGTTTTCAAGAGAATTAGCAGAAATAGCTAAATATCAAAACCTAGATAATTCCAGATTCTCTAAGTTTGGAGCTGCACACTACATTTCAACCTACTACAAACTAGACTACACTGCAGCACTCCAATTACTAGAGATAATATATCCAAATTACAATCCCATCAATAACGCAAAAAGAGCAATAAAATTTTTCATACCACCATCAGCCGATATCAACAAAGATCCTAACGTATGGATTTCCAAAAGTAAACTAATGGAAAGATTTACCGATACAGGACCCAAGGGTGATTTTAGATTCTCAAAGGAAGAGGTTGAAAAAGCGCTTGATGAGCTAAACCATGAAATCGACGTTGCTAGGATGTTCCAAATGCAGGCTGTAAAGGCTCTAAAAGCCCTAGATTCCTACAACCATACATCAAAAGTAAAATATGAAAATCTCCTCACCTTACAAGGATTCACTAAAGAAGAGATCAAAAATGTGTTTAATATAGTAAAAATTGACTTTGCACATAACGCTCAACTAGAAGCCAGTAGTTATCTATCAGGACAGAAACCCACCATCTCAAGAAATTCCATCCTAAGACTCCTGCAAGAGATCGGTAAATTCACTAAGGAAGAGGCAGAAGAAGGTTTACAGCGTCTGAATTATGACTTCAAGATCAACCTACGTAATCTTATTGAAAAAAATTACACCACAGGCAATTACTATAACGGTATGCTTTCAAAAAAATCCCTAATAATCAGCATAGCCCGCGATCAAGAGATGAAGGATTCAGAATCATACATCCGTGAAGTATTAGAAGAATATAATATTAATTACACCGAGCGAGCAAAGCTGCGTGCTATAGATAATCTAAAAAATATAAAATACAGCAGAAGTAATTTAATAAAATCTCTTGTCGACGGATGGGGGTTCACCCAAGAAGAAGCTACCAACGCCATTAAGGATTTAAAGCACGATAATTTGACAGATTAATTCAGTCTTTTGGCATAAAGAACGACTCAGTTTAAAACCACTGAGTCGTTCTTATTTAATTCCGCCACTTTTTCAGCAACCTCTTCCAATCTTCAATCGCCAAATCTTCAGCACGAGCATCTGGTGAAATTCCTGCATTTTTCAGCAATTCTTCCACGGCACTTTTATCAATCCCCAGCCCACCGCTCAAGCTAGAACGCAACTTCTTACGCTTTGCAGAAAATCCTGCCTTAACAATGCGGAAAAAATCTCTCTGATCTTCTGGAGTAATTAACGGATTATTACGAGTTCTTAAAACCACAACCTGCGAGTCAACCTTTGGTGGTGGCGTAAAAAACTGCCTAGGAACTTCAATATCCAGCTCCGCTTCGGCAAAAATCTGAACGCTCACAGACAGAATACTCATATTCCCAGCCTCTGCCGCAATTCTCTCGGCAACTTCTTTTTGTACCAATAGCACTGCGACGCTCGGCTTATTTTCCGCGGTCATCAATTTTTCAACAATTTTGCTGGTAATGTAATACGGGACGTTAGCTACGACTTTGTAATTTTTTGGCAATTGGTTCAGATCAAATTGCAATATATCTTGATTCACGACAGTTAATTTCTTACCCGGAAATTGCCCTGGTAATTTTCGCGCCAAATCTGTGTCAAATTCCACGGCGGTCACCGAATTAGCCCGAGCCAACAAGCGACTAGTCAAGGTGCCTAGCCCCGGGCCGATCTCCAATACGACATCATCACACGTCAATTCGGCCGCTTCAGCAATATCCGCTAAAATCTCCGGATCCTTCAGCCAGTGCTGTCCGAGCGATTTTTTTGGTCCATGAGAAGAAGCCATTTAGCGCCCATCCCCATTAGTCCAGTCAGTCGCCAAGTCGAATCCGTGCGGATGCTTAACTGCAAATCCGCCAGTATCGTAAACCTTGCCCGGACCCATGCTGGTCTCAACCACCGAACATCGTGGATAATTACCATAATTGGCCGCCACCAAAATATAGCCATCCTTATCAACCTTCGCGCCATCCGCCCGCACCGTATAAGTACCGCCGCTGCCACAAGCTTTTATCACAATATTCATCGGCAAATCATAATACGTCTCGCGATGTGCTACACCCTTAGAATCGGTAAATATCTGCGCGCCCTTGCTTTTCGTCAATGGATTTTTAGGCTTCGTACCAATTATTTCAATCTGCTTCTTTGGCTGCTTTGTGATTTCGCTAGCAACTTCCTTACGACTAATCTCGCGCTCATTCTCTACCTCAACCTGATAAGTCACCTTCCGCACACCTTTTTCCCCAAGCTGCTTAACACTCTTAAATCCAATCGGCTGAGAATCGTCCTTAATCTGCTCAATATCAAAATTAACATCAGCTTCTTCGGTTATCGTTCGCTGTTTTGATCGCTCAATCTTCATCACCAAACCAACACCATTTACCAAAAGATCGTCAGAATTCGTAAAATGTGTCTTATCTTCGCGATATAAAGTCAGCCCAGCAGCCTTCGCAATCAAAGCTGGTGTTTGTTCGGCAGTGGTTATTTTCAGGCGTTTATTTCCATCGACGATTGTTATTGGACGAGCACGGAAAATATTGACCTGGTATTTTGCGCCGGTCAATTCCATATCAATATTCGGTTCAACCGCATCAATCTTTTCGTCAATCGTAATCTTAGCTGCGCGCAAGGCCTGTCGAACAGTCAATGCGCTTGTGATAATAGTCTTTTCTTCGCCGCGATCATAAATACGAACCAAATGCTCACCAGAAGTCTTTCCGTCAGCAAACGAAACCATTGGAGTCGCAATCGCAACCAACACAGCTAATCCAATAATTTTTCCAAAAAATAAACCTTTTGCGCGCATAATCATACAATGACTTGTTAACCTAGTCAAATAAATTATATCAGATTAAGCGCTTTTTATCTATAGACTGCAACCAACTTACGCCACCAGCGTTAGTCTACCACCATTTTTGGCGATTCCATGCATTGTAAGCCCCAGCCCAACTACCATATCTACTTACGGCATAATTATTGAAAACTCTAATCTGGCAAACTGGATCACTTTGCCAGTTTGGACAAGCCTGAGAAAGCTTATTTATATTCGTCTGACCGAGCCCAGCATATTGCCCATTCCTAGCCGTTGTTCGCCAAGTTGACTCTTTCGTAAAAATGAAGTTCACGTAGCCATAATCATCAGGACTAATGCCAGCCGCAGACATCCAATCCGAATGAGATCCAGAAGGTAGGCTAACTTTCGTCCCCACAATCTCAATCTGCTTCTTTGGCTCTTTTGTTACAACACTAGCAATTTCCTTACGGCTCACCTCCACACCGTTCTTCATTTCGATTTCATAAGTAACATTCTTCTTACCATTCTCGCCCGCTTGTTTTACTTCGCGATATCCCGAATCTCGATTCGCGTCTTGAACTTTTTCAACCTCAAATTTTACATCTTCTTCTGCTGTTATGGTTTGCTTGCCATTACGCCAAAGTTCAATTTTCATTCCGGGAATAATTTTTGCCAAACGATCCACAGATAGCGTATCATCTTTCTTTGGGTTAATATTCTTCTCTTTCAATAGCTCGCCAACCGTCTTAGCATGTGTGCGAATGACAGATTCTTTGCCGTAAAGTACAAAATTAATCATCGAGGCCCTGTCAACTTTCATTACTATATTTGCGCCATCAACCGCCATATTATCGGAATTAGTTAGAGTAGTTTTGTCCTCTTCAAAAACTTCAATTCCAGCAGCCTTCGCGATCAAAGCTGGTGTTTGTTCGGCAGTGGTTATTTTCAGGCGTTTATTTCCATCGACAATTGTTATTGGACGAGCGCGGAAAATGTTAATATTGTACTTCTCCGCCACCATCTCCGAATCAAGACTCGGCTCGACTACGTCTTGGCGTTCATCAATAGAAAACTTAGCCAATTTCAAAGCCTCGCGAATCGTCCTCGCTTTTGTAACAATCGTCTTTTCTACGCCTCTGTCGTAAATCGTTACCAACTTTTCGTCAGCCTTGGCTGCTGGCTTAGTAGCGTCAGCTAATGCTTGATTAACAAAAAATAAACCGCCGACCAGCATCAATATCGCGCCAGAAACAAACGTAATTTTCTTAGAATAGTGTTTTGCTTGTAATCTTATACCCATAAGTTCACACCCACAACGCAGGTATTCTTATTATATCAAATTTTCTCCAAGCGTGCGAACTCGACATTCAATTTCTTAATATTCCCATTGTCAAATCGAACCGTAACACTCAGCCCTTCGCTATCAATAATTTCCCCCGAACCAAAACTCGGACTGCGAACTCGATCACCAACTTCCAAACCAATATCTTCCGAATAAAAATCAGGTTCTACGATCAGCTGAGCTGGCCTATCAACACCACCAGCTATCAAGCCCATCTCGTCCAAAAACCTCGATGGCATGTTATAGCCAATCTGACCAAATTGCGTCCGAGAACTAGCACAACTAACGAACAATTCTTCCCTCGCCCGAGTTACACCAACATAGCACAACCTGCGCTCCTCTTCGACGTCATCAGCATTGCCGCTATCAAACACTCTTGCGTGCGGCAAAATCCCCTCTTCCAGTCCCGCCAAAAAAACCACCGGAAACTCCAAGCCTTTAGCCGCATGAAGCGTCATGAGCGTCACTTGCTGATCGACAGTTGTGTCCGTCGAAGACATCAAAGCCATCTCTTCCAAAAACGTCGCCACATCAACGTAAGCCTTCGCTTCCGATAAAAGCACCCCGATATTTTCCATTCGCTCCTCAGCTTGCGGCGTTCCGTCGTTTATAAAATCTTCATAGCCAGTACTTTTCATGATTTTTTCAATCAGTTCGGCTGGAGATCCGTCAATTTCCTGCTGCAAATCGTGCAATTTTTGACCAAACTCTAGCAACGGACGCTTTGCGCGCGTTGTCAAAGTATCCGCCTCCTCAACCGCCAGCAACCCGCTAATTATATCTTTCCCTGACGCGTCATTCCAGTCCAGAAACTTAGAAATACTTACTGCTCCAACACCGCGTTTTGGCGTATTCACAATTCGCAAAAAACTAACTCGATCACTCGGCTGATATAACAATCGAAGATATGCCAATAGATCCTTAACGACCGCTCGATCCAAAAATCGCAGACCGCCGACGATTTTATACGGAATATAGCTCTGACGCAAGGCTCGCTCAATTGCGTAACTTTGCGCATTCGTTCGGTATAACACCGCCACGTCGCCGTATTGACGGCCGTTCGCAATTTGCGCCTGAATCTCATTCGCAATCGCTAAAGCCTCCTCAGACTCATTGTATAATTGCCATAATTTTGGCTCAATACCGTCGCCATTCGCCGTCCATAAATTTTTATCAGTTCTATGAATATTATGACTAATCAGCGCATTTGCCATATTCAAAATCGCGCCAGTCGAACGATAATTTTGCTCCAACTTAACCACCGTCGTGCCCGGAAAATCACGCTCAAAATTGAGAATATTAGTATAATCAGCCCCGCGAAAACTATAAATCGACTGAGCGTCATCACCAACCACACATAAATTGCGACGCGAATTCACCAGCAGCTTAATTAGCGCATACTGCACTGCATTCGTGTCCTGATACTCGTCAATCAGAATATGCTCGAATTGCTGTTGCCATTTATGACGAATGTCTGGCTTATTTCTCAATAATTCCACGGTTTTTATCAATAAATCGTCAAAATCCAAAGCCGAAGCATCTTTCAGAGCTTTTTCATAAGCAAAAAACAATTCAGCTATTTTTTGTTCTCTTGGACCGCGAGTCGAAGCGGAAAAATCCTCAGCATTTCGCATTTCATTTTTAGCGTTTGAAATAACCGAAAGTACAGCTCGAGGTTTAATGTCTTTATCCGTCAAGCCGCGAGCCTTCATAATTTGCTTCATCAAGCTTATTTGGTCGTCGGTGTCGTAAATTAAGAATCGCTTGTTCAGGTCAATATTTTCACCATCCATCCGCAACATTCGCACGCAAATACTGTGAAAAGTTCCCATCCACGGCATAAATTGCCGATTTTCAGAATCTTCACCCAATATTTGCGCCAATCGCTGACGCATTTCCTTCGCAGCTTTATTAGTAAATGTAACCGCCAATATTCGACTAGGAAATATTTTCAACTCGCCAATCAAATAGGCAATTCTATGGGTCAGAGTTTTAGTCTTTCCAGATCCAGCTCCAGCCAAAATCAACAGTGGCCCATCAGCGTGCGTCACCGCTCGAGCCTGCTCGCTATTTAATCCGTCAGTAAAATTAGACATATATCTATTTTATCAGCAAAAAGTACGAAACAGCACCGCCAGCCATACCAATTGCCAAAAATAGAACAATAAGCAACGCTATTAGCAACCCAGATTTTTTCTTCTCTTTACCAGCTGAAGGTTTAACCTCCGTAGATACAGCATCAAACATCGGCGTCAACTCAGAATCCATGGCTTCTTTTTCAGGCAACTCGGAAGATTCGATTAAAGATCCATCTACATCAGAAATCATCTCTTCATTGATACCCGCAGATTCAGGAACTCCAGACTCTTCAATCGCTATAATTTCAGGACTCAAGTCCATTGTCAAATCAGAAGTATTATTCAAGGAGCTCTCATCCATACTATAATTAGATAAATTAGCATTATACTGATGCTCCAGTTTCATCTTCTCAGAATCATCAGATACAGGTGTATTCTCATCAATATCTACTTCAGGGTCAGCTGCGGCTTGACCAGTAGAACCAAGTGGCCGCTTCTCCACTTCAACATTAGCAATAAACGGAGACTCCAATGGAATATCTATTGGCGCAGCAGAAGTTTCGCTATTATCTACGGCTAATGATTGCGCTATTCTATCTGTTAACGACACCTCTTCGATGGATGCATTCTCAATTTCAGAAAAGACGGACTCGTCATGTACATCTTTAAGATCGGGAGTACTCTCAAACACACCAGACTCCGTATTTACGCTATGTATATTTACCTCTGGCTTAGAAGATTTACTACCCACACTGACTACATCAACTAGGTCCGTGGAAGGCTGGATTGATAAGCCGGTACGAGATGGCGCAGAAATGACAGGTTTCTGAGTACCGTTACTAGATGAGGGCCTAACAACATCCATAAAACGACCAGTTGGGCGCTTTGCGATTATAGGCGAAGTTTTAGCCTCATTAGCCGCCGCACCAGAGGTTATACCGACTGATGAAGCAGACCCCTCCTTATTTACAGAACCATTATCCTCTTTATGCTGAATGTTGGAATCCAGAGATTCCTTTTTTGATTCAGCCTGAGAAATCAGCTGCGTAGAAGATAAAACAGAAGAGGTCGAAGTAGAGTTAGAGGAAGACGAAAACGGAGTTACAGGAGGCGCAAAGCTATCATTAACGACACTTTCCTTTGCCGACTTATCCTCTGCAAAAACAGAAGACTCTTTGTCGACTTCACTAGCTATTGAAGATTCCTTTTCTTGCTGCTTGTTCATAAGAGAACTCACCGCCCTATCCAACTCGTCAAAATCAATATCTGTCATATGCCCCCTATTTTTTAACCTTTATGTGCTTTTGAGATTATCTCCTTAAACTGATGTACATCCAAACTAGCTGTACCAACCAACAAACCATCAAGTTCATCAATTGCCAAATAATCTACGGCATTCATTAGTGTAATACTGCCGCCATATACAATTCTCACTGATTCTGCCGCTTTTTTACCATACAAGTGAGAAATATGTCGTCGAATCATCTGCGTAGCCTTTTTTACATCAGATACCCTAGCACTATCACCAGTACCGATTGCCCAAATCGGCTCATACGCGACAACTACCTCACCCAGTTCGTCCGCTGTCACGTTAGCCAGACCGCTAGTCAATTGATCAGCCAAAACATCCTTCGTTTCGCCAAGAGTTTTTTCTTGAATCGTCTCACCTACACATAGAACTGGATGAATACGATTTCGAATTGCCGCTTGAACTTTAAGTCGAATATCTTTTTCGCTTTCAATGAAAATATAGCGACGCTCCGAATGTCCAATCAATACATAATCGGCAATTCCACGAAGATGCGCTGCTGGAATTTCTCCTGTGTACGCGCCCGAATCTCGCCAATAGCAATTCTGAGCTGCCAACTTGGCGATCCGACGATTAATTTGCAAACTCAAACTCTGCAGTGTCAGAATAGTAGGCGCCAGCACCACTTCAACATCCCTGTGCGAAGGTAGTGTATTCATTAGCTTATGCAAATATAAGCTAGCCTCCTGCATATTGAAGTTCATTTTCCAGTTACCGATGATTAACTTTTTTCTCATGAGATAATCCTTATGCTTAGTTTATCACCTCAAACCGTATACGTCTAGTAAACTTTCAATTCCGGGCAATTTTTTACCAGCCATCAGAGCCATACTAGCTCCGCCACCGGTAGAAACATGGGTAAAATTGGCACCATCATGTCCGTCCCATTTCAATATAAAATCAGCCGTATCTCCGCCGCCGACTATTGAAATAACCCCTTTATTTTGAGCAATAGCTAGCGCCACTCGCGCTGAACCGATTGCAAAATTATCAATTTCAGCATAGCCCAGCGGACCATTCCAAATAACCATCTTCGCGCCGGCCAGTATTTTCGTGAATTTCTCAATCGTCTGACTTCCAATATCCAGCGCCATATCTGATCTCTTTATTTTATCAATATTAACTTCTTGACGAGGAAAATCTTTAGAAATCTCTGGCGCAACCGCCATATCAATCGGCAATACCAAAAAATCGTCAACATTCTCTACGCCAACCTTAGCCGCTGCCAAATCATAAATTTCCGCGACAACCTTTTCCATTCCTGACTCAAACACACTCTTACCGACATTAAATCCACGGCAATATAAAAACGTGTTTGACATGGCGCCACCAATTAAAATCCGATCCGCCTTTTTAATCAGACGCTTAATCAGTAATATTTTATCACTAACTTTCGCACCGCCAATAACCGCAACCAACGGACGTTTTGGCTTATTCATCGCCTCAGTGATAGTTACATATTCTTTTTCTAATAGTAATCCCGCTAGCCCCGGAACGCACAATGTAATCGCATGAGTGCTGGCATGCGCCCTGTGTGCGACCGCAAATCCGTCCTGCACAAAATAATCTGCTCGGACAGCGCGCTGAATTGACTTGGCAAATGTTAAATCATTAGCCTCCTCCTCGTCATAAAAGCGTAAATTCTCCAACATAAGAATACTGCCTCGTGGCGCGCGGCGAACAGCTTGATGAACAGCTTCGCCCACGCAATCATCCAGCAATTCCACCGGACGGCCCAACAACTTGGATAGGTGATCTGCGACAACTTTCAAGCTAAACTTAGGATCATTACCTTTTGGTCGCCCCAAATGAGACATGATAACAATCTTGCAATTCTGCTCCAGCAAATATCGAAGCGTGGGCAGCGAAGCGCGAATTCTTAGATCATCAGAAATCTGACCGCGCTTTGTTAGTGGCACATTATAATCTGCTCGCAGAAGAATAGTTTTTCCACGTAGATCGACATCACGAATCGTTTGCTTCGGAAATTTTCTGCCCACCCAACTTCTCCTTACGACAACGTCTTAATTTGAATGTTGTCAGTTCTTCCCGGTTCTGGATGATGACCACTCACCAATACAACAGTAACTGGATCTTCACCAAAGTAACCCTCTTGCTTCAATTCTTCAGCAAGCTTAGCTGCGGCGCCCGAATCATTTGGCCGAACATACGGACGAGAAGCGTAGTTTAACGCTAATTTTTGCGCAGTCTTCACGTTTTCTGTTACGCAAACAATTGGTAAGTTCGGACGATATGCACCAACATTTACCGCGGTAGCACCGGTGTGAGTTTCTGCAATAATTGCCCTAGCCTTAATTCTTCGCGCTAATTGCGCAGCAGTATAGCTCAAAATTGCATCAGTTTTTTCACGCATTTCAGTCTTCTCAACCAGCATGACTTCGCTATGCTCTTGAGTGTAAGAGATTGTCTTGCGCATTGCCCGAACAGTCTCAATAGGATATTTACCGTTGGCGGTCTCATCAGATAACATAACCACATCAGCACCCTGAATCACAGCGTTAGCGACGTCGCTTACTTCAGCACGACTAGGCTCTGGGTTGTCAACCATACTACCCATCATCTGAGTGGCAACAATCACCAGCTTACAGTACTTGCGACACAAGGCGATAATTCTACGCTGCATAACTGGGACAATTTCCGCGCCAGCTTCCACAGCCAAGTCGCCGCGAGCAACCATAACGCCATCACTAGCCTTAACAATCTCTTCCAGGTTTTCTGGATCAATAGCAGATTTTGTTTCAATCTTAGCAATAATGTCAGCCGTCGAACCCAGCTCCACCATACGGCGCCTTAGGTCGTTAATATCGTCAGCTTTTTGCACAAAACTTAGCGCAACATAATCAAGATCCTGATTTGCACCCCACTCCAAATCCGCAATGTCTTTTTGAGTAAGAATATCTCCACCAAAGTCTGTATCAGGCAGGTTCAACCCCTTGCGACTCATTAAGAAGCCGTCGTTCTGAACTTCTATGCGAATTGCAGTTGGGCTAGCTATTTCTCGTACAATCGTCTTAATCTTTCCATCAAATATGTAAAGTGGCTCGCCAACTTTCATTTTCTCCGCCAGATTATATTGAACAGGCAAATTAAAACTACCGTCATGCTCAGCAATTTCTGAGTCCAAAACTAACATATCACCAGCCTTAACATTCAACATGTTATCTTTTAGAACACCTAGGCGAATCTTTGGACCCTGCAAATCCTGTAAAATCGCCACAGGCTTCCCTAATTGCTCACTAGCCGTACGCACCCAATTGATCTGTTCAACTCTCTCTTCATTGGCGCCATGGCTAAAATTCATACGGATGCCGTTAACACCAGCCTCCAACAATTGGTAGACCTTTTCCTGGCTGAACGTTGCTGGCCCAATTGTTGCTAATATTTTTGTTCGTTTAAATATATTATTGCTCATTTTTTAAATTATACCACGAAATAACAGTGATGAAAAATGGCACCAAGAAGACTTGTAATACTTATTTAATGCCAAGATTTGTATTAATCAAAACTAGCTTACCCATTTCCTTAATGCTAGAATATAAAATATTATGCCAGAAATAGATAAATACATTATCTCAAAAATTTTGTTCTTTATTTTCGGATCAACTACTGTAATTATTTTCTTTTTATTCTATACAGGAGTATTTGTAAATATTGTTGGGTCCATAGAAGCTGCAATTATGATATATTGCATAAATACCGCCCTGCTAATACCCGTAACAATCTGGTATGCAATCGAGCGCTCACATAAAACGAAATATAAGGAGAGTGATATACTTGAAGCCTATTCCGAAATGACGCCTCAGGCTGATGATGAGTCCACTACCAAAGAAACTACGAAACGACAATGAAAAAAGCTCGCCACAATAAGCGAGCTATTCTAAAAAATCTTTATGGTGACCTTACCGGGAATCGAACCCGGATTGCCAGGATGAAAACCTGGTGTCCTAACCGTTAGACGATAAGGCCACGACTTCAGATATCATAACAAATTATTGTCGAATTGTCTATAGCAAATCAGACACTTCTCCGCCGCCATCTGTTAATGTATAATATTTCCATGACAAAGCAGAAGAAAAAGCGCAATAAAAAATATTCTGGGATGGACGCAACATCTCAGCGACCAAAAGTAACAAGGATTACGGCGACGAATCGCTCCAAATTATCTCAATGGTTTTTTGATCGAAAAAAGCTCATTCGTACCATTGGCATGGCGGGGCTCGTTATAATCGCCTTAGTTATCGTTATTTCTGGAATATTGAGCCTGTTTCATTAACGAACCGGTAGCTTAAATCCAAAGGTACTACCTTTTCCTTCTTCTGATTCAAAGATCATTTCGCCATCGTGCGACAAGATAACTTTCCTCGCCAAAAATAAGCCAACGCCAGTGCCATCTGGTCGCTTTTTCCTAGCGTTTGTACCACGGAAGAATTTGCCAAACAAATTTGCTTGCTCCGATTTTGGCACACCAATTCCCGAATCTTTCACTGTAAATTCGATCATGTCGTTATTATTTTTTAGAGAAATTATCACTTTTTTATGAGGATCTGAATAATAAATGGCGTTGTCAATCATATTTAGTATAACTTGACGAATCTTTTCGGAATCGGCCACAATCAATGGAACTTTTTTATCAATCTTTAGATTCATCTCGACAGATCTCTGATCTGCCACAACCTTAAGTAAAGCAACTTCATCCCGAAGAATTTGAGCAATATCTATCTTCTGTTTATCAATATTAAATTTGCCAGTTTGAAGCCTAGAAACGTTGAGAAAATCATTTATCAGCCTCACCATACGCTCACTCGAAGAAAATGCCTCCCTAAGAACCGCACGTTGCGTTGGCGTAATCTTTCCCAAATCGCCCTCCAGCATCATATCCAGATAACCTTTTATACTAGTCAACGGCGTTCTTAATTGATGTGAAGCCATAGAAATAAATTCATTCTTCGCCTCGTCTAACCTTTGAAGCTGACGATTGCTAAATCTCAATTCTTTAGTCGCTTCGTCAATCTTGCGTTGCAAACTCTTATTCAATTCATTAATCTCTTCCAGCGACAAAGAGTTTCGAATCGACACCGCCAATTCCCCGGCAATCGATTCCAGCATTTCAATATCGCGAGAACTATAGCCTAAACTCTTATGCTCACCCAGAAATAGAATTCCCGTTTCTTGATTTTGATACAATAGCGGCATAACGATTTTCGTACGATGAATATCCAAAAGTTTCTTCAGCTCTGGATCTTTTACTTGATTCGCCAAAATAACTTCCGGAAAACTACAGTTTTTATAATAGTAATCCATGATACTACGAATATCTTCCTCAACAACAGCTATTCGTCGCCGACCCGCCCGGCCATATATTCCTTTTTCTGGAATACAAAACGCCACTTTTTCAGCTTTTAGAGAGCTTGCTATGTAGCTGCTAATGCGTCGAGTCAATAGCTGCAAATCCGCCGTATATGTCAATATTTTACTGATCTCACGAGTAAAAGTGTCAGCATCGTATTCTCCGTAGTAAAAAACCCTATCCGTAAACTTATCAAAAAATCTCTTCACGGGCTGATATGTGACCGCCAAAACCATAGCCAAAATCATATTCATAAGATTTAC
The DNA here is from genome assembly GCF_021222645.1 of Candidatus Nanosynbacter sp. HMT-352. NCBI lineage: Bacteria > Bacillati > Minisyncoccota > Nanosynbacteria > Nanosynbacterales > Nanosynbacteraceae > Nanosynbacter > Candidatus Nanosynbacter sp. HMT-352. The sequence continues at coordinate 479,308 of NZ_CP089520.1, forward strand.
ATGACTATCGATCGTAAGGCTACGCTGAAAAACTACAATTGAAATGATATATGCAGAAATTATATAAACAACAGCCAATGCGATTAGTAGTAGCATATACGAGACACTTCGAGCTACCGCCATCTTTACATCCATTAATCGATATCTGACTATGCTATACATAATTGCAAATAAGAAAATAATCGTAGCAACTGGACCGACCCATACGTATCGATAATCGCCAAGCGCCGGAAGCAATAAGTCCACTGCAAACCCGGGAATACTACATATCAATAAACCAATCATATAGATAGCGACTTGCTTGCGTCGAATAGAATCCGACTTTTTCCACGCAACATAGCCAAACCACATAGAAATTAGAAAGAATACCAAGAAAAAAGTTGCAAAAATAACATAGTGGATTGCATGGATCGGAATCTGCGAGAAATCTACTGGTGTATTAACCTCCGAGACATTAATTATAAACTCAGGAACTAAAATGATATATAGCGAAAAAATCGTTATTAGTATACTAGACGCGTAGATAAAACTCTTCGTTGATTTTGTCGATGGAAGAAACGACTTCGTAGTAAAAATAGCCAACGCAGGACAAAAAATAGCTGAAGCGACATAAAACCACCTAGACGCAGTGTCCAGCATCACACTATTGTCTGCCAAAGAAAACACCTCAAGTCCAGCTGACCACACAGCCAAACATAGACAAACCAGAAAAAACCAATGCTTCGCATCATGATGACGCTTCGACTTTTTAAGTACGAGTACGCCCAAAATTAGCGCCATCAACGCAACCAATCCTAGTACTAATGCTCGTACCATCATACTAATGCTTATTATAGCATTTAATTTTATGTTTCAATCGCAAAAACTGTGTAAACGCCGCTTGCGGTAACTGTAGCTTTAATAGATTCTTTTGGTATGCCAGATTTTTGGAGCAATTTAAAACCTTCTTTAATTGAGCGCATCCTAACCTTTGGAACCCACCCCATTAGTCCATGCAAAAATTCTTTTTGTGGGCGATTTACATTCATATTGCCAGTGATCATTAGTCCGCCAGTTCGTAAAAACTTCAATGATTCTCGTGTCAATTGTTTATAAACGCCATCCGGCAAATATTCTCGCAAGCCAGAATCTTCCGCAATATCCAGCTTACGATCACCCAGAACTCCCTCCAAACTCAAAGGTTTGCCAAGCTTACTGAATAATCGCTCGCAATGAACTTCAATCTTATCTTCCAAATTCCATTTCTTAGCCAAGCTCTGCGCCGCCGCTAGAGACAACGGATCTTGGTCTAGCAGGATAACCGTTGGCGCCTCACCCGTTTCGTCCTTAAGTTTTTTCAGCATCTTCAAAGTCGCCAATCCCGTTCCGCAACCAAAACTCATCACCAACATATCGTCAATTGAACGATTTTCTTTTTCCGCCATTTTCATCAAATGATCAATCGATAGGCCATTCACTGTTTCCACTCGCTCACGAATACCAAGCGAATCCGCACAATGCCGAATGACGTTAGAAAACTTCTCCGTCACCGGCGCCTGGATAAACTCTCGGACTTCACTAATTCTCTTCTCTACCTCTTCAATAGCTGTCGCTTTATCTACGCCGTTGTTGATTTTATCTTGAATCATAACTTCTGTCAGTGGCAAGCCATTAATCTTCTCATCAAATACCGACTCATCCAGCGGACCACTCATAGTTGGATATTTACCTTCTGACAATATTTCGCCATTTTCATCAAAAACACTCAAATCCTCAGCTTCAGAAATTGTCAAAAATGTCAGTGCGGAACCTCGCTGATTATGCCACGGCTGCGAATCAGTCTGATCTTTACCGTACAATAACTTGTCGCGAAAAACCTCCAGATAAGCATCTATAACATTGCCCCATTTATTTTCTCTTACAAAAGGAATCTTTTCTAGGACACTCGCAAGCGCTGCCGCTGCCAAATTTATATGAATAATATCTTTACGAACATCCTTTAATTCCGCTTCGCCTCGTTCCAGATAATTGTATATGTCCTGAATTTTATCCGGATTATTATATGCAGGATCGGTCTTTTCCCCGACCCTAACATTATACCCCTCGTGTCTAAGGTTTATAATCTCCTCATTAAGTTCTTCATTAGCCTTGCAATCAATTCCATCAAGAAAATCGCCCATCCCCACTGCGGTATATCGTTCATTCCCAAAGTTTTCCATGCCAAAAATTATAGCATAATTTATGTGATATACTTAAAACATGATAAAAATTGCCATCATTGAAGATGATCCAACCATTAGCCAGATGTATCGCATGAAGTTTGAATCTGACGGGTTTGACGTCCGCTTGGCCGCCAATGGACAAATTGGCATAGAAGTAGTCGAAAAGTTTCAGCCAGATATTATTTTGTTAGACTTACAAATGCCGGAAATGGACGGAGCAGAGGCTTTGAAGCGGATTAGGTCTAAAGATTGGGGAAAAACCATTCCCGTTATCATCCTTACCAACCTCGGCGAGGAAGAAGCTCCACACGATTTGAAGAAATTAGGAATTCATAGCTATATCGTAAAGGCAAATCTCACGCCACGCCAAGTTGTCGAACAGGTCAAAGCTGCCATAAAAGCTGCCTAGTTTTTTGATTGATTCGCAATTTTTAGACAAGCCGTAATCACATTATCAAACAACGCAGAGACTGTTAACGGACCAACTCCGCCCTTTTTTGGTGTAATAATTACATCATTGCGCTGACGCACTTCTTCAGACGCATCACCAATAATTTTTCCATTTTCCGAAGCAGTTCCCGCATCAATAACAACTGCTTTAGGTTTAATCATTCGGCTTTTAATCAGCCCCGGGACTCCAGTTGCCGACACGATAATATCGTAATTTATCAATTGAGATAAATCGTCACCTTTTTCAAAAACCGTCACATCAACACCAGACTTCAGCCACATTTTCTCAAGAGGCGCACCGACCAAACGACCTCGCCCGACAATTGCAACTTTTTTATTTTTCAAATCAACACCATATCCAGCCAGTAGCCAACTAATAGCCGTTGGTGTAGCCGCCTGAAAAATCGCCCTCTTGCGCAAACCATCAACGTCTTTATCTTCTCGAATACTCTCGAGTAATTCATCAGTCTGATCAGAATTACTAATCGGCAATTGCAGAATTATTCCTTGAACGTCGTCTCGATTGTTCAATTCTTGAATCACCTCCAAAGCACCGCCCGCAGGGACTCGATGAATCTCCACGTCAATCAAAATATCGGCGCCATACCTCTGTTTCAAACGCATGTACATTTCAATAACCGGATTTTCGACATCAGTAACAATTGCCAAACGAGGATTAATATGCCAAGCCTGTCTTAAAGCTCGCACCTGTTTCGCCTGACGCTCCTTAATAAATCCAGCTAGTTCTGAGCCATTTAGTTCTCTCATTGTCATTAAGTATAGCAATTTTACCATCTTGAGTACAGATATAGTATGTGCTATAATTTGAGAAGCTTGGTTTATGGCGGATGTAGCTCAGTTTGGTTAGAGCGCTGGATTGTGGCTCCGGAGGCCGTGGGTTCGAACCCCATCATTCGCCCCAAGTTTTACGACAATTTATTCACACCGATAAATTATTTTCAATAAAACGGTAGACATTTTTATTAATTGTTGTATAATGAAATCGTGGGCCAGTAGCTCAGCTGGTTAGAGCACCTGCCTCTTAAGCAGGGTGTCGAGGGTTCGAGCCCCTCCTGGCCCTCCAAAAAATAACCTCACATTGAAGTGGGGATTTTTTATTTATCCAAACGGATTATATCCGCGAGAAGGCGGTTCACGAAAAGTAATTCGATTAGCGTTAAACGACTGGCGAGAATTGTTCACGCCTGACGAAGCATTATTATTCTGCAAACTATTAACTCGTCGATTCCCACCAGATAAACCAATGTCATCAGAATTATTAACACTCCTCGACCGAGACACTACACTTATTTCCGCACCAAACGGCCTTCGATTGCCGGAATTATTAGCAGATATCGAGGATTCATAACCCTTAATATATCGACGCTCTGAATTCAAACTACGATTAACAATCGGCGCTCTGCCCGTAACTCCATATGCACTAAAACCATCAACTGACCTCCTCGAAGGACCAGATAATCTCATTATCATTTCCCGCGTCATTTGCGGCTTTTTGTTCGCATCCATATATTCCCCATTAGTTATATGAAGTGGCGCCCCGAGTAGGATTCGAACCTACGACCTTGAGCTTAGAAGTCTCCTGCTCTATCCAGCTGAGCTATCAGGGCGTATTCACATTATAACATCTTTCTGCTACAATAGTAAAAGCTTGCGGGTGTAGTACAGCGGTTAGTATGCAAGTTTTCCAAACTTGAGATGGGAGTTCGATTCTCCCCACCCGCACCAAGTTAGACAATTTCAATCCATAAAGGGCATCGATGGATCCATATATTTATACAGAAAAGCCAAAATACCAACCGCACGATATTGAAGATGCGTCCGATTTTTATGATGTAATTGAACGAAGTAGCTTGACGCACCAATTGTCTGAAAACCGACCATACGTCTACTGGACAATGGAAATTTATGATAAGTCCAATGGCATTAAGGGTGGCGGCGGACTTGGAGTTTTAGCGGCGGACACGCGACGTGTAGCTGAAAAATTGGAAGTTCCATTCGTAGTAGTGACGCCGTTTTATCGTAGCGAATCACACCAAAAAATTACCGACCTCGCACAAGAAGAGTTTTCGGAATCCGTTTCACCTCAAGATTACGGATTTGAATATATTGACGAAGTTTTCGTAAGTTCAAACGGATTCCCAGACGCAAGCTTAAGCATTTTCAAGAAGACGCTCGGTTCAACACAATTTGTTACAATTTCAGAACCGAACTTTGGACAATTGTACGAAGGTGACGGATCCGGCGACCATAGATTATACCAAGAAGTAGCGCTGGGATTTGGCGGCTATAAAGCATTAAAACTCCTCGGTATTAAGCCAGCTGTTATTCAACTTAATGAGACCGCAACGATTTTTGCTGCATTGGCACGACTAGACGAGCTGTGTGCTAACGGAATGAATTTATATGAAGCCATCGTTTATGTTCGTAAACACACACTTTACACAAACCACACGCTTCTTCAGGCTGCCGAACCGGAATTTCATCGTTCGCAATTTGAAAAATTAGTTCTGCCAAATATAAAAAGTAATGCTGTGCGTTGCTGGCTAATGGAACAATTCCGTAATGACAGACTGAGGCCGAATCTTTTGGCAATTGAACTTACTGAAGCGAAGAATGGTGTAAGTAAATTACATGCCCGCGTAGCAAATTTCCGCGACCGTAACAACGACAAAGTTAAATTTCAAGCCATTACTAATGGAATAGATCTTGAAACGTGGGTGCTGCCTGAAACGCTGCAAACATATCGCAATCATGGCATTATCGATAAATTTGGGCTGCCCACAAATGATTTTTCTGAAAAATTAGACTCGCTGAGTAGCGCGGATTTGAGATATTTGAAAAAACTCGGTCGAAAGGAATTGAATCGAGTCCTATTGAGTCGCCAAGACCAGTACGGAAAATCCATACAAATCCCAGAAAATGCAATATTATTCGACTTCAAGCGAAGATTCGCCAATTACAAACGACCTTATATGCCATTTGAAAACCCAGATTCATTGCGCCAAATTCTCATTAGCCACAACGCGCATTATATTCTGACAGGAAAAGTTCACCAAGGCGACGTGACGATGTATCAGAAATTGCTCGAAGTATTAAAATTGATTGATAACGATCCAGTCCTCAAGGAGCGTGTTCATTACATACAAGATTACGACGAAGAGTTGGGACGAGCGTTAGCGATCGGCTCGGATGTCTCGATAAATATTCCTATCATTGGATTAGAAGCGTGCGGCACTTCGTGGGAAAAAGACGTCGCTAATTTGAAACTCCTCATCTCTACTAGCGACGGCGGTGTTGCCGACATTCAGCCAATCGCCTGCCTGGAGGTTACCGGAAAAAACTATGAGGCCGAGGTTTCGTCTCTATACGTCAATATGCATAAAGCGGCCACTATTTTGAAAAATGACCAATTGTTAGAAAAACACATCCGCCACCAATTAAGCAACTATTTGCCAATTATTTCTGGCGCCCGAATGATGAAAGACTATCTAAAATTTATCTTTCCAAAACCACAAATTCAGCCAAAGAAAAAACCGTAAATCAAGCGAGTTCCTATTCAATAACAACTTCTATTTCTGCACCCAAAGAATTCAAACGTGCGGCTAATTCTTCATATCCGCGATTAATCGAATATACATCGCGCAGAATCGATACACCCGGAGCAGCAAGCATTGCCAAAAGTATCACAACGGATGGACGAAGCGCTGGCGGAGCAACAACGTCGGCTGGCTTCCATTTTGTTGGACCAGTGATATAAACACGGTGTGGATCAACCAACTCAATTTGCGCATTCAGCTTGCTTAGCTCTGTAAAGTAAATTGCTCGATTTTCGTAGCTCCAGTCGTGGACCAACGTGCGGCCCTCCGCCACCGTCGCGATAAGTCCCAAGAACGGCAAATTGTCCATATTAATTCCAGGAAACGGCAAGGCGTGAAGTTTATCCTTTGCCGCCTGGAGTTTGGAACGCTGTAATTTAATATCAACCAAACGAGTTTGCCCATTATTAGCAAAATATTCCTTGCTGAGTTCAAATTTAAGGCCCATTTCCGCCAATGTCGCTAATTCAATCTCCAAGAATTCAATCGGCGCACGACGAACAGTAATTTCCGAATCCGTCACGACAGCCGCCGCAATAAAACTCATCGCTTCAATCGGATCTTCGCTCGGATAATAGTCCAGATTTTTACTAATGCGTCTACGACCCGTGATTTTCAAGGTCGTCGTACCAATTCCCTCAATTTTCACACCCAATTTTTTCAAGAAGAAACAGACGTCTTGAACCATATAGTTTGGGCTAGCATTACGGATGATAGTAGTGTTAGGCGACAACGCCGCAGCCATAATGATATTTTCCGTCACTGTATCGCCACGCTCCGTTAGCAAGATCGTTCGATCGCCAGAATTGACATCCGTTTTCGCGTGATAATAATCAGTCTCCGCCGTGACGTTCATTCCAAAATGCCTCAAACCACTAAGGTGCGGCTCGACCGTGCGTTTGCCTAAATTACAGCCACCAGCAAACGGCAACTTAAAATCGTCGTATTGATGAAGTAGCGGACCGAGAAACATGATTACGGTTCTAGTTCTCTTCGCCGCAGCAATATCCATATCTTCAAGCTTCAAGCGCGCTGGCGGCACAATCTCAAGATCACTGCCATCCAACCAGCGAGTTTTAACACCAATCGAGTTCAGAACCTCGATAATTCGGTTGACCTCCTCAATTCGCGCCACTTTCCTAAGCGTCGTTTTCCCCTTATTCAACAAACTCGCACAGAGAAGACCTACTGCGGCGTTTTTACTAGTCTTAACTTGTATCTCACCAGACAGTTTTTTACCGCCAGTTACTTTAAAATTCATTTTTCCTGAATGATTTACAGTCACGATATTATTATTTAACACCTCGCTAATTCGAGCGATCATATCAATACTAATATTCTGACCCCCGTTTTCAATGCGATTAATAGCGCTCTGAGACGTGCCAATCGCCTCAGCTAATTGCGTCTGTGTCAAACCTTGTTTTTGGCGATTTTCAGCGATTAAATTGCCGATTTTTTGAAGATACTTGTCTTTTATCATGCGTAAATTATATCACTAATGATATATATAAGCAATGATATAATAAGTATTAACGGAGGTTTAGTCATGAAAGACAAGCAAATTGAAGAACTTATAAAAGCAGAAAAAAAGCGTCAAACGGACGGCCTGGAGCTAATTCCTAGTGAGAATTACGTTTCGTCAGATGTGCTTCAGGCGCTCGGTAGCGTTTTTACTAATAAGTATTCAGAAGGCTACCCTGGTCGACGTTATTACGGCGGACAAGAAAACACTGATCAAGTCGAACAGCTGGCAATTGACCGCGCTAAGAAACTTTTCAAAGCAGATCACGCTAACGTCCAGCCGCATTCTGGCGCGCAGGCCAATGAGGCGGTTTATTACGCTTGGTGCGAGCCTGGCGACACCATTCTGGCTATGGATTTGGCGCATGGCGGACATCTGACTCATGGCGCTCCAGTTACCCGTAGCGCCAGAGAGTACAACTTCATTCGCTACGGTATAAAAAATATCGACACTGGCGAAATTGACTATGAAGAAATTCGTCAATTGGCCTTAAAACACAAACCAAAGATCATTTTGGCGGGATTTTCGGCATATCCACGAGAGTTAGATTATGAAAAATTTGCCGAAATTGGCAATGAGGTCGGCGCTATGCTAATGGCGGATATGAGCCACATCGCAGGGCTAATCGTTAGTGGCGTTGCCAAAAATCCGTTCGACTATGGCTTTCATGTAATTACCACAACAACTCATAAAACTCTACGTGGACCACGAGGCGGGCTGATTCTTAGTCGAGGCGTAGTTGGTAATCCATTGAAAAAGCCAGAAAAAACACTCGAAAACCTACCCACGTTAATTGACCGAGCAGTATTCCCTGGCACACAAGGCGGACCGCACATGCACACCATCGCTGCAAAAGCCGTAGCGTTCGGTGAAGCTTTACAGCCAGAATTCAAAGATTACGCCGAGCAAATTGTCAAAAATGCAAAAAGATTGGCGGAGGAGTTGCAAAAGCGCGGCTTTAAGCTAGTAACTGGCGGCACCAGTAATCACCTAATCCTGGCAGACATTCGCAGCAGTTTTGGTATTGACGGCAAAGAGGCAGAAATCGCTATGGACAAAATTGGTCTGACACTGAATGCCAATGCAATTCCAGATGATCCACTGCCAAGATTTAGGCCAAGCGGCATTCGCTTAGGTACTCCAGCCGTCACGACGCGAGGCGCCAAAGAAGACGACATGAAAAAAATCGCGGAATGGATGAGACGGTCAATAGATAATCGCGATAATGACGATGAGTTGGCTGAACTACGCAAAGAAGTTATGGAATTCTGCCATATTCTACGCGATATTTAATGTAAACCTGCGCATAAAAAACTCCGACATAACGCCGGAGTTTTTTTATTTACATACTTAGCCGATTAACAGCCTGTACCAATTGTTCGCTCTTCTACAGTGTCCTTTGAGAAGTTGTAGTACTTAACTTTAGCACCCTTATTGCCTGTACATGGCGCATACTCAACAGTATTAGCTTCTGTAGGAGCAGTACCGGCAGCGAGAGAACCTCCAGTAGGAGCCTTAACTGTATTTGCATCTAGGTAGTATGGTTCGCCAGAATCAGCAGTATTTGTTAAGACTGACAAGTTGGTTGGATAGCTACTCTTTGCTGTGTTGTATAGCTCAGCTTTCTTAGCAACAGCGTCAGCAGCAGATTTAGCAGCAGATGTCTTTGCTTGGTTTTGCAAACCGTTGTATGCAACCAAAGAAACAACTGTCAAAATTGCAATGATCACGATAACGATCAAAAGCTCAACTAATGTAAAACCTTGATTTTTGATATTCTTTGTAGTCACGATAATGTGCCCCCTAAATTGTTAGTTTGATTTGTAACTTGATAATACTACAACGCTTTTAAAAGCGCAAGCGTTTTTTTAATATATATATCGATTTTGTACCGGACGAAGGAATAAAGACTCTGTTGGACTAAACCTATTATTCTCACTACCTGAAGTTCCGTCACCAATCTGCCCATTATCATTCAATCCCCAACAGTAGGAGCGCTTATTCGACATAATTGCACAGCCGCGGTTTGCCCCAGCAGACAAACTCACTACACGCTCAGAGGGAGGTAGTCCATCCGCACCAACGTGCACCAGTTTAGGCCCAAATGAATGTGAAGTGCTTTTTTCATTCGCCCCCAATTGTCCCATCTCATTACTCCCCCAACAATAGACTTTCTTGGTGCCGCCAACATTCATCAAGGCGCAAGAATGAGCAATACCAACTTCAACCTGCAGCGCCACTCCAGGTAAGCCATGGACTTCCTTCGGCTCAATATGCTTCTTAGGGTTACCGCTCCCTGGAGATCCAGATTGACCAAGCCCAGCACCGCCCCAGCAATATACTCTGCCTGCATTGGCGATAGCACAGGTGTGAGTTACATAATTAGGATCTTTTGTCCACCAATATCCATCCTGAGATATATCAATCACATCTTCCAGCCCCTTAACTCGAGTAGCTCGACTATACTTATCACCAGCTACTGGACCAACGCCCAGTTGCCCAAACCTAGCCTGCCCCCAACAGTAAGCCCTTTTTTCGGTAGTTATAACACACATAGTCCGTGAACGAGATCCGCCAGTCGACAACTTAGTAGCAGAATAATTATTAGGAATACCGTTATGTCCGCCCGAATTAATCATCGCTGGTGCTGAGCTATGGCCGGGACTACCTGGACTACCGTAACCCAACTGCCCCCAGTCATTTCCGCCCCAGCAGTACACCTTACCTGATGCAATAGCGCACGAAGTATCACCCGTCCCTCCAATTGCGCTAATTTTATCTCCAGAAAAATCCGAGATTGCAGCCGAGCCAACAACCTTAATCTCAATCGGTACTGGAGAATAGCTACCCCCAAAATCACTATTACCCAATTGTCCGGATCTATTATCGCCCCAACAATATATTCTCCTGCCAGTACTTGATTTAGTTAACACGCAACTATGATGCTGTGCTGTAAAAATATCGATAATTTCACCATTTTTCATATCGCCAATAGAGCGAACTTTTACTGGGATATTGGAGTTGTGAGTAGTTCCATCTCCTAATTGGCCCTTATCATTACTACCCCAGCACCACACATTATTTGATAAAATCGCACACGTACGATTAGTACCACTTACCGTACGTGTTGCATCAATGTCAGCTGGCCAAGTGACCGATTTTTTTACAACGGCAGTATAAGTTTTTAAGACTGTGCCACTACCATTTGTTATTTCAACGCGACCAATAGATGAAATTTGAGCGGTAGCAGCTGACAAGGCTGCACTTTTAGTTGACGCTTCCAAATCACCGACTTCAAAAGTTGTTCTTAGTTTACTATTCTCAAATACATATCTATTACCAGGGAAATCTACAGCTCCCTTGCAATTGGTTTCTGGACGAAGTGAACCAATTCCGCCAGGAACTGAGCCCCATGATTGCTCAGCTCCATTGATATCTAAACAAGCATTGGCGTAAGCCGTACCCGCCTCACCAGCCTCTTGGGCTAATTTATAATAGTACTCCTCCTGAGAGTAAATATACGATTGAGTCACGACCCTCATAGCACCAGCCAAAAGCGCCAATATAAAAGTGCTCATAAGGATAATCAACACCAAGGAATAGCCATTTTTTCGTTGAATCATAGGTTATTTATCTTTCGTATTGTTAAGGTTTGTGAATCAGAAACTTGCTTGCTAGGTGATTGAATTGTCAGGGTAATTTCTACATTATCCGCGCCATCAAGAGCTTTCTTATCGCTATCTGGAGCGTCACTATTTTTGCTTATCAGTGTTTTTCCATCATAGTAATTAATCTTAAACTCCGAAACTCCGGTCGCCAAAATCGAATCCTCACGAAGCTTCATTGCTCGATCTTTAAACTTATCAGCATCAAGACTGTTCATACAAAAATAGTTTACAGCAGCCCCTGAATATGGCGTTGGAGGATAACTGGAGAAATTAACTAAGTCATTATAAATAGTCCGTCGATGCAATTCTCCATTCTTCAAAAAGTATATGACTATTTTTTTATACTTCGGCTGCTGAGTCTTATTTGCATTACAGTCAAACTTCGGAGTTCTTAGATAAACAATCTCCCTAGAATCAGCACCTCTACCCATATTTGTAGCATATTGAAGCAATATAAGTGAGTTCTTCTCGGGGTCAGTAATGGCACCGCTTGAATACGGATTACTTCTATATCCCCACTCTCTAGGTGTTGCGCCGGGAAAATTTTTATCAGTGGCAAACGTATCCTCTCCGTCGTAACTACTCACCTTAAAGCGCGAAGCTTGACGCACGTCAGTTTCAATTGCATCCATGGAATTGTGCATTTTTCGGCTAATCTCAACTTTTGCCTTACTGATAGACGCACTTTGATTTGATGAAATTAACATCTGGCTAAATACGCCGACGACCATTGCAATGATAACCATCACCATTGCCAATTCGACTACGGTAAAGCCCCTCTCATTAGAACGCCACATATGTCGCATGTACCACCTTCTTTCCACTACCCACGCCAGAGCTTGGCAATCCATATTCTACAATAGACTCCACTTTAATCGGCATCCCCAGGCTAACTGTTCCACTCTTACATCCATATGGTGCTGAAGCATATATTTGTTGCCTAACTACTCCGGGTAGCCCATCGACATTACCAGTAGTTGTCGTAACTTCATACCTAGTATTTGACGACGTCGTGTTGCACTTAAACCAAGACGGAGCGGAATCATTCGCGTAACGACGCATATTATTATACGCCAGAAGACTTGCCTTGTTGTACTGGGCATTCATGACTGATATTTGGCTAACTTGTGACTGCATACTCAAAATAACAATCAAAAAAATACTAATTACAACCAACGTCACCGCTACCTCAACAATAGTAAATCCATCGCTTTTTCCCACTAGTCGCGCCATATACTATCCACCTTTTTTTCTATTCCCGTCAAACGCTCTCTATAAATAATACTGTATTTAGTGCAAGTTGCCGCTACTAAGTCAGATATAGGACCAGAAGCTGGCTTCGTACAATCTCCATCATCTATATTAGACGCCTCATATAATAGCTCACCATGATTTCCGCCAGCCCAGTCGCTCCGATTACATTTAACCATTTCTTTTTTCAATGAATCACCGCCCATAATAGATGTAAAATTTTTAATCAAGTCTCTGCACGATGGATATTCATGACCAATACGACTGACGCTATTGTATTTATAATATCGTTCCAACTTCAGCGATAACGTGGCAACATTGGCACGCTGACGTTCATCTCTGGTTTGATTTAAAAACCTATCACCACCAACCAAAGTAATTCCAGCCAAAATAGACACAACTACAACAATTATCATCATCTCCATTAGCGTATAGCCACCCATCCCACGATTCATATCAATATTGTAGCGCAAATCTACAAAAAAGCATATGCTTATTGTTGAGAAAGTTCTAGCGGCTCTTGCTCGATTTTTATACCGAACTTATCAAAGACAATTTGCACAATTTCCTCACGAATCGCTGCCAAGTCATCATATCCCGTTGCCGAATCATTCACAAGCACCAACGCGTTCTTCTCATAAACCCGCATGCCGTGACTGCGATAACCCCTTAAGCCAGCCTTATCTATCAGCCAACCTGTCGGGATTTTATATCTTCCGTCAGACATTGCATAATTTGGAATGTCGCTATATTCTTTTTGCAATTCTTCCAATTTCCACTTTTCAACCAATGCATTTTTGAAGAAAGAACCTGCACTTGGCAATTCCGCCGGGTCTGGCAATTTTTCCGAACGAATATTAAGAACCGCCACGCGAATCACCGACAAGTTAACTTCACGAATATCATTTTCATCAATATATTTCTGCAAAGAAGCGTAGTATGGCGGTTTCGGCTCTGCTTTATTTAGTCGCAAAGTAATATTCAGGATGCAATATCGCCCTTTTTCCTTGTCGCGAAAAATGCTATTTCGATAAGAAAAATCACATTCGTCAGCGGAAATAGTTACAATTGTGTCGGTTTTTGAATCGTAAGCTTCCAGACTAATCAACGTGTCAGCAATTTCTTGACCGTACGCCCCAACGTTCTGGACCGGCGCAGCTCCAGCCGTTCCAGGAATTCCCGACATAGCCTCAACTCCTTGAAGTCCAAGCTCAATAGCCTTCTCAACAACCTCGTCCCAGACTTCGCCCGCACCAATTTTTACATCAGTTGTTTCGTCTGTTTCAGAGATAACCTCAAAACCTTTGATCTTATTCAACAGTACGATTCCTTCAAAAACCTCGTCGTGCGTAATCACATTGCTGCCACCACCCAGCACAAAAATCGGCAAATTTTCCTTTCGAGCATTACGATATAGCGACACAACATCACTAGCAGAATCCGCCGTCGCCATATAACGAGTCTCACCTCCCAATTTCATAGTTGTGTATTGTTTCAGTGATATATTAGTCATGACATCCATGCATCTAGTATATCATTTTACTCGACCGTCATCTATGATATAATAATTTCATACGCACCCGTAGCTCAGCGGATTAGAGTACTTGGCTTCGAACCAAGGGGTCGCAAGTTCGAATCTTGCCGGGTGTACCAAAATGGCTCGTCATTATGACGGGTTTTTTATTTATGACTACACCATAAAAACACCAGTCGAGCGGCTGAGCTAACTATTCAATGGCGGATTCTGAATTCCCGACGACATTTGCGCAGATTGTGAACCTAAAATTTGGCGAATTTGATCAGCGGTGATAATTGTAGTCGAGCCAGGCGCGACAGTTCCCGCTAGCATTTGCTTAGCGACGGTATTCTCGACAGCTCGCTGGACGACGCGGCGCATCGGGCGAGCTCCCAATCTTGGATCATAGCCAGCCTCGACCAACAATTTCTTACCTTCCTCCTCGACCGCAACTTGAATTTTTTGCGGCGCCAAGGTCTTATTAACTCCCGCCAAAATCAAATCAACAACCTGCAACAACTCCTCTTTTCCTAGCGGACGGAACAAAACGATTTCATCAAAACGATTCAAGAATTCTGGGCGGAATAAATTAGCATTAATCAACTCGTTGATAAACGTCTGTTCGAACTGCTCCAATTGATAACCCCGCTCAATATATTCACGAATTCTATCCGCGCCAGCATTTGACGTCGCAATTACAATCGTATCGCGAAAACTAATTTCTCGGTTATTTTCATCGCGAAGTATTCCTTCGTCCAAAAGCTGCAGAAGCGTCGTCAAGACCTGTGGATGAGCCTTTTCAATTTCATCCAAAAGCACGACAGAGAACGGTCGCTTCTGAACTTGAGCAGTCAAACTCCCTGGATCTCGCGCGCCATCCGCAATTAACCTAGCCACGTCATCCGGCCTGACAAATTCGTTCAAATCCAAGCGAATCATATTGCCTTCACCGCCAAAATAAACATCCGCCAAAGCTTTCGAAAGCTCTGTTTTGCCAACACCAGTCGGACCAAGAAATAGGAATGCGCCAATCGGTCGATTCTGATTTCTAACACCTGTGCGCGCGCGGCGAATAGCGTCAGAAACAACTGTCACGGCTCGCGTTTGATTGATCATTCGCTGATGAATCAATGACTCTAAGTTTAACAATTTCTCCTTTTCGTCACTCAAAGATGCTACTGAAATTTTTATGCCAAGAGTCTTTTCAATCGCGTCATCCACAGATTGCGCGGTCACTAGCCCACCACTCGCGTAACTTGCCGCCGCTTCCAAAATTTTCAACGCCTTACCTGGCATTACTAAGTCCTGAACATAACGATCACCAACACGATATGCCTCCGCCAGCGCCTGATACATATATGTCACTTTGTGCTGCGCCTCAAATAAAACCAATTGATCGCGCATAATTTTCATAGTTTCAGGTTCATTTGACGGTTGGATCGCAATTGTATTCAAAGCATGAGCAAGCTGCGGCTTAGTCTGAGAAATTTGCAAAAATCGCTGATCGTCCATCGTTAAAATCGTCCTAAGTCTACCCGCCTCCAGAATTGGCAATAACACATTACTTAGGTCAACCGAACCAACACCTTCTTCGAAGAATAATTGCGCATTATCCAGACATAAAATCACGTTTTTCGACAGAAAAGCCTCGTTCAAAATCATCGTTACTAGATTTTCCAATTCCCCGCGACCCGACGCCACACTAATCAACGACGACGCGTCCAACATAAAAACCTGCTGATACATCAGCGAACCAGGAACGCCTCGATGTCCGTCAATCAGCATTTCCGCAAACGCCGACACGACAGTACTTTTTCCCGCACCATCAGCCCCAACCAGCGTAATATTCTGCCGCCCGCCAGAACTAAACGTTTTAAGCATCTGCCCCAGCGCCTCCTCGTGCGCAGCCAACTTAGTTGTAAACGCGCCGCCAGATACACTGACGCTAATATTCTGAGCAAATCGACTCAACAGTGGCGTATAGCCAAAAGACCAATCCCTAGCAATTCCGCCAGTATTTAGCGGCTTCTCTTTATATTGGTCAATCAGTGACTTTATTCGCTCGTACCACCGAATCGCCTCTTCGATGTCATGAAAATCGATCTTCATATTTGCCAGCAAAGAATCGTGCTGTGGCAATTGCTTTACTATCGCCGCCGCCAAAACCGCGCTAGTAATCTTCGGACTTTCCGTGCTCTGCCAAATTTCAATTGCCGCCTTCCAAATTTGCTCCGTTCGATCCGGATCGTCGACGGAAATATTGCGCAAGAAATTCGGCGTCAAACCCAGCCGCACTGCCAAAAATTGCCCAGCTCGCGTGCCTGTAATCGCCTCAGCAATATCAATCGGCGTCGGTCTGCGCGGCAATTTGCCCAAAACGTCCGCCGCCATCACATCGTCAATCGTCTTAGGATTTTTACTAATCTCCGCAGTCTTAAGATCTTTTTCCCACCAAATCGACACCATAATCATTGGACCACTCAGACCAAATAATAGCCAGCCAATCGCCCCGTGTTCAATCAATGACCACAAACCAAGTAGCACCATCATAATGCCAACAGCTATCGCCACGATATGCCAAGCATTGCCAAACCTTACAGAAAATCGCGCCTTCTGAGCCCGCAAACTGTCGTAATTAAATCTCGGCTCTATTTCCATACAGAAACTCCCAATTGCCATAAAATAATTCCGATAAACGGCATCAGCGGCAGCACCAGCCACATAATAATTCCTACAATCATCCACAAAAATCGTAGCAATATCATCAATATCCCAATAATTATCACCATAGAGCGCACCACCGCGCCAATTACCCGCGAGAACATCTTGTCAAAAAACGCAGATAGCTGCACAGATAAGTCGCCGCCAACCGGAGCGGCTGAAATCTGGCGAAACGGATTGAATAAGGTTTTCAAAAGTAGCCCAACTGAGAAAAAATCCGCGGTTCGTAAAACTCCCAGAAAACTTTGTCGGATATATTGCAACAAGCCATTGCCGTACCACCACTGAAAGATCCCCACCAAAAACATATTGATATTGTAGCACATCGGCTCCGCAGAGTATAATAGACAATATGGCAAGACAGATGATTAGTACTATTATTGGCAAAAGCGTCAAGAAAGTCGCTAAATTACGCGGCGGCGGTTCGGCCTTGCCGGGTTTAGTGATTGAAAAAATTGACCCAAAATTTATTCAAAGAACATTGGCAGATTTACCGCAAGGCGTGGTGATTATCAGCGGAACGAATGGGAAAACGACGACGACAAAAATCGTCGTAGAGTTGCTGGAATCAGTTGGACTGAAAGTCTTCACCAATCGTACTGGTAGCAATTTTTCCCGAGGTGTGGCAGCAGCGCTACTTGATGAGGTCAATATCCGCGGCAAGCTGGACGCCGACATTGCAGTTCTGGAACTGGACGAGGCTTGGGCAGTTAAATTCGTACAAATTGTTCGCCCGCGCTTTTCCCTGCTTCTGAATGTTATGCGCGATCAATTAGACAGATTTGGAGAAATCGACAATACAGCCGCATTGCTTCAAAAAATAGCTGAAGCCACCAGCGACACTGTCGTTCTCAACCGCGACGATCTACGGATTTTTAAGATTAGCGAACATATTCAGGCTAAAAAAGTTTTCTTCGGCACAACTAGCGAATTACTTCAATTGATGCCAACGGACGACACTCTAAAATACGGAACCGCAGTCGCAAATCAAAGCGTAGCGGCTGATGTTTTATTGAAAAAGATTAACGCTCAACAGGCAACTTTTCAAATTGACAATAAAGAAATTGACGTAGATCTGCAACTCACTGGAGTTTACAATCTTCTCAATGCGGCGGCAGCGGTTACTCTGGCTCGACAAATCGCGGGACCGGAAATTACCGATACGATTTTATCTGCGCTGGAAAACATAAAGCCAGCGTTTGGTCGTGGCGAAACGATTTACCTGAATGGCACGCCAATTGAGCTTATTTTAGTGAAAAATCCAAGTGGCTTTCGGTTAGCACTTCTGTCGTTCGCCAAAAATAATAGTGCTACGATGATCGCCGTTAATGACAATTACGCCGACGGACGAGATGTAAGTTGGTTCTGGGACGTCGATTTTTCACTATTGAAAAACGTAGCAATGATCAGCGGCGCGCGCGCTTACGATATGGCTTTACGGCTTCAATATGACGACATTCCAATTGGAAAAATTGATACCAATATTTCGAAGGCCTTGGAAGATTTCATTAATACTAATCCCGACGAGCCAAAACAGATTTTTTGTAGCTACACAGCCATGACGGCAATTCGTCGCCTGCTGAGCGAAAAAACCGACGTGGAGGAAATATCATAATGAAAATAACAATTGCGCAACTTTATCCGCGAGATATGAATCTTTATGGCGACTGGGGCAACACGCTAGTCCTGAAAAAACGCCTAGAGCGACGCGGCTTTGAAGTAGAAATCATCGATCACAATCCAGGCGATTCAACGGATTTTTCTAAAATTGATATTTTTGTTGGCGGCGGCGGACAAGATTCTGGGCAGACGATTATTCAAAATGATCTTCTGGCGCGAGCTGATGAACTGCGACAATTAGCAAAAGACGGCGTGCCGATGTTGATGATTTGCGGAATGTACCAATTATTTGGTCGGTTTTTCCGAACACTCAAGGGCGAGGAAATTGTTGGCGCTAACATTCTGCCAATTGAAACAATTGCTGGCGACGAGCGGATGATTGGCAACATTGTCATTAGAAGCCAGGAATTTGGCGATATTGTTGGCTATGAAAATCACAGCGGACAAACTTTCTTAGATAAGACCGCCAAACCTCTTGGGCAAGTTATTAAAGGCGCCGGCAATAATATGACCGACGCAAATGAAGGTGTTCGCTATAACAACATCATTGCCACCTATCTCCACGGTCCGATTCTACCTAAAAACCCGCAGATTGCAGATTTTCTTATTGGCGAAGCACTAGAGCGACGCGGCGTAAGCGCAGATTCGGGGCTGGAAAAAATTGACGATACTTTAGCGAATAAAGCGAGAGAGGTAGCGTTAAAATTATCCAGATAATTCATGAAAAAAATCCGTATATATCTTAAAAAGCTATATGCATTTCTTCATAAAATGCCCGGTTGGATTTGGCTAATTCCAATCTTAATCTTAGCCATCAACGTTCGACTTACCTATTTAACAAAAGCCGATGTTTGGCACGATGAAGGATATACGGCGGCCATCATTCAGCAGCCAATCAGAGAAATTATCACCATCACAACCACAGATGTTCACCCGCCGCTTTATTACGTTATTATGCACGTTTGGCAATCGATTTTCGGCAATTCCGTAGCCTCACTCAGAGGATTTAGCGTTACGTGCGGAGTTATGACGATTGCCCTATTGTTTCTACTACTCCAAAAACTTTTCTCTAAAAGAATTGCCGTATTCGGAAGTTTTTTAGCAGCGCTAGGACCATTCTTAATTCGCTATAGCGACGAAGCTCGAATGTATGCGCTGGCGGCACTTTTGGCTGTAGCAATGACATACGCATTTGTCGTGGCGGTCGAGCACAAAAATAAGAAGTTCTGGTGGGCGCTATATGGAATTTTAGTAGCACTCGGTCTTTATACGCAATATTTTCTAGCATTAATGCTACCCGCTCATTTCGCATATATTTGGCTGAAACTTGGCAGAAATCGCACTGCCATAAAAAATATATTTAAGGACAAAAACGTTTGGCTTGCCGCAGGAACATGCTTTTTACTATTCCTTCCCTGGCTACCAGTTATGATTTCCCAAATAAGCCGAGTAAGTGGCGGCTTCTGGATCCCCGAAGTCACTAAATTTACCATCCCAACAACACTATCAATGTTCTTAACTTATGACGACAGAATTGTCCGCTATTTTGGGTTGCTGCTGCCGCCAATTATAATCGTAATTTCATTCATCCTAGCCAAAAAATGCCCAAAATACCAAGCAGCAATTTGGATTTTAACAATCTGGTCGCTACTACCAATGATTATTATTTACATACTCAGCCAGGGTCGACCAGTTTATTTAGATCGATACTTCACTTATTCAGCGCCAGCGTTTTACGGCTTGATTGCAGTATTCATCGGGCTTATTTTTTCTAATAAAAAATGGTGGTCTATTGGAATATCTATTGTCCTGACATTATTTATCGGTCATTATATGTGGCATATCGGCGGTAAAAATATCGCAGAGTCGTCCTGGAATAATACCAGCACAGCCATGAATCATATAAATAAAAATATCCAGAGTAGTGATGCTATTATTTCTGGCGAGATCTACACTTATTTTCACACTTCCTATTACAACCGCACAAATAAAGAAATTATACTCCTGAAGCCGAAAGAAGAGCTAGGCTGGGTTGGCGAATGGGGATTAATTAAAAAATTGAATACTCCAGAAATTAGTTCTTTAGAATTAGTAAAAGCACCAAGAATCTGGCTTATTCTTCGCGAAAAAACATATGACGAATATAAAAAACAAGTTCCGCCCTACTGGCAATTAAAGCAAGAATTCCATGATGGCGACTTGATTATTGGATTATACGAAAACAAAAAATAACTGGTTAAACGCCAGTTATTTTAATACGTTGAATGATTTCAATTGGTCGGGGTGAAAGGACTCGAACCTTCGACCTCACGGTCCCAAACCGCGCGCGCTAGCCAACTGCGCCACACCCCGAAGATATTTCTATCATTCGCTCTGATCTATCTTAACATATATCACTAAATAAGTACAGAATAAATTTGCAAACAAATTTCTATACTTTGTGAAGCATAAAAATAACTTGGCAAGTAGCCTACTTCAGGATAAGATATATTGTATGAATTACACAAAACCGTATATACCTCCAACACTAACCGTGGATGCAGTAATTTTTCAAGTAAACAACAATACCCTGGAAGTGCTATTATTAAAACGACCGAATGAACCTTTTAAAGGAGAATGGGCCCTACCTGGAGGGTATAACGCCAAGGGAGAGACAACTACAGATGCGCTCGAACGTGTAGTTTTCCAAAAGACAGGCGTAAAAATCAAAGACGATCTACGATACATTGAACAGCTTTACACTTTCGATACGATTAATCGTGATCCGCGAGGACATGCAGTATCTGTAACCTACATGGGTTGTGGACGCAATATTACATACAATGAAGATTTAGAGGTAGCATTTTTTGATGTAAATAAAATACCAAAGCTAGCATACGACCACGCCAACATCATTAAATACGCTAAAGAACGCCTAATTGCCAAAATGACATATACCAATTCGGCATTTGCTTTTCTGGATCGAAGATTTACCTTAACGCAACTGCAAACAGTTTACGAGATAGTTTTTGGTCGTGAATTTGACAAGCGTAATTTTCGAAAAAAATTCCTCAGCTTAAACTTAATTCATGAAACTAATGAGTTGTGGCGAGACGGCGCACATCGTCCAGCAAAATTATACGAGTTCAATTCAAGCAAGCTCGAGAATTTAGATCGTAGTTTAGACTAACTTCCCTGTAAAAATCTAGAAAATTTATATTTTTCATAAATTAGTGTTGACAATACAATAACTGGCTATTAGACTAGATAGTAAGTGTAAGCTATACATTAAGTAAGGAGGATCTTAACATTATGGAAAAGCCTAACTATATATTTGTCGGGGTCGACCCACAGAATGATTTTATCGATGGAAGTCTTGCTGTTGCCGAAGCAGAGCAAATCATCGAACCCGTCAACTCCATTGCCGACGAGATACGAAAACACGACGGCACGGTTGTATTCACCCGAGACTGGCACCCCGAAAAAACACCACATTTTGACAAATGGCCAGTTCACTGCGTAGCTAACACTAGAGGAGCTGAATTTCACAAGGACCTAAATATCCAGCCCGATGACATCATCATCAATAAAGGCACCGGCCAGACAGACGGATATTCTGGGTGGGAAGGTAGAAGCGACAAGGGCGAAACACTAGAATCTATCATAGAGCCAAAAACACCCCATGAAAAAGTTAAAGTATTTCTCGGCGGATTAGCAACAGATTTTTGTGTAAAATCTACCGCCCGAGATATCGCCGAACATTTCAAAGATGACAGACGTGTTACTACATACCTACTTATAGATGCCATCCGCGCTGTAGGATTAACTCCAACAGCCGAAGAAGAAGCATTGTCCGCAATGAAGGAGGCTGGAATATTAGCAATATCAACCGAAGAAGCAAAGAAGATGATTCAGGAGACAATTTAAATGGAGAAGGGCTCAAAAATATCACAAGGATTAGATTATTACAAAATAACTATGGGGATGAACGAGTTCTTAAAACATCCTGAAGTAGAAGTTACTTTCACATTGAAAAATCGCTCCCCTAATCTATTATCCGAATTTGTATCCCCAGTAGAATTACAGGATAGACTAAATGAGCTAGCTGAAGGATGGCGGCCTGATGAAATAGCCTACTTAGCCGGACTGCAAAACCAAGATGGCAAAGCGACATTTTCGCAAGAATACCTTGATTTCCTAATAAGTAACCCCTTGCCTCCGGTCAAGATCGGACATGATAAGCGCGGTGATCTAGCGGTTGAGGCTACGGGAAAATGGCCCCTAGTTACATTCTGGGAAACCGTTATCATGAGCGAGATAAATGAAATATATTTTCGTAACAAACTCACACGTGAAGGTTACTCTTTGGAAGAAGTGTATGCCGAAGGAGATCGCCGATTAGACGAAAAGATCAAATTATTAAAAAGCCGCCCAGATATTAAATTTTCTGATTTCGGCACAAGGCGACGTTTTAGCTATGATTGGCATAGGCATGTAATTGAACGAGTTGCAAATGAACTCCCTGGCAATTTTGTCGGAACTTCAAATATATACTTGGCGCATAAACTAGGATTAAAACCAATTGGAACTTTTGCGCACGAAATGCCGATGGTCTACGCTGCACTGGCAGATAAAGCCGGAAACAACCCACTAAGTGGTCACAATCAGGCACTAAGAGACTGGCAAAACACATACGGCGACGAGCTATCAATTGCCTTAACTGATACATTTACAACCGACTTCTTCTTTGCTGACTTTACGCCCGAACAAATGACTTCGTGGAAAGGACTACGACACGATTCTGGCGACCCAATAGAATTTGGAAATAAGGCTATTGAAATTTACAAAAATAACGGAATTGATCCTTTAGAGAAAACTATCGTCTTTAGTGACGGACTTGATGTGGATGAAATTATTCGTATAGCTGATTACTTTAGGAACAAAATAAATGTAACATTCGGCTGGGGTACAACTTTGACTAACGACCTTGGAATTACACCCAATAACTTTGTTATGAAAGCCACAGAAGCCGATGGAGTACCTACGGTCAAATTGAGCGACACCCCTGGCAAACATACAGGTCCAGGTGATAAAATTAGAGAATATAGTGAACGCGTAAAAGCAGCTTTGGCGGAAAATGCACTGAATAATACTCTAGTTGCTGTATGAAAAAAAACAATGCCAATATCTATAAATCGTAAATTATGGTATGACGGTCCAAATTACACCGCAGATAGTGTAATAATCAACACAATCGCACAAAAAATTCTTTTGATAAAACGATCCAGCGGTGAATGGGCACTACCTGGAGGATTCATCAATTCCGAAGAAGACTCCTTTACCGCAGCAATTTGCGAAACAAAAGAAGAAACTGGAACGATAATTAGTGACGATCCAATATTAATATACAAAGGGTTTGTTGACGATCCACGCAACAGTCAGACATCATGGATCGAAACCAGTGCGTACTTATTCATAGTCAACGAACTATCAGAGGTGTCAGGACAAGACGACGCTATCGACGCAGCCTGGCTACCGCTCAATAATTTGCCTAAATTATACGCATCACATGATGAAATAGTGACCAGGGCTATTGATTATTTGTCTTGTCGGTCGCTAATTAAGATAGCAGAGTTTTCCGAAAATTATCGCAATATTAACGGCGGTCATATGCAATACGACAAAATTATCGCCACAAAAAATGATCATTCGGTATTTATTAAGCAAACATCAACTAAATATGGCGACATAAAACGAAATAGACTGCGCCAATATTTGAGAAAAGAAGCGTTAACAATGTCCTATCTGCGATGCCATGGATATAGCGGAATCCCATCCAGGTCAATACTGCGAGACGATGACACTTTCATCATGGAGACAATGACGTCCAACGAAGGTTGGCTATGGCGAGCAAAGAACGAAACGCTAGATGCTTACGTCAAATCAGCGAAGGAAAAATTTGACGAATTGGAAAATATACCATTGCCGCCTGATACTTTTGATATAGAATCATCACGCGATAGTTTTATTAAAGAAGGGTGGGCTTCGTTAGACGAGCAGAAAATAGCTAAATTGAGAGAGTTGTCATTAAGATTCTTAGACAGATTAACGTCCCATAGCCAAAATATAGCTAAGAAATTATTGGCAGACTTACCCACCTTACTAAATGCTGGAGGTCGACATAGCGATATAAAAAAATTAGTTTTTTGTCATCATGACATTCGACAATCAAATATGGCTTGGCACCCCAAACGCGGCACTAAGTTGATAGACTGGAGTTGGTCTGGACCTGGAGAACCCGGCAGTGACATCACTAGTCTACTAATCGACCTACATAAAAGCGGTCATAATATTTCAAACTATTACAAAGAAATAAATTTAGATCATTGCCTAACCTTAATGGGTTTCTGGTTAAACCATGCAACGTGGCCATATCGCGGCGACGACACTCTTAGATTTCAACAATTTTTATCGGCGTTAAGTGCATACGAAATATATACAACTATTTAAGCATTCACAGCTTCGATCTCAACCGACAATACTTCTTTTCTGATTGGCAAAGATTGACCGGGCTCGAACGTATAAACCAGTAATTGACCAAATGGCATCTCTACATTCGCCATCTCAGTTTCTGGAACTTGATCAAGGTGTTTAATTAAAGCCCGGATAGAATTGCCGTGAGCCACCAATAGAATATTCTCACCATTCTGCAATTTCGGCAAAATCTCTTGCTCAAAATATGGAACAACCCGCGCATAAACATCTTTCAAAGTTTCGCCGCCCGGCACTGGATAATCCCAACCGCGTCGAATACCATTAAAAGCCTCTTCGCCAATTTCCGCTTTAACTTCCCATTTATTCTTTCCTGTTAAATCGCCGTAATCGCGCTCATTTAACTCAGTTGCATGCGTTGTTGGTAGATTCTCGACTCCGCACCCTTCGAGTAGCGCAGCCAAAGTTTGTTGTGTACGTTTTAATGATGAAGTGTAAGCTTCATTAAATGACAAGCCTTTCAATAAAGCACCCAATCGCACTGTGTCATTATGACCCTTTTCCGTCAAATTAATATCCGTCCAGCCAGTCCACTTACCGAGCAGATTCCACTCACTCTCACCGTGCCGACTAATAACTAATATTCCCATTATTCCCCTCCAATCATCGGCGCAAAAAAATCTACAACTTCTTTTTTCACGCCATCATTATCAATAATTTTCGTATTTACATAACCGAATTTATCAATTGCCCAAAATCTGATTGCCCAGAGCAGCGACATATCTTCAAAATCTACATCATTTTTGGCAATAAATTTGCTAGCCACAATTTCCGATTCCTGCAATTTTATCTCAGAAAAAACATCGTTTTCTAACTTCGTAAAAAACACAAATTGATGTGTCAAAAATTCATCAGAATGACGCGAAGCAACCATGGCAAGCTTCAGATCCTTAGGATCGACTTGAATGTCGACCTCTTCTTTCACCTCGCGCACCGCCGCTTCCAGCGGGGATTCTCCAGCGTCAACAATGCCACCAGGCAGCGACCAATGGTCTTTATAGCCAGCTTTGACGATCAATAGTTCGCCCTGCTCATTTTCAATCAACACCGCCGCGCTGGAAAAACGTCTGTCCAGACTTGCCAGCCAAGCCCGTCGCTCTTCATCTGTAAATTTCATTATTTAGCAAACTCAATTGCTCGCGTTTCGCGAATCACGTTAACTTTAATCGTGCCAGGATATTGCATTGTCGACTCAATTTTCGTCGCAATATCTCGCGCCAATTTAATCGCCGACAAATCATCAATTGTCTGAGGTTTTACAATCACGCGAACCTCACGACCGGCAGAAATTGCATAGGCTTTATCAATTCCCTCAAAGCTCGTAGCGACATTTTCCAAATCGCGCATTCGCTCTGCAAAGTTTTCAGCAGAAACATTACGCGCACCTGGACGCGCAGCCGAAGCCGCGTCGCAAACTCGAACAATAATTGCCTCTGGGGTTGTCGCTTCGATATCATCGTGGTGCGCTTCGATTGCGTGAACAATTCTCTCGTCCATACCATATTTACGAGCCAATTCCGCTCCAATATGATGATGTTTGCCCTCGATTTTATGCGACACCGCCTTGCCGACATCATGAAGAAGTGTAGCAATTTTCGTAATGCGCACATCCGCACCAATTTCCTCAGCAATCATCCCCGCAATTTGCGCCATCTCAGTCGAATGCTTCAGGACGTTCTGACCGAAGCTGGTACGAAACTTCAATTCACCAAGAAGCAGCAGCATCTCCTTCGGAATCCCAACCACGCCAGTTTCGCGCATAGCATCTTCACCAGCCTGGCGAACTTCTTTCTCGATCTGTTTCTTAGCCTTAGCGACCACTTCTTCAATGCGTGCAGGATGAATACGACCATCCTTCATTAGCATTTCAAGACTCAGTCGAGCCACTTGTCGGCGAACAGGATCAAAACTCGACAAAATAATCATACCAGGCGTATCGTCAACTAAAATATCGACGCCAGTTTCGCGCTGGAGCGCTTGAATATTACGCCCCTCCTTACCAATAATTCGACCCTTCATCTCATCATCGGTCAGCTTGACCGCAGTCACCGTACGCTCAGCAGTAACTTCACTACTCATTCGTTCCATTGCGGTCACGAGGATCATTTGCGCCCGTTCTTCAGCGTCATCCATTGCATCATGTTGTAGTTTCGACACCAAACCGGCCAAGTCTTGCTTAATATCGCGCTCAGTCATCTGCATTAACTTATCGGCAGCATCTTTTTTCTTCAATCCAGCGATTTTTTCCAATTTTTCCTGCTGCCTGGAGCGGATGTCGCGAATTTCATTTTTAAGATTATCGACTTCATCCTCATGCGCGCGCAATTTTTCTGCTCGTCGATCAAGCTCTTCCAGCTTATTATCCAGAGTCTTCTCGCGATCCGCCAAACGATTTTCGGTCTTTTGCCATTCCTTGCGACGTTCATTTTCAATCTTAAGCGCCTCGTCCTTAGCCTTAAGGACGATATCGCTCGCCTTGGTTTTCGCATCTGCCAGATCTCGCTCAATCTGATTTTTACCGTTAATTTGGCGAGTTCTCTGATATCCAACAAGACCAGCAGCACCCGCGCCAGCTCCAATAGCCGCGGCAATAATTACTTCTATCATTATCATTCCTTTCCGATCAGCCGCCCCTGAGTGTTCGTCTCAAGGAAAAATATCAACAGCCAATCAACTTCAAACTATCTAATTCGGCGAATCAAAAATCACAAACCGCCGTAATTTAATTATACACGGTTTTGACAGTTTGAGCGATAAAAATTATTTTCGCGGCGCAGTGATATTCGCAGTAGCACCGTACTCTGGCATAACAATTTTTTCATTCTCGCCAGAACGCAATTTACCCAAAGCCAAATCACGCCAATTGTCACCCATCACACCAACAATAGGAATATTCAAGCTGTCCGCCAAGATATTCACAACCGTCAAACCAATTCTCAGCCCCGTAAAACTTCCTGGTCCTTTCATCACGCCAATGCCGCTTATAAGATGCAAATCGCCAGTCTTTTCTTCCAAAAATTTCAACAAATTCCGCGCCAACGTTCGCCCAGCTTCCCATTCAAAATCCTGGCGATTTTCTCCATTGACTATTGTCAAAAAACATGTTGATGTTGAAGTATCTAATAAAATTATCACGCCATATTCTCCTTTATTTTTCCCAAAAGTTCATCAGATTTTTTGCCGCCAGGATAAAATTCTACAAGCCGCCCTTCTTCGCTAATCGCAGTAATTTTTATCACTAACCGATCGTTTGGTAATGCATCGTCAACAGCGCCAGCCCATTCAACTACAACAACCGAATTAGAATCCACCACTTCGCGAATCTCCTCGCTCATAATTCCAGCATTTCCTAGTCTATAAAAATCGTAATGCGCCAAACTCAGACCGCGAGGTGAATCGTACACGCGCGAAATCGTGAAAGTTGGACTCTGAACTGGCTCGTTAATCTCTAAAGCCTGCGCAATTCCCTTCGTCAATGTGGTTTTCCCCGCGCCAATATCACCGACTAATTCCAGAACTTCCCCGCCAGAAACAGCCCGACCAATTGCCGCGCCCAATTCTCGCATTTTCTCTTCACCAGAAATGTTCACTCTTATATTATACTATGCTAGCTTTTTTTTGGCGATGATAGTACAATAACCATAAGAGTTATGCGTGTTTCAGACCAGACAATTGAGAACATTCTGAAACAAGGTGGGGTTATCGATGAGCCACAGCTTGCTGATTTGAAATTGATCGCTGAACGGTCAAAGCAAACATTGCAAGAAACCATTATTGAACAAAAAGTCATTTCTGAGGAAGATTTGACAAAGTTAATTGGCGATTATATCGGTGTACCTTTCGTGCGAATTGAGCCAAAGGATATTCCCGAAGATATATTAAAGCGAATTCCCGAACATATCGCACGCCAGTACAATGTTGTACTTTTTGAGAAAAATGAAGATAATAGCCTGTCTCTTGCAATGGAAGATCCAGATGACGTGCAGGCATTGAACTTCATCCAAAAAGAAATTGGTTACAACACAAAGGTTTTCCTAGCGACAAAAAGCAACATTTTGGACTGTTTGGAAAATTATCGTGGCAATATTAACGCCGAACTCGATGAAGTTATCGCTGTACAAAAAGACGCTTCCGCCGAAGACCAGAACGTTAGCCAAGACGATTTTGCGGAAAATTCACCAATTGCTCAAACTGTTAATTTGCTATTGGAGTACGCCATAAAATCCAACGCTTCTGACATTCACATTGAGCCGCGCGAAGACTATGTTCAGGTTCGCTATCGAATTGATGGTGTCTTGAAGGAAGTTAACAAATTACCAAGAAACGTTCATGGCGCCTTAGTAAGCCGCATTAAAATTCTCTCCAACCTAAAAATCGACGAACGCCGCGTGCCGCAAGACGGCCGATTTAAGATACAGGTTTCAGGGAAAAAATACGCCTTTCGAGTTTCAACTCTACCAATTGCCGATGGCGAAAAAGTAGTTATGCGTATTTTGGATGAGTCAAATCAAGCCGTAAAATTGGATCAGCTGGGCTATTGGGGGCTATCTCTTACGACAGTAAAAGATGCTATGGCGCAGCCTAACGGTATGATTTTGGTTACTGGGCCAACTGGATCGGGAAAATCAACCAGTTTGTTTAGTGTCTTGTCGGAGCTCAATACCCCAGACGTCAATATCTCTACGATTGAAGACCCAGTAGAATATAAAATCCCAGGAGTCAATCAAACTCAGACCAACGCCAAGGCTGGAATGACCTTCGCTTCAGGATTAAGGGCGTTACTTCGCCAAGATCCAAACATCATTATGGTTGGAGAAATTCGCGACGGCGAAACCGCAAACCTTGGCGTTCAAGCGGCGCTAACTGGACACTTAGTATTCTCTACTTTGCACACAAATAACGCCGCGACATGTTTACCGCGTTTACTAGATATGGGGATTGAACCATTCTTGATTGCCTCAACTGTAAAAGCAGTGATTGGACAGCGATTAGTTAGACGTCTGTGTATGAATTGCCGCCAAGAATACACCCCAAGTGAAGAAGAAATAAAATATATTGCCGAAATGTTTAAGATAAACACTGAGTCGATTAAGAAAATCCACAATCTCGAAGAGCAGGCTTTTGAAGATAAAATTGGTGGCGATACGCCTATGGGGTCGACAGATTTAGGAATCGAGCGTCTATGGCGACCGAATCCAGAGGGCTGTGATGAATGCGGCCACAATGGATTTAAAGGACGCGTTGGTATCTACGAAGTTCTCGGGATCTCTATTCCTATTCAAAAAATGATTACCGCCAACGCCACCAGTAACGACATTCAGGATCAGGCAATTTCTGAAGGTATGGTAACAATGCAAATGGACGGACTTATTAAATCACTACGCGGAATTACCACGGTAGAAGAAGTTTTGAGATCAACGAGGGAGTAATATTATGCCAATTTTTGAATACCTACTTGTCAATAAAAAGAAAGAGACCATTTCTTCGACAATTGAAGCGGCTGATAAATTATCTGCCATTAACAGTCTAAAAGCACACGGACAATTGGTAAAAATCGAAGAAAAAAGTGCAAAAAAAGAGCTCAGTTTTTCATTTGGCAAAAAAAAGAAAGGCGCCAAAACTGATGAACTAGTTATGTTTACTCGACAATTAAGCGCCATGGTTTCAGCCGGAGTCCCAATTCTTCGCTCTCTTAACTCAATGTCAAAACATGCAGAAAGCGCTAATTTTCGAGAAACAATCAACGCCGTAATAAAGGACATTGAAGGTGGTATGTCATTTGCAGATGCCCTTAGTAAACATCCAGAAACTTTCAATGACATCTACGTAAATATGGTTGCTGCAGGTGAAACTGGAGGTATTTTGGATGATATTCTAAAGCGCCTAGCCCTACAACAAGAAAAAAACTCCTCCATGAAGAAAAAGATTAAAGGCGCCATGACATATCCGATCGTCCTTTTGATTATTACAATTATCGCCTTCTTTATCTTGATGATCTTCATTATTCCAGTCATCGGTAAAACTATTAAAGACATGGGCGGACCCGACGCCAAACTGCCGCTCCTTACTGAAATTATGCTCGGAATTAGCGATTTTGTGGTGTCATTTTGGTATATAATCATTCCAATATTTGCCGGAAGCATTTGGCTATTAATTCGCTATATTAAAACCCCAAAAGGTCGCGTAAAATTTCATAATATCATCATCAAAGTTCCAGCTGTTGGCCCAATTGTTAAGAA
Organism: Candidatus Nanosynbacter sp. HMT-352; assembly: GCF_021222645.1. NCBI lineage: Bacteria > Bacillati > Minisyncoccota > Nanosynbacteria > Nanosynbacterales > Nanosynbacteraceae > Nanosynbacter > Candidatus Nanosynbacter sp. HMT-352. Next base: position 510,644 of record NZ_CP089520.1, read on the forward strand.
GGTGGCAATCGCTCGCTTTACTCGAACCTTTTCCGCTCTTATTGGCGCAGGCGTGGCCGTACTTGAAGCACTGGATGTAACTTCACGTGCCGTCGGAAATGTTGCTTACGAAAAATCCCTAAAGGAAGCCACTAAGCGAGTCCAAAACGGCGAAGTTTTATCAAAAATTATCGCAGAACGAGACGACTTGTATCCGCCAATCGTGGCACAGATGCTATCCGTCGGTGAAGAAACCGGACAAACAGATAAAGTTCTGGTTAAAGTTGCCGACTTTTACGAAGAAGAGGTAGATACTGCAATTGACGGCGTCAGCTCTATTATTGAACCGGTAATGATCGTTGCTATGGGTGTTGTTATCGCTCTGGTGGCAGTCAGCGTCATGGGACCGATTACTAGTATGGCAGGTCAAGTTAAAGAGTGATAGTTTTTCAAAAAGGCTTATGCTATAATATCGATATATAAGGTGGGAAGTAATAACGTGTCGAGTATATTTTATAGAAAAAAACCAATTATCGGTCTAGATATTAGTCGAACAAGCATAAAAATAATGTCAATAGACAGAAATCAAATGTTAGTCCATGGGTATGGCTCTATTAATCTTGACTCTCAAAAAAGTGATATCAGCTCTAGCGACAACGCTGAATATTTAGCGCAAAATATAAAAAACCTATTGAAGAAAAATATTGTAGGACAAATTAATAGCAATCGTGTAGCGTTAGGCATACCAACCAACCGAACATTTTCGCGAACGTTTAGTCTGCCTACGAAAGAAGAAAGCAATATTCGTAGCGCTGTAAATCTGGAAGCCGAGCAATACATTCCAGCGCCCCTAGATTCTCTTTATCTAGATTATAGGATTATTAATCGCACAAAAGACGAACTTAGTGTCCTAATGTGCGCCGCACCGAAGAAAATAATTGACAGCATGCTGGACGCCACCAAGCAATGCGGCCTAGAAGTTGCAATAATTGAGCCAAACATTAGCGCAATTGCCAGGCTACTACAACGCACAGAAGAAGGAATATTACCAACTATAATTGTCGATATCGGTACATCAACTACGGATATCGCGATTCTAGATTCCGACATACGCGTCACGGGCGGTTTAAATGTCGGCGGCTACACACTCACTTTGAATTTAGCTAAAAAAATGAACGTACCAATTGAAACGGCTCATCAATTTAAGGTATTAAATGGGTTAAATCCCGGCCCAAGACAAGCTAGAATCGCAGGAGCCTTGCGTCCGAGTCTAGAAAAAATGACTAATGAAGTTAAGCGCGTTATGCGATATTATACAGACCGCTTCCCTGATGAGAAAAAAATCGAACAAGTTCTTATTGTTGGTGGCGGTGGCAATCTTCCGGGAATTGGGGACTTTTTTACAAACGAACTAATGATGCCAGCGCGCGTAGCAAGCCCATGGCAAACTTTAAATTTTGAAGGACTCGAACAGCCAGCAAAGCAGCTCAGATCCCAACTGTCGCCCGTTGCAGGACTAGCTTTAATTAAACAGGAGGATATCTATGATTAACCTTCTTCCCCCTCAAGAGAAAAAACAAATTAGCGCTGGACGAGTTAACGTCATACTAAGAAGATATTGCACGATGTCGCTAGTATTCACCAGCCTATTATTCTTAACTATTGGTGGGTTTTATCTATTCCTAGAAAATAGTCGCTCCTCAGCTCAAGCTAACATAGACGAAGGAAACGCAAAGCTCGCCCAATATCAATCAACTCAAAAAGAGGTTAACGAATTCAAGAAAGATCTAGATGCTGCCAAGGTTATTATTAACAGCGAAGCGCACTACTCCACAATCATCCCAAAAATAGCACAACACATACCATCAGGCATGGTTTTGGAATCTTTATCTCTGGACACTTCGGCATTAGATAAGCCGTTATCATTAACGGCTCTTGGAAAAAACAAGGATGACGCTATTCGCATAAAAACTAGTTTAGAGAAGTCAGAAATTTTTAGCGACGTTCACCTAGAGACTGTTGTTTACAGTGGAGGCGGTCAGTCATCAGACAGGCCTGCAGATTATCCAATCACCATAACAATTAGCGTCACACCAAAGCCAGAGGTCTTAAAACAATGAAAAAAGTCATAAATGCCAGCATCGCACGAATCATTCTATCATTATTACTGATCATTATACTGTCAGCAATGGTAGGAATAGTAGTCTTTGCGTACTCATTCCTGAGTAAAACATCAGAAGAAGTTGGAAAAATGCAAACCGAGGCCGCTACGGTTGATGCAAAAATACAGAGCCTACTTGCATCAAAATCTCAGCTCAACAGAAACTCTGATATAGCCAATAAAGCAAAGAATATCGTTTCTGAATCAAAACTCTATCAATATCAAAACCAGATTATCCAAGATTTAAATACGTATGCCGATCGTGCAGGCATTCCGATTAAATCTTTCACTTTTCAGAATGAGCCGGCAGCAGCTGCAGTAAAAACAGCGACACCCTCCGCTAAACAACCTTCTACAAATCCATCTGGAACAAAAAGCACTTTCGTATCAATTCAATTAGGTGATAGTATAGACTACACCAAATTCCTACACTTCCTTAACTTAATCGAAAAAAATGTCACCCGTATGCAGCTTTCAGGAGTATCGATTTCTAGAGGCGCAAATAAACACGAAATATCAATTCAAGCACTTGAGGTAAAGGTATACACACGATGAGCCCATCAATATCAGAACAACTTGAACCAATCATAAAATCATTATCCAAATTCCTATGGCGATTTCATGTGATGCTATATAGCATAATAGTTATCGGAGGCGTAGCGATTTCGATATTTCTTTTGAGTGGACTTTTAGCAATTCCCACCGAAGAGCCTCAAATTGCATCGATAAGCTTCGACAAGGAAACCATGAAAGCAATTAAAGACTTCCGCCCCTCAACCTCAGCAAATGACTCATTTAGTCTGCCGGCTGGTCGCTCCAATCCGTTTGCCGAATAAAACACAACCGTTTATAATATAGTTATGCTTATATCTGCAGATCGCTTCCTTAATATTCCTGTCATGAGCCTTCAAACAGGCTCCGAACTGGCACGAACATCGCGGGAAATTATCGATCCGAAAAATTTGTCTATAATCGCATACGAACTTGAAGGACAACTTTTAGACCAGCGACCTAGTTTACTTCGTATTGACGATGTCAGGGAGATTGGGCCACTCGGTATGATTATCGATTCAACCGATGAAATTATCGGGATTGATGACGTAATTACTATAAAAGAAATTTATGACATCAATTTTGCATTAAAAGACAAGTTGGTTATTGATGAGAAAAATAAGAAAATCGGAAAAGTTATCGGATACACATTGGCGGCTGGGAATTTTATTATACAACAACTCCGAATTCGGCGACCGTTCCTGAAAAGTTTTGGCGACACAGAGCTACTTATTCATCGTTCTCAGATTATAAAAGTAACCGACGATAAAATAATTGTAAAATCAGCAACTATCTCACACGTAGCCGAAAAAACACCTATTTCGCAGATAAATTCATACGAAAATCCATTCCGTAAGCAGCCTCGTCCACAACCAGAATCTACAAAAGTTGATTAATCTTTTGGGTTTTCAAGAGCCTTCTTAATGTCGTCGTAAGAAAAACCCTGCCTAGCCAAATATTGCATAAACTTCTGTTGGTCGCTATATCGATAACGTTTTTTAGCAATAATCTTCCGCAATTCCTCGCCATCAGAGCGAATATTCTCTTTAACTAACGACTCAATCGTTGTATTATCAATTCCTTTTTGCGCCAGTTCCAATTTTAAACGGCGAATACTGGCACCTTTTTTCACGAACCGCTGCTCAAACCAAAATCGAGCAAATTTTTCATCGTCCAAATATTTTTTCTCAATAAGACGATCTAAGACGCTCTCAGTAATCTCCGGCTTTATTCCAGGACGTTCAATAATTTTTCCAGTTTTCGCTGAACGTCGACGAGTGGCTAGCGTTTTCCGACGCAGGTAATCACGTACTTCTTTGATGGCTCGCGGACGTATTAAACAGTATTCTATAGACCTGGCATATAACTTGCCAAACTGGCTATCGTCTTCTAGTTTCGAAATTTCCTCTTCCGTATATTCGCGACCAATCTTAATGCCTAGTTCGCCGACCTGAAATACGTCCAAGCTAAAACGATATTTCCCGTCAACACTTACATTGACACGATTTTTATCACGAGCCTGAAGAGAAATATCGGTGATTTTCATCTATATATGAATTAACTTTCCGCTTCCTTCACTTTATCACGCACTTTCTGATCAATTTCCGCCAGAACCTCAGGATTTTCCTTCAAATAAGTCTTCGTCTTATCACGCCCCTGACCAATCGTTTCGCCGTTATATTTATAAAACGCACCCGACTTTTCAACTATACCGTGCGTTGCCGCCAAGTCCAAAATATCGCCAGTTTTACTAATTCCCTCGTTGTACATAATGTCAAATTCAGCCACACGGAACGGCGGTGCAATCTTATTTTTCACAACCTTAATTTTTGTGCGGTTACCAATAATATCATCGCCAACTTTGATCTGACCAATTCGACGAATATCAATTCGCTGTGACGCATAAAACTTCAACGCATTACCGCCAGTTGTCGTTTCAGGATTGCCAAACATCACGCCAATTTTCATACGAATCTGATTGATAAAGATCACCGTAGCTTTTGACTTATTAATAATTCCCGTCAATTTACGTAGAGCCTGACTCATCAATCGAGCCTGAAGACCCATATGAGAGTCACCCATATCGCCATCAATTTCAGCCTGTGGCGTCAAGGCAGCTACCGAGTCAACTATCACCAAATCCACCGCGTTAGAACGAACCAACGTCTCCGTAATTTCCAATGCCTGCTCGCCGTTATCTGGCTGAGAAACCAACAAATTTTCCGTGTCCACGCCCAGACGCTTAGCGTATGCTGGATCAAGCGCGTGCTCGGCGTCAATAAACGCTGCTGTTCCACCCTGCTTCTGAATTTCTGCAATAGCGTGAAGCGTCAATGTTGTCTTACCCGAGCTTTCTGGACCATAGATTTCTATGATACGACCTTTTGGATATCCGCCACCAAGCGCTAAATCTAAACTCAAAGCACCAGAAGGAATTACTTCAACATCGACTTTATGAGCCTCGCCCAATTTCATAATTGATCCGTCACCAAACTGCTTGGTAATTTGATCCATTGCTAGACCAAGTGCCTTAAGCTTACCTTCATCAATTTTTTTATCTGATGCCTGACTTGATTTTTCTGGATTTACTGTTTTACTGTCTGATTTTGCCATAGCATTCCCTCCTTAGTTACTTCCTTTATTATACCGATTTGTCGCGAGATTTGCTATAATTACATTCATGGATAAGCGAAACGGTTTCACTATTATTGAACTTTTGGTTGTAGCGACTTTCTTAATTATTATCGCAATCTTAGGTTTTTCACAATATACAAAATTGACCAACGAATCAAATAACGCCAAAAAACGCACTGCGATTAATGCTATGCATTATAGCCTGGAAGAAGGTTTTTACGTTAAAAATGGCTATTACCCAGAGAAATTAGAAGAAGGCACGCTTCCGACTATGGATCCCGCGTTGTTAAAAGATCCGCAAGGTAAGAAAATTGGAGATAAAGACAGCAGTTATCGCTACGAATCTTCAAATTGCAATGACGGAAAATGTAAGTCATACAAACTCATTGCGACGCTTGTCAATGAAGACGACTACATAAAAGAAAGTCGCCACAAATAATTATCTAATCACCACAAACAGGGCGACCATTCTTGAAGTCTTCAATAGCATTGTTGATTATAGCAATTTGCTTTCGCGGATTTGCCACAAAATGGAATATATATGTCGTTTCTTCACCTTCGGTACTGAGGCGAATCGTACCGTAATTGAAAAGAGTCTGAATAATGCCTGATTGACGGAAGCTTGCATCTTCAATACTACCTAAACTCACCGTCTGTTCGTGCCGATAAAATAAACTACCCTGAATTTCCTGAATCACACTTTCATTCGTCATGTAAAAATGGTTCTGCAAATATATCCACAAGGATACCGCACCACCAAGCGATACCAGTCCAATAAGCAACATTGCCACACCAAATACATCAGTTAGCGAAGGCATAGGCGAAATAATTGCGTCACGAACAATTGACGGATAAAACACCATGATCATTACTACCAAGAAAACTGAGATGCTCGTCGGAATCAGCATACCAATTGGATGACGTTTAATGTCTAAAATAATATATTCACCTTCGCTCAAATTGAGGTTTGGATATTGTCGAACTGACTTTTCATGCTTTTGCTTTAGGTTGTCACTAATAGTAAACGGCTTTCGGTCAATATCTCGCGCAACATGTACGACTTGCGGTTCATTGGCATATTGACTACGTAATCGTGGGTCAAAATTCTCCCCATCAATAATTTCCGGCCTTGCCGTCACATAGGAATTTGTCTGCGCCACAACCGGAGCTGGACGACCAGTCTGTGGTGGATGGTGGTACAGTGGTTGACCATCAGCATCATACGCAACAGGCTGCGTTAAATCTTCTGACGAGGATGTTTGTGGATTCATGCATATATTATAACACGACAGGATTTAAGATAGTCTTGTTTTTTGGCGATAAACTTTTATAGCTATTGTCGTCACACTGATTACAGCCATTCCAATAGCTGCGGCAACACCAAACCATGACAATCCACTCTTGCCCTCATTATTATCCTTAGACTTCTTCCGAGCCTCCTCCGATTTCACCTCGTTCACACCACTACTCTCCTGAAGTTTTACTCCTTTTCTATCAGAATCTATGATAGCTACTTTCTTGTTATTGTCACCGTTTACTTTATTACTCGAAGACACGTCAACAGGTTTACGATTTGTATTTTCTTTTTTACTATCATATTTCTTTGCTTGGTTCTTTTCATACTCTAACATCTGATAATATCCATATTCCTCCAAATATCCCGGATCAGAATCACAAGCATCACCAATTCCATCCTTGTCATAATCCGCTTGATCTGGATTCGCCACATCTGGACAATTATCAAATTCCCGTTCGTGTTCATCGCCGTCATCGCTAACCGTCAAAGTCGTCGTTGCTACGTTCGTCAATCCAGAATTGTCAGTCACCCTAAGTGTTAACAACCCAGAAAATTCCTTAGTAAACGTATAATTGACAAAAGGCTTATCCGTCGTCACGTCATACACACCATCTTGATCGACATCCCATTCATATTTCACGATTTTACCATTTGCCGAATAAGAACCAGCGCCATCCAATTCTAATGTGTCGCCAATTTTTGCCACATATTGACGATTTATCCAGGCATTCGGTTTGTTTGTCGCATTTTCAACTGACGCATTAATCTGATCAGTGAGCTTATTACTATCATCAACTTGTAAATATGCGCCGCCCGTTCTTTCAGCCAAAGACATCACAGATGCCATCATATTATGTCCAGAAGTATCAATAATATATATTTGAGCCGGGTCAACGGCATAAGCAGCATCAACGATAGACTGTTCGGTTAGCTCAGTAACTGGCTCTGGATCCTTAGCTGGAGCATCACCAATCACAATCATAATCTTTTTTACTCCCGCTCGCCACTGTAGATTCAGCCCCGTCTTAATACCAGAATAAACAGATTCTTTCCAGTCACCACCATTACCGAGTTGAATAAAATTGACAGCCTTGTTAAGCACCTCGACATTACTCGTAAAATCTGTCTCAATTTTGGATGGATAGTCATCCGAGCTTCCGCCACAACACGGATGATCTTGATAAGTAACCAGTGCAAATCTAGTGCTTTTGGTTTTCGAACTGATCGACTCAACTATATTTCGAATGTTATTTTTAACAGCACTAATTGAACTATTCATCGAGCCAGTCGTGTCAATAACAAATACTACATCAATATCGCCATTCGTTTTCGTTATTGGTTTCACTAAATTGGGTAGTGGTACTTTTTCGCGAAGTGCTGACATATAATTGCTATGCCCAAAGAAGTTTGGGTGATACCACGAGCTCATATTGAATGCATTTGGCTCAAGGAATTCATGAATCCAACGATCGTGATTCTTCTTAAATATTGAGGCGTCTGGCTCATGTCCAGAAAACCGCTTTGGCAAACTATCAACAAAAATCACTTTCTCTTTACCGAGGCTTTTATTATATTCCTCAACCACCTTTTTCTGGCGTAAATTACCTTCCAACCCCAACTTGCGCACTTCACTAGCAACCAAAAAATCGGATAGTTTCTCACCATTATCAAGTGCTAGTAGCGGGTATCCTAAGAGAACTATTTTCGCATCTGGACGTAAACGAGAATTAAGCGATGATAAAATACCTCTAAGATTTAGCTCTAAATCTCCCATATTATTTCTTGCGTCATTTATTTTTGTTCTGCAATCTGAGGCAGATCTTATTACAGCGGCAAAACAAGATTTAACAATGCCGTCAAAATCCAAATCATTTCCACCAATTGTCATCATTACCATATCTGTGCTGCGATCCACACTATCAAGTTGTCGTCTAATCGTATAATTACATCTTATATTGACTCTTTTCTGATTTTTTCCGCGCTTAGAGCCAATCGTACTACTTATAATCCTATAAGCAACTTTTAAGTCGTTATTCGGTTTAATATTGCAAATATCCCTGTCTTCTGCATATTTAATAATCTGCTCATTCGTCGCTAGCTTGCTTGGATCGTCACTAATCGTTTTTACAACACTACCCGCATTCTTATCCTTCAAGAAGGCATTAATTTTAGCTCCAGAACAAGCGCGATTTATAAGCGTTACTGACAGTCCGTTATTACTTAGCCATCTTTTATACATTTCCGCCCAGTTATTACTGTTACGATGACAGATATTAGGGCCATATTCATACCCATCGGCACCATTGCCAGCCGAATAAGAATCGCCTAGTAATGTAATCGTAAGTTTCTTGCCTGCGTAATCATAAGGAACAACCTCGCCTTGTGCCGACTGTTGTATAAAAAAGCCAGAAATAATAGCTACAAAGAAAGATAATATAATAACTCTAATTTTCATATTAATCACCCAAGCCCTCAACACTTATATGAACACCATTGTTATACTTATCGTTTAGTATAATGCTAACCCAGAGAGAGTATTCCCTACCCTCTATATCTTTATATCCTACAAAATATTCCACCCCAGACCTCTCTTTGTCTAGCTTCCAGCCAGAATCTTCAGCGTATCGTTGCAGTCTATTTAACAAATCACTCGCCGACCCATTTTGAGGCATCTCATAATATCTATCGACTGACGGATATGTGCTCTTTTTTAAAAATCCGCGCTCTGTAGGTATGCGATGTCTTTCGCGTGACGATTTCAGCTTTAAGCCCAAAACGCCCTTTTCGGCCATTGGATCTCGTGCCATATTCCACACTTCCACATACGCCGGCAGCCAAGTTAAAAAATTGACCAGCCACAAACCAGCCAAAATTCCTATCAAAATTATAAATCGTCGTAGCCAGCGCCTAGCTTTAGAGTTCTTAACTGGTGATGTCGTTGCTTGTTTTTTGCCCATGGCGGCTCCTAGTTAAGTTTGTCTGGTTTTATTAAAGCACAAAAAGCCGAAGAATACGATAACTATTTTCCCAAATGTCGCTTTGCCTTAATCGTCACTCGACGACCACGCGGTGTGCGCTCAATAAAACCAATTTGTAGCAAATATGGTTCATAAAAATCCTCAATTGTCGTCGCTTCGTCGCCAGTCAGCGCCGCAATTGTTGTTAGACCAACAGGATTATCGCCATAATTTTCCAGAATCGATTGTAATAAATTACGATCAGCCGGATCCAAGCCCAACTCGTCCACTTCCAGCATTTCCAAAGCGTTGGTTGTAGTTTTTACATCAATTATTCCATCACCATTAACATCAGCGTAGTCACGAACTCGCTTAAGAAGCCTATTGGCAATACGCGGCGTCAAGCGCGCCCGCGTCGACAATAAATCCGCCGCTTCACTTCGAATTGACGATTCCAAAATCTTCGCACTACGCGTCACAATTTTCGCAATATCCTCTGGCGTGTAAAATTCCAAGCGGTAAATATGCCCAAACCTATCACGCAAAGGTGCTGCCAAACTTCCGGTTCGCGTCGTCGCGCCAATCACCGTAAATCGCGGCAAATCTAATCGAATTGATCGTGCTGCCGGACCTTTTCCAATCACAATATCCAGCTTAAAATCTTCCATTGCGGAATATAAAATCTCTTCCACAGACCGACCCAACCGATGAATTTCATCGATAAACAGAATATCACCGTCCGACAAATTAGTTAAAATCGACGCCAAATCGCCTGCTTTTTCAATAGCTGGACCACTAGTAATCCGCAGATTCGTGCCCATTTCATTAGCAATCACCGTCGCCATAGTTGTTTTACCAAGCCCAGGCGGACCATATAATAATACGTGATCCAACGGCTCGCCGCGCTTTTTAGCAGCATCAATCGCCAAGCGCAAATTACGTTTTAATCTTTCCTGGCCGACATACTCAGCAAAACTCTGCGGACGCAGACTTACCTCAATTCGCTGCTCTTCAGAATCATCATCATGCGAACTTGTATCAACTATTCTTTCAATTGCCATAAACTAATTATAACATTTACAAGCAATAACTTAATTTAGGGTCAATTTAAATATTGGAGCACAAAGATCTATTTCTTCAGCGCCTCAGTTACTCGCTGAGATGTCGGCAAATTGACATCGACATTTTCGAGTGCCTTAGTTGCATCTGCCAGCGTATAACCCAAAGCCATCAACGCTTCCAAGGCCTCATCAGAAGTGTTTAATTCAGTCTGTAGCGGAGTTTCCGTTTGTCCGTAACGAGTCGGTAAACCAACTTTATCGCTCAAATCTACCACTACTCGCTCGGCAGTTTTTTTGCCAACGCCAGTGGCCTTTTGTACAAATCCGCTGTCAGCATTAGCAATAGCGTTACGCACTTGCTCGGCATCACCCAAGCTCAAGATAGCCAGCGCCGCCTTCGGACCAACCCCCTGAACCGTGATTAGCATTTCAAACAGTTTTTTCGCCGCCAGGCTAGAAAACCCAAACAATTCCTCCGACTGTTCGCGCACGTGATGATAAGTGTAAAATTTTACTTCTTGATCTAATATCACCGCATCAAAATCATTAGTCGCCACACTAACTTCATATCCAACACCATGAACATCAATAACCAGCGAGCCATTAAACTTCTCAGCAACTTTTCCAAAAACATGTGCAATCATATTCCAATTATACCCGATTCATCGCCGCGTGTGTAATTGCCGCAGCCAAAGCATCCGCACAATCATCCGGCTTCGGAACATCTTTCAGACCCAAATTAAGGCGCACCATTTCCTGGACCTGCTTTTTATCGGCCTTTCCATAGCCGGTCAAAGTTTGTTTTATTTGCAACGGCGTATATTCAGCAATCGGCATTCCAGCTTTTCGCCCAGTCAACATTGCCACGCCGCGCGCTTCCGCCACGGAAATCGCCGTCGTAACATTGCGCGCAAAAAATAGCTTTTCAATCGACATAACATCAGGATTTGTTTCGGCAATAATCTCTGTTAGGCTATCAAAAATATCTTCAAGCCTTTCGTCAATTGGCGTATGTGCCGGCGTCGTCACAACTCCCGCCGTGACCATCTTGAACTTGCCACGAGAAAAATCAATCACACCAAACCCTAAAATCCCCGTTCCCGGGTCAATCCCGATAATTCTCATATCTTTATTATAGCAATTATTTGCCGTTAGCGGATTTAATGCTTTCGCGAATTTTTCGTACAAATTGCGAAATTTCCCATCGCCATTGCCACACGCCGTAACCGACAGCCAGTAAACTCACGCCACCAAACACCCACCAACCCCAAGTAGCGCCAGCGACCTGCTTAACTTCAGTAGCCGCCGAACCAACGGTCGGCATACTAGCCGATTTTATCTTTCTGCATCGCTTAGTTTGTGGATTACGCTCAAATCCTTCTGGACATTCTTTTGCTATATCATCAGTGGAGGCAATCTTCTTACATCGACCCGTAGATGAATTGCGAAACTGACCTTCTGGGCAAGGCTTCAAAGTTTTTGCCGCAGCCGATGCGATAGATCGGCATCTGCCAGTTTCTTCACTACGATAATAGCCATCTTTACAAGGCGCAATAGTTTTTGCCGCTTCATTTTTTCGACAACGGCGAGTTTCCGGATGACGATATTGACCAACAGGGCAAGAGCTCTCAACAGGTGTAATGGCAATTTTTACACACTTACCCAACATATTTCTCTCATAGCCGTTCTGGCAGTCTGGATATTCCTTAAAGATATTCTCAGAATTTTCAGTTATCATAAACGTTTGCATCCACTCATCATCAATCAAACTCCACGAGGCGCCTTTTGGCATATTGTTATATCCAGCGGAATCAATTTGCGATCCAGCCTCGTCTAGTAAATAAACTTTTCCTTTTGTTTTTGGCAATTTCAGCTTCGTATTTTTTATTTTGATCGTTAAAAATTCACCAGGATTTAATTCGATGTCACCAATATTTTCACGAACACCAGAATCGCCAACCGTCAATTTACAGCCTGTCGTAATGACGGTTTTTTCGCCAGAATTGACAATCTCAATGAACTGCTCGTCAACATTCGACGCAATTTCACTTAGCTTCAGACCTTCACATTTATTCAGCTCTTTTGAGGGTTCAGGTTTGGGTTCTGGACTCTTACAATTTGGTCATAAATACGGCACAATTTCCTGACTATCAGAACCTTTACTCGACAAAAAATCAGTGGAATTATTTTTCGAATCAATAATATTTCCATCAATAAAACAGCGCCAAACAATTTTCACACCGCCTTTAATTGGCGAGCCTGCAGACTTTGAATTATTCCCCCAGCCAACAGTATCTGCGACTGACCCGTCCGAACGAAACAACACAACAGATCCATCTCCCTGAGATAAACGTAGATTAGCATCAAACTTTATAGTGTCAGCAAGCGCTTTATTATTCGACAACACCAAAAATCCGTTCGCCAAAATTACTTCATCCTTGAAAATTTTTCCAACGGTTTTAGTTCCAGATCCAGCGTAATACTCTATTTTCCAACCAGCCAAATTAACATTCTGATTCGTCGGATTATAAATCTCAACATATTTTTTATCCTGACTAATCTTTGAAATTAATATCGGAGCATTTTCTTCTGTTCTTCCATCTGGATTATCTATTTTTGGCGGATCAGATTCGGGGTTTGGCTCGGATTTTAAAGACTCATTGGTGGCAAGATTTTCACTCGGACTATTTGTAGACGAATTCTCCGTTGGAGTCTCGGGATTTTCACTTGATTGGGAAGATGAATTGCTATCGATCTGTTCCTTATCAACAACTGGATTTTTCACTTCCTCAGTCGATTTAAGACTATTATCAGCAGTCTGAGCGTCATCAACTTTCGACTCTTGAGTAGCACCTGAAGCGCCTTCCGCCAAAACCAACGGCGACGGCATTATTAGTGCCACGGCTAGTATCATAAGTAGTGTGTTGCGCAAATACTTCATGCTCGCTCCTTGCTTATGGTTAATCATCTTTAGTTTAGCGTACTTTTTGTCAAATTAAAAATCGCCCCAAAAAAGGAGCGATTACTTAAAGCGATGATTTTATTCCGCTGTGATATCCGCGTTCGTATGAACATTCACAACATCATCCAAATCGTCCAGCGCATCAATCATTTTCATCAATTTCTGTGCAGTTTCCATATCGGCAATTTCTATCGGCGTGTTGGCAATGTATCGCAGTTCCGCATCTTTAACCTTCAAGCCTTGTTCAGCCAATTTATTCCGTACGCTCGCCAAATCTTTCAACTCCGTATACACGATAATCTCGCCATCTTCCTCGACAGCATCTTCGGCGCCAGCGTCCAAAACTGCCAGCAACAAATCTTCCCCGCTGCCTTCGATAGTAATGACACCTTTGCGCGTAAATTGGAACATCACACTACCAGCATCAGCAATTCGCCCGCCATTTTTAACCAGCGCAGTTTTTACTTCTGGCAATGTTCGATTACGATTATCTGTCGCCGTTTCAATAATAACACCCACGCCGCCAGGACCATAACCTTCGTAAGCAATTTCCTCCAAAGCCGCCGCACTCTTATCTGCAACTCGGTCAATTGCTCGCTGAATGTTTGCACTAGGCATGTTCGCAGCCTTAGCTTTTTCAATTGCCATCGCCAAACTCGAGTTCAGCGCTGGGTCTGTGCCGCCACGTGCTGCAATAGCAATTTGATTGCCCAATTTCGTAAAAATCGCGCCGCGCTTAGCGTCAACAATCGCTTTTTGTCGGTGAGTTGTGGCCCATTTACTGTGTCCTGACATAATTTCTCCTAAAGTTATTTGCTATTTCAATCTGTTACCATTATACACTACTCCACAATATTTATCTTAGCGAGGTCCAATTTAGTTTGCTTTTTCATCCAAATCATTGCCAAAATTAGCGCCACATATAAAGCCGCACACTGCCACAAATTGATACTAACCTCCATTTGAGCCCATTCAAATCCAGCCGTCCAATTGGTGACTTGAATCATATAGCCAAGTAGCCACGTTGTCGGAATTGCAATCAAAACGCCAATCATCGGCACAAAAACCAGTACACCCGACATAAACGTCAGCAGCATCGCTAGCGGCACAAACGGCAAAATCAGCATATTCGCAATTAACGCCACATTGCTAATAACACCAAAACTCATCATAAGTAGCGGCAATGTCATAATTTGCGCTGACAAAGTTTCAATTAAAATTTGTCGAAACGTGCCCGGCTCTTTATTGCCAAAAAAGTAAGAATGCAAAAGCGGCGCCAACATAATTACACCCGCGAAAGAAGCAAAACTTAATTGCCACCCCAAATCGCCCCAACCGAATTGCGGATTTATCAATAGCGTGATTGCTGCCGACACAGGAAGCAGAATCAGTGGATGAATTGTCCGGCCGTAATACCACGCCGCCAGACTCAGTCCCGCCACCAAGCCAGCCCTCGACATACTAGGACTTAATCCGGTCACTGCCATAAAACCAATTATCATAACAGCCGCGCTGAGCATTGCTAAATATTTTGATCGCTTAGCGAATAATCGTCGCGCTAAACGAACTAAAATTGTTAAATTATAGCCGCTCGCTACCACGATATGCGTTAGTCCAGCAATTTTCAAATTGTCACTTAATTCAGCTGGCATAGCACGTCGCAATCCCAATAAAAATCCCAACCCTAGCGCAGATTCAGACTCTGGAACGTGAGTGCGAACTCGCCCTGCAAACCAATCACGAACTCCCACCGCCACATCACCCGGAACTGGTCTTTCGGCACTAATAATTTTCGCCCGATATACGCTTGCTGAAAAAGCCCCAAATCCCGCCGTCATTTTACCCTTAACTCTCACAATATCACTGCGCTTAATTGAGTTTTTATCTGGCGTCGTCACCCAAATTTGTCCCGGCAATTTTTCATTATTCATCTGCAAATTGCCCAATCTAAGAACCGTTTGACTATTTTTATCGAGATCAGGATCCTCCAAAACTTGACCTTGGATAATTGCAACTTTTCCGATTAGCGAATCATAAACCTCCACGCCTTTTCTGCCGATTTCACCGCGCCAAAGACCAATCAAAACTCCAGAAATAATTGCTAAAATCGCAAAAAATCGCCAGCGCCAAATTGCCACGATTACAAAAATAACCAGCCCGACCAATAAAAATAACGGGGTCACCGTAAACGACCGCGGTATGTAATGGATGGAAATTACGCCAATTGTCAGACCGAGGCACCACACCGCCACTAACCAAGAAATATGCAACTTATTAAATAGCCAACTATTCATACTTAAAGTATATCTGGATCTAAAGCCATAAAAAAGACTCCGCCAAGGGAGTCGATTTCAAATTTGGAGGGTCCACCGGGGCTTGAACCCGGGACACCCTGCTTAAAAGGCAGGTGCTCTAACCAGCTGAGCTATGGACCCATTCGGAATATCCGCTTTCTTCATCCTAGCACAAACCAACACAAAGGTCAATGCTTAGCAAGTTTATGTCCGCCAGTATGTAGTGAAAAAATATCAATTAGACCACACACCAGACCAAACGTAGCCACATACCGCCAATTATTCGCGAAAATCCTATACAGCTCCAGCGCCTGTCCGTCTAGTGATATATATTTTCCCAGAGGAGCCACCAATAGCGCTGCTGTCAAAAACGCAATTCCCACCGCCGAGACAATTCTCTCATGTTTTTTCTGATATCTCGGACCACTTAGAAGAAGCATAATTAACGGAACCAACGTTAAGACTAATCCCGAAATTACACCATTTGGCAATAAACCATCTTCCAATTTCAAACTATCCAACACTCCCGCCAGCCAATTGCCCCACCATTCTGATAGTAAAAACCCCGTCGCCAATGCCAACGCCAATGGACCAAATCTTCGAGATGAAACAAATGCAACCGCAAAAACAGTTACTAAAATTGCTCCAAATAGAATTATCACACTCATTTATCCTCCTCTAAATCAAATTTTACCAGTGACCCAACCGTGGCGCTCGCACGTTTAGCAACTCCTGCCTTCACCTCCAGTACGTACTTTGCGGGAACCGGTGGAGCATATTTTTCATACGGCTCAGCGTCTGGTTTGACGCTATGTTTTACATAGACGACGCGCTTTTTATCATTAATCCAAATCATGTCAACTGAAAACTTCATATCTTTCATCCACATTTTATGATGATCGTTATAGTCAAATACAAACAGCATGGCATAATTCTCATCAATTCCCAGCCTCCCGGACAAACCTTTCCGCTGTGATTCTTCGTCATTAGCAATTTCCGCCCGAAGCATCGTCTTATTCAAGTATATCATTTCCGTTTTTGGCGAAACCGTTCGAAAAGCATAAAAAATTGCCCCACCAATAACCGTCAGCATACCGCAGATAAATATCCATTTGATGACAGTCTGAGTTACTGTCGAGCGACGAGACTCGTCCATAAACCTATTATAACAAGTTTATGCCTAAGCGCCGATTTTATCTTTTTTATTACCACGCTTGGCGTTTCGCTCAATATACTCAATTATCTTTCCAGCCACATTTCGGCGAGTAATTTTCTCAATTCCAAATCCTGGACTAGCATTAACTTCCAGCACCAAAGCGCCACGGCTTGATCTCATGAAGTCGACTCCAGCAACTGTCAATCCCATTGCCTTAGCAGCTTTCACACACATTTTACGCTCGGCGTCCGTTAACTTAACGCTAGCACCTTCGCCACCTTTGTGTAAATTACTACGAAAATCATCATCCAGACTCTGCCGCTTCATACTAGCTACCACTTGACTACCAACCACAAAAGCTCGAATATCGACACCAGCCGACTCTCTAATAAACTCCTGAAGTAGCACGTTCGTGCCGTCCGAGTTGGTCAAATAGAACGCCTGAAGAACCGACTTGGCAGCCTTTTTAGTTTCCGCCAAAACCACGCCATTTCCGTGTGTACCACGCGCCAACTTAATAATCACCGGCATACCACCAATCTCTTCAATGAGCGAATCAATGTCAGTTGCGTTTCGGGAAAAGACCGTCTTCGGAATTGACACTCCCGCTTTAACTAATAACTGTGTTGAGCGCAATTTATCCCGCGCCCTAGTAATTGCAATCGAGCGATTCATAAAAAACGCCTTCGGGTACATCATCTCCAATTGACGCAAAACCGCTGTTCCGTACTTTGTCATATGGCTTGCGATTCGCGGAATCACCACGTCAAATTCACCAATCTCCTTACCCTTGTAAATGACCGTCGGGTGCTTTTCGTCAATTGAAACGTAACAGTTTTTATACTTAATAACTTTAACTTGATGACCGCGTTTTTCAGCCTCTTCTTTCAGGCGAAGCGTCGAATAATTAATGTTGCCGTTGGATAAGATTGCAATTCGCATTATTTTTCTTCACCTTTCTGATGATATTTTTTATAAAATTCGTATGGATTCAATTTTATTTCTTCATTAAGACTAGTAGTTACGGACGGTTTTTTCCTGCGAACATTTTTTCTTGATACGTCCACTAGGAATTTTCCAGAAATCGACCGTCTTCCGATTAACACAGGGAATTCATTCTTCGACCGATCAGACAAATTCATCAACATTTTAATTTTTCGCCCACTAATTTTTACCCAAAAATGTGTCCGGTAACGAATCTGCTCATGCCCAGACGAACTACGCACCCTCGCCACCGAATAATCAGTTCTCTTAAATATCTTACCGTTATAATACGGCGAACCTTCGCCAAACAGAGAAAATTTCAACACTCCATCTTTATCAATGCTAATATTACTCGCCCAAACTGCACTTGAATCAGCCCCCGTATCAATTTTAGCTGGAACTTTTTGTGCTCGCTCGCCAAAATCTACAAACTCAGTTGACCCAATAACGGTTTTCTCTTTCATACGTCAATATTATGGCATAATTTATGATATATATCAATATCTAAGCTATGCTTACCTACGAAAACAGTCCTCGTTTTTTCGCGCCCCTAAACTGCTCCAAAAGCTCCTTCTGCTTTTTGGTCAATTTGGTTGGCGTATCAACAATAACACCCACAATATGCGGACCACGAGATTCACTATGTAAGTGCGGCACGCCATGACCCGACAACTTGAAGTCGGTGCCACTCTGAGTGCCTGCTGGGATTTTCATCGTTATCACGCCATCCACAGTCTCCACATCAATCTCCGTTCCCAGTGCTGCATCAACCATAGAAATATGCTCTTCGCTAAGAATAATATTACCTTCACGAGTGAATTTTTTATGCGCCTTAACGCGAATGTGGACATACAAATCACCTCTACTACCACCAGCAACTGCTTCGCCACGATCTCGCAGACGAATTGTCGCGCCATCATCAATCCCTGCCGGAATTTTAATAGTGATATCCTGATTCTGTCGGGTCGTGCCTTTTCCTCGACAAACTGAACATTCTTTTTCAGGAACTTTTCCCTTACCGTGACAAGTTTCACAAACAACCGCTTGCTGAATTTGCCCAAACAGCGAATTCATCGTTCGAGTTTGCTGACCCGCTCCCTTACAAGTTGGGCACGTTTTCATACCAAACCCTGGCTCGGCACCATCGCCATGACAATGCTCACATTCAACATCCAACATTAAACTAATTTTCTTTTCTACACCAAATACCGCGTCCTCAAAACTTAATGTTACACTAGTTTCAACATCACGCCCACGCGAACGACCATTTCCAGAACCGCCAGCTGCACCACCGAAGAATTGGCTAAAAATATCACCTAGTCCACCGTCACCAAAATCAAAGTGAACGTTTTGACCGCCGAATCCACCAAATCCTTCAAACGGATTGCCAGAAAATCCGCCACCAGAAGAGCCACCAACGCCAGCATGACCAAATTGATCATAACGCTGTCGCTTCTGTTTGTCTTTCAGAACCTCATAGGCTTCATTAATTTCCTTAAATTTAGCCTCGTCGCCACCCTGTTTGTCAGGATGATATTTAATTGCTAATTTACGAAAAGCCTTTTTTATCTCATCTTCAGAAGCGGTCTTTGGAACGCCCAATATTTCATAATAATCACGCTTGCTCATACCTTATATATTATACGCGTTTAGCACTCTCAGTGCAAGAGTGCTAAGTCCAAAAAAAGGCCACTCTTTTTATCGAGCAGCCTTCTTCGTAAATACGTTAAGTTTATTTCTCGTCGACAATTTCACCTTCGACTGGCTCGTCTTTATCAGACTTTTCGTCGCCAGCTTCGTCAGCTTTTTTATCATCAGTTGATTGTCGATACATCTTAGCCCCAATTGGCATAATCGCGTCATTCAAGGCTTTAATTGCAGCGTCCAATTCATCCTTATCTTCAGAATCTTTGTGCTTTTCAGCCTCTTCGACAGCTTTTTCAATCGCTTGCTTATCATTGTCAGAAATCTTATCTTTGAATTCGTCTGGCATTTTCTTTGCCTGATAAATAGCGTTTTCAAGCTGATTCTTCGTATCGACAGTTTCGCGTTTTTTCTTGTCTTCGTCCGCGTGAAGTTCGGCTTCTTTTTGCGCCTTCTCAATATCTTCCTTGCTCATATTGCCAGAGTTTTGGATAGTGATTGATTGCTCTTTGCCTGTTCCCTTGTCTTTGGCTGTAACGTTAAGAATACCGTTGGCGTCAATATTAAAGGTCACTTCAATTTGAGGCACGCCGCGTGGCGCTGGCGCAATACCGTCAAGCACAAAACGACCCAAACTCTTATTGTCATTAGCAAACTCACGCTCACCCTGAAGAACGTGAATTTCCACCTGAGGCTGGTTATCAGCAGCTGTTGAGAAAACTTCACTCTTGCTTGTTGGAATTGTAGTGTTTCGATCAATCAACTTAGTCGATACACCGCCCATCGTCTCAATTCCAAGAGAAAGCGGAGTCACATCCAGAAGTAACACATCCTTAACATCACCAGCCAAGACACCACCTTGAATTGCAGCACCAACAGCTACAACCTCATCTGGGTTCACGCCTTGCATCGGATCTTTTCCAAAGAAATTCTTCACACGCTCAACCACAGCTGGCATACGAGTCATTCCGCCAACCATAACTACATTGTTAATGTCGGACTTAGAAAGTTTGGCATCCTTCAAAGCCTTTTCTACTGGGCCATCCAAGCGATCCAATAGATCCTTAACCAAATCTTCCAACTTAGCGCGACTCAAGCTCATCTCAAAGTGCTTTGGACCATCAGCATCAGCAGTGATAAATGGAATGTTGACTTCATATTCAGTAACCGTCGACAATTCTTTCTTCGCCTTTTCAGCCTCATCCTTCAAGCGCTGCATCGCCGCATTATCTTTACGAAGATCAATTCCCTCCTTCGACTTGAAGTCATCCAAGAAGTAATTGACAATAGCGTTGTCGAAATCTTCACCACCAAGGTGTGTATCACCATTGGTTGCCTTAACCTCAAACACGCCGTCGCCTAGTTCCAACACCGACACGTCAAACGTACCGCCACCAAGGTCGAATACTACGATAGTTTCGTCATTCTTACCCTTTTCCAGACCGTACGCCAAAGCTGCAGCTGTTGGTTCGTTGATAATACGTTTAACTTCCAATCCAGCAATTTTACCAGCGTCCTTAGTTGCTTGGCGCTGTGAATCGTCAAAGTACGCTGGCACCGTAATCACTGCCTCTGTCACCTTTTCACCCAAGAAAGCTTCGGCGTCAGCCTTGATCTTACTAAGAATCATTGCTGAAACTTCTTCTGGCGTGTATTCCTTATCGCCCATTTCGACTGCCACGCCAGTACCTTTTTTAACAATCTTGTACGGCATGATATCCAAGTCTTTTTGCACTTCCTTGTCATCAAACTTACGACCAATCAAACGCTTAACGCCGTAAATCGTGTTTTTTGGGTTTGTTACACGCTGACGCTGAGCAACTTGACCGACGAGTCGTTCGCCCTTTTTATTAACCGCAACTACAGATGGTGTAGTACGATTACCTTCGGCATTAGAAATTACCTCTGGTTTTCCAGCTAACATATACGCAAATGCGCTGTTGGTTGTACCGAGGTCAATACCAATAATTTTACCCATATGATTCCCCTTTCTATTATGATCACATCTGGTCTATATCTTATATTCATTCTAGCACTCTTTCGTGGCGAGTGCCAACTATCTCAGTATAAATAATTAGCACTCTCATGTCAAGAGTGCTAATCGCTGTTTTTTCGCAATCATATTACTGACGAGTGACTTTTACCATTGCGTCGCGAATAACTGATCCGTTCAAAGTATAGCCGGCGCGAAGCTCCTCGGCAATAACTTCCTTATCGCCATCCGTCGATTCGTCAAATTGAACAGCCTGATGAAATTCCGGATTAAACAGAGTTCCGGGTTTAGCGTCAATTTTCTCCAAACCAATCTCCTTCAATTGCTTGTCAAGCTGCTTGCTCAGACCAGCCACACCCTTAACCCACGCATTATCTTGAAGTTCCTCTGGGACGTTGGCGACAGCTCGCTCAATCGTATCAATGACTGGCAACAATTTCATCACCGACTTAGTTTGACCCATCTCATGCGCTGATTGTTTTTCCGCCTCCACGCGCTTACGATAATTCTCAAAATCCGCTCGAGTTCGCTGCAAATCCGACGTCAGCTCAGCAACTTCTTTCTCTAAATCTTCAGCTTTTTTATTCTTCGTCATTTTTTCCTCCTTTTAAATGGCAAGACAGGATCACCGCCAACCGTACCAGGATCAAAGGCTAAAATCCAAATCGCTCCAATAATAAATATTATTATTGAAATTATTACAATCAGCCACGCCGGCAAACCACTTAATAGTCCACCAATCCATTCAGCCATTATAATACCTCCTCTAGCATCGCACCCGTACGACGCACCAACTCCATCGTTCGACGATAATTTTGTCGCGTCGGACCAATTACGCCGATGTAGTTATCGCCACCAGACGATGACTTAAATTTACTTATAATCAACGTAGCGCCACTGCTTTTACCAATTGGATTTTCGCTACCAATAAACACATTTAACGGCTCGTCCGGCGCCGCTTCACGAAGCCACGGCTCGATATTGTCAATCAATTTAGCAACCGCCTGAACGTGATCGCCATCGCCAAACTCTGGCTGACTGAACAACTGAGTCATCCCGTTCATATATAAACTCGAACCAAACGACGCAAAACCAAAATTGCCAGTCATTTCCACCAAACCATCAACTGCTCTACGAATCGCTTTGTCTGAAGTATCAACATTTGAATTGACGTGCGCCTCAATTGCCTTCGTGCTGTTATCAATACCGCTCGGTAATTCAGTCATTTGCGCCGCCGTGATTCCATTGACATAAAAACGATATCCCTTATCTGTCGGAATTCGACCTGCGCTCGTGTGGGGCGCCTCAATAAATCCCATCTCCTCAAGTTTTGCCATTTCACTGCGAATCGTGGCGCTACTCACGCCAAACAGTTTGGCTAGCGTTACACTACCAACTGGCGCCGCAATTTCAGCGTACTGCTCGATAATAGCGACAAGGATTGCTTGTTGACGTTCGGTCATAATCCAATTATATCGCAAATCTAGCACTCATACAAGCAGAGTGCCAAGCCTTATCGTCTTTCCGTAAAGTAGCGCGCTGCATCTGAAGAGAATAACATCATGATCATAATATGTACGCCAATTGAAGTCAAAAGCAGCATAATCGACGCATTAATTCGCCCAATTGTCACGGATAAAGATTCGGTGACAATAGCCAATGTCGCCACAGAAAGTAGTGAGATTCGCGCCCGACTACTTCCTCGAAGTAACATCCCAACCAACACGATTTCCGCCACGACCAACAACACATTAAAACCAGCCATCATTGACAACATAGTATTCGCGGCATTTATATCAATTCCGTCAATATTTGCAACCTGCACTAAAGTTGTCGGCCAGCTAGAAAAGTCCACCAACATTTGCCCAATTGTAAATAGAGACGCCAAAATCATCAGCCCACTGCCAATTAAAATCTGCGGTGGTCGGCGACTCCAAAGATCTTCCAATAAAGTTTCGTGATTCCGCGGATGACGATCATAAATTGTGCCATCCATAATCACTCCGAGCCGCGTTGAAGCCGTGACATTACTGTCAGTCTTTATCCTACCGACTTCCAAAATTGGCAAATCACCATCAGTGCGAATGGAATCTCCGAAACCGTTGCGCGAATGATAACCCGTTGAAAAATCCTTTAATATCGTTATTCTAATATTTTTATTACTACTCTTAACAGACTCAATAATATAATCCCGTTCGATATCAATATTCTCATCAATTTTATGTGTGAACTGAAAAGTAAACAAAGAAAAGCCAACACTCTTATCATATGTACCAGCCGCCAGCCAATCAACCCGATGACCACCAGGAAGAAGCCAGCCACTTGGGCATCGCCAAAACCTAACATGATGACGACGCCTTGGATTACCGTCAACCTCTTGCTGATAAGCAAAGTCTTGTCGCCTACCAAATAGAAATGCTGGCGACACCGGAGCATTCGGATAACTACGACCACTCAGCACCGTAAATGCCATTTTCCATGCCGATCTCGGAGTTATATCATCCGCCAAAACCCAGCCAGCCTCAGTCATTGCTTTGTGAAGTTTTTCTTCCGAACCGCGCACGCTCAAATTTACAGGATCACTTAATACTCCATCTGCTGTTCGTGTCCTGCCGATAAAATAGTTCGGTACATACATATTGCTCAAAATTCGATGAAGCCTAGGTAGCGCCAAATACGCCACAATTATCCACACAACAAAGAATAAGCCAACCAGCCACCAGCCGCCCGTCGCCCAACCTTCTCTAAGTACCAACCACGCCAACCAAAACGACGCCAAACCTGCAAAGATAAAAAAGGATTGGTCTAACAATGTAGCCAAGGTCTTCGAGGAACGATCTTGCCTGGCTGCTATTTTTTTTGGAGTTTTTACTGAACTCATAGATTAATTATATCATTGAGGAGATTTCGAGCCACTAAACGCGCCTCGTCATCTTGACGCTTAAACACGTCGCCGCGTAAAATAATTTCCTCGGTCACTCGAATTGCTCGCTCCAAATCGTCATTGATAATCACGTGATAATACGGAACTTCAAGCGCGTAAGCCAACTCTTTTACCGCCGAGGCATGACGCTTCGGCCACTCTGCTTGAAAATCTTCTTCAGTTGCGTAACGCTTTTTTAATCGCTCAATCCAAGTTCGACTATTTGGCGGTACAATGAAAATCGCAATACTATCTGGCGCCAGTCGCTCATATTCCTCCACACCCTGAACGTCAATGTCGGTAATTGCCACGCGGTTCTGATCGTGCGCTAATTTTAACTCAGCCACTGACGTCCCATAAACCGTACCGTGAACAAACTTTGCCTCGATGAATTCATTATTTTGTAGCATATTTTCGGCAGTTTGCGAATCAATAAAGTGATAATCAATTCCATCTTGCTCGGCACATCCATTATTTGTGCGTGGCGCACGCGTAGTATGAGAAACAATATCACGAAACTCCGGTGACTTCAGCAATTGTTTTTTTATTGTGTCTTTGCCCGCACCAGAAATTCCCGCAAGTAGCGCAATTTTCGTACTTTTAACCAACTCAATTGTTGGTTCAGTTGGCTGATAATTTACAATAAGATCTTCAATACTTGGCATAATATTTACCTATAATAACTCATCAAGTACGGATTGCCAATTGGGAAATTCAGAACTTCCAAAACGAATAAGCCGACCAGTAAACTCATCAATCGACTCAGGCAATATTTTTATTAAGCAGATTTGAAGTCCACTAAAACGCTATCCATATCAATATAAACAATAG
Organism: Candidatus Nanosynbacter sp. HMT-352; assembly: GCF_021222645.1. Lineage (NCBI taxonomy): Bacteria > Bacillati > Minisyncoccota > Nanosynbacteria > Nanosynbacterales > Nanosynbacteraceae > Nanosynbacter > Candidatus Nanosynbacter sp. HMT-352. Next base: position 536,072 of record NZ_CP089520.1, read on the forward strand.
ATCTTTTCACAATTAGTCCCTTTTTAGCATCACCATAAATGCCTCACTCGGTATGTCAACTTTACCAAAGCGTTTCATTCGTTTTTTACCGCGTGCCTGCTTGGCGAGAAGCTTCTTTTTACGACTGACATCGCCGCCGTAAAGATAGCCCGTAACGTCTTTTCGATAAGCGCCGATATTTTCCCTGGCAATAAATTTACCGCCAATTGCCGCTTGCAATGAAACCTCAAAACTCTGACGCGGCACAACTTCTTTCAATTTCTTAACAATCTCACGCCCCAAATGTTGAGATTCTGACCGATGACACATTACACTCAACGAATCAACCATTTCGCCTGCCACATAAAAATCGACGCGCACCAAATCTTCCACTTGATAATCCGCCAACTCATAATTAAACGAACCGTAGCCACTGGTAATAGATTTCAATTGGTCATAAAAATCCGTTAATAAATTCGCAAGAGGCGCCGCAAATGAAATCAGCGCCCGCTCGTCAATGTAACTCAGGTTTTTCTGGCGACCACGCTTGCCCACAATCAACTGAATCACCGCGCCTATGTAATCCTGTGGCACGACAATTTCGCCATCAATCCATGGTTCGCGAATCTCTTTTATCTGCGCTGGGTCGGGCAATTCGCTGGCGGATTTAATATCCAATTCCTCGCCATTCGTCAGACTAACTTGATAATCAGTACTCGGATTCGTAACAATCAAATCCAAATTATACTCACGCTCTAGTCGTTCGCGAATAATGTCCATATGAAGCAGACCCAAAAATCCAATTCGCACACCGTAGCCCAGTACTGGCGAATTTTCCGGCTCAAACTGCAACGCCGAATCGCTCAGACTCAACTTTTCAATTGCCTCTTTCAGGTCATTGTAGTCTTCGTTGGACACCGGGAAAAACCCCGCATAAACAAACGGCTTAACTTCTTTATAACCTGGAAGTGGTTTGACAATCGCCTTAGACATTCACTAACAATTATACCATTCTTTACAACTAGACAGTTGTGTTAAACGCTCATTTCCGTTGTATTGGCAAGGTTTTGTGACTATGGAGTATACGAAGTATGTATATCAACCTGCTTTGAAGGAGATTTTAAAGGATATAAGAACGGCAATTCTCTATTTGGCACAATATCATAAAATCTTTGATATTGCTCGCTCTCGAATTCTTCTTCGTTTCCTTCACAGAAATGTAGCTGAGTATGTTTCCTTGATATTCCTACTCGTTGCACCAATAGCCCAGCACGAGACCAATATTCCGAAGTTGTGTCAGCTTCCAACCCATATCTAGCCAGAAGTAAAGCAATAACAGGTTTATGTATTTTTGAAGTTTCCCCCGGGTGAAGTCCCAATTCAGGAATTGCTGTTTCAAAAAAGTATGACAATATTGACGTACCCGCCTTATATTCATCTGGGGCATTCTTAAATAGCATACCCGCAAAACAAGCCTTCCTGCCAACTTCTCTATAGCCAAGACGAGCCATGGGTTTTTCTGGATCATCTCCAAAAACTATTCTCTTCACTCCAGAAGGAGCCGTCACTTCGTTTGCAACAAGGCAAGCTCCATTAGCAAATCTGATTGGCGGCAAGTCGCTCATCTTAATTAAAATATTTCCCCAGCGTTACTGTATCACCAACCCGCGCATTTTATTATCTTATCTAATCTACGCTTTTCAATACTAATATGCACTATTTCCACTGCCGCGTCTGGTTGATCTTGTGCTTCTCAAAATACACTTCCGCCAAATTGACGTCAAACCGATTTGCCAATTCCATCAAATAATTCAGTACGTCCGCAAACTCCTCGCGCAGATTGTCGTGATTGTCAGGCTTTTTCTCGCCCTTAAATCCCGTCTCTTTGCGAACTGCTTTTGCTAGCTCGCCAACTTCCTCAGTAAACAATAAGAATACTTCAGTGACAGAATTTTTGTCCCACCCCTTCTCTTTACATGTTTGATCGAGGTGTTTTTGTAATTCAGTTAAGCTGATTGTTTGTGGATTCATGGTTTTTCCTTCTTTAATCTTAATTAACTTACACTTGATGGAATATAAACATAGCAGGAAGCAAGAATCTGCTCGCTATCCAATCCTATTTTTAATTACTATTATACTCTGATTTATCAAACAATATATCACTTTGGTTAAATATTTTTTCCTGTGATAGTCCAAAATCTCTACCAGCAACTTTTTTATGAAGTTGCTGGTTTTGTTTATATAACTTTTATAAAGAAGTAATAAAAGTTAAACCGCCTAATATCACTCCCGCTGCATTGGGAATGATGAGGATCCAGTCTTTTTTAGGTTCTTTTGTCCAACCATAGATTACCCAAATTAAACAAGAAACTGCTGCGAATAGTGGTTGGAATGGTTGAGCTTTTTCTCCTTGTAGGTTAGCGATAATTTGTGGAATATATGCAATAAAGACAAGGATCCCAATAAAAGCTCCAATAGATCCGACAAAGCGATTAATTTTTTGTTTAGACATATAATATCTCATGAGGTTTTATTATATTATAAAGGAAAAGATGCTGTCAATAATTTTGTGTAAACACTCTAGTAGAGTCTTCAAACAAAGTAACTAAGTAACGTTCCAGAGCCTCCTCGTTAGGAAAAAGAACCTTCTATTTCGTTTGACGTTTGATTTCTTTATTAAGAGACTTAATGAGTTTTGTCGAATAAATGCTATGCCAAATCTGGTAAGGAAACTGATTTCAGCAATCATACGCGTCAATACTACGAACCAACGCCAAAAAAATTCAGTTAAGCTTATTGTTTGTAGATTCGTGGTTTCCCTTTTTAATCTTAATTAAAATATCTCCCCAGTGTTACCGTATCGCCAACCCGCGCCTCGCGTGTCGTTTTCAGGTTCGTCACAATATAGCCAATTTCGCCAGTTTCAAGCGAAGGGTCGGGTTGCATGGCTGGGTTAAGATGACCGACTTCCAGAGCTAGTCCATCTGCGCCAGTCGCCATCATTCGGATAGATTCGCCCTTTTTAATTCGCCCGTCAACCACCCGCACATATAAAATCACGCCACGATAATCGTCATAATAGCTATCAAAAATCAGCGCCCTAGTTGGACCATCAACCTCGCCAACTGGCGCCGGGATTCGCTCAACAACCGCATCCAAAACCTTATCTACGTTTTGACCAGTTTTAGCAGAAATATGAATAATCTCGCTCTCGTCGCAGCCCAACAAATTAATGACTTGCCTGGATACGCGCGGTATATCGGCGGCCGGCAAATCAACCTTATTTAACACCGGAATAATTGTCAAATCCTGCTCCATCGCCAAGTAAACATTCGACAATGTTTGCGCCTGAATTCCCTGACTAGCATCTACCACCAATATCGCGCCCTCGCAAGCCTGCAAGCTACGCGAAACTTCATAGCTAAAATCGACATGCCCCGGAGTATCAATCAAATTCAGATCGACATTTTTATATCGCATTCGCACCGGCGCCAGTTTAATAGTGATTCCTTTTTCTCGCTCCAAATCCATCGAATCCAGCAATTGCGACTTCATCTCGCGCTTTTCTACCGTCCCAGTCATCTCCATCATTCGATCAGCCAGCGTAGACTTGCCGTGATCAATATGAGCAATAATACAAAAATTCCGAATATTTTCCATTAGCCCTTAAACTCCAATCGCCCAAATAATACTTTTTTCAATCGTGCAAGAATCGGGTCAATTTCTGGCAATTTTAGCCACTTTGAAGCCGCGGCATACGCGCCAAAACTGACCAATGAAATGATAACAAATTTCGGAAAAGCGCTAAAGAAACTGTCGTCATGATAACGAAACGGCATAATTAGCACGGCAATATAACAAACCACTCCCGTAATAGTACCGGCAATTATCATCTTAAAAATCGCTCGCACAAACGTCATATCGAATAATTTTGGCATTTGACGATTCATAACCGCCAAAAGAACAACCACCTCCAAAACCGCCACTGTCGATTGTGCCCAAGCCAATCCATATGCACCCATTTTCAAGACCATTGATAGGACGATTGCTAAGATGATATTCAAAGTAATCGAGAAAATTGAAATATACAGCGGAGTTTTCGTGTCTTGGCGGGCGTAAAATGCTCGCGCGGCCATGTGATAAATAGTTCGGAATAAAATCGCCACAACTAGGCAGCCCAAAATTCCCGCGATTAGTTGATTGCCACCATTGCGGATAAAATGCACGACGTATCCCCTGGTAAAGAAAATCACCACCGACACCGGAAGTGCCATCCAAAAAATAATTCTCAGCAGAGAACGTAGGTCTTTTTGAAATAGGTCATTTCGACCTTCGCCCAAATGCTCAGTCAATTGAGGAAAGGCGGCATTTGAAATCGCCACGCCAATAAGATTGATCGGCATCATATGAAGAGTTAAAGCCTGCTGGTACGCCCTAACCGTTCCATCGGCCAAGCGCGAAGCCAAATTTACCTCAACCAAGCTAACTACATAATCCATTCCTTGGTCAACAGAACGTGCCGGCAGTAAAGATAAAACTTTCCTAAATCCCTTATTCCGCCAATAAATTTTGAAATTGTAATCAAACCCAAGCCCAGCCAAACCAACTGCGCTAACAATCAATTGCAGAAACGAACCCAAAACCACGCCTAACGCCACACCCATAATGCCACCATCAAAAATCTGCCAGCCGAATAAATTGACGCCGCCGGTAAACCACACCGTACCAATAATAATACCGACGTTATACAGCATTGGTGCCAGCGCACAGAACATAAATCGTCCAACTGCCTGCTGAATACTAGCAATCACCGCCGCAACCGCAAAGATAAACGGATTCACTGCGATTACTTGCATCATACTAACCGCCAAAGCATGACCAGACTCACTCAGACCAGGTGCGATTAAATACTTCATCAACGGATCGGCGAAAATAATAATCAACACCGACGCCGCCATGGTGATTAGCGCCATAAAATTAATCATACTTGAGCTAATTTGCCAAGCTGATTGTTTATTACCCTTAACCCACCGCTCATTAAATACTGGGATAAACGTTACGCTAAGCGCACCAGAAACCAGCACTGCAAACATAAAATCTGGCACCATAAAAGCTGCAGTGTAGGCATCTAATCCAACCGGATATCCCGCCAGCGCACCGTTTTCACTTGGCATGTAGGCGGAATTAAGTAGACGATCACGAAAAAACCCCAGCAAGCTCGACAACAACGTCGAGCCCGCCAGAATCGTAGCAGCCAATTTCACATTAAGCCGCTGATTTATTTTCGTAACCGTACTACGAACGCGCCCCATAGTGTTTTACGAATGCAGTTTAGCTTCTTTTGGTAATTTTGTGCCCTTAAGGATTTCATCGACCTCAGATTCTTCCAAAGTCTCATCCTTCAGTAAGGCTTCAGCCAGCTTGTCAAGGAATGAACGATTTTCCTTCAACACTAGCATTGCGCGCTGCTTAGCTTCGGTAATCAACTGCGCAACTTCTTGGTCAATCAATTTGGCAGTTTCATCAGAATACGGACGCTCTCTGGTCATTTTATCAAACATCAGGCCGCCATTATCTTCATGGAATACTTGATCGCGAAGACTCTCGCCCATTCCTTGCTCGATAACCATATCGCGAGCAATTTCAGTCGCCTTTCGCAAATCTGAACCAGCGCCAGTGGTAATTCCGTCTTCGCCATAAATCAATTGCTCAGCGATTCGTCCACCCATTGCCCGAGCCAAAATATCCTTAAACTCGTAAACATTTGTGTAACTCTTATCTTCTGGCGGCAAGAACCATGTTACTCCACCGGTACCGCCACGTGGAATAATCGTAACCTTGTGGACTGGGTCGGAATCAGGCAAGACGTGACCAACAATTGCGTGGCCAGCTTCGTGATAAGCAGTCAACTCTTTCTCGTGATCGTTCATTATCTTAGTCTTGCGCTCTGGACCAATTGCCACACGCTCAAACGCCTCGGTTAATTCGTCATTCGTAATCTTCTTCTTGTTGCGACGTGCAGCGATGATTGCAGCCTCATTGGCCATATTTGCCAAGTCCGCACCAGATGAGCCAGCAGTTTTTGCCGCTAGTTTATCAAGATCAACAGTTTCGTCAGTTGGCTTTTTCTTAAAGTGAACTTTCAGAATTGCCTCACGATCTTTGCGTTCTGGTAATGTAATATTCACACGTCGGTCAAATCGTCCAGGTCGAAGCAAAGCTGGGTCCAAAACATCCGCTCGGTTGGTTGCCGCCAAAACAATAACGTTCGTTTCGCCATCAAAACCATCCATCTCTACCAAAATCTGGTTCAGAGTTTGCTCACGCTCATCATGACCACCACCCATACCAGAGCCACGCTTACGTCCCACGGCGTCAATCTCATCAATGAAGATGATACATGGAGCATTTTTCTTAGCCTTAGAAAATAGATCTCGTACTCGGCTAGCGCCAACACCAACAAACATTTCCACAAATTCAGAACCAGAAATTGAGAAGAATGGCACGCCAGCCTCACCAGCAACAGCTCGGGCTAGCATTGTCTTACCCGTACCAGGATTACCGACTAACAATACGCCTTTTGGAATCTTTGCGCCCAAATCTTTATATTTCTTCGGATGCTTGAGGAAATCAACAACTTCCTGTAGATCTTGCTTGGCGTTATCATTTCCAGCGATATCCGTAAACAGAACCTTTTCTTTGTCTTGGCCGTACAGGCGAGCCTTACTCTTGCCAAATCCCATAGCTTGATTATTTTGACCCTGAGCTTGGCGCATCATAAACATAAAGAACATCACGATAATCAACACAGGCACAACCATAACAGCCAGATTCCACATAGTTTCGCCGGTTGTGGATGGTGGAATAACCTTCACCTCAACCTTAGCATCCTTGTTCAAGCCCTGCTCATAAATGCTACTAGATTCCTTAACTGAATGCTCGGTAGGTTTTGATTGGTCTTTTGGAGTGATCTTAATATCATTTCCCTGAATCTCCAATTGAGCAATTTTACCGTCATTTGCTCGACGCACTACATCAGATAATGCAACATCTTTAAGATTTGACGCGGGGAAGAGTGTTGCGTAAAAAATTAACGCTACAAAAATTATAATTGCCCAAAACAATCCAAATCGTAAAATTTGACTTATTCTATTCTTTCCATTTCTTTGAGGCATCTTAACAGCCATTCTCAACTAATCCTTTCGCCTATACTAATCAAACTCTCTTTATTATAACACTTCTTAGCGTCAATTTCATCACAATGCCGCCGCCAACTTGCCAGCAAGAGCCAACTCTTCCAGTTTTTATAGCAATCAACATACGCTCCAATTGAGAGCCTAGTAGCGACACACTATAATGTCGTAAAACGTAATAATATAGTAATTCTTGTGCGACATCATCATCTATCATCGTCAAGAAATACCGGCCCAGGACTTCTCTATCAAACTTCTCTATCTCCTGCTCAATTTCCCCTCTTAATTCTCTCTGTTTTCGCCACGCCTCATATACTCCAAGTTTCTGATATTCATCAAGCTCACGATTTATCTTACGCCTAAATTTATTCCTCTGATACAAGTCGCTTTGATTTGTCTCATCTTCACACCATTCCAATTTCTGACAAATTGCATATTCATAGATTCTCTGCTTCGTCCAACTATTCATCGGTCTAACTATTTGACTATCACTCATCCCCGCCAAGCCTCGCCACCTGGAGCCGCGCTTAAGGTTCATTGCTACAGTTTCAACAATGTCATCTCGATGATGCGCCGTTACTATCACGCCACCAAAATCCGTCGCCACGCCACGTAAAAATTCATACCGCCTTTGGCGTGCCAATTCTTCACTGGCATCAGCCCCTAGCTTTTCGCGTCGACAAACAAATTGTATTTTATATCTATCAGCTAAAGCCTCGACAAATCTAGCATCACTCGCCGATTCCTCACGAATTCCGTGGTCAAAATGAGCGACCACCAAATCTTTTTCCGTTCGCGACATCAAATCCAGCAAAACTACCGAATCAATCCCACCACTGACTGCGATAATATATCTCACATATCCATTATCTCACAATTTACCTAAAACGTATTTGGCAAATTTTATACTATCTGTTACAATCAATGCAGTGTGGCACCGTAGCTCAGCTGGTTAGAGCGCAGGACTCATAAGCCTGAGGTCGGTGGTTCGGGTCCACCCGGTGCTACCAGAAATTATCTTTCCTCGTCGATACGACGGGGAATTTTTATAGACACTAAATTAGCTCAACCTCCTCAGATTGGACACCATCCAAAGCTGCCAATCGTCGCGACACAAAACTATCCAATTCCCATGAATTACGCTGACGCTCCCACGTTGCTAAATCCTTTTTTCGGGTTACTTCTAAAAATTCAGCTAATTCACTGGTATTGATTTCCATATTTTTCCTTTTTTGTGTTAATTATTTAACTGTCTTTATACTATCATAAATTTGACAAAAAAGCAATACCTTTTTCGGTCATTATTTACCTTTTCATTCCGCTTGTGGTACACTGGTAGGGAAGGATTTATACACAAAAATGACCCCCGTAACAATCTCGTCACTGGCCACCATAATTTTTGCAGCGATTATTCACGCCAGTTTTCAGCTTAGCGTCAGTGTTTTAACGTTACTTAGCGGACATTCAATTGGCAAAAAAACTGCCCAGAGAAAAATTTTTCGTATGAGCAACAGTTTTGTACTTGGAGTCGCAATGATCACCTTGTTACTTATCAGCTCAATTTCCTATTTCTTATCACTATTCATCCACCACGTTACCAGCGCAGAGCAGCTCGTTGCCGCCGTCTCTTCAGGGATGATGTTTGGATTAGGAATCGCAATTTGGGCATTCTACTTTCGAAGACAACCAGGAACTTCATTATGGCTTCCACGCAATTTTGCAGAATATTTAAACAAGCGCACCAAAAAAACCAAAAATTCCATAGAAAGCTTTGCCCTGGGAATAATTAGTGTTATTGCAGAAATCATATTTATTATCGCGCCAATTATAGCCGCCAGTCTGGCTATTATCACCCTACCAAACCCCTTCTTGCAAATCATCAGTATAGCAATCTACGTCATTGTATCTGCACTACCATTGTTTGTCGTTATCATCCTGATCGGCAGCGGACGCAGCATCTCTAATTTACAACGTTGGAGAGAAGATCATAAGAGATTTTTGCAATTCGCCAGCGGTGGTAGCTTATTAATTTTGGCAGCGTTCCTATTCGTCGACCGCGTTATTGGCGTTATCAGCTACGGAGGCAATTTATGGTAAAGTCAGGTCAAATTGACGTTATCAAACAAGGAAAGCGACCGCCGGAGGAGTTTAGCCCAGACAAGCTCCATAATTCCATAATTGCTACTTGCCTAAGCGTTCGTACACCAGAAGGTCAAGCTCAAGATATCGCAAAAACCGTCACTTTGGGTGTTATGAATTGGTGCGAAACTCACCCAGAAATAACCTCTACCGATATCCGCCGCCAAGCACAACGCATTATGAAAACTCTACATCCTGACGCAGCCTATTTATATAAAAATTATAAAACCATAATTTAGGAGATTTAATGTCGCAAAAACCGACTTTTGACTATGACTATATCGTAATTGGTAGTGGTGCTGGCGGTTCACCTGCAGCCAACATATTAGCAAGTGCCGGAAAAAAAGTTGCTGTTGTAGAAAAATCAACATTCGGCGGGGAATCACCAAACTGGGGAGATGTACCAACTGGATTTTTAACTCATGCTCTTAATGTTTATCAAACAGCCAAAGATGCCGCTAAATTTGGGCTGCGCACTAAATTGATTGGATATAATTACCCTTCTCTACTCTCCTGGAAAGACAAAGTTATAAAGAGAACTGGAGCTGGTGGTAATCGCTATTATTACGAAAAGCAAGGCATTAGTGTTTTTGCTGGCAATGCACATTTCTTGAGTCCGAATGAAATCGCCGTCAATCGCAGACATTTGTCCGCTCGCAAATTTCTCATTGCAACTGGATCTGATTGGCAAATTCCAGAAATACCTGGATTAAATACCGCTTCTCATCATACTCCAAAAACTATTTTTAGCTTGAAGCGCCCACCAAAAACCATGTTCATTGTTGGTGCGGGAGTTACAGCACTAGAATTGGCGCACATCTTCTCTACCCTAGGAACAAAAGTCTACGTAGCAGAGAAATCATCCAGAATATTATCAACATTTGACCCAGAAGTCAGCACTTTGGTTGCGAATGACGCAAAAAATCGCAATATTTCAATCTTAGCTCGCACTAAGATTATCGCCATACAGAAATCGTCCATACAAAAGCGTGTTACCTTTCTGCAAGGGCGAATAGAAAAATCTGTGCGCGTTGATGAGATTCTAATTGCCGGCCAACAATTGCCTGCAACAGATTTAGGCTTAGAGAACGCTGGCGTAAAATATACCGAGAATGGCATTTTGGTTAATTCTTCCCTGCAAACTTCCGCTCGACATATTTTTGCCGCAGGAAATGTAACTGACGCTAATATCCAAACTCACACAGCTTTAGCGCAGAGTCGTATTGCGGCTCATAATTTGCTACATAACAATAAGATTAAATTCAATGATTCCCCACGCCTACAAGTTGCATTTACTCAGCCAGAAATAGCTCAAATTGGAATGAATGAATACGATTGTAAGATGAAAGGAATAAGCGCAAAAATAGCAACTGTTCCGCTCACAACTACCGTACGCAGCAACATTACCGACCAGCGAATAGGTTTTGTGAAATTGATCGTTGATAAGAAGCGAGTTGTCGTAGGTGGAACAATTGTCGGACCACATGCTAGCGATATGGCAGCCGAGCTAGCCCTGGCCGTTCGACATAAAATTACCAGCGAAGAACTAGCGTCCACTCCGCACTGTTTTACTTCTTGGTCAGAAGCCGTGCGAATTGCCGCTGGAAAACTTCTATAATTACCTCTGATGCGCTATAATAAGTCTCACGGGGGCGTAGCTCAGGGGTTAGAGCAGTCGGCTCATAACCGATTGGTCGCTGGTTCGATCCCAGCCGCCCCCACCACAGTCTGAATTTGATAATCATAAGATGAATATTTTTACCATTCCTGCTACAATATTATGTGGTAGGTATTAAATTTGCAAAAATGAACAAATTAAAACTCAAACGATTAATCTACAGAATACAGCATGACTATTTAACTCTAAATAATGTCGTTATTGCTGCTGCGATTTTAATTGCTATGAGTTGGGCCTGGGGCTCTATTGAGTCAATGCAGAAAAACTACGAATTACAACGCTCTATTGACGACAAACGCCAGCAAGTGGAAATAGAAAAATTGCAAGTCGCTCTACTGGAATACGAATCGAAATATTATCAAAGCGAAGAGTATCAAGAATTGACTATTAGACAGCGCACGGGGAAAGGTTTACCTGGCGAAAAACAGCTCGTCACCCAGTCATTTGAGAACTCCACGCCTGCACAAAAATTCGCATCAAACACGAAACAGACCGACAGCAACTTTCAGCAATGGATGAACTTTCTATTTGGCGGCAATAGTCATAAACGCTAAGGTATTGCAATTATCACGTTAAGCTGATATCATAATTATGTATCGCGGGGTAGAGCAGCCTGGTAGCTCGTTTGGCTCATAACCAAAAGGTCGTAGGTTCAAATCCTACCCCCGCCACCAAGAAAAATCCCTCTTCATTCAGAAGGGGGCTTTTTCTTTACGCATCATTATCTATGCAACCCTTATTCCAACCCGAACGTTTCTTGCCTGCTTTAGTCAGAGATGTGGCTGTGCGAACTTTTTTATAATCCAAAACATCATTTAGAACAGCCTCCCCTAATTTACCATACAGTTCACAATCAAGCTTAAGTGGACATGATTCACAAGCATTTATAGCAAGTCTGCCGACTTCAGAAATATCACTACCCCTGTTTCTTTCTATGCGACGAGCTCGATCATAGTTGCCACGACCTCTATGATATTCGGCAAAGCCAGCACGACGACGAATCCTGCCGAAAAGATCACACATCTCAACTATAATTCTATTTCTCTTCGTAAAATCTTTACCGCTATAACTATTCACATCAGGAGCAAAATCTTCACCTGAATAATCCAGCGGCACAACATTACCGTCCGAATCAACAACATCAATAATGCCCGCTCTGTTCGGTCTAGCAAGCTCCAACACTTCAACCGTCTTCGACTTCATACAGTAGCTATTATACCACAATATCCATAAATAATCAACCCCGCAAAAAAACTCCCCTGCTTTTTACAGAGGAGTTATGGCACCTGTTTGTTTGGTTCTACTATATCACCAAACGCGCTTATGGTGCAAGCAAAGGACTATTTTTTCTTAGAAATTGTCAAAAAGCCGTTGCGTGGGTTTTCTTTCACAATACGATCTTCTGGTAGATCACATGGTGTACCCTTTTCATTCTTCTCAACCTTAGCGAAGAAGTAAATAGTTTGAGTCTTGCCACCGCGCAAAGTTACGTCAGTCTTATGCAAGTAATATGTGATGCCCTTTGAGTTGGTATGTTTATAAGCCATTTGGTTATATACCTCCTATTAATGATATACCTATATAGATTACTATCTCTATATCACCCCTGTCAAGCTAAAAAAGCTTATTTTGTCGTCTAAGCATCAACTTTAATATCCCCAGAACAACCAACCTCATTACAATAATCATGGCAATGAATATCGTCACCAAAAGAGACCACCCCGCATAATCAGCTGACCATATCGGCGAGATGAAAGTATGATAATACGGCTCAGTTGAAGGCGCTTCAAACTGCAAGTTAGCGGCTTTCGCGGCAGGATATTTTGCCCACTCCTCATTAATACAACTGATATACCTCGGATCCGCCTGTGTCGTAAATCGGCCGTAACCGCCTTGCTGCGCCCTAGCATCACAGACAGCCCTAACTTTCGACACAGTATCATTGTTAGACTGATTTTTTATCTCCTCCTCGAACTCTTTCAGCTTCCGGTCATACATTTGTTTATACGTATGATCCAGTGCAATCTTTCCTGGATCAGCGTTCATATGTGTAGATACATAACGCTGCAAATCGTATAGTCGCTGCTGAAGATTGACTATATCTCCAGCCTTATCTGCATTTTCTACAGATTCTCGTCGCTCGACCATACCAACATTATTCAGCCTCAAAAAAGTTGCCGAAATAAAACCAGACATAATCAATAAAATAACCAACTGCCAAGTCTTAATCTGACTGAGTCGCTTAATTCTGAACTTGGTTTTCTTCTTGTCTATAGCCATCCCACCACCTTATCTATGATTTTAGTATAGCAAATTATCCCAATGACGTGAATATTGTTACCACTGCGGTGGTATAATATTTGTATGCGAATTTATTTTTCAGGAATTGGCGGCGTTGGTATTGGACCACTGAGTAGAATTGCTTTAGAGGCTGGATATGATGTTTGCGGCTCCGACAAATCACCAAGTCTAATCACAAACGAATTAGAGTCAGCCGGAATTCCTATTTCTTTTGATCAATCTGGCGCGTTCTTGCAATCAGAGCACGATAAATCACCATTTGATTGGTTTATTTACACCGCTGCTTTACCAGAAAATCACCCAGAATTAGTCTTGGCGCGAAAATTAGGCATAAAAACCAGCAAGCGCGACGAATTATTAGCGCAAATAATCGCCGATAAAAACCTGAAACTTATCGCGGTCGCTGGCACCCACGGAAAAACCACAACAACGAGCTTGCTAGTTTGGACAATGGAGCAATTGCAAATTCCTGTCAGTTATTCCGTGGGTTCGACTTTAAGCTTTGGACCGAGCGGAATGTTTGATAAAAATAGCCAATTTTTCGTATACGAGTGTGATGAATTTGACCGCAACTTTTTGCATTTTTCTCCAGAAATCAGCCTTATCACATCTGTTGATTACGACCACCCAGACACATATCCAACAAAAGAATCTTACTTAGACGCCTTCTGTGAATTCGGTGAAAAATCTAAAAAAGTTATCGCGTGGCAAGAAAATTCCGCCATATTTGATGAGAAAAATCTAACAATCTTGTACGATTCCAATAAAAACATCACTCTGCCCGGCGAGCACAACCGAAAGAACGCTACTTTGGTGATCGAAGCTTTGAAGAATATCGGAGTGGATGCGGAGGAGTCAGAAATATATCAAGCAATAAACTCCTTCCCCGGCTCAGGACGACGTTTTGAAAAGCTCGCCGAAAATCTATACTCTGACTACGGACATCACCCGGTTGAAATTCAAGCAACATTACAGATGGCTAAAGAACTGTCAAACGATGTAGTCCTAGTTTATCAGCCACACCAAAATGTTCGCCAGCACGAAATAATAGACCAATACATTGACAATATTTTTCATGATGCTAACGAAATTTACTGGCTGCCAACTTACTTAACTAGAGAAAATCCAGATTTGCCAATTTTAACGCCGCAACAACTTGCTAAAAATATTGACAAAGAAAAAGTTCATTTTGCCGAATTAGACGATGGTTTATGGCAAGAAATAACCGCAGCAATGAACTCTGGCAAGCTTGTCCTATGTATGGGCGCTGGCACAATCGACGGATGGATTCGCGAGCAATTATCTAAAAATTAGCGATCATCGCCGCTGCCGTGAATCTTCCCCCGACTCTGACGGCTAAACAGTTTATCATTATTTCTGCGAGCCACTTCTTCCAGACTACAGTCAAGCAAATGAGCCACAGAATTAACATACCACAAAACATCACCGAGCTCTTTTATTATCGCGTCCCTATCGTCTTCTGAAATTTTTCCATTTTTATCACGTAAGATTTTCTTAAATTTCTCCATAATCTCGCCAGACTCACCACTTAATCCCAATATCTGCGCCATCAACCTCGCGTCAACATCACCATATTTATGAGAATCTTTATCTGTTAAAGTAGAAATTGCTTTAGTTGAGTAGTCGTTAAATTGCATAATATTCCTTTCATTTATTAGCGGGTAGTTCTTACGAAATTAATAGTTTTTCCTTCACCAATCCACCTTTGCTCGTAAGTCGTCATTATTTTATATTCGTCATTTAGCGCGGATTCATGAAGATCAAAACTCAACTCTTTAATTTGCCATTTTTCTGCCACCAATTGCTCCAAGCTCCAACAGAAAAAATTGTGATCGTCGTGTTTAATTAATAGAGATCCGTCCGATTTTAGCAATGAAGAATACTTCTTCAAAAAATTAGGATGAGTCAAGCGACGCCCAGCGCTATGCTTCCTCGGGAACGGATCAGGAAATGTTACCCAAATTTGCCCCAAAGAATTCTGTTCTACTAATTGGTCTATTTGGTCAGCCCGTGCTCGAACAAAAAACACATTTTCTAACCCCTTTTCCTCGGCAATTTTCGCACCCTTTTGTAATCGATCACCTTTCACGTCAATTGCTAAAAACGTCTTTTCAGGATGACGCAATGCAAGCTCCACGTTGAATAGTCCAGTTCCAGCACCGATTTCCAAACAATCGACTTCCCGTTTTATCCACTCGTCAAGCTCAAAACATAGAGGTGAATTGTGGAATAAAGCGAATTTATACTTCTTACGTTTTCTGGTGATAATAAATTGATTCGGATCGACAAAACTCATATTTTCTATTATACTAAATCAATAATGGATAAGCTTATAAAACAGTTCTTAGATTCTTCTACGTTAGGTCAATGGCTACATGGCAATAACCTTGGATGGTTAATTAGTGAGCGTATTGTCGACACAGTCAGCATTATTATCGGCTCTGTTTTTGTTTATTTTCTTGGAAAATATCTATTATCTTGGACTATCCATTACTTTATTCGCTCAACAGCCAAACACCGAGCTTGGCACCGCAAAGATGTAGAAAAACGCGAAAATACGCTCGTTCAATTAACCCGTAGTTTCTGGCGAATCATAATAATTTTTTATGTCGCCGCAATCATCGCCAATAAACTATTCTTATTTGATCTATCACCTCTATTTGCTAGCGCCGGCATAGTTGGTGTGGCACTAGGATTTGGCGCTCAATCTCTTGTTAAAGACTTCCTCTCTGGCATATTCATCATTGCCGAAAATCAATATCGCGTCGGCGACGTTGTTGACGTTATGGGTGCTGCTGGTACAGTTGAAAGAATTGGCACTCGTACCACAGTTATACGCGATTCTGAGGGTAACGTTCACTATGTTCCAAATGGCACGATTCAGCACGTTATCAATAAGACTATGGGCTATAGTATGTCGCGCTTCAGTATTTATATCGACCCAAGTTCTGACATTTCTGCAGTTACAGACATCATTAACACTACTGGTCAAGAATTGGCTAAAGAAAAGGCTTGGCAAAAGAAAATTATCGATCCACCTAAATTTGTTTCAGTTGGTGATATTACCGGGCGAGGGACAGAATTAATTATTGCCGGAAAAACTCAACCCTCCGATCAATGGTCTGTAACCTCCGAAATGCGACATCGATTACTACAGAACTTTGATCGCGAAGGTGTTCTTCTAGCAACACTACCAACACCTACTTCAATAATTAAAAAATAAACTACTAGTTATTAGTAAGTCCCAGCTCTTTATCACTTAACACATCATTGGAAAATGCTTTGATTTTATTCACACTCTCCACTTCTTTATCATAGATTACCAAAAATTCCTTCAACGTATCCTTACTCACTGAACCTTGCGCATCAAATTCATGACTTTTTTCATTCGCGTCCTTGCTAATTTGATTACGGCGAGAAGCATATTCTGGGCGACTTAGATCTAATCGATAAGCATCGGTTTTATAGTAATTAAACATCGCAATCGACACTAAAATAACTGATACTACAATAGTTAACCCAATAAATGCAGCAAACTTATAACTACAAAACAATTCTTTTGCTTTATTCATTAGACCCTCCAGATAGCGAATTTTTAACAACCTGTACCTCTTCTCTATATCTCACTAATAGTTCATCCAAAACCTTGACGTCATCAGAAAGTTTATTACGAGCCTCGCGAGCGACGGTCAATTTTTGATAATAGTCCGCCACATTATTAGAGCAATTTGCACGCTGAAGATCAGCCATAGCAGTGTCGTAATCGTTGTAATTGCTATTAAACTTAAGTCTCGTTGACTCGAATTCATTAGTAATGTTCACCAACTTTGAACTGTCCAGCTTATTGATTGCCAATCGACCGTTCAGCCTGGCCATAAGTTTGGTAGAAATAGAATTATATCTCTGTCCAACATTTACCCTAGTTAGAGCGTCATTGGTATGGATGTTTTTAATAGCAACTCTTACGGAACTACAGTTTCGATCAAGCGTTTTTATAATCTCAGAATCAGCCGTAGCATCGACAGACTGAGCCTCAACTGCCCGTGGCATCACTAACAAACTAGAAGCAATCAAAAAAGACGCGAGATAGAAAGTAACTTTTTTCATCACTTATATTATCTCACGTCTTCTTGAATAGAGTCAAATATTACTTGAAACGTTTTTCGACATTACCCTTAACATCTTTTGCGGTTTCTGCTACAGCATCTCCAACTTTCTGAGAACCAGCTTTTAACGAACTTAAGCTATCTTTTGCTGCGGCAGTCGCTTTGCAAGCTACCTTTTCAGTGTCGGCTTTCATTTTTACAGCCTTATCCTTCAAGTCTTTCCTTGTTTCCTTGCCGCTCTTTGGTGCAGTTAAAATTCCAGCTGTAAAACCTGCTGCTACCGCTCCGATAATTGCTAAAACTTTTTTCATATATTTACTCCTTTTTTAATTATTTTTTACGAAATAAACCTGATATTTCACTAAAAACTTTTGTTGGCGACAACCATTCGGTTGCACTAGC
Source organism: Candidatus Nanosynbacter sp. HMT-352 (assembly GCF_021222645.1). Taxonomy (NCBI): domain Bacteria; kingdom Bacillati; phylum Minisyncoccota; class Nanosynbacteria; order Nanosynbacterales; family Nanosynbacteraceae; genus Nanosynbacter; species Candidatus Nanosynbacter sp. HMT-352. Next base: position 553,891 of record NZ_CP089520.1, read on the forward strand.
TACGTTAGTTGTAATTTTACTAACGCTTTTCACGACCGTATTAAGTCTTACCAACAAGGCGATGACCACTGCCAGTAGCGTTACGATAATAACCGACAACAATCCTACGATGATTGATAATAAAACGATGGCTGTTTGGATATCCTCCACGCTTTACCTTTCTGTAAAAGTTTATATTTGCTATGTTTATTTTAGCATGCTTGTTAAATTGTTTGTATTAGATAATCTAACTATTTCACTATAGCATAAGCTTATTAAATTGTCAATAGAGGTGTCCGCTAATCGTTAATAATATGATAAACTGGTATGGTTATGCGAGATTTTTTCAAACGATACATACCGGAATTTGTTTATGGCGCAGTTGACGGCACAGTAACGACATTTGCAGTCGTGGCAGCTTCAGCTGGAGCTGGAATATCCAGTTCAGTCATTCTTATATTAGGAATTGCTAATTTAATAGCCGACGGATTCTCAATGGGCTCTAGCGCATATTTAGCAGCAAGTGCAGAACACGGAGAATCTGTACGCGACACCCAAAAACGCTCATCCCCAAAGATCATAGGCGCAGTAACATTCTTAGCTTTCGTGATGGTCGGCAGCGTACCAGTATTGCCATATTTGATTGACGTAATTGCAAACTTAAAAGTACCAAACACGGTATTATTCTACATTAGCTCGGCACTAACTGCGGCAACGTTCTTAGCAATTGGCTTCATCAAAGGTAAAGTCAGCAAACAATCACCTTGGCAGTCTGCAGGCATCACGTTACTCCTTGGGGCGATTGCAGCTGGTTTGGCTTACTTTGCTGGTGATATTTTAGCGTCTTGGTTAGGTGTTCGACTATAACCCTCCAGCCATCTATTTTGGAAGAAAATCCAGATTATTCATGATACAGTAGAAATATGAGCCATCACTCCTCCTCGCCTGCCATGCCCGGTGTCAATCTGGGCGGTTGGCTGGTGCTTGAACGATGGATGACGCCAAGCGTATTTGCCGGAACAGATGCGACCAACGAATATGAACTGTCTCAAACCGTAGACGGCCAGGCGCGCATCCAGCAGCATCGACAAACATTCATCCAGGAAGCTGATATCAAGTGGCTGGCGCAAGCTGGTATACGACTACTAAGACTGCCGATTGGCTACTGGGCGCTTGATGATCAGCCGCCGTATCTATCGGCAAAGCCGCAGATTGACTGGTTGATGGACATGGCTCGGCAGTATGATTTACAGGTACTACTCGACCTGCACGCTGCGCCTGGTGCCCAAAATACCAGTGACCACAGCGGTAGCGGCAATACCGGTAACGTTCAATGGTATCGTCGCACCAATCAACAAAAAACTACGCAAATACTACTGGATATCACCAATGAGTACGGCGAGCATCCAGCCCTATGGGGCGTCGAACTGCTCAATGAACCGCTGGTGAACACCCGACGTGAACGATGGCAGTTGTGGTGGTGGACACGTCAAACTAGTCGAACATTGCGTAGTAAATTACCGCCCCATGTGCGCATCGTGACATCTGATTGCTACCAGCCAGCTTGGTGGTCGGGTCGCGTCGGGTCTAATACGCTAGATATACATCATTATCAGTGCTTCTCCGATACGGACAATCAAGCGACATCGCTAACTCACCACCGTCAGATGCTTGACCAACGGTCTGGCGAATACCGCAATTACTCCCGTCAGCAACCGCTGATCATTGGCGAATGGAGTGCTGCCCTGCCACCAGGTGTTGCCAGCGATAGTACCGAATATTATCACTGCCAATCGCAACTTGCCGTACCAGCAAACGTTGATGCCTGGTTATACTGGAGTTACAAGACCGAAAGTCCTGGAGCTTGGAATTTTCGGGACTGCTATAGTAAGGGGTGGTTTGACAATATGCTTAGCTAGCGGTAGATGATTCAATAGACAGTAACAATGGTAAATGATACAATGTGTATATGTCTTTTACTAAATTAATTTACAGTATCGCAGTCCTGGTCATCATCGCTTGGGTATTGAGCAATGTTTTTCGCCTTGCCGCCTGGTTGATTAATGGATTACTTTACGTTGCAATTCTGGTTGTTATTATTGGTCTTATTGCACAATTTATCAGCCAGAAAAAGCGGCAAAAATAATTTACCTGTCACTATAGAATAATCACGACAAATTTGTTCCGCCGTGATGTATCTTATAGTCCTAATTCTCGTAACTGCGCTGGATCAACCGTTGATGGCGAGTCCATCATCACATCAACGCCAGAGCCATTCTTTGGAAATGCCAGAGTCTCACGGACGTTTTGCTCATCGGTCAATTCCATCAAAATACGATCAACGCCAAAAGCACATCCTGCATGAGGCGGAGCGCCGTATTTGAAAGCGCCTAACATAGCACCAAACTTCTCTTCAACATAAGACTCGCTGAAGCCCAGCAAACCGAACACTTTATATAGCACTGCTGGATTATGATTTCGAACACCGCCAGAGCAAATCTCATATCCGTTCATCACCATATCAAACTGATCAGCGACAATGGATAATTTTTCGGCGTCAGTTTCAGCAGACTCCAGAGCTTGCAAACCACCCTTTGGCATACTGAACGGATTATGACCAAAATCAAGTTTTTTACTTCGGTCATCCCACTCATAAAATGGAAAATCAATAATCCAAGCAAACGCCACGACAGATTGATCTTTAAGGTTAAAGTGCGAGGCAAATTCATTACGTAAGCGCCCCAATACCGTGTTAACAACCGAGCGAGAATCAGCGCCAAAGAACACTGCATCGCCATCAATCGCACCAGTTTTCTGCTGGATATCAGCCAATTCCTTCTCACTCAAGAATTTCGCAATTGGAGATTTTGCTTCGCCGTCTTGATATGTGATGTACGCCAAACCGCCAGCGCCTTCGCTTTTAGCGATGTTGGTGAAATTGTCAATTTGCTTACGACTCAAACTTGCGCCATTTTTTACGCAAATAGCCTTAACACATTCAGCATTTTTAAATACGCCAAACTCAGTCTCCGAGAACACGTCCGTCAGTTCTATCAATTCCATACCAAATCGCAAATCCGGCTTGTCAGAACCGTAAGTTTCCATGGCGTCGCGATACGAAATTCGCGGAATTGAACTGCCATCGCCAACCGCCAAATCACTCAAATCCAACAATTTTTTACCAGCAAAATCAGTTGCCAGTTGCTTCATTAAAGGTTCGACTTCAGAACGAACTTCTTCGCCATTTTCAGCAAAACTCATCTCCAAATCAAGCTGATAAAACTCACCATACAAGCGATCAGCTCGCGGATCTTCGTCGCGGAAACAAGCCGCCAACTGATAATAACGCGGCACACCGCCAACCATCAGCAGCTGCTTAAACTGCTGTGGGGCTTGTGGCAAAGCGTAAAACTTCCCTTCCTGCAAACGACTCGGAATCAGAAAATCGCGCGCACCCTCAGGACTTGAATTAGCTAAAATTGGCGTTTGAATTTCAATAAAATCTCGATTGTCCATATATTCATGGATTCGACGATACATTTCGGCGCGTTTTTTAAGCATGTTTTGCATTTTTGGACGACGCAAATCAAGATAACGATATTTGAATCTTAGTTCTTCGCCGGCTTGATTATCCTCGGCAAATGGCTGAATTGGCAAAGTTTCAGATCGGTTCAAAATCTCCAAATTGTCCACAACAATTTCCACATCGCCACTGGCAATATTCGGATTTTTCAGACCTTCACCACGCTCCGCAACCATGCCACAGGCACGAACCACAAACTCATCTCGTAAGCTTTCCGCCAAAGAAAAAGCATCTTTTTTATCAGGATTAATAACCAACTGAACCAAACCTGTATGATCGCGCAAATCAATAAAAATCAATCCGCCATGATCACGCCTGGAATGAACCCAGCCCGCAACTGTAATATTCTCACCAACTTTTTTAGAAGTTTCTGCCGCCAAAATTCTATTTTTCATATCTGTTATTATAGCATAATCTGGGCAAATTCCCAGAATTAAACATCTCGTCGAGTTTTTGTGGGCAAATTATTTTTCTGCGGATTAGCCGTGGCGGCCTTACGAATATCTCCATAAATATCATATTCGTCAATGATTTTCTGACCTAATAGCGCTTCAATTACGTCTTCTAAACTTAGTAGACCAACTGTTTCTCGAAACTCATTTACAACAATAAACAAGTGGTGCTGCGTTTTCAAAAATGCAGCCAAGGCGTGCTGTAGAGTTTGATTTTCGCGAATATAATAGACGTCTTTACTCATGACTGTTTCCGCACGATGAGATTTTGCCTTGCGATCAATCGTTAACAAATCTTGAATCCTCAACATTCCAACAACATGATCAATGTCGCCGTCAATGACAGGAAATCTGCTATACCCCTTTTTATGAAGATCATCAAGCACTAGCGGCCCGAGAAGTTCATTCATAGGTACCGATTCAATCATGCTTCGTGGCGTCATGATTTCCTCGACCTTCATATCGTTGAACTTCAGCCCGTTAGTAATAAGCTTTTTCTCAGAAGATGAAATCGCTCCGGTGGATTGAGCCACCATTTCCAATAATTCCTCTTTCGATTCAATCACCCGACTATCACCAACCACTGGCGACACCGAACGGATTAGCGACAAAATTACTTGATGTCGCTCAATTGTCGTTAAAATTAGCGGTTCGTATTTTTCATAAAGTTGCTGTGAGTATTTCTGCCACAAGCCAATTCGCGCAACGGCTCCGATTTCTAGAGCTATTATAATTGACAAAACTAGCCCAACCATCCAATTGAATAAACTAACACTGATAATGCTTAAAACCACCAAACATAAAGAAGCCACGGCGCGCTGCAGCGAAATAATATCTCGTAAAAGCTCCCTTTGTTGTAAAAGAATTTTAGCCTTTTCATCACCCAATCCACTTCTCCGCCGCAACTCAAATTGGCTGTGCGAAGATGTTTTTGGCTGGACTCCTAATACTATCAGCAAGACCGCCAAAGTAGCCAAATATCCAAAAATTAGCACAATCGTCATAGTTTTATTGTACAGCATTCCGTGCTATACTTACTAGAGTAAATGGAGGTGAAATGAATAAGAAAAGCTGGATGATTTTTGCAATTATTGTAGTGGCAATTGTCGGTGGAATGATTTACATATCAACACAAAATAGACTAAACGTTAGCGATATCAATAATGATCAACTAAATACAATTATCGGCGCAGAGTCCAGAAATGGCGATATTGCAGATCACGAAATTGGCAGCAAAAGCCCTAAAGTTACAATTATCGAATACGCAGACTATCAATGCCCTGGCTGTAGTGCAGCCGCACCAAAAGCCAAAGCCCTTGCTGAAAAATACAAGGATCACGTTCGACTAATTTTCCGCAACTTCCCGATTGCCAGCTCACACCCTAACGCACGAGCCGCCGCCGCGGTAGCTGAGGCCGCCGGTTTACAGGGTAAGTTCTGGGAAATGAATAAACTTTTATACACAAATCAAGATGCCTGGAAAAACGCCAATATCACAGATCGCGATAATATTTTCAAATCTTATGCTGAGCAATTGAAGCTTAATATCGATCAATATAAAACCGATATTGCCAGCAACAAGGTTAAAAATAAGATCGACTTCGATATGGCTCTCGGCCGCAAGCACGGCGTTGCTGCAACACCAACTTTCTACGTAAATGGAAAAAATACAGAAATGGATAGCTCTGGCTCAATCGAATCATCAGTTAAGGAAGCCTTGAAAAAAGCTGGCGTTGAAGTAAAAGATTAACGCATTTTCGCACAAACCAAAATCCCGCTCCGGTGCCTTGGAGCGGGATTTATTTATAGTCGTCCCTATTCTATCGTTGGAGCGACTGCACTTTTTATTGTGCTATGTATGTTTGCCATTCGGCAGGCACCACATCCACCGCGATCTTTTTGCGCCTTGATGGCACAAATTTGATTGCTATTGGCATGTGTTTTGCACTCCTTATTATTATGTGCAGCCCCACGCGCTTCGACCTTTATCACTTAATATCAGCAATTTAATGCTTCGGCGCGAGACACATCAACAATGGTACCAAACGTCTATTGGTACGTCAAGCAAAAACATTTTAAAATGCCTACTTATTTATATATTAGAATAAGCGAATTCGCTTGGCAACAAACATAACAAGTAAAATCAACAACACTGTAAAACTGGTGATAGCCGGATACGCCCAAGGTTCGCCCTGAAACGGCAACGCTATATTCATTCCATACATTCCGTAAAAAACATTTGGAATAGCCAGAAGAATTGTTATAGCAGTCAATGCCTTCATACGTTGGTTTAGTGTATTATTAGCAACCGTCGAATAAGCGTTTTGAATACTGGAAATTGTGTGTGTGCTGGAACTTATCGCCACTAAAACTTGCCTGATGTGTAGATCGACGTCCTCCAAGGCCTCCAGATCTCTAGTCTTAAATAAGTGACGGCGGTTTTCCATTAGTTGTGTAATAACGCGGGACATCCCTTCCAAACTGCTTCGATATTCATTGAGCGTGTCTTCAATTGCGACAAATTTAATAAAATCCGAATTCTCAACTTCATGACGACTTAGTCGCCGACGGGCATCGCTAATTTGCTCCGTTAACAAGTGTACACGTTGTTCATATTGAGAAATAATATACGCCAAATTAGCAGCAAAAACTCCCGCTGGACGCTCGGTTGTGCTAAATAAATAATCGCTGACCTCCAAAGGTGAAAATTTAACATGAGGCGATATTGTAATATAATGACCGCCGCTAATTGCAATCAAAAACGGCGCTGTTTTACCAGAATCAGTTTGACCAAACGGTATGCGCGTAAAAATATATTCAACACCATCAGAAAACTCCGCTCGAGGCAATTCGTGGATATCCAGTACGTCACGGACAATATTAGCAGACAGAGACAGAGCCTTTGAAACTCGAGTAGCATCAAGACTCCCGGTCAAATTGATCCAACCGTTTTTATGCATTCGTTGAGCTTGCGTCAACTTTTCAGTCAACGATCTACGCTCAAAGTAGCCCACCATCATGAGAAAATTATAATATACACAAGCAATATTAGCAATCTGTCGAATTGCAATTAAACTTTATCGGCGGCGCAGGAAATAATAGCCCACAACGAATGCCAGCACTACACTGATCGCGGTAATCGCCCAAAACATCAATGGATTATCAGCACCTGGAACCGGCACGTTCATACCATACAAACCAGCGATCATCGTCGGAATAGTCAAGGCTACGGTAATTACGGTTAGCAGGCGAATCGTCTCATTAAGACGCGTATCCATCACCGCCCTATAGCTATCGCGCACATTAGTAATCGTCCTCAACAAACTTTTACAACGTGCAATCACCTGCTCCAAATCAATCGAAATATCCTCAACGTCTTCCTTATCATCAGCCTTCAATCGCAGCTTCTGAGTCGCCAAAAGTCTCTCAATTGCCCAGTTCATCGGAATTAACGCGTCAAGATAATCATTCAATTTGCGCTCATACTCCGCCAGTGTGGCAATGTCATTAACTCTCAGTGTATGAATACTGTCCGTAGCCGCTCGCATCTGGCGATTAATCGTTGCCACGCGCCGCTGATATTGCGTTGAAATTGCCTCAACCATCGCCACCAAAAGCTCAACTTGTCGATCCGTCCTAATTCGCACTTTATCAATAAATGGCTGCCACAATCGCCCCAAACTATCTCTGGACAATGTTACGATATGATCTTTATTGATGCAGAATAAAATCGGCGTGGTAAAATCGTTAAAATCGTCGTCAGTGTCTGGCAATCGCGCAATCAAATAAGTCCACTCATCGTCAAACTCAATACGTGGCACCTCGTGTGGATCAAGCGCGTCACTTATCAAATCCTCATCCAAGCCCAGTGTCAACAATTGCGAAACCTCTTCGTCGCTCGGTCTTTCGCAGCGCACCCACGAACCAGACTGCAAATTTTCTTGCGGACTAATTATTGAATCGCTATTTGTCGAACGAAGATATTGCAACATAATTTCATATTATAAAATAAAACATACATAAACACAAGAAGTTCCTGCGCCGTTTACAGGAACTTCTTGATTTTTATTACGATTTAACTATCGTGCCTGCCGAGCCGCTAATGGCTTCAGCGGTTTTATCCAGCGAAGTAATAATCGCCGTACGCCCTGGCTTTCCATCCAGGAACGACAAGGCAGCCTGAGTTTTTGGCAACATCGAACCTGCCGCAAATTGCCCATCATCAATATGCTTTTGAAGTTCTTCTATTGAAACTTCCCCGAGAGATTGCTCGTCTGGTTTGCCAAAATTAATTTTAGCAGCATCAACCGAAGTCAAAATCAGCAAAGTGTCAGCGTCCAAAAGATCCGCCAATTTTGCCGCGCCGAAGTCCTTATCAATGACCGCAGCGACGCCTTTTAATTGACCAGTTTCGTCTTGCAAAACAGGAATGCCGCCGCCGCCAGTTGAAACGACCGTCACGCCAGCATGAACCAGCGCCTTAATCACATCAGCCTCGACAATTGTCTGAGGTTTTGGCGAAGGAACGACACGTCGCCAGCCGCGACCAGCGTCTTCTTTCACCGTGTAGCCGCGTTCGCTAGCGACGGTTTTTGCCTCGTCTTCCGAATAGAACGGACCAATTGGCTTGGTTGGATTTTGGAATGCTGGATCGCTTAAGCTAACAATCGTTTGAGTTATAACGCTAACAGCACGATTATTCATTTGATTAACCATAAAGGCGTCATGAAAAGCCTGCTGCAGCCAAAAGCCAATCAACCCCTGGCTCATAGCGCCAGAATCTTCCAGCGGTAAACTTGGCACATCTGGCGTGTTAATCGCCTCTTCGTGCAACACAATGTTGCCAACCTGAGGACCATTACCATGAACGATTGCTACGTTGTGACCGGCTTGGATTAACGGCAAAAGTTGCCGAACAGTTTCATCAGCCACTCGTTGCTGCTGCTCAGACGCGGCTTCGCCCTGCCGTTGCAGGGCGTTACCACCGAGCGCTACTACAATAGTACGCTTCTTATCCATAGGCTACAGTGCTCCGAAAATTGCAATAACTGTAATGCTGATAATAGCAAATATCGCCATAATTGGAGCTGAGCGTTTTAGCCAGTCGCGATATGAAACGCCAGCCAAAGCCAATCCACCCATCAATGACGCGATAGTTGGAGCCATCATGTTGATCAAGCCAGACGCTGTCGCAAATGCGGCAACCATAACTTCTTTGCTTGAGCCAACCAGGTCGGCAATTGGCGCAATAACTGGCATAGTTGCTGCCGCCAAACCTGATGATGATGGCACGATGAATGACATTGGCAAGTAGAATAGATATGCCAACACACCGACAACACCGCCACCAGCATCTTTCAGGAGAGATTCACCCCAGCTAATAACTGTATCCTGAATCTCACCGTTAGTCATTACCACAGAAACACCCGTTGCTACTGCGATAATCAAAGCAACTGGCAAAATATCTTTCACGCCGTCAATGAAGGTATCAACCGGGAAGACGCCCTCCTTCTTAAACTCTTTGTAGTAAATCGCGGTTATAGCGATTGTTGAGATTAAGAATAGTGCAGTAATTTCATTGAAGTACCAGTCGCCAAATGGTGCACTGTGAACTACACCAAGTACCGCACCAATAACTGGAAGACCTACAGCCCAGTCAAACATATCTGCGAAGAATGTAATATTCCAACTTCCCCATGGAATCAAGGAAAGAATCATTAGCACAAATGTAATAGCAAACACAGCCATAACAACTTTTCGTGGACCAGTCAATTTTGGTACATTAGTCATGTCCAGAGCGGCCGTAGCTGGCTTATAGCGAACATCTTCTTTGTACTTTCCTGCCTTAACTTTTGCGGCATAACGCATAGTAAAGATGATTGCGGCAATTAGACAAAGAACCAAGATGATCGACATGATTGGAATAACACTACCCAATTTTACGCCTGCAGTCTTTGCGGCAACGCCAGTAGAGAATGGGTTGATCGTTGAACCGAGCACACCAGTACCAGCACCCAGTACAATCACCATCACACCAGTCATGGCATTATAGCCAGCAGCAATCATCATCGGTATGACGAGCGCGTAGAACGCCACAGTTTCTTCTTGCATACCGTAAGTAGTACCACCGATAGCGAATAAAATCATCAGAATCGGGATGAGCCACTTTTCCTTGCCCTTCATCTTTCGGAGCAGTGCGCCAAGAGAAGCGTCAAGCGCACCAGTTTTCATAGTGACGCCTAAGAATCCACCAAGCACCATCACGAAGACGATGACATCAAGCTTGTCTGACATACCTTTAATAGGTGCAGTGAAGACGTCCCACAAACCTTGCTGGTCGTGTTTTTTGACCTCTTCCTTTTTACCGTCTTTTTCTTCCGTGACGGTTCGATCTTTGTCGACTACGTGATACGAATTAGCTATACGATCGCCGTCCTCGTTTGTCTTATATAAACCCGAAGGAACTATCCACGTTAATGCCGCCATGATAATAATCACGACAAACAAAATAGTAAACGCCGATGGTGATCGAAGCTTCTGCTTTGTTTTTTTAATTTTTTCTACCATTGCCTCGGAGCCTCCTTAACCTCCTTATTACGACAACAACTACAATGTCAAAGCCATCACAGCTTTGATTGTATGCATACGATTTTCCGCTTGATCAAAAACTATCGAATGTGGCGAGCGGAACACTTCATCCGTAACTTCCATTGAGTCTAAACCAAAATCTTCTTGAACTTTCTTACCGGTGATGGTTAATGCATCATGAAACGCCGGCAAGCAATGCATAAACTTAACCTCAGGATTTCCTGTTAAGTTAATCATCTGGCGATTAACTTGGAAATGTCGCAATTGGTTAATGCGCTCAGCAAACTTGTCTTCTTCGCCCATTGAAACCCAAACGTCCGTGTAAATTACATCGGCACCGCGCAAAGCTTCTTCAAAATTGTCGGTAATAGTAATGCGTGCATGGCTTGACCTCGCAAAGTGATTTGCCTTATCAACCAAAGCTTGTTCTGGATGCAATTCACGAGGTGCCAAAATACGAAAATCAAGTCCCATAATAGCTGAACCGATCATCAGCGAGTTTGCCATATTGTTGCGACCATCGCCAACAAATACCAGCTTAGTTCCCTTCAATTTTCCAACATGCTCTTCAATTGTCATGAAGTCAGCCAAAATCTGTGTTGGGTGGAACTTATCGGTCAACCCATTCCATACTGGAACGCCAGCGTGACGTGACAATTCCTCAACGGTTGCGTGATCAAAACCACGAAACTCAATCCCGTCAAACATTCGGCCCAAAACCTTGGCAGTATCTTCAACCGTCTCTTTCTTACCCAATTGAATATCATCTTTACCGAGGTATTCCGGTGCAATTCCAAGGTCATTAGCAGCTACCGTAAATGCGCAGCGCGTTCGCGTTGAAGTCTTTTCGAACAACAAAGCCACATTTTTACCCTCATGAATTCGGTGCGGAATGCCGGCATATTTCAATCGACGATATTCACGAGCCGTGTCCAATAGCAAGCGAATCTCTTCAGCGGTATAGTCACCTAAAGTCAGTAGTGATCGTCCTTTCAAACTCTGAGCCATTAGAATACATCCTCTCGTACTAGCGGCATACTCATGCAGCGTGGACCACCACGACCGCGTCCAAGCTCAGCGCCACTAATTTCAATAACTTCGATACCGTTTTCGCGCAATTTCTGGTTAGTTACGTAGTTGCGATCATAAGTCACTACAACACCTGGCGCAATTGCCAAAGTGTTTGAGCCATCGTTCCACTGCTCGCGAGCGGCAGCGATTGGATCGCCACCACCACACTCAATCAATGTAACAGTCGGCAAACCTAACGCGACTCTTAGAACGTGCTCCAAATCTGTTTCGTGTGTAATTCGTGGGAATGGCTGACCTTCAACCTTCTCCAAGATAAAACAATTCATTTTACCACCATGATCACGAATTTCTGGATGGATCGTAAACTTATCACGATCAATCATCGTAAACACTGTATCAAGGTGCATAAAGGCATGAGATTTTGGAATTTCCATAGCGATGACCTTCTCAAACTTTGAACCAGCAAACAGCTTGGTTGCCATCTTTTCAATTGCCTCAGCAGTTGTTCGCTCTGAAACACCAATTGCCATAACCTTATCGCTTAATATTAATTCGTCACCACCTTCCATTGAGAATTTCTCTGTGCGGTTGTACCAAACTGGCGCACGGTTAGCAAAGCGTGGATGATGGTCGATGATGTAGCGCATAAATAGCGATTCACGACGACGAGCCGTCCAGTGCATCTTGTTAATTGTCAAGCCGTTACCGATTGCGGCAGCTGGGTCGCGTGTAAAGTATAGATTTGGCATTGGATCAAGATAGAATGGATAATGGTTCTTCTCGATCATATTGTGAAGCTGTTGATGCTGATCTGGAGGCAAAGTAATTTCGTCTTTACGAACACCAGCCATAATCTTGCGGATCATAGCGTGAGTTGGCAAGTCTAACAAAAATTGACGCAATGTTTGAGTAACACGGCGTGAATCCTGCTTAGAAGCAGCCAACATTTCATCGACAAATTGTTCGCGCAATTGATCTGTGTTAATTGCCTCGGCAACCAATTGATCCAGATACAGAACTTCGATTCCACGACTTCTCAATACTTCCGCAAAAGCATCGTGTTCAGCCTGCGCTACCTTCAGATATGGAATATCGTCAAACAAAAGATCAGTTAGATAATCTGGCGTCAAATTTTCCAGCTCTTCACCTGGCCGATGCAATAGAACGGTCTTAAGTTTTCCTATTTCAGACGTGATGTGAATTGGTTCGTCCATCACAACCCTCCCCTGTTTATATTAGTGATGTTTTAATTGTAACACGTTTATGTTTTTGGGCAAGAGGAGATGATTGCCAGACTAGCTTCAGTTCTGACCGCGAATTGTCGATTAACTTTCAGCCATTCATCAGTAGCTTTTGCAGCGCCCGGCAGAGCTTCATTTGCGTAATCATCGACAATAATTATCGCGTCTTCGTTAAACTTACTTTCACAAACCCGAAAAGAATCGACAATTGACTCATAAAAATCACCATCAAAAAACGCAAACATAATATTTTCCGGCGCGTCATCAGAAGTAAAATCAGAAAACCAGCCTTTGTGAATAATCGGCGACTTCAGCCCCGCTTTCTTAAAATTCTGGACAAATGTCTTACGCGGCGCTAATAACTCGCCAGCCTTAAATTGATCACCCGCAGCGCTATTATCCTTCTGGGTTTTTTCCGGCAATCCCGCAAATGAATCGTAAACATGAAACTCGCCCGTAAAATCATAAGCGTCCAATAGTCGGCGAATAAACAAACTAGTCGTGCCAACATAACAACCAAACTCCACAATATTTCCAGTGGCGCCACGGCGTAAAGTTTTCTCCAACTCTCTTAAAAGCGCACCAAGCTCTTTTATATCGACTTGGTCGGAAATGATCGGGTATTTAGTGAGGAGTTGGTCTGCGATATTCATGACTTAATTATAAATAGTTCGCCAAATATCGACAAATTATCAACGACGCGGCTCTATATATTTACAGTTTTATGAAGTAAACTATCAATTAGCACCTATGAATAACCACGATATTATCAAAACATTTTTACCAAAACAACTAGACATAAGACGGTTAAATCTGTTTCAATCCACATTGCGAAAATCAAACATAATTGTATACGGCGAAATTCACGGTATAAAAGAAAATGCCAACGTCGTCTATACTCTAGTTAAGAAACTTGGCGTAAAACGATTAGCTATTGAGGCCAGCCCCGCCGTATCCAACTTCATCAATTCGGTAAAGACCGGCTCTTACGATTTTTCCTTAGTTGATGAAGACCTTTTTGACTTAAGCGTTCTATCTCTTGAGATGATAAAAACGATAGCAATTCTTCTACAGCAAAACCAACTTAAAGAGCTCGTTTTTATTGATACATTTTTTGACAATTTAGATGAGAACGCCGTCATATCACCAAGCCCGCAGAAACGAGAAGAACAACTAGCTAAAAATATCCTTAAAATTGACGATTCCCTATTAACATTATGTATTATGGGGCAATGGCACACGCAACCTGAAGTCGTTAAAAATGGCGAAACGCAACATAAATCAGCGCTATATCGCTTAAGGAAAATAAAGCCAAATGTGCCGTTTATTCACAATGTCTACCGACAAGGACAATTATTTAACGACGGAAAAATAATTGAACTTCCGAAAAACCCATCAATTCCACCTTATTATGAAATTGTCCAGAAAACTGATATTGATTTCGATTTGCACACGCCAAAAGCTACAAAAATATCACTATATAAAAAGTAGTAGTCAACTACTCAGCAAACTGGCTATTATACAGATCGGCGTAAAATCCATTTTGCTTCAGCAGAGTTTCGTGATTTCCCTGCTCAATAATATTTCCGTCCTTAACCACCAAAATCAAATCGGCGTCGCGAATGGTACTCAAACGGTGCGCGATAACAAAACTAGTTTTTCCCTGCATCAACTTATCCATGGCTTTTTGGATAAGGACCTCGGTGCGTGTATCAACCGAGCTTGTCGCTTCATCCAGAATCAGCATTGGCGCTTTTTCTAGCATCGCCCTAGCAATTGTCAGCAGCTGCTTTTCTCCCTGGGAAATGTTAGCAGCCTCCTCACCCAAGACCATATCATATCCACCCGACAGCGACCGCACAAAATGATCAACATGCGCTTCTTTGGCGGTTTTTATCATCTCTTCCTCGGTAGCTTTTGGATTGCCATACATCAAATTCTGACGAATCGTGCCATTAAACAGCCACGTATCTTGTAGCACCATGCCAAACATTTGACGCACATCGCTGCGTTTCATTCTACGAATATCCACGCCGTCAATTTTAATCGAACCACTATTAATCTCATAAAATCGCATCAGCAAGTTAACTAGCGTCGTTTTGCCAGCACCAGTTGGACCGACAATCGCCACACGCTGACCTGGCTTAATGTGCGCCGACAAACCTTTGATGATAGTCTGGTCTGGCTTATAACCAAAGACGACGTTGTCGAATTCAACTTCGCCTTTTACGTTAGACAATTTTACCAAGTTATTCGATTCAACCGCTTCTTCTGGCTCATCCAAAAACTCAAACACTCGCTCGGCGGCAGCAGCTGTCGATTGCAAAATATTAGCAATATTAGCAACCTGAACCAGCGGCTGATTGAACTGATCGACATACTGAATAAACGCCTGAATATCGCCGATTTTTAACCGACCGTTAATTGCCAACCATCCGCCCAGAATTGCCATCACCACATAGCCAATATTGCCAATAAAGTTCATAATCGGATAAATCAATCCGGAAAAGAATTGAGCCTTCCAGGCGCTTTCCTGAAGCTGATTATTAATCTTAGAGAATTTAGCAATCGATTTCTTCCGACCATTGAAAACGCGCATTACTTGATGACCCCCATACATTTCTTCAATGTGGCCATTAAGTTCGCCCAGCTGAGTCTGCTGATGTAAAAATTGTTTTTGTGAGTTTTTAGCAATTAACGTAATCACACCGCCCGCCAGCGGAAGCACCAGCAGCGCAACTAGCGACATTTGCCAACTAATCGAAAACATCATCACCAAAATCCCCAGTACCGTAACCGTTGAAGTTACAATTTGCGACAAACTCTGATTTAGCGTTTGACTAATCGTATCGACGTCATTAGTTATGCGACTAAGAACTTCACCGTAAGTTTGCTTATCGAAATAACTCAGCGGCAATCGATTTATTTTTTCAGACAATTGTTGTCGCATTCTGAAAGTCACAGTTTGCGTTACCTGAGTCATTATCCAAGTTTGAATATAACGAAAAATCGCGCTCAGTACGTACAGCCCAATCAACAAAATAACAATTCGCCAAATAGCGTCAAAATGAAATTCTGGACGTCGACTGACATCTAACTTTTTAATCACCTCAAGCTGACTTGACGGAATCTGTTTTTCAATCTCCGACTTATTCGGCAATCGGTTCAAAACGTCCGCGCCAGTAGTTCCCGCTGGCAAAGAAACACCTTTTGGCAATTTGCTAGTAATCGCCTCGTAGGCTTTCATATTGACATAATCATCAACAATTTGATTCGTCGCGCCGCCTAAAATCTTCGGGCTGGCAATCGCAAAAATCGTACTCCCAATTGCAAAAACTAACACCATCAACATTTGCCATCGAAAATCCGACAAATATTTAATCAGCTTCTTGACTGTTCCCTTGAAATCTTTAGCCTTTTCGCCAGTGCCCATTCCGCCCATCGGGCCGCCCATTCGTACTTGCTGACGTTTTTTCGTGGTTTGCCTAGACATTAAAGCACTCCTTTCGCAGCAATAGACATTTTCTGTAAATCATCTTCCGAGAGTTGCGAAGCGGCAATTTCTTGATAGACCTCACAATTTCTCATCAATTCCTGATGAGTTCCTTGACCGACAATCTTACCCTCATCCATCACGATTATTTTATCGGCATTCATAATTGTATTTATTCGCTGACCAACAATTAACACGGTTTTATTCTTAGTTTCCTTTGCAAGCACAGCCCGCAACTTCGCGTCAGTTTTAAAATCCAACGCTGAAAACGAATCGTCAAAAATATAAACATTCGGTTCAACCGCAATAGCCCTCGCAATCGACAAACGCTGACGCTGACCGCCAGAAACATTGCTACCGCCCTGAGCGATTTCACTTTTATAGCCATTTTTTAACTCGCTAATAAATTCTTCCGCTTGGGCAATTTTGGCCGCTTTTTCAACCAACTTATCACTAGCCTCAGCATTGCCATATTTGATATTGCTAGCAACCGTTCCACTAAACAGCACACCTTTTTGCGGCACGTAACCAATTTGACCAGACAAATCTTCCAATTTCAGACTTCTAATATCAACGTCATCAAGCAAAATCTGCCCCGCCGAAACATCATAGAAACGAGGAATCAAATTAATCAACGTCGACTTTCCCGAACCAGTACTGCCAATAAACGCCGTTGTCTGACCAGGTTCAGCTACAAAATTAATATCCGAAAGTACTGGCAAATCCGCGTCAGGATAAGTAAATGTAACGTCCTTAAATTCAATTTTTCCCTTGGCATCTTTTGGTAATTTTTTCGGCGACTTCGGGTCAATAATTGACGGCATTGTATCCAAAACTTCTCCGACTCGGCGCACCGATACGGCGGCTCGCGGCACCATAATAAACACCATTGACAGCAACAAGAACGAGATTATCACCTGCATCGCGTATTCCAAAAATGCCATCATATTACCAATTTGCAAATTGCCACTACTTATCAAATGCGCGCCAAACCACACAATTGCCACACTCGAAAAGTTCATCACTAAAGTCATAATCGGATCAAGCAACATCATCAAACGATTCACAAATAAGTTCATCTTGTTCAATTCCACGTTAGCTTCTTGGAATTTTTTCTGCTCAATCTTCTCGTTATGGAACGCACGAATAACTTTCAGTCCAACCAAATTTTCCCGCGCTACCAAATTAAGTTTATCCACCAGAGTCTGCAATTTCTTAAACCTAGGTACGGCAATCGTAAATAGTGTAGCGATCACCACAAACAAAACGAACACCGCCAAAGCGATAATCCAGCTCAGGTCTGGCGCATTATTCATGGCTTTTTGCAGACCACCAATTGCCATAATCGGTGCCATTAATGCCAACCTCAGTAGCATTATTGACGTTGTTTGAATCTGCTGAATATCATTCGTTGAGCGCGTAATCAGCGACGCCGTAGAAAACTTATTAAAGTCCGCCAAAGAAAAACTTTCTATTCGTTCAAACAATTTCAATCGCAATTTTTGCGCCATTCCCGTAGCAATTCGCGCCGCCAAAAAACCCACGACAATTGAACAAAACCCACCAGCCGCCGTCACTAAAATCATCATCAAGCCATTATTCCAAATCGCCGACATGTCTTGTTTAATAATGCCGTTATTGACAATTTCCGACATTTTATCCGGCAGCCACAAATTCGCCATCACAACGCCATACGTGAATCCAATCAAGATGATAAACATTAGCCAGTAGCCGCTAAAAATTCGTAAAATATGTTTCATTTATAGTCCTTTACGCTCTAAGTCCACCTTATATTATATCATTGGGAGTTAGTCGATTACACTTTAACAATTACAATTAGACAAAAATATCTGTTAGTTTTATACTGTTTTTTAGCGTCGGGGTGTGGCGCAGCTCGGTAGCGCGCACCGTTCGGGACGGTGAGGTCGCTGGTTCAAATCCAGTCACCCCGACCATAAAATTATTGAGCGTACGTTCAATTTAATTGGACCTCTGGCTATTAGCAATTAAAGGAGGTTTTATGCGACGAAGAGTAAACGTACGCGGAATTATCATCAACAACAAGGACGAACTTTTTTGTCAAAAATTAACCGCAAACACCGGCAAAGGTCGTGATTTTTGGTGTACACCGGGCGGCGGTTTGGAAATGGGCGAAAGCTTGCTGGACGGCTTGCGTCGAGAAATGATTGAGGAAACTGGCGTCAAACCAGAAATTGGTAAGCTGTTATTTATTCAGCAATTCGCCGAATCAGACGAACAATCAGTGCACGGCCCAAATGAACAATTGGAGTTTTTCTTCCTCATCACCAACTGGCAAGATTACCAGCACATCAACCTGGGGCAAACGTCGCACGGCGTCGAGGAAGTAGCGGAATGCGGCTTTATCGATCCGAAAACGACGCGAATTTTACCGAGTTATCTGACAGAGGTTGACCTGGACCAGCTGGTTAACAAATTGACAGAAGTCCCAGTTCTAAGCGAATTATAGCGAGGTCACTCGGGCTATTTGGCGAAGAATTTTTTAGCGCGTTCAGTTTTCGGGTGATCCATAACTTGTTCAGGCGTCCCATTTTCGATTATTTCGCCCTTGTCTAAGAAAATCATCCTAGTCCCGACTTCACGGGCGAATTTCATCTCGTGCGTAACGATTACCATCGTCATTCCCTTTTTGGCAACTTTCCTAATCACGTCCAAAACTTCGCCAATCATCTCTGGGTCTAGCGCTGAAGTAGGCTCGTCAAAAAGCATGATTTTCGGCTCCATCGCTAGCGCCCGCGCAATTGCTACTCGCTGTTTTTGACCGCCAGACAAACTATTCGGCGAAGCGTCCGCTTTGTCTAATAGCCCAACATCGTCCAATAAACTTCGCGCCAATTTTGTCGCTTTTTGATCTGAAAATTTACGCAGTTTTTTCGGAGCTAATTTAATATTTTCAATCACGCTCAAATTTGGAAACAGATTAAATTGCTGAAAAACCATGCCAATATTCTGACGCAACGCGTTCAAGTTTACGTGTGGATCAGTAATTTTCACTCCATCGACAATAATCTCGCCTGAAGTCGGCTCCTCCAGCAAGTTCAGACAACGCAAGAATGTCGACTTGCCAGAACCACTAGAACCAACCACAACAACAATCTCACCCTCTTCAATTTCTACGTCAATATCGCGAAGAACTCGATTTGTGCCAAACGTTTTTTTCAAGTTTTTAACGCTGATCATCGTCATGCTTCAATTTCCTTTCTACTCGCGCCATTACTCGCGTAAAAATCGCCGTCAAAATTAAGTACATCGCTGCAGCGGCAAATAGCGATTGAAAAGCTGTCGCCGTTTGAAAACGAATATTGTCCGCGCCTCGCATAATATCATTCAGGCCAATCCAACCAACAACCGAGGTTTCCTTTAATAGCGCGATAAATTCACTAATCAACGCCGGCAACGAATTTCTCATTGCTTGCGGCAAAATAACCAGCCGCATTGCCTGCCAATTACTCAATCCCAAAGACCTGGCTGCTTCCATTTGACCCTTGTCAATACTCTGAATTCCGCCACGAATAATCTCAGCGATGTACGCGCCGCTATTTATCCCAAACGCTACCGCCGCCACAAAAATCTTCGGCATAAATTGGTACGATCCAAAAACGACGTAATACATAATCAATAGCTGAACCAAAAGTGGCGTACCGCGAATAATATCGACATAAATTTTTCCCAAACTAGCTAGCGGATTAAAGTTCGCGAGTCTGCTTGTTTTCATCCTGCCAAATGGTCGTAAATTCGACGTGCGCATCAGGGCGACAAGTACACCAATTGCTGATCCTAAAATCAGCGACAACACAGTCAAAACCAGCGTCACCTCTAATCCATGCCATAAAAATAGCCATCGACCGCCGCCAAAAATCACTTCCCAAAAATTCACAATTTAGCCTCCTCGCCAAAATATTTGCGGATTAATTTTTCATAGCGACCATCTTTTTTCATCTTGGCAATTTCTTTATTGACCTTTTCTAGGAGGTCTTTATTGTCCTTCTTAATAGCAATCGCATAACTTTCATCACTGAGCGCGCCCGGTAAGATTTCTAGGTCAGAAAATCCAGCCGAATATTGCTTTGCGGGAGCGTCGTCCAGAATAACCGCTTCAATTTTTCCCGAACTTAATTCCTGCAAAACACTCGGTGCGGTTTGGAATTGTGTGACTGATGCTCCAGCAATTTTAGACGCCAAAGTATCGCCAGTCGTACCCAGCTGTACGCCAATTTTTCGCCCTGGTAATTGATATTTATTGCGAATCGGACTACCCTTTTTAACAATTATTCTCTGCGACGCCGAATAATACGGATCTGAAAACAACGCATTTTTTTCTCGCTCGGGCGTCACCGTCATTCCAGCCGCCACCATATCAATTTGACCACTATCCAACGCTGGCAATAGCCCATCAAACGACATATCTTCGACCTTCAAATCCTTACCCAAGCTTTTAGCAATTTCCCTCGCCAGATCAACATCAAACCCAACCACTTGATTATTGTCAATATATTCAAACGGCTTGAATCCAGCATTCGTGCCCATCACCAAAACATCAGTTTTTGAGCCAATTACGCCATCTCTATGTAAAATATCGCCCAACATCAAACAAATCATCCCCGCAAATAAAACCAGCCCAATCCACCAACTAATTCCGAATGTGCGCGCCTTATTCTTGTTCATGCTTTTATTATACCCCTTCATCCGCAAAAAACGTAAGTGATATAATAGAATGGTGAGAAAAATTAAATTTACCAAACGTTTCTGGATTAAATCAATATCAATCATTTTGCTTTTTTTGGCGGCATTTTGCTTAATTGCGGCGCGATATAAATATATAGTCTTTAAAGATTCACAAATCGACGAGATAATTTTTTATTTCGTCAACGGATTAGCTGGTGGCAAATCTGACAATTTATGGTCGGCCGTCCTGCAAAATCTTCCGCTGGTTTTCCTATTATTCGGCGCTTTATTAATCCCAATGTTCGACAAATCAATCTCTTTTATCAATCGCATAATCGCCTTTTGCTTGAAAAAAATCAAATCATCACGAAAATTTACCCTGCCGTTTTTGAGATTACGAAATCAAGCAATTTACTCGCTAAGTATGTTTTTAATTGCGATCATCCTTCTAATTCAAAGTTTCGGCATCCCTAACTATATTTATGCTCTCACTCAATCAACCAAACTTTACGAGGAAAATTACGTCAATCCAAAAACCGCCAAATTAACTTTTCCAGAGAAAAAGCGCAACTTAATATACATCTATTTAGAGTCAATGGAAAACACTTTAGCATCAAAGGCTAATGGCGGCAGTTCCGAAACCTCCATTATTCCAGAGCTGGAAGAATTGGCATTAAAAAACACCTCATTCTCAAACAAAGCATCTGGCGTCGGCGGCGCTTTACCTGCAACAAACACGGGCTGGACCGTGGCAGGAATGGCTGCACAATCCGCTGGTGTTCCGCTGAAGGAAAACTTGGTTGGTGGACGCGACCATAATGCGCTTGGCGAATTTAAGAGGTTTTTGCCAGGAGCATATAGTCTTGGTGAGATTTTAGAAAAACAAGGCTATAATCAAACATTTGTTATGGGCTCTGAAGCAAGTTTTGGCGGACGCGATAAATTATTAACTCAGCACGGCAATTTCAATATCGAAGATTACAATTACGCCAAAAAACACGGAAAAATCTCCGAAGATTACAAAGTTTGGTGGGGTTATGAAGACAAAAAGTTATTCCAATTTGCCCGCGAAGAAGCCTCGCGCTTGGCAGCGTCAGACAAGCCATTTAACTTGCAATTATTGACCGCCGACACACATTTTACCGATGGCTATTTGGACGAAACCTGCGCTAAAACCTTCAGTAATCAATATGACAATGTTCACGCTTGCTCCTCAAAACAAGTCGCCGCATTCGTCAATTGGGTTAAGTCTCAGCCATTTTATGAAAACACCACGATTGTCATTTCTGGCGACCATTTAGGAATGCAGACTTCATACTACGACGAAAAAATTGGTGGAACTAATTATCAGCGAACTATCTATAACACGTTTATCAATCCAGCTATTTCAACTAGCTATTCAAAGAACCGTCAATTCACGACATTCGATATGTATCCATCAACCTTGGCGGCATTAGGAATTAAAATTGACGGCGACCGATTAGGTCTGGGCACAAATTTATTCTCTGGGAAGAAAACCTTGGTCGAACAGTACGGCGGAATTGAAAACTTAAATTCAGAACTCTCCAAACGTTCTGCTTATTACGAAAAAAATATCTTCGCTAAATCCGGTGATTAGCCGTTGTAACCGTTTGGATTATTGTTTTGCCAGTTCCAAGCGTCGCGGCAAGCATCTTCAATTGTCAATTCTGCTCGCCAACCTAGTTCTCTTTCCGCCAAACCTGGATCTGCATAGCACACCGCGACGTCACCCGCTCGACGTGGCGTAACTTGATATGGAACATCGCGACCAGATGCCCTCTCAAACGCCTTCACTAATTCCAAAACTGAAGTACCACGACCAGTGCCGATATTATAGACTTTATATTCGTTCGGGCGACCCAAATTCTCCAGAGCCGCCACGTGAGCCTTTGCCAAATCAACCACGTGAATATAATCACGTACACCAGTTCCATCTGGAGTGTCATAATCGTCACCAAAAACACTCAAATGCTCTCGCTTACCGACGGCGACTTGCGACACAAACGGCAGAAGATTATTCGGAATTCCTGAGGGATCTTCACCAATACGACCACTCGGATGCGCGCCGACTGGATTAAAATAGCGGAGAGATGTAAATTGCCACCCCTGATTTGTCGCTGAAATGTCGCGAAGCATTTGCTCAATCATCAACTTTGTTTGGCCATATGGATTCGTGGCAGACAACGGCATATCTTCGGTAATTGGTAATCGAGCTGGATCGCCATAAACTGTTGCCGAGCTAGAAAATACCAATTTCTTTACGTCAAATTCCTGCATTACATCAAGCAAGACCAATGTACTTTCAAGATTATTCTTATAATAAAGAAGCGCCTTCTCAACTGATTCACCGACAGCTTTCAATCCGGCAAAATGAATTACCGCATCGATTTTCTCAGACTTAAATAATTCTGATAGTCGCTGACGATCACACAAATCAAATTCATGAAACGGTATTGATTGACTGGTGATTTCTTCAACTCGCCTCAGGCTCTCGACGGATGAATTTGATAAGTTATCGACCACCACTACTTTATGATTTGATGATAATAGTTCGATGATTGTGTGACTGCCGATATATCCAGCGCCACCAGTGACAAGAATATTCATACATTTAACATATCATAAAATGGCTATTTATTTTAGTTAGCACTCTTGCACCGAGAGTGCTAATTTGCTATGATAACTATATCAAATTTCACCATTCTGTCTTTTGCTGGGGCGTAACAAATTAGACCTAAAAATCAAAAGGAGGATTTTATGCCACCAAACATGAATCAAGAAGAAACAACTAAACCACTCGAAAAATTTGGTACAGATATAACGGCGTTGGCGCGAGAAGGTAAACTCGATCCAGTGATCGGTCGAGATGAAGAAATTCGACGTACTATGCAAATCCTAAGTCGCCGCACTAAAAACAATCCCGTTCTCATCGGTGAGCCGGGAGTTGGTAAAACCGCAATTGTTGAGGCGTTGGCGCAACGAATTGTTAAAGGCAACGTTCCCGCTTCACTGAAGGATAAGCGACTAATTTCCCTAGAAATTTCCAGTCTTCTGGCGGGCGCTAGTTTCCGCGGACAATTTGAGGATCGATTGAAAGCCGTTCTGAAAGAAGTAGAAGACGCAGCCGGCGAGATTATTCTTTTTGTCGATGAGATTCACACCATGGTTGGCGCTGGAAAAAGCGAAGGCAGCATGGACGCGGGCAATATGTTAAAGCCAGCGCTGGCTCGCGGAAAATTGCACATGATTGGCGCGACGACACTCGCTGAATATCGTCAGTATGTCGAAAAAGATGCCGCCTTAGAACGAAGATTCCAGCCAGTTTACGTTGGCGAACCAAGTTTTGATGACACTGTCGCCATCTTGCGCGGATTGAAGGAAAAATACGAAATTCATCACGGAGTAAAAATCGCTGATGATGCAATCGTGGCAGCTGCCAGATTATCCACCAGATATTTGCCCGACCGATTCTTGCCAGACAAAGCAGTCGACTTGCTTGACGAAGCGACCAGCTCGCTCAAAATGCAGTTAGAAAGCGTGCCAATTGCGCTGGATCGATTGAATAATAGACGCTTGCAATTGGAAATCGAGGAAGCGGCGTTGAAAAAGGACAAATCCGACCACGCCAATATTCGCAAAGATGAAATCAAAGAGCAAATTGCCGAGATTCGCGCAAAAGCCGAAGTGATTGATAAAAAATGGCAGCACGAAAAAGACATTTTGCAAACCGTCAACACGACTACCGAAAAAATGGACAATCTGCGCTCACAATTGGAAATTGCTGAACGCGACGCAGACTTAGCCACCGCCAGCCGCATTAAATATGGCGATTTGCCGGAGCTGGAGAAAAAATTAGCAAGCGCCCGCGAAGAACTAGCGGCAATTCCAACCCACGACCGATTACTCCGCGAAGAAGTTACGCCTGACGATATTGCTGGCGTGGTAGCGCGCTGGACCGGAATTCCGGTGGAACGATTGATGGAAAGCGAATCCAGCAAATTGACCAAATTGGAAGAATCGATCAGCCGCCAAGTCATCGGACAAGATCGCGCCGTAGCAGCTGTAGCAAGCGCCATCCGTAGGTCGCGTGCTGGACTCGGCGACGTTAATCGACCGATTGGCTCATTCCTATTCCTCGGCCCTACTGGCGTAGGAAAAACAGAAGTCGCGCGCAGTTTATGTCGTGAATTATTCGACGACGAGCACGCCATGATTCGAATTGACATGAGTGAATATATGGAGCGTCACGCCGTAGCCAGATTGATCGGTTCGCCTCCAGGATATGTCGGCTATGATCAGGGCGGTCAATTGACGGAAGCCGTTAGACGACGTCCATATAGCGTGATTTTGTTTGACGAAATCGAAAAAGCACATCCCGACGTGTTTAACGTACTATTGCAAGTTTTGGACGACGGTCGATTGACGGACGGACAAGGACGAACGATTGACTTTAGCAACACCATTATCATCATGACCAGCAACGTCGGGTCGCAAATGATTATGGACTACACGGGTGATGACATTAGCTCTCTCGACAATCAAATTTTAGAAACGCTTCGTGGTCATTTCCGCCCAGAATTCTTAAACCGAATTGACGACATCGTGATTTTTGATCGCATTCATCCTGAATCGATGCGTGAAATTGTTGACGTGCAATTAGAAAAAGTTGTTCGCCAAGTTAAAGATAGTCGCGACATAACACTGGATTTTGACAATAGCGTTCGTGATATGTTGGCACGAGACGGCTACGACCCAAGTTTCGGCGCTCGACCGCTTAAGCGTTTGATTCAAAAACGCGTGCTTGATCCTTTAGCGCTCGAATTGATCGACGGGCGAATTCACGACGGAGATACGGTAAAAGTTGCTGCCGCGGATGATCGAATTGCCTTTACGAATATCGTATAATAGATATATGGACCAAATTCGTAGCGAGCACTTGGAAAATCATACCAACAAAACCTATCAAGAGCGGATGAACCAGACAGCGCCATCCAAATTCGGAGCCATCGAAAAACACCTTGGTGAAAACGTCAAATTGCTTGATTTTGGTTCTGGATTCTCGCCAGAATTCATCAAACAAGTGACGCAAACAGGAACTCACTACGTAGCCTATGATGTTTCACAAATTGTTCAATCTCAACTTCAAAAAAATAACATTGATTTTATCACTAAAGAACAACTTGAAAACGCCGAAGATGAATTCGACATTATCTACATGTCGAGTGTATTTCACGAATTGATGAGCTATCTATCTCGACCTGAGCGCACTAAAACGCTCGCAATGCTAGATAGAGCACTCAAACCCGACGGCACTATTGTCATCCGCGATTGGGGTCCCGGCGAGACGTCAAGCCTAGTCACGTCTATCGAAGTAGCATCCGAAGACGTTAACGATGAAGTTTGCACATGGGTAGAAGCTCTTGTTAAAAATTCAGTGATTAGTATGCCTACTATCGTTTGCAACGACAATGATAATCCTATCTCTCCGTACATCTACAAGGCAAATAGCCAAACTATTTATGAAATCATGTTTCACGCGGTTTGGGGTCTGGATTCACTTGAACGCGAATCAAAAGAATCGTACGTTATCGTGGACCACCTTATTCACAAATGGATTTGTGCGCCACATGGCTACAAAATAACACAGTCGCAGAATGAATTCGATGAAACATATTTGCCACATTTACAAAAATACTTCAAAATTGATAGTATTCCATGGCCGACAAAAGCTATTTACGAACTAAAAAAGGACATCATAAATAACACACTAGCAAACTTTATAGCACAACTACCACAATGAATTACAACGATAAGCACTACAAACTAACCATCAAATCAGCGCTTTTAGGAGTCGGCAGAATGCTTGGTTTACCGAAATATTTCCTAATAACAATTGTCGCGACCGTCGCCTTCGCCGTGATAATTTATTTCGCAATCAATGCCAATTTTTACGGACCACTAATGATGTCGCGTTTACCAATCCTCGATAAAATCACGCTACTCGGCTCAATGATTATAGATATCTTCAAACAAAGTTTCACTTCACCAAATGGCGCGCTGCTTATGATAGTATCAATTCTTCAAGGTGTATCGATCGCCGCTGTAATTTTTACAGCAAAGAATAATCGCGACAATGAAAAAACTATATCTCGACAAGTCGGATTAAGCGGAATCGCATCAATTGCCGCAACAATTGGACTCGGCTGCGTCCCCTGCGGAACATCACTAATTTTACCAATTGTAACCCTATTTTTCTCAGGAGCTGCTGCCGCCACCGCCGCAAATATCACCAGCACAATAGTCCTTTTATTAGCTTTACTGCTTAGTTTATTCTCGATATATAAATCAGGTCAAATTATTTTTATGTACACAGAATTATCTAAACAGGAGAAAATATGAATCGACAAAAATCATCAGGTATAGCACTTATTTGGGTTCTTTCGGGAATTGTAATCGTGGGAATTGTAGCTTTGTTTATTTATGGAATTGTTAATCGCCCGCCGAATCGTCACATTGGCGATAATAAACCGTGGAATGAAAAAATGTCACAAGGATCCGCTGACGCGAAAAACGTATTCATTGATTATACTGACTATTTTTGTTCATTTTGCTCCGAGGTCGAAGCCGCAACCAGCACAGAATTCTTCAAAAATGACTATATTAAATCCGGAAAAGTTCGTTATGAGCATCGCGTAGTAACACTATTAAAAGAGATGACCAACAATACCGAAACTGGTGCTCACGCTGCGTTTTGTGCTGCCGATCAGGATAAATATTGGCAGTACACCCACGATATCGTCCCGCGCATTAAGAGCGACTATTTCGATAAAGGAATCGGCGTAAAAAACGTTGCTGTGCCGAAAAAAATCCCTGCTCTTCCACTGGAATATTTCCTAACTTCCGCTAAAAATGTCGGCATGAATGAATCGCAATTTTCCGATTGTATGACCAAAAAACCGCACCAAAAAGAAATTGATAGCAACACGCAAAAAGCCTTGTCACTTGGCGTGAATGGCTTGCCATATATGGTTATTAACGACTATCAAACCAGCGGATTCATCGGTGGAGAAAACGGATTAAGAAGCATTCTTAAGGCTGGCGGCATAGAATAATTATTTGATTTATCGCGCGGAATTAAACAACTCCCATTGTCAAAAATATCAAGTATCCGCCTATAGTGAGCATGACGTTTTTCTATTTATTTCACTATCCTTGGATAGTTATTCCCACCTAAATAGCTTAATGGCTAAGAAATAGACAGCAAAAGTCCAAGCCGCGATAATTCCAAATTGTGGTAAGACTTCCATAAAACTTGCGTGCTCAGTCATAATTAGCCGAAAACCATCCGTGATTGGAGTTATGGGAACAAATTGAGCAACGCTTCGCAACCATTCTGGAAATAGATAAAGTGGGATAAATGTGCCAGACAGAAACATCATTGGAAAAGAAATCAAATTGCTTAATGCGGAAGACTGATCTTCGTTTTTCGACCAGCCAGCAATCAATAGCCCTATTCCCACCATCATGAATGCTGATAATACAGATATAGCCACAAACAGTGCCCAATCGCCTCGCATATTAAAGTGAAATATCAAAGTGCCAGCAACAACCATCATGATCAAGCTAAGCAAGGAAATAATCGTATAGTGAATTGCTGTAGAGATAATCAACTGACCAGAAGTAAACGGCGCTGCACGTAAGCGTCGGTACGAGCCACGCTTCTTTTCAGCCGGCATTTGATTAGCTAGGCCAAAAATACCCATACTTATCAAGCTGAAAGTTAATAGCCCCGTAAATATGTAATCAAACGATTTTAATTGCTCATCACCAATCGCTTTACCAACAGCTTTAAGCGGAGCTTCAGGTTGGCCCATCTGATTATTGATGTTATTGGTAATTTGATTCATCACTGCTACCAACGCGCCGCCTGTTTGTTCAGAACCCTTAGAGTAAATAACATTCACAGTGCCTGTTGGAATAGGATGATTGCCATTATTTTTTATCGCACCAAAATCACTTGGAAGCTCAATAATACCATTAAGCTCCGACCGCTTCATTTTTTCGCGCGCGTCATTCATATCTTTAACGTCCTTAATTTTGAGAATCGAATCCTTCGAATTTTCTTTGGCGTTTTTAACGAAACTTTTAGCAAATTCCGTCTGTGAATTATTGATGATTGCAATATCAAAACTGGTAGAATTATTGCTAAAAACTGACCCGAACACTAATAGAAAAATCAGTGGAAAAAGAAAGGTAAAAAATAACGCCATTT
Source organism: Candidatus Nanosynbacter sp. HMT-352 (assembly GCF_021222645.1). NCBI lineage: Bacteria > Bacillati > Minisyncoccota > Nanosynbacteria > Nanosynbacterales > Nanosynbacteraceae > Nanosynbacter > Candidatus Nanosynbacter sp. HMT-352. Next base: position 583,256 of record NZ_CP089520.1, read on the forward strand.
TATCTCGAACGAAACGCTTTTGCTGAGCGCGAACTTGCCCGAATATTCCAATCCAATATTTTTTCATGTTAATCCCGAATTGCCTTTCCTGTTAAATCAATAAACACGTCTTCCAAGTTGGCCTGCTCGACAACTTGTTCCTTCTTAAAACCGCGCGCCAATAATTGCTGGATGAGATTATGCGGCGTATCAATTGTGATAATCTTACCGCTATCCATAATTGCCAGACGATCACACAATAATTCCGCCTCGTCCATATAATGCGTCGTCAAGAGAATCGTAATTCCCTCGTCGCGAATTTCCTTAATCAAGTCCCATAAATTTCTACGCGCCTGCGGATCAAGCCCCGTGGTCGGCTCGTCCAGAAACAACACTTTTGGATTATTAACCAATGTCGAAGCAATCGCAAAACGCTGTTTTTGACCACCAGAAAGCTGCTCGACGTAATTCTTAGCCTTTTCTGTCAACTGAACCTTAGCAAGCAGCGCCTCAGTATCAACTGTTCGACCATATAAACTACCAAACATTTTCAATTGTTCACGCAAAGTCAGTTTATCATAAAAAGCCGTCGACTGAAGCTGAATACCAATTATATTCTTAATATCCTTAGGTTTCTTAGCGACATCTATGCCGTCAATTGTAGCCACGCCGCCATCAATTGGTCTGAGCGCTTCCAGCATTTCCAACGTTGTTGTTTTGCCCGCGCCGTTAGGACCAAGAATCCCAAATATCTCGCCCTTTTTAACTTCAAACGACACGCCGTCGACCACGTTATCTCCATCATAAGTTTTAACGAGTTTATCGACTTTTATAATTGGCTCAAGTTCCACTTCGTAAATTCCTCTCTGTTGTAATTTTGATCAAGCTAGTCTCTACTTATTATCAATAATAACAAAACCAAAGTACTAGTGCTATACTTATAGTATGCGCATTCAGAGAAAAAAAGCAAAACCAAAATCGAAAAAGCTATTTATTATCATACCGTTTTTGATATTGCTATTTTTGGCAGGGCTATTTGGGATATATTTCCTCAATCAATCACACTCGCGACAAACGACTGCGCCATCTGACGAAAAGTATTATTTTGCTGATTCGAAATATTCTGGCATTCGCTCAAAGTTCGTCACCAGAGATAACAAACGGGAAAAAGTTTCAATTGAATATCCGATCACGGAAAACGAAAAGATTAATCGCTTAATTAGCGAGTCGATTGATAAAATTGATCGCGATTTTCAAAATACGGTTTTACTGGCGACAGTATTTGACAAGCCAATGACCGAAACGATTAGCTATCAAGTCACATACAACACTTCAGAAGCACTGTCGATTGTCGTCAATATTAAGCAGGATATGAACGGCGCACATCCAGCATCAGTGACGCAATTTTGGACTTTCGACAAAAAATCTGGCGAAGTCGTCAGCTTGACTGATTTTACTGAACAATCTGATGAAGCCGCCGAAGCAATCATATCCGCTGCCAAAAATAGCATTTCTCAGACCATCAAACAGCGCCAACAGCCAGAAATTGACCTGAACGAAATCATAAATAAAGAAGCTTTGTCTAACTTTATCATCACCAACGACGGCAATGCACTGGCTTGGCCGCTTGGTCAGGCGTCGCTACTACCATCATCTTACGGCGAATTGACAATTACCGTGCCAATTTCCTCCGTCTCTAAATATCTACAAAACCCAACGGCGAGAAAATTCGCTAACATCCCCAAACCTGCAGAAAAACCAAAACCAGCACCTGCAGCTCCAACACCTATCGTCGCAAATAAAACAATTGCTCTAACTTTTGACGACGGACCTGGACCATACACTGAAAAATTATTGGACATATTAGATAAGTACGACGCCAAGGCGACATTTTTCCTAATTGGAAGCAAAGTTTCAGCACGCGCCAACACGTTACGTCGTATGCAGTCGCGCGGGCATCAATTAGGCAACCACTCTTGGTCGCATCCAGAGTTAAATAAGATTTCAACAGAGCAACTATCTAGCGAAATTGACCAAACAAATAATGCCATAAAACAAGCAGTCGGCATCAAGCCAAATATCATACGTCCGCCATATGGCGCGTTTAATCGGACAGTTTTGGAGCAGTTCCGTCAACGTGGAATGTCGTCTATTCTATGGTCTGTCGATACACGCGACTGGGCTGATCGTAATAGTGAGATAGTCTGTTCAAGGGCTGTCGCTGGCGCTCACAACGGAGCTGTGATTTTAATGCACGATATTCATCAGACATCCGTAAATGCCGTTCCTTGCATTCTTGACTCACTCAAACAACAAGGCTATTCATTCGTAACGGTACAAAATTTAATCGGCAATATGACACCGGGCTCCGTTTATCCGTAAACTTAATCAATCTCAAATATCTTATACTTTGAAGTTGCACCGCGCACTAATTTAACTTTAGACAACGCAACCTTAAAATGTTTTGCCAATAATTTAATAGCCGCCGCGTTGGCTCGACCTTCAATTGCTGGAGCTTTGACATAAACCGTCAATGTGTCATTGTCATTTTTCACAACTTCCTCACGATGGCGAGAGTTTGGTTTAATGTGTACGGAGATTTTCATAAAACCTTAAAAATCTATTACTTCCAATTCCCGTGGCAAAATTTCTCGCACTTCCGCCGTTCCCGCAACTAATTGATAATCCTGAAGTTTCAGCGGTAAATCATCTTCAATAAATTTATAATTGACCTGATGTTTATCATTAAAATAATTAAGCAATTCCGCATTCAAGAAATGATCACGCGGTGCACTTACTGAGCCATCTCTATTAAAAACCAAAGCTATTGATACGCCAGAAGTCGTCCCATTCTCATCCTTGGCATAATTCGCAGTCACTAAATGAACTGTCGGCTCAAATTCCAAAGCCAATTTACTAGAATTATCCACTTGCTCCTGACTAAGACGCGCTAATTGTCGATTTATTTCATCTACCAAATCGGCAGTGCTCATCTCGCCGTTAGATTCTCGGCAATATTCACAATCGTTCAACGACTTAACATACTCCAACAACAACTGCATATCAACCTCAGCGTCTTTAACGTTATGTCGAGTCAACTGATCAACCATTTCCTCTAGCGACTTCAACAAACCATAATCTTTGGCTTTTTCAGCGGCGTCGCCAATGCGAATAATGGCACGAGCGACATTAATAGTATTTTCTTTATCATTCATACGCTTATTATATATCTACTTGCACAATCCTTCTTGTTTCTTGAAGACAATTCTAACCGCCAACGAACCAACTAATGCTATCAGCCCAGAAAGTACGCTAGAATTATAGCTGACGTTCGAAGTCTTATCATCTTCCGGATTCAATGGGCTATCGTCAGCCCAAATCCCTGAATAAACGCCGGATATATTTGTATTATTGGTGTCATCTTCATCACAATTATAACTAGCTTTTTCATCAGATGAATTATATGTAGTGACCAATTCGCTACATTCTTCAGTCAATTCTACGCAATCACCCAAATCATCTGCTATATTATCTGTTTCATTTACGACAATACAATTGTCAAAATCTTCGTCCATGGCAATATTCTCTGAATCTTCGAAACATACTTCACGCTCTTCAAAATCACGTTGAGATAAAATTGGCAAATCCTTCTTATTTTCTATCAACTCAACAGATTCAGTTCTTTTACATACAGCCTCACCACTCAACTTGATCTCAGCTGGCGAATTATTATCCACCACATCAATTTCATTATTGACTTGAACAAAATCACGCACAGGCGAAAAATTTGACTCATTAGAAATAACTTTCTCAGCCAAACCTTTCTTCAGAGTAGAATCTTCAAAAATCGGTGCAGAGTTTATATCGTTTTCATCTCCTATATAGCTATCTTTCTTTATAGGTAATTCTCTCGGCAATTCATCTTCTTTATCAACAGCCGGAGCTTGATTCTCAGAAGACATATCTATTTTTTCATCGACAGATTCCGAGTCCATCAAGTTAATTTGATTAGCCACCTCGGTCTCGTCCGACTCTTCATTAATTTTCGGCGGGATATTTTCTTTGATTATTTCCGCGCTTGGAATATTTTCCGACGACGCACTCTCACTACTCAAACATTCATCATCCGTCGATTTGTTCACTTCATTACTTTCTGCCGACATGCGTATCGACGCGTCATTGTCGCTCACTTCCAACTTAACCGCAGGTTTTTCTGATACGGATTCAGTTTTTTCATTTTCTGATGGACTATCTTTTTCAATCGACTCAGATGGCTTCTCTTTATTATCGACACTGACATATCCAGCAACAACAAAATCACAATCATCATTCATTAAGTCAGATAAATAGCTCTTACGTTCTTCTGTTGTCTTCTGTAAATTATCTTCAGCAAAATTTCGCATCCTTAGTATTGGACAGTTTCCCGCCGCAGCGCAACTGGCGCACGCCGCGCTCACTATGTTTTGACAAATTTCCAATCGTCTTTCAGCGTCCAAACATTCTTCTGTTGCTTCCACTTCATTTTCTTCGGCAAATGACGTATCAATTTTCTCACCGCTGGCAACCGCTTCTACCAAATTTAATTCAGTCGCATCATCATCAATTTCTGAAGATAAATCCTGAAAATTAACATCACCCAACGCCGAGAAAACATTAAAATCGCCCGCTCCATTTGCCAAACCTTCGTTCATTGCTCAAAAAAAGTCTCCGTTGAAATTTTCAATTCGCTCACACCGGCGGCGAATAATTTTTGCCAAACATCTCTAACAAACGGCAAACTTCCACAGACCAAAAAATGCGCATCTTCTGGTATTTCGTGAACAATTTTTTCTATATCAAATCGACCGTTAAACCAACCATCTTTTTCTTCAACTTGCTGGCGAGTACTGAACTTCTTCACTTTAATATTTGACACCGCTAGCTCATTTTCAAAAACCATATATTCTGGCGATTTTTGACTAAAATATAAAAACGTCGGCTGACTAGAACTTGCCATAACACTCCAAATTGGACTAAGTCCGCAGCCCGCAGCAATTCCAACCAAAGGACTTTCTGTTTGCGGATTAAAATCGCCATAAGCGTGGCTAATTTGTAATTTATCGCCAACATTCCGTGAACATAAATAGCTAGAAAATTCACCACCAACATTCTTCACAGTAATTGATATTAGCTCATCGTCAGGAGTAGAAGAAATGCTATAAGCCTTCCCTTCACGCACGCTGCTACCATCAATAAAAACCGTAATATATTGTCCGGTGGTAAAGTCGAACGGTCGCGCAAAATATAACGTCTTCACCTCAGGATTTTCCTGACGGACGCGCACAATTTCAACCTCTAATGAATCACGCATTCTCCAACGTACCTTTCCATTATTTTCTGAGCTTCTCTAAATTCTTCGTCAGTAAAAGTGTGGTAATTCGCAAACTTTGGACTAATTGTCGTGCCAGTGCGAAAATGCTGCAAAGCAAATCTCTTCGCACCCTTAACTAGCTCGCCAATCTTCTCAAAATCGCCGACTTCCAATTGCTCGCGGACAATCGTCGTACGGAATTCGTGATCAATTCCCGAATCAATCATGAACCGAACATTCTCCTTGATCGCTTCCAAATCAATCGGTCGTGCCGCAATTTCAACATATTTTTCCAGCGGACCTTTCACGTCCATCGCAATAAAGTCAATCAGTCCTTCTTCGACCATTCCGCGAACTATGTCTGGATGTGTGCCGTTGGTATCTAATTTAATATCAAAACCAAGCTTTTTTATCATCCGACAAAGCTCGGGTAAATCTTCACTCATCGTTGGCTCACCGCCAGAAATCACTACGCCATCCAGTCGACCAACTCGTGATTTTAGAAATATCATCACTTCATCAACTGGAAGGCTCGGCGCCAATCGTTCAGGTAATACCAATTCAGGATTATGACAATAACCGCACCGCATATTACAGCCAGAGAGAAACAGAGCTGCCGCCACATGCCCTGGATAGTCCACGAGCGACAGCTTCTGAATTCCACCAATTGATACCTTAAGCTGCCGCGACGGCACTAAGTCGCTGGTGTTCGGCGGCATTGTCATAACGTTCCCTCATTTCAAATTCCGCTTGCTTACCCTTATTCCATTGAGAAACTGGACGCAAGAAACCAACCACACGTGAGTAAACTTCAGTTGTTTCTCCACACTTTGGACATTCTGGATGCTCACCAACAATATAGCCGTGATTCTTACAAATTGAGAAGCTTGGACTGAACGTAAAGTATGGCAATTTGTAATTTTCACAAATCGTTTTCACCAATTTTTTCAAAGTTTGCGGATCGTCCATACGCTCACCTAAGAAGAAGTGAATCACCGTGCCGCCCGTGTACTTGGTTTGCAAATTGTCCTGAAGATCCATCAATTCAAACAAATCGTCCGTGTAATTAACTGGCAAGTGACTTGAGTTGGTATAGAACGGACATTTAACTTCCGCACCAATTCCATTAGCAAAATGCGCTCGATCCGGGAAGCTGGCTTTATCAAGCTGTGCCAATCGATAAGTTGTGCCTTCAGCTGGCGTTGCCTCAAGATTGTAATTATTGCCAGTTTCCTTTTGATACTCCACCAAACGATCACGCATAAAATCAAGAGTTTTCTCAGCAAAAGCCTTGCCCTTTTCCGTGCCAATATCCACGCCCAGCAAATTAAGCGCCGCCTCGTTCGTGCCGATCAAACCAATGGTTGAAAAATGGTTCTTCCAATATTGATTGAAACGCTGTTTAATGTTTCGCAAATAAAACTTGGTGTACGGATACAAATTAGCGTCGGTCAATCGCTCCAAAACTTTGCGCTTGGTTTCCAGGCTGTCCTTTGCCATATCCATAAGTTCAGCCAAGCCCTTAAAGAACTCTTTCTCGTTATTGGATTTTAGCGCCAGTCGTGGCAAGTTTATTGTCACCACACCAACCGAACCAGTCATTGGATTTGAGCCAAATAATCCGCCGCCACGATATTCCAATTGACGATTATCAATACGCAATCGACAGCACATCGAGCGCGCATCTTCTGGATCCATGTCAGAATTAATGAAGTTTGAGAAGTACGGAATGCCGTATTTAGCGCTAGCCTCCCACAAACTTTCAATCACTGGATTATCCCAGTTGAAATCCTTGGTGATATTGACCGTTGGAATTGGGAAGGTAAAGACTCGACCGTTAGCGTCGCCCTCAGAAAGAACCTCCAGCAGAGCCTTGTTTAGCATATTCATTTCTTCTTGATATTCGCCATATGTCGTGTCCTGCATTTCGCCACCAATAATCACTGGATTATCTGCCATATGCTTTGGACATTCAAGGTCAAGTGTAATGTTAGTAAACGGTGTCTGAAAGCCAACACGAGTCGGCACATTAACATTAAAGACGAATTCTTGAATAGCCTGTTTTACTTCTTCATAGCTCAATTTGTCGGCGCGGATAAACGGTGCTAATAGTGTATCAAAATCAGAAAAAGCTTGAGCACCAGCCGCTTCGCCCTGTAATGTGTAAAAGAAGTTTACAACTTGACCAAGTGCTGATCGGAAATGCTTAGCTGGCTTAGAGGCAACCTTACCAGCAACACCAGTAAATCCTTCTTGTAATAAGTCAGTCAAATCCCAGCCGACACAATAAACGCTTAGCAAGTTAAGGTCGTGAATGTGCAAGTCGCCTTCTTTATGAGCTTGCCCAATCTTCGATGTATAAATTTTATCCAGCCAGTAAGTCTTCGTAATTTCCGCTGAAACATAATTATTTAAACCCTGAAGACTGTAGCCCATATTAGAGTTCTCATTAACTTTCCAGTCCAAATTTTCCAGATATTTATCAATCAAATCAACGTGTGCATTAGAGGTAATTTCGCGCAATTTTTTATGCTGATCACGGTAAATAATGTACGCCTTTGCAGTCTTCTTAAACTTAGAGTCAATCAACGCATCCTCAACAATGTCCTGAATATCTTCAACACTTGGTAGACGCTTTTGGTTACGAGTTTCCAAAACGCCCAAAACCTTGTCGGTCAATTCAATTGCTTGAGCGACGTCAAACTCACCAGTTTCCAGTCCTGCTTTTTCAATTGCTTTTTCAATTTTTTTCCGATCAAATTTAGCAGTTCGACCATCGCGTTTTTTAATTGATTTATACATTCCCCCTCCTTGTTTATAAAAATAGCAAACTAGCCCAACCTCTCCAGTGGGTGCGTGTTGCAAAAAAACGTTATTTATTTTCTAAAACACCATATGTAGTGCTTAATATTGAATATACACGCGATATATAGCGTCTGTCAATGAAAGTACATTGTATTATTTACATTTATGATTTCTTTACATAGATTGCAGCAAATCGTAAGCAACAGCCGCTGATAACGCCTGCATTTGACGAAGATTATCACCCGGCTTGAGCGGTGGTTTGAGGCTACGTGTAAGGAAAAATCCGACAAATGACGCCAGCATTTCCGCGTTCAACTCACCCAGCCACGGCGTTACGTCATGACCATGGCGCGCCATATCAACCAGAAATTCTGTCGCACCAGATCCCTGGGGTGTATAGGAAGCCCAGTTCCAATCAACCAACTTCAACTCGCCAGTTTGCGGATTAAATGCCAAATTATCACTACGAACATCCGAATGATTAAAGCAATCTTCCGTCTGCTTGGCAAATTCTTTAGCGCGCACCGAAATATCAATCAACTCATCGCGCTTTTCTAACAGCTCAATTATAGCCTGACAACGCCGCTTATTAATCTCCAACTGATTTGGCAATAGTTTTTGATAATTATCAATCAACCGACGACGAATATCAGCATCAGCAATAATCTGATCAATCCCATCATCTAAGCCAAGCTCTCTCGCCACAAATGGTTGTAGTTGCAATTCTTCAATTAGCTCCTGCGGCAATTTTATTTTTTCCAACTCGCGAACCGCGGTTATCACCGTCGAAATATAACGTTCCGCGACAGAGTTATCCGTCGGAGGTTGCCATAACCACCCGTCTGACGAAGCGTAACTGCTCGTCATCAGCACGTGACCATCATCGGCCAATTCAGTCCAATCAGCAACATATTGCGGATAAGTTTTCTGCAACAAACGCGTTACTGCATAATCTTTTTTTAGCCAGCCTAGTTCCCGCTCACCCTTATCCGACAATAAATTAGCATCAACTTCTTTAACGAAAATCGTTCGATCACCAGACGACACTAACGCTCGACGATTAAGCGAAAAGCCGCCACTTACTGGCGTGATCCGTAATTCAGATAAATCAACGTTTAGCTCCGTCGCCGCACACTGTAAGGCTCTGTCGGTTAATAATTTATCGTGATCTGGCAATGTTTCCATGCGTAAATTATAGCATATTCTATCTGTTATTACTTTGGAATGACTAGTATAAATTCTGCGCCAGCTGACGGCTTGCTTTTGATGCGAATAGTGTAACCGCAGCAATCCGCCAAGGTTTTAGCAATTGCCAGCCCCAAACCATAACCCGACGCGTCGGTCCGAGTCCGTGCTGCATCTGCACGATAAAATCTCTCGAAAATATGCTTTTGATCATTTGACGAAATGCCCGGTCCGTTATCTTTAACTATAAATTCCACAGAATTTTTATTCAGTCTGACCCAAATCTTCACCTCACCGACCTTTTGCGGCGCGTATTTAATAGCATTGTCCACCAAAATTGATAAAATCTGACGAACCGCATTTACTTGCAAAGTTACTTTTTGACCATCTGGAATATTACGAAAAATCTTAACTTGCTTTGCTTTTGCAACCTGAGAATATTGCCCTATGATTTCTTTAATAATTTCAGAAATATCAATTGACTCTGGACTGCCCAAAGCATTTTCCGACTTCGCCAAATCCAGCAACGAATTGCTAAGGTTAGTCAGTTTTTTAATTTCCTCAACGTTTTGGCCCAAAACCTGACGAGCTTTTTCGTCGGTCAGCACACGCTTACGCATCGCTATTTCATTGCTCAAAAGCAACGCTGCCAACGGAGTTCTTAGCTCGTGGCTAGCATTAGATACAAATTGGGCTTGCTGTTCAATTGACCGTTCAATTGGCGCCAGCGTTCTTCGTGCCAACACTAGGCTCAACCAATAGCCGAACACCAACATCGCACCATTTAACGCAATTAAAGATATTACCACCATTTCACGCGTTTCATTGTCGCGTCGCTCTAACCGATGATGAAATTGATCTTCAATATCCGCAGATTGCTTAATATGATCGTCAGGTGGCAATTCTCGGTTAAGTTGCGTCGAGGTAACGGCATAAATAATTCCACTGAACAACACTGACAGCGTCATAATTACGGTCAAATAACTTAATGCTAATCGCTGGACGCGCTTCTGCTTCACAATTTTTCCTCCAATTTATAGCCAAAACCAGAAACCGTGTGAATTAATTTCGACTTAAACGGCTTATCAATTTTTCGTCGCAAAAACATAATAAATAACTCGACATTATTCGGCAATACATCCGCATCAAAATCCCAAACGTGTGATATGATTTGTTCTTTTGATAAAACCTTACCTTTATTTCGCATTAAATATTCCAGAACACCATATTCCTTAGCGGTCAAGTTAATCTCCTGAGAAGCTCGCGTAACTTTTTTCAGACTTGGATCAAGTTTCAAATCCCCTACCTGAAGAATTTCCTCTAATTTCTCATTCGGTCTACGAAGTAGCGCCCTTATGCGGGCCAATAGTACATCAAAGCTAAACGGCTTAGCCAAATAATCATCAGCACCGGTATCCAAACCTTCAACAATATCACGTTCTGCATCACGCGCAGTCAACATTAAAATCGGCGTTTTATTACCGTCATTCCTCAGGGCTCGACAAACTTCATAGCCATTCATTCCTGGTAACATTATGTCCAAAATAATAACATCATATTCATCGGCGACAGCGGTTCGATAGCCTTCACTGCCATCGTGTGCTACATCAACCGCGTAAGACTCATCCTCTAAGCCTTCTTTTAACAGTCGAGAAATTGCAATATCATCTTCAATTAATAAAATTCTCACATTTACTATTATAAATCCTTCTCATTTTACCAGCAATATTACACCGTCATAGCCATCGCTTGAGCTTCTGGCCAAATTCGTTGAACCAAACGTTTACCTCGTACCGTCAGCTTCACCCAAGCATCACCATACGCCTGATCAATTGCCATTAATCCTTTACGTCGCAGATCCACCAGAACATTCATTGCCGTTCGCCGCGATAGACCAACCTGCCCAGCTAGAATCGTAGCATCGTCGCCACCATCTTCATATACTTGTTGTAAAATTAACGCCTCATTTGTTGTTAAATTAACTTCTTTTGCTTGAATCTTGTTCATAACAATCCTTTCTTCTGTTGATAGTAGCTTCATAATAAATAAGAAAACTTTAATTTTGCTGTAAATTGATTAAGTTTGCTTTTATTTTTATTGTGCTTGTTGTTATAATTGGCATCTAGTATTAAATTTAGGGGAGTGTATGTTAATAAGAAAACGCTTTTTAAATACAAAAGTTAAAATATTAACCGGCATAATGATAGCTGGATTAGTTATCAGTGGATCACTACTTACCTTGCCAACTGGACAAGCTAAAAGTGTCGTCAGTGATGATTATCCACTAAATGATAGTGCTCATTGGAACACAGAACCTATTTGGCGCGACGAGTTTGACGGCACATCATTAGACAGAGAATCCTGGAAAGTGCGCAGTGGTGGATGGGGCGCAAATCATGTTCAAAGTTGCTATAGAGACAGAGAAGAGAATGTCAATGTCAAAAACGGCAACCTAAATATAGTTGGACTATACAAGCCGGGCGAAAAGTGTAGTGGCAATGAAAAAAGCGGCAATTTCACCTCTGGATTCGTAGAAACGAAGGGCAAAAAATTTTGGACCTACGGATATATTGAAGCTCGTATAAAAATGCCAAATAATAAGAGTACTTGGCCAGCATTTTGGATGAGTCCTAACGAATCTGCGTACGGTAGTTGGCCTCGCAGTGGTGAAATTGACATCGTAGAGACTAAGGGTTCTAACTTAGATTACGCGGCAGCAGATGCACACTGGGGAATCTCGCCAGGATACAAGAAGCATGCTCAAGGTAAAAAATTACCAGCTGGATTTAAAGACACCACTCAGTGGCACACTTACGGAGTAAAATGGACTGAAGGAAAATTGGAATATTACATTGACGGCGTGAAATTCCATACAATCAACAGATTTAGTCAGCCAAATGCGGCAAATACACCTTATGGTCCGTTTGACAAGCCATTCTTCCTACGACTCAACTTGGCAATCGGCGGCGACTATATTGATGGCAATGGTAGCAAGTGGTCAAACGCCTACAACGCTCTAGCTGAACACCCAGAGTCATTCCCGGCAACTATGTCAATTGACTACATTCGCATATACGAAAGGCGAACAGCCAAGGAAGTCAACGTGCCAGATAATAATTTACGTGCTCAACTTAATAAAAAATTAGCTATAGAACTTAATACTAATCGTAAAGACGATCAAAAAATTACTGACGTAGAGTTGGAAAAATTGACAGATCTTAACTTAGATGCAGCTGACGACATATCAGAAGCAGAAAAAATTCATGATCTAACAGGATTAGAGGCTGCTAATAATCTTAAGTCTCTATCCCTTAAAAATAACTCTGTCTTTGATCTAAGAGCACTCTCTAATATCAAGTCTCTAAAATCAATAAGCCTAACAATTAATCGCTAATTAGCTTAGGCGCTTACAGAAAAATTGTCATCTCATTATGGGGTGGCAATTTTTTATTTCAACCTGAAACTTTAGTATTCGACACCTCTATAATTCTGTTGTTAAAATAACTATACACTAAGCTTTACTTTTATTCCGCTTATTGTTATAGTGATGTTAAATATCAAAATATTGGGAGAGATAAAAAATGTTAATAAAAAAACGTTTTTTGAATACAAGACTTAAGGCGGTAGCTGGATTAATGACCGCTGCAGTTATTATCGGTGGGTCGTTAGTCGCCCTGCCTATAGATAACGCTAAAGGCGCAGGAAGTCCATATCCGCCAACAGATAGTGAATACGAGAAAGTTTGGTCAGATGAGTTTAATGGAGATTCATTAGACACGAATGTATGGTCTCCATACGTAGGAGGATGGAATGCTAGTGCGGTTCAAGGGTGCTATAAAGATTCCCCAGAAAACATAAACGTTAGCGGAGGCAGCTTAAATCTAATTGGTCTACATAAGCCAGGTATAACCTGCAATAAGGGCAAAAATAAAGATTTTACTTCTGGATTTGTAGAAACAAAGGATAAAAAAGCCTGGACTTACGGATACTTTGAAGCTCGTATAAAAATGCCAAATAATAAGAGTACTTGGCCAGCATTTTGGATGAGTCCTAACGAAAAAAGATACGGTGATGGATGGCCTATGAATGGCGAAATCGACATCGTAGAGACAAAAGGTTCTGATTTGGATTATGCTGCCGCAGATGCACACTGGGGAAAGTCCACAACTAATAAAATGCACAAGAATAGCCACAAAACAGATCTACCTGCGGGCTTTTCAAATACCACCGACTGGCATACATATGGAGTAAAATGGACTGAAGGAAAATTGGAATATTTTATTGACGGAAAGAGCTATCACACGGTCGAAGGGTTTGGTCAACCAAATGCCGCAAACACACCACACGGACCATTTGACGTACCATTCTTCTTGCGACTAAACATGGCAATTGGTGGAAATTATATCGACGGTCCTGGCGGCAAGTGGTCCAATGCTTACAATGTAGTAGCAGAAGAACCAAGTACATTCCCAGCAACTATGTCAGTCGACTACGTTCGTGTATATCAAAAGCGAGAACCTAAAGAGGTTGAATTAAAAGATACGGAACTGCGCAAGTTGCTCAATGAAAAACTAGGAGAAAAACTTGGTACAACTCGTGCAACAGATCAAAAAATTACTGACGTAGAGCTGGAAAAATTGACAGATCTTAACCTGGACAATTCAAACATTACCAGCCTAACCGGAATAGAAGCTGCCAAAAACCTTAAGAATTTGTCATTAAACCATAACTCAATCTCAAACCTAAGCCCACTAGCTGGACTAACCTCTCTAAAGACTCTGTCACTTAAAGAAAACAAGATTACAGATATAAGCCCACTGGCTGGACTGACTTCCCTAACTTCACTAAATCTTGAAGATCAGCAGCCTAGTATTAAACCTACCGACAAATCATTTGCTTCACCATTGAAAGGTTTGACAGGAAGCGTAATTCCCGTGACCAACTCAGCAGACGTTATTAACAGCACGGCAACTCCTGGAAATATTCAGCTAATATCACTGCCAGCAAACGGAGCATCCCCTATCCTGAATACCTCTTGGACCAGAAGCGTAACACTCGGAACAGCTTCAGCTACATTTAGCGGTACTCTGGCTATTGACACATCAGCAATCCCTAGGGCAGCACAGCCTCAACCTCAACCTCAGCCACAGCCTCAGCCTCAGCCACAGCCACAGCCACAGCCTCAACCTCAACCTCAGCCTGGAAATCCGTCAGCTGCCGCTCATAATCCAGCTAATAAGCCTCAGAATACTGTAAGTGGTCTACTCGCAAACACAGGATTTAATGTCTTCTTAGGTGTTATCGCCACTCTAGCATTAGTTGCTGCAGGACTATTAATTCTACGATAACCTGCAACTACATAAAATTGCCACCCCGTGATGAGGTGGTAATTTTTTTATTGAGAAGTTGGCTTTTATTGTTTTACATACCATCAAAGACTAATAAAACTACATCGCCATCTACGCCATTAACACCCAACTCTATAAACCTCATCAAATCATCTATCTGCTTAACAATGTCAACCTCTTGTCTCTCTTCCGCTAACTTTCGTATCTCTGGCAATTCATTCTCTACTAGCCGAACATATGAGTAGCCGTCTACAGCAGTGTGTCTATAAAGATCAATATGCGCAATCACTGGAAATCGCTGCTCAAAATCTTCAGCGCTCTCCGCCGAAATTGTAGCAAAGTTAAAAATATCCTTTAAATCATTACTCTTTGGACCGCTCTTAAAATCATCCCGTAAACATTGACTAGAAAGAAATCTAGCCCACATGCCATCACAATAAGTGTTATTCATGGTCATTATTATCTCATCTATTCCGCGTTATTAGAAATATATAACTGCAAAGACAATAAAAAGACCTCAACTATACTTGTTGAAGTCTTAAAATTCGATTTGGCTCCGGCAGCTGGGCTCGAACCAGCGACCTATTGGTTAACAGCCAACCGCTCTACCACTGAGCTATGCCGGAATATGTCTTGTATTATAGCGAGTTTTTGAATAGTTGTAAAGTTACTGACGGACAATTTCCAATGCTTTTTTTAAAATCTCCACTTCCGAGCGTGATTTTTCGTCGTCTTTTACTTCTCTCTTCTTAATTTCTTTCGCTAAATTCTGCCACCAAACTTCTTTTTTCTCACTACTCAGCGTCAAAGATCTAACTTCGCCATCCTGCTTCTCTAAAAATCCCGCAGCCACCAAATTATCAACATGTTTTGCCACTGTTGATACGGATTTATAGCCCAAAGCGCGCATAATTTCCCGAAGCGTCGGACTATAGCCATTGCCCTTTATAAATCCATCGATAAAATCCAACATTATTTTTTGCTTTTTCGTCAGTTTCATATCTAAAGTATACACCATACGCTATACTTAAAATATGGTAAAAAAATACATTAACGACGTTCGATTCTGGCTTCTGGCTATTATTATTTTTGGCGACGGCTTCGCCCTGCACCCCAGTGTCGGCTTATCAATTCTGGATTTTCCGTCACTGCGGGTAGGATTATATCAAATCGTTGCCATAATCCTACTATTATTTTCTTTGCCATTACTACTTAAAAAACGCCAAGAATTGTTAAAAAACCGATGGCTAATCGGCGGACTTTTGGCAATTTTTATCGCCATTACCGTCGGCGTATTTTTCGCAGAAGCACGCCTGCGCACCGCGTTATATTCATTATCGCTATTATTCTTACTCGCCGTCGGATTATCTGCTGGCTTAATTTACGGCGAATTGTCAAAATCAGAAAAACACAAACTCATCATAATCGGACTATGGAGCGGACTAGTTTTTGGGATTTTAGCGATTATTCAGCTCATCGTCGCCACTTTTGAGCCAACAGGATTTGGTACGCTTTGCGCTGGCTGTAAAGCCGACGTTTTTGGATTTCCACGAATCAATTTATTCGCCGCCGAACCGCAATTCTTCGCCAATTCTCTACTTCCAGCATTTTTCCTTGCGCTCTTTCAATCAAAATCTCGCCTAGCCAAATTTAGCCTATTTTTCACAACCATTGCCATATCTTTAACATTCTCCCGTGGCGGATTTTTAGCAATTTTTATCGCCATCACAGCCTTATTGATAATCGCTTTCGTAAAACGAATTGACGTATCTTTTGTGCGTAAAAAACTTCCAATCATCTTCGCTGGATTATTACTCGGATTCGCCTTATTGTTCTCATCAGCCAACATTAAATACGCCAATACGCCCTTCATCGCACACAATACCTTCGTCAGTATGGTCGATCAATTATCTCTCGGGAAAATTAAGATTCCGCAAAAATCCGTCGCCAAAAATCCATCACCAAAACCCGCCGAAAACGTTCCGTCAAGCAACAATTCTTTCCAGCCCGCCGGTTTTGTTGAAGCTTCCGCCAACGACAGACTTAGCGCTAGTGACCTGGCCGTAAAATCCTGGCTATCATCGCCACGAACGTTCTTCTTCGGCGTCGGGCTCGGCAACCTTGGAAATTTCATCCAAAAACACCTTCACGTAAACGTCCCAGCGGACCAAACAGTCTACGTTTTTTACATATTATTGCTCAGCGGCTTAGGAATTGTTGGACTATTTACTCTTCTAATCGCCCCATTGACGATTACATTTTTTGCCATAAAAAATATCCGTAAAATTAAAGCTCAATTTATCTTATCTCTAACCATCGCGATGTTTGTGCATTTCTGGTTTTTTGGCAGTTTTATAAATACGATTCATTGTTTTGCTATAATCGGCATATTTTTGTATAATTACCCCAGAGATTATGCGGAAAAAGTCTGATTTTTACTTCAAAATTGCTCTGGTCATTCTTGATATCTTAGCTTTATTAAGTGCATTTACTATTGCCTATATTTTGCGAATTTCCCTGGATCCTAGACCATTCCATACCAGCATCAATGCCATGGATTTTATCACCTCCATTTTTATGACGCTGCCGTTATGGATCGTGATGTTCTATTTCTTTGGCTTATACGACCGAGAGGTTTACACACACCCATTGCGAAACTTCGGACGAATACTTTTAGCGTCAATAACTGGAATTATGATTATGATTTCCGTGACGTTCTTTACTAATACTCCATTATTCCCAGCCAAGCTTGTCGCGGTTTACGCCACCGGAATTGGCTTCATCTTACTAATGATTTTCCGCAGCGCCGCCAATATTGTTCGCCTGAAGCTCTTAAAACGCGGTTTGGGCGCGCGCCGTGTTATATTAATTGGCAATTGTGACTTAACTCACGTTCTGGCTGATTTTATAGAAACCAATCCGTTAACCGGCTTTAAGATTAGCGGAATTATTGCGCAAACCCAATTCATTCCTATTGAATTAAAAAAGCTTCGACGCTCGTCATTAGAATCGGCGCTCACCAGAGATAAAATTGACGTCATCATCCAAACTGACTCAAAAAACGTTAGCGAACATTATCAAATTGCCCAGAAACATTATCTGGATTTCTATCAAGCGCCGGAATTTGACGGAATTATGACCACCAAGCACACCATCGACATCATTGATTCTGTGCCGCTAATTCACACTCATCCAACGCCGCTAATGGGCTACGGGCGAATTGTTAAGCGAATTATGGATATTATAGGTGGGACAATTGGGATTATTATCGCCTCGCCAATTATGCTTTTAGTGGCAATTGCTGTAAAAATCAGCGACCCAGCTGGACCAATTTTAATGCATGGTAAACAACAGAAACGTCTCACTCGTTATAATCGACCTTTTAAGGTCTATAAATTTCGCTCACATTACGCAAAGTTTGATGGCAAGACCGACGAGGAGGTTTTCCAAATGGTAGGTAAGCCTGAGCTAATTGAAGAATATCGTAAAAACGGCGACAAGCTAGATCATGATTTTCGAGTGACGCCAGTCGGTCGATTTATTCGCCGCTTTAGCCTTGATGAATTGCCGCAATTATTCAACGTCGTTAAGGGAGACATCAGCCTAGTTGGACCTCGAGCACTGGTACCACACGAATTAAGCGCCTACGACAAAAAACACGTTTTGCTGGCAGTCAAATCAGGACTCACTGGACTTGCAGTAGTATCTGGCAGGCGCAGTATCAGCTTTGAAGAGCGTCGACGAATTGACTTATATTATGTTCAAAACTGGAGTCTCTGGCTGGATATTACAATTTTATTAAAAACCTGCTTGGTTATTTTCCAGAAAGATAATTAATGAGTAAGCCAAAAATTGCCATAGTTCATGACTGGATTTACGGTGGCGGCGCCGAAAAAGTCGTTTTGGAAATTCATAAATTATATCCAGAAGCGCCAATTTACACTTCTTTTTGTAGCGATGAGTGGCGAGAAAGATTAGACAACAAAGTCGTTACTGGTTATCTACAGCGATGGCCGTTTTCAAAAATTCGACGATTATTGCCACTTCTTAGACAATGGTGGTTCGCTAAACTCGACCTTAGTGAATTCGACATTATCATTTCTAGCTCGGGGAATGGCGAGGCAAAATTTGTCCGCAAATCTAGACCAGATCAGCTTCATATTTGCTACTGCCACACGCCAACGCATTTTTATTGGCGGCACTACGACGAATATATCAAACGACCAAGCTTCCGTCCGCAATGGCTGGCACGCCTAGGCTTAAAAACCCTAGTACGACCACTGAAAAAACGAGATTTTAACGCCGCCCAGCAAGTTGATGTTTTTATTGCCAACTCTACGGGAATTCAGGCTGATATTGAAGAGTTTTACCAACGAAAAAGTATGGTTATTTTTCCGCCAATTGACGTGTCGAACTTTTCGCCACTTGCTAAAAATCGCAAGCAAACATCCATCCCAAAAAAACCTCGCTGTCTGATTTGGGGGCGAATTGTGCCAATGAAACGGCTTGATATTGCTATTAAAGCTTGTAAGAAACTTGGTTGGCAATTAGATATTATCGGAAAAGGTCCAGACGTTGATAATCTAAAAAATATCGCCGATAAACATACTAATTTCTTAGGATTTGTCGATAATGCTACGCGAGAAAAATATATTAAAAAAGCAGATTTGTTTATTTTTTGTTCACACGAAGATTTCGGGATTGCACCAGTTGAAGCGTTGGCATCTGGCATTCCAGTGGTTGCGTATGAAGCTGGTGGCGCACTTGATTATATAAAACCTGAAAAAAACGGTTGGTTTTTCTCTGAACAAACAGATTCTTCGCTAATAGAAGTTTTAGAGAAACTGCCAGGAAAAAAAGTTTCACCAACAAAGATTTCAGCCACAGCTAACGAATTTTCAGCCGCAATTTTCCATAAAGCAATGAAAAAAATAGTTGATAAATCATGGAAGGAGTATTATCGTGAAAATCGTAATTGACGCCCGAACGTTAAGAACTAGCACTGGTCGGTACATCGAACGGCTGATTCATTATTTGCAGAAAATTGACAATAAAAACAACTATGTTATTTTACTCAAGCCAAAAGATTTCGACGATTGGCAGCCAAGCAATCCGCGCTTTAAAAAAGTCATTTGTCCCTACAAAGAATACACTTTTGCCGAGCAAATCGACTTTAAAAAACAACTTGAAAGTCTCCATCCAGACTTAGTTCATTTTGCGATGGTTCAGCAGCCTGTTTGGTATAATTCCAGCCCAGTCGTCACTACAATGCAAGATTTGACTACTGTCAGATTTAGGAATCCAGATAAAAATCCTGTCATTTTCTGGATTAAGCAGCAAATTTATAAATGGGTCAATAAAAAAGTCGCCAGAAAATCTTCGCATATTATTACGATTTCTAACTTCGTAAAAAATGATTTGATTAAATTCACCGGCGTAAACCCAGAGAAAATTACTGTAACTTTGGAGTCTGCGGATGAGTTGCCAAAAGGTAATGAGCCTGTTGATGAGCTGATTGGTAAAAAATTCATTATGTATATCGGTAGACCAACACCACATAAAAACCTGCGCCGATTAATCGACGCATTTGCTTTGTTGCAAAAAAAATATCCAGATTTAACACTGGCTTTGGCAGGTAAAAAAGACAGTAATTACGCTCGCCACGAGACATATGTAAATGAGCACGGAATTAAAAATATTGTGTTTACCGGCTTTATATCAGACGAGCAATTACGCTGGATGTACGAAAATACAGCTGTCTATTGCTTCCCTTCGCTCAGTGAAGGATTTGGCTTGCCAGGATTAGAGGCAATGTTACACGGCGCGCCCGTAGCTTCGAGCACGGCTACTTGCTTACCAGAAACCCACGGTGATGCTGCTCACTATTTTGATCCTTTCAGTGTCGAGGATATAGCAAAATCAATTGACGACATCTTATCTGACGACAAATTACGCAATGAACTCGTTAAGAAAGGCAAGAAACATGTTAAGACATTTTCATGGCAGCGCATGGCCGAGCAAACTTTGGCTGTATATGAAAAATATGGCCGGAAAAGCTGATATTAGCTTTCCTGCCCAGTAGCTTGATTAATTCGAGTAGACGAGTCTGCTTTATTTGAGCCGCCAACTCCATAGACCATTTTGATGTTGTACTTTTCGCAAACATCACGCTCTGGAACAACTTCCGGTGCTGATCTATCGCCACCATTTGCAAACACCAATTGACATCCCGGATATTGCCGAGCGATCATTTCTAAGGTTTCTGTAACCGGAGGATTCTCATCAATAGAAAGCATCACCTGATCCACGCCTTTTAATGCTCGCATTAAGCGGAGTCGATTTTCTTCATTAAGGATAATTTTTCCTTTTTTTAGCAATTGCTGTTTGTCGTTATTCACCACTACAATCAAATAATCACCCATTTTTGCAGCTGCATCGATCATATCTAAATGCCCACCGTGTAATGGATTAAAATAGCCGCTAACAATTACAACTTTCATAATATCCTCCTCTATAACTTCTCTATTATACCTGATATACTATACTTATGACAAAGATGCTAGTCACGGGAGGCGCGGGATTCATTGGCTCGAATTTTGTGCATTATACCGTAAAACACAAGCCAGAATATGAAGTCACTGTTATTGACAAATTAACATACGCCGGAAATCGTGCTAATTTGGAAACTGTAGCTGACCAAATTACATTCGTAGAGGGCGATATTTGTGACGCCGAATTAATAGACAAATTAGTCGCTGAAAATGACATAGTTGTACACTTCGCTGCCGAAAGTCACAATGACAATTCTTTACGCAATCCCTGGCCATTTGTTGAAACAAATATAATTGGCACATATACCATTCTAGAGGCTATTCGAAAACATAATAAGAGACTACATCACATCTCAACTGATGAGGTTTTTGGTGATCTAGAGCTTGATGATCCAAATCGCTTCACGGAAGATACGCCATATAAACCATCAAGTCCCTACTCCAGTACAAAAGCTTCCAGTGATATGCTAGTTCGTGCCTGGACCCGTAGTTTTGGTATTAAAGCAACTATCTCAAATTGCTCTAATAATTACGGGCCATACCAACACATTGAAAAGTTTATTCCACGTCAAATTACGAATATCTTAAGCGATATTAAACCAAAACTTTATGGTACCGGTGAACAAGTACGCGACTGGATTCATGTTGATGACCATAACTCAGCGGTTCATTTAATCCTAGAAAAAGGCGTTCTAGGAGAAACCTACATCATTGGCGCAGATAATGATCACGTTAATAATAAGATGGTGATTGAATTGATTTGTGAGCTAATGGGTAAAGGTAAAGATTGGTACGAGCATGTCAACGATCGTCCAGGTCATGATATGCGCTACGCAATGGACTCCAGCAAGCTACGCCGCGAGTTAGGATGGCAACCGCAATACACAGACAATAAAACTGGCATGCACGATGGACTAATGCAAACTATCGACTGGTACCGCGAACACGAAGACTGGTGGCGCACCCAAAAAGACGCCGTTGAAGCAGCTTATGCAAAACAAGGACAATAATTATGTTTGACCCAACTAACTACAATGAACTTACAGTCACTGAATCGTCAATTCCAGGGTTATTTGTCATTAAATTACCCGTACATGGCGATAATCGCGGCTGGTTCAAAGAGAATTATCAAAAAGAAAAAATGGAAGCCTTAGGTTTACCGTCGTTTAATATCGTACAAAACAATATCAGCTTCAATGACAAAACTGGCGCCACTCGTGGACTTCATGCTGAGCCTTGGAATAAATTCATTTCAACAGCCAATGGGCGTGTTTTTGGAGCTTGGTGTGACCTTCGTAAAGGAGATAGCTTCGGCCGAGTTTTTACGCACGAGATTAATCCGGGTACAGCAATTTTCGTCCCTAAAGGCGTAGCTAACGGCTATCAAACACTTGATGATAATATAGCCTACACATATCTAGTTGATGCTCATTGGTTCCCAGATGCTAAGTATACTTTTGTTAATTTATTTGATCCAGAGCTAAAAATCAACTGGCCAATCAATAAGGATCAAGCAATTATTTCCGAAAAAGATGCCGCACATCCACTATTAAATAATGTAATTCCTATGGAGGTATAAAATTATGGACGATAATAAAATTTTCATTATTGGCGCTAACGGACAACTAGGATTAGCCCTACAAAGACAATACCCTAATGCCAAATCTGCTGACATTGACACTCTTGATATCACAGACTTAGAATCAGTTGAATCTTTTGACTGGTCCAACATTGATATCATACTTAACGCTGCCGCCTTCACTAATGTCGATGGAGCAGAAACCGAAGAGGGCCGCGTAGCGTCTTGGAAAGTTAATGCGTCTGCAGTGTCTAACCTTACTCGAGTATGCCGAAAATATGATATGACAATGGTTCACATTTCCAGTGATTATGTATTCGATGGAACCCAAAAACCCCACACAGAGGACGAGCCACTTAGCCCGCTTAGTGTCTATGGTCAGAGTAAGGCTGCGGGAGATCTATTAGTTGAACAATTAGACCGCTTCTATCTACTTCGATCCACATGGGTAATTGGTGAAGGCAAAAATTTTGTCCGCACCATGCTAGGATTAGCGGAAAAAAATATCTCACCAACCGTTGTTAATGATCAAATAGGCCGTTTAACGTTTACCAGTGAGTTAGTGCGTATTATAGACCATCTATTATCAACTAAAGCTCCATTCGGAACTTATAACGCAACAAATGACGGACCACTCGCTTCTTGGGCGGATATTACTAGAAAAATATTTGAATTATCTAATCATAAAGACTTAATCGTTTCTAATACAACTACCGCAGAATATTTTGCCAACAAGCCAGGAGTTGCACCACGGCCACTCAATAGCGATATGAGCCTAGATAAACTACACTCTACAGGATTTAAGAGCCGTAACTGGGAGGAAGACCTAAGGCAATACATCTCAAACAACGCCTAAAAAATACAACCTCCATTAGTCTCAAAACCGTTTAACCTTGATACTGTCGAATCATAGATATATAATCATACAACACAAAGGAGAATATGATGAAGGGAATAATTTTAGCGGGTGGATCGGGTACGCGTCTATGGCCAATTACAAAAGCCATAAGTAAACAGTTGATGCCCATTTATGATAAACCGATGATTTATTATCCGCTAACCACGTTAATGCAAGCAGGAATTCGTGATATTTTAATAATCACTACTCCAGACGATCAAAATGGCTTCAAGAAACTTCTTGGTGATGGCTCGCAGTGGGGTATAAATTTAGAATACGCTGTTCAACCTACACCAGACGGTCTAGCGCAAGCTTTTATTATTGGTGAAAACTTTATTGGCAATGATAAAGTGGCACTAATACTTGGCGACAACATATTTTACGGAGCCGCCCTTGATAATTCACTACAAGAGTGCACAGACCCTGACGGCGGCATTGTATTTGCATATAAAGTGCTTGATCCTGAACGCTATGGAGTGGTTGAATTTAACGAGAATAATCAAGCTGTTTCCATCGAGGAAAAACCAGTGCATCCAAAATCCAATTTTGCAGTGGTAGGTCTATATTTTTATGATAACGATGTAATAGATATTGCTAAAAATGTAAAGCCATCCGACCGAGGAGAACTGGAGATAACATCCGTAAACGCTGAATATCTACATCGCAAAAAACTCAAAGTGCAGACTTTAGACAACGGTGACGTATGGCTTGATACTGGCACGATAAATAGCTTAACCGATGCCGAAGATTTTGTACGTGTAATCCAAACAAGGACTGGACAAATAGTCGGATCACCCGAAGTGACCGCCTTTCAAAACGGTTGGATTTCCAAGGAGCAGTTAGAAATACTTGCCGAACCATTAAAAAAATCTGGATACGGCAAATATCTATAAGCTCTTACACGTACTAGCTGCATCGTTCGTAGACAATCCGTCCACATTCACAACCACAGCTCTGTCATACCCTAGGGTATTATATATAGTATTCTTAGTTAAATCATCCCTAGTTAGAATAAGCCATTTTTTATTTCCACATTTTTGTCGTTGTTCTTTGAGAAAATAAATAAATTAAAAACCAGAAAGTTCCAAATTGCAAATACTGCAGTAACTACAACTTTCGCCCATTGGATATCCAGTACGTTAGAGTTTACTAAAGTGGCAATAATCGACGAGGTTGCTACTAGGTTAAATAAACTAAGTAATGTGTAAAGAGTAATTTGTATCTTTAAAGAGAATCTATCATATTGACTATGATTAAAAACTTTCTTACGATTCACAGGAAAGTTAAAAACAAATCCTGACAAAAAGCCGATACCACTAGCCAAAAAAGCTGGCAAATGTATATTGTGGTATAAAATATACGATATTGACGTGTCTATTAGTAGCGTAATACCGCCTACGACAAGAAATAAAAAGATTTTTAAAAATATACCATTTTTCATATTATCTTTATTAAGAATATCATATTCGTTCATAATGCATATACGATTGTAGTATAATTGATTATATGTACAGAAAACTAGAGACCGCAGTCGTTATACCTTGTTATAACGAAGAGAAAATGATTACTCAAACAATAAAGAAAATACCAGAATACATAGATCATATTATAGCCGTTAATGATGCTAGCACTGATAACACTATTGGAGTCTTGAACAAACTAAAAAAACAATACAGTAAGCTTATTATTGTTGACAATAAGGTAAATCAAGGTGTTGGAGGAGCTCTTATCGCTGGGTATAATCATGCAATAAAAAATACTAAAGCAACAGCTATCGGTATAGTCGCAGGAGATGATCAGTTTGATTCATCATATCTAAAGGCGATGTTAGATGACTTCATAGATCAATCAGCAGACTACGTAAAAGCAAGCAGGTTTTTCCATCGAGAAGCCTTCAAAACTATGCCAAAATATCGCCAATTTGGAAACATATTCATATCTCTACTCACCAAATTTTCTACTGGGTATTATTCTATTACAGACATCACTAACGGGTGCGGTTGGCTGCGTCGTGAAATAATCGAAAAAGTCGATTTTTCTATAGTAGAAAAACGTTATGATTACGAAACTAGTATGCTGACTGCTCTGTCAATAGCTAATGCTAAAGTCATTGACCATGCTGTACCAGCACATTATGGCGACGAAAAATCAACCATCAAACTAATCCCGACAGCCTGGAGAAATCTAAAGGCCGTATGGAAAGGATTCTGGCGCAGAATTTATTACAAATATGTATTATATGGTTTTCATCCTGTAGCACTATTCCTATTCACGGGTATGTTTTTCTTAATAATATCGCTATTGTTGGCTATATTTTTGTTATATGTTAAGTTATTCGCCCACCAGTCACCGACCGCAGGCAGCGTAATGTTAGCTGTACTACCGTTTATACTAGGAATACAGCTAACGTTGACAGCCCTTACAATCGACGTATCCAATGAAAATAATAACTTTAAGAAATAGGTTACCAGATTAAAAATTAATGTTAGCTATATCACCAATACCGGCAACTAAATAGTCTGGCTCCATTGATTTCAAGAACTTCTTGCTACGAATTCCACTCAAAAGAGCAATACTGGTAGCGTTGAGCTGCTGAGCCGCAGCAACATCAGCTTCAGTATCTCCAACAATAATAGAGTCTTCGGGATTATCTATTGTTTGCTTAATTATATCTGCCTTCTTTAATAATGTGCCTTCTTTTGTGTCACTATGCCCTGATAAAATTTCCTCAAAAAAGCACCCAATTCCCAACTTTTCAATCTGCTTATCTAGAGCGTCTGAGTTTCGCCTTAAACTAAGTAGATATAGCTTATTGTCATTCGAAGATAGCTTTTTTAGCGCAGACAAGCTATCTACAAAAAGCTCATCTCTATACAATTCCTCCAACGATTCTATGCGATCAATAAATAATTCGAGATAATCATCCCTATTATTTACCTCAAGCCCACTTATCAACAATAATTCATTCCAGGAAATATTATCACGTTTCAATTCCCAATATTTCTTCCGATCAAGAGGCGTGCCGCCCATTTTTTCGACACACTTCTTATATACTCTATAATGACGAGGAGCAATATCGACCAAAGTACCATCAAAATCTATAAATATATTTCTATTTACAATTTTCATAGAGATCACCCATCTCATTAATTTTATCCGGAAAGAACACTTTAGGATGATAATCAAGTAGACTCTCTGCCTTTGATATATCAATCACTATATTGCAACCACCGCTATCGGATATAATATTTATACAGCTACTCGATCGCATACTTTTAATAATTGACTCCGCTGTTTCTTTAATAGAGACTCCCCTACCCGTCCCAATATTGATCACTCCAGCACCCGCCGAATTAACTGCACATATAATACTACTAGCTACATCGTCAATATGCACATAGTCGCGAAGAACTAGTGGACCATTAATAGTCAGATTATCTCCAGACTTAGCCGCTCTAATGAAATTAGGAATAGCTCTAGCAATTGGGTCATATCCGCCATACATTATTGAAAATCGCAAAATGGTAAGCTCTTTGTTATTTTTTTGCGCAAATGATTGAACAATTACTTCGCTAGCTATCTTAGTGGAACTATAATATGAACTACCAGACACAACATTATCTTCCGTAATTGGGCCACTAATTTTTGTTTTATCATAAACTTCTACAGTGCTGCCGATAATAATCTTTTTTGCCTTTTTGCCGAAATATGTTAGAAGATTAATAGTCCCATCTATATTGCCTTCTTTACACTTCTCTAAACTGTCTTCGATAGTTTTTTTTGGTACAAAAGCCGCCAAATGGACTATAACGTCGAATTCTTTATCAGCCAATACATCAGCAGCTATCTTTGAGCTCTCCTTACTAGACAAGTCGCATTCAACCCACTTAACATCATCATAATCAATATTGGATCTGCCTAAACAAATTATCTCCCAGCTGGCAGGCGCCATTTCCAAAAAACGCCTGCCAACAAAACCAGATGCGCCAGTAACGAGAATTTTCACCTATGATATTTCCTTAAGGATACGATCACGCTGAGCAACACTCTCCTCTACAACTCCCATATCCGACAAAACTGGTCGGAAATCCATTCCTCGAATCCATACTAGACCATCCGGTAGAGGATTGGTGTTATTATCAATCGCGGGAATCTCTTCACCATAGCCAAGCTTAACAAACATTTCAGGCATATTAAGACCCGCTTGTGTAAAGAATTCATGAGTCGTAAAGAATCGGCCAATATTAATTTCTGTTGGATTTGGTACACCATTTTTGTCGTAAGCCATATCCACACCAAATAGACCATCTGGTCTGCTATCAACAGCCAGCACAGCCCTACGAGCAATATCATCAAGTTCAGCATCCGAGTAAGTTAATCCCGTTCCAGTAGCACCAGTAACACCTGATGGAGAAATTTTTGACAACTCCCAATATAAGCGCTTGCGTCCCTGGGCAACAACTAACTCGCCATCTTTCCATAACGACATCCAAGTAACCGTCTCTGGTTCAAGCAATTCTGATACTGTAAAATTACCAGACCAAGAGCCATTTTTCTCTTGGAAATCTAACCAGTTCTTAGCAGTCTTAACATCGTGAACTGGAAGAGATCCACGACCACCGGCTCCTGATATTGCGCGAATCCACATAGACCCACCCATCTCCTCTAATAGAGCATCTAAATCAGTATCCTTACCTTCAATTAGTTTAGTCTTAGGAACTTTAATGCCGGCCTTCTCCCATAGTTTAAACGACTCAAACTTATCTTGAAGGATTTTAACGGTTTCTTTGGCTGGAAAGAATGTTTTGGCTTTAATTTTCTCTCGATTCTCGCTCAAAAACCCAACCTCAACATCGTTTTGGGCGTGTACAAACTCAATATTTTCCTTCTCTATAATGTAATTCAAAAAATCAATGTACTTTGGGTCGTTTGCCAACGGTGCTAGATATTTAGCATCAACTTCAGCACGCTGTAAATAATATTTATCAGCATCTGTGCCAACAATGTAATATTCTTCATCTGCAGCCCTAAGAGATCGAATAAAGTTTGCAGAAGGCGATCCACCAGCGCCTGTTACTAAAATTCTTTTCATATTATCCTCCTATTTAACGTCAAAAGGCGCAACAGCCTCTAATGATATTTTTAACGCTTCGCGCGCATCTACCGGATCAACAATTGATGCCGTCCTGCCCATAGATTTAGCCATAAAAGCTTTCAATTCAGCAGCTAAAGGCTCTTCAAAATCAACTTTTATTACACGCTTTTCTGGATCACCAACCTGCAAAACAAATTCAGTAAATCCATCTTTCTGAATCTCTTTCATATTATGTTTATAATATGTAAGTTCCTGTGTTATATAATTAGCCTCTAGATAGCCTAACGATCCAGTCAGTGCAATGGTACGAATTTTTACTGGAGTCAGCCAATTAGCCTGAATAAATCCTGATGCTCTACCATAATCCATTAATATTTCTGCTGAATCAATTTTTTTACTATGACGAGTACGCGATCCGTGGCTATGAATAGCTTTAGGTTTTTGTCCTAATAGATAATTAACTATATCGACGTCATGAACTGCAAGGTCAATAATTACATCCGTTTTTGGCTCAACAGCAGGAAAACCACCAACACGCTTACATACTACCGAGGTTATATCACCTATAGCATTATCATCGATCATCTGCTTCAGTTTCTTAATGACTGGATTAAACCTCTCTATATGACCAACTGTAAACGTAACTTTATTTTTCTCAGCACAAGCAATTAGTTTATCAGCCTCTTCCACCGAAGATGCAATTGGTTTTTCAAGCATACAATTAATACCTCGAGACATCACCTCAGTTGCAACTTCAAGATGAAATGGAGTAGGCACAACCACAGACACGGCATCTGGATGAACTTTCTCAAGCATTTCCTTGTAATCAGTAAAGAATTTTGTCTTGTATTCGTCAGCCAACGATTTTGCGGCTGGATTAACGTCTGCTATTGCCACTAGTTCAGATTCTGGAAGCATGAAATAATTACGCACATGATTGCGCCCCATATTTCCAGTACCAATGACAGCAACCCTTATTTTACCTTCTTTATTATTAGTCATTTACGGCTTCCTTAATTGCATTAGCAATTACTTCAATATCAGCATCTGTAACTTTTGGATGAACAGGTAAAGATACAACTCTTGCAGCCAAATCTTCGGCAACAGGAAAATCTCCCACTTTATATCCAAGTTTTGAAATATGTGGATATACGTGCAACGGTTTTGGATAATAAACTCCAGCACCAACTCCTTTTTCTCTTAATTTAGCTATAAAATCATCTCTTCGTATACTCTTATCTAGTAAAATAGTATATTGGTGATATACGTGATTTCTGTTGCTTGCAATCTTCGGTAAGACTATCTCTTCAATTCCAGCCAACGCTTCATTTAACATATTAGCGTTATGTTGTCGCCTATTCGTAAAGTCTTCTACTTTCTTTAATTGCTCAACGGCGATAGCACCGTGCAAGTCTGACATACGATAGTTATATCCTAAATCAGCGTACTCGTAAGATGAAGTCATTCCGTGCTGCCTGAATGAGCGAATAGCAGCCGCAGCATCATCACTATTAGTGGTAACAACGCCACCTTCACCACACATAATATTCTTTGTAGCATACAGTGAAAAACATCCAAAATCACCCAAGGCACCAGTTTTCACGCCGTCATATTCTGCGCCAATTGCCTGACATGCATCTTCAATAATTTTGAGTTCGTGCTTATCTGCAATTTCTCGCAACTCCTTCCAGTCGCAAGGTTGACCATACAAATCAACTGGAATTATAGCCTTAGTCTTATCTGTAATGGCTGCTTCTATTTTTGAAACATCGATATTAAATGTTTCCTCATCTATGTCTACAAGAACTGGTCGAGCGCCCAACATTAGTATAGGGTTGATCGTAGCAATAAAGCTATATGGCGTAGTGATAACTTCATCGCCTTCACCAACTCCTGCAGCATATAAAGCACAGTGAATAGCAGCTGTACCGCTATTCACAGCTAAAGCATGTTTCACTCCACAATATTTAGCCCAATTTTCTTCAAGCTCAGCGACTTTTGGGCCCTGAGCCAGCATACCTGACTCTATAACTTCATTTACCGCCCGACGCTCCTCTTCCTCTATAACGGGTGATGCGATGTTTATCATTACGTAGCCTCCTTACATTCTTACCATCTTTAACAATTATAGCACATCACTCATTTTTTATTTTTCGTTTTTTAGACTTGTTCTCAAAAAAACACAATCTTTATACTTGCTATTTTTACTGTATACTAATAAATGTTATGCAAGTTCTACGTTCTATTTTTACAAAATTAAAAGATGATTCGTATAAAAAATGGGTTTTCCCGTCTACTATTATCTTTTGTCTAATTTTTGCGACAGGATTTAAAATATCTGGATCTTCATTTGGCTTATATTATGACTCTTTCCTTAATGGTAAATCATCTAATCTCATATCAGGCGAAGCTCGACCTATTCGCAGCGACGAGTGGCTAGTTGTTACACAATTTACAATCGCACAAAAAGAAGCTGGATATCCATTAATAAACAAGAACTTTGGAAATTCTGGCAAGAATATGAGCCTTGTATCTGATGCACCATACAAAGAATGGTCAACAATATTCCGACCTCAAAATCTTGCCTTTTTAATAATTCCTTTCGAGTTTGCTTTTGCCTTTAAGTGGTGGCTATTACTAGCATCATTACTATTAAGTATATACTTTCTATCGTTAAAATTTCTTCCCAATAAATACGTGCTGTCGGGGTCTATCGCTATCATAGGCTCTTTTGCCCCTTTTATATTCTGGTGGTACCAAACCATTACTATAATGAGTATCGTCTGGGGAATTGTCATACTGCTATTAATAATGAAATTAATAGAAAATAAATCTTTGTCTTTTTTAAAGAGATATAAACATGGTGATATAATATCGAAACTCATATTATCACTTTTATTAACCTATTCAATGGTAAGCTTCGCCCTACTGTTATATCCAGCCTTTCAAGTGCCTGTTGTCATCACCGTATTTCTAGTAGCGATTGGCTATTATATAAATACTTGGAAAAAAGCACCCAAAAAAGTACGAAAAATACTATATGTAAATACGGCATTCATAGTAGGATCTACTCTAGCAGTGATCGGCATAGTTGGTATATTTTTAATCACCAGAATAGATGCTGTACAAGCCATTTCCGGTACAGATTATCCCGGGGCACGATTCGTAAATTCGGGAACTCCATCACAGGCTGATCTAATCGGTCTCACTGGCTATAGCCAATACCGGCTTATGGATGACACATCCATTTCATCGATAGATCCAAGTAAAGGATCCATTAATCAAAGTGAAATGTCTGCATTTATCATCACGCCTTTTGCATTTATCATTCCTATACTGTTTATTTTATATAGCAAATGGCGTAAAAATAAAACTATAGATTGGGTTGGAGTTGCTATTTTTGTTTCCTGCTTAATATTCATATCTCATTTATTTATTCCAGGATTCTCTTCAATAGCAAAACCTTTCATGATGCATCTTGTACCGATAACAAGATTGCAGCTTGGATTAGGTTTTATAGGAATCTTTTCATTAATATACACGCTTGCCAATACTATAAAATTTTCATCACAATATCGCTATTTACCATATCTATATTCAACTATAGTGATTATCATTTATGTCTGTACCATCGTGTATGTCGTAAAGTTCAATCGTAACTTTGCCGGGGATCTTCGCGTATTATTACTAGCCGCAATAAGCCTTTCTAGTGGGCTAGCCCTTATATTTATAAAAAAGGAAAAACTCGGACTGTTAGTGCTCTCTTCTTTATGTATTATGTCGACAATAACTGTGCAGCCGTTATATAGAGGTCTAGGAAGCGGGTATAACGATAATATTATAACCAAAAAGATTATCTCTACCTCGTCTAGTGACGACACATGGGGATTGTCCGGCACAAGCGTACTAGAAAATTTCCCTCAAATGGCAAATAGGAAATCAATTACGGGGGTCAATACTTACCCTGATAAAGATTTCTGGTCAAAAGTGTCAAAAGATAGGACAATTTATAACAGGTATGCACATATACTTCTATCTGACACCATAGACAAAGATCTCGTACTTAGTCAGCCGGATGTATTTATTGCAAAATTGAGTTGTAGCAATCATATAGGAAAATCCGTTACTCATGTGTTATCTACGACGCCACTACAGCTACCTTGTTACGAACTAATCGATAAAGTCACTGTACATAATGGAGATATTTTATTCTATAAAAGAACTTTTTAAAGCTTTACCGTTTTATCTATATCTGCTATAGTAGTATTAATTAGGTAACAATTATGAAAATACAGAAAAAACAAAATAAAAAAATAAAAGTGTTGATTTTAATAGCTGTCATACTGCTGTCTTTAGTAGGTTACGGTTTGGTTTCTTATAAGTTTAAGCTCTGGCCTTTTACTCAAAGCCAATTTAGCGCAGCCACCGAGGAGCAAAAAAACGCTGGTCAAGACATAAAAAAAAGATCATTAGATGAGGTGTCTAATAAATCAAGAAAAGAGCCATCAGATCAAAAATCTAAAACATTACAAGGAAGTGATCCTTCACCAGAACCAACTCCGTCATCCAACGGCAAAAAACCAACAGTTGGAGTAAGTATAACAGCTACAACGGTCGATAAAGAATCAAATACTCTTTATATCCGTAGTTTGATCCAAACTATATCACCAAGCGGAAGATGTACGTTATCAATGCACAATACTAGCGGACAAACATACTTCAATAGCGTAGAGCTGCAAGCTGGACCAAGTACGTCTAGCTGTAAAGGATTTAACATTCCATTGTCTCAGCTATCACCTGGAAAATGGACAATAAATATTCATTACGAAGACAACAACGTGACTGGAGATACTGAAGGAGAAATAACTATATGAAGAAATTAATATTAAAATTAGGCATACTTACGTCAATATGCTTAGGAGCGATATTATCTTCTACGCCAGCATCTGCGGTATTAAATGATTTTGACCCAAGCAATATTATGGATGACGCCGTAGCAACAAATTACGGATCTATGAGTGCAGACCAAATTCAGTCATTTTTAAATAGTAAAGTTCCCCAATGTGATACAAACGGCGCAAAGCCAGCCAGTGAGTTTGGAAGACCCGATATGACTCGCGCTCAGTATGCCACATCGAAAGGATGGCATAGTCCTCCATACACATGCCTCCGTGATTATAAAACAAAAGACGGGAGAAGCGCCGCTCAATTAATCTTTGATATCTCTCAAAAATATCATGTAAACCCACAGCTTTTAATAGTTTTACTCCAAAAAGAACAAGCCCTAGTTACTGACACGTGGCCAACTCGTGGGCAATTCAAAAGCGCAACTGGCTATGGATGTCCAGACACCGCCGAGTGTGATAGTAAATATTTTGGCCTAGAAAACCAGCTAGAATGGGCAGCGAAACACTTTCACTACATAATAACACGCAATCCTAATTGGTATTCACCATATACAACAGGCGTAAATTTCGTTCGATGGAGTCCGAATGTTGCTTGCGGAGGATCTAATATAAATATTCAGAATTGGACAACCGCCGCTCTTTATAGTTATACACCATATCAACCAAATGCCGCTGCTATGTCATCTGGGTATGGCGTAGGTGATGGGTGTAGCGCCTATGGTAATCGTAACTTTTATAATTACTTTACGGACTGGTTTGGAGATACCAGATCAAGCAGTTCGTTCTCTTGCAAAAACGGACAGAATATACCTAACGTAGAAACTGGTGCTAGAATTATACCGACTAGAATAAATGGGAATAATGACACATTAACCATATCCGTACCTAATAATACTAGCAGTAAATGTGCCGAAATGCATACATGGGCCAATAGTAACTTACAGACATGGTCTCAACATACAGCGACAAACTCATACACCTTCAATCAGCAGTACAGTAAGGTTATATCAAGGAAGGTTAATAGCAAAAATACCGTATTAACAAAGGTTGACTACAATGGAACTGCAAGTGGTAGAGTTGAGTTTCATACGTGGACTCAAGATGGATTGCGTTGGCTAGCTCACACTGCAACATCTGCCGGACCTATTGATCCGCTATTTTCTGAAGTTATAACAGCAGATACTGATGGCGATGGTAATGACGAATATTATCTGATTAATTATGAGCAGACTAATTCCGGCATGATTGAAGTGCATGGTTGGAATAATAATGGAACTAGTTGGTTTAGACACACAGCAACAAGCCACCCTTCAGCTAGCATGAATACAGGAAGAGTTATTGCGGCAGATCTTGATGGAGATAAAAAAGATGAATTCATATATGTTAAATACGACAATACTACGAGCGGTCTTATCGAATTTCACGTGTGGGATTCTTCATTAAAAAACTGGGTACGTCACACCGCAAGTAATTACCCAGAGTCTGGCTATGTAATAGGGTCAAATGACATAGTAGTAGCCGATTTGCAAGGAAGAGGAAAAGACACTATCTATTATGTCAAATACAGAGGTACAACCAATAATACTGTCGAAGTACATGGATGGGGCGACGGTCAACAATCATGGGCTAGCCACATATCTACATCATCAGGAATATACTAAGTATAATAACTCATACATCTTTACATCGTAAATAATATAAATAACCGCGGCAGTACAACTTACTATCGCGGTTATTTATAATTAATAGTTAACGTTATTCGGGCAACCTATAGCCCGGACCAAATTGCTCAAAATTATCATTATAGAATGGATCCCTCTTCAAGTATTCACCCCATCTCTTACGCATCTCTTTTTGGGCACTCTCTAGTTCGCTAGTATCTCTCTCGCTCGTGTTTATGCGACCAACACTCTTAGACTCATAATGGAATAACTCCGCGTATGGAGTGTAGACATTATAATAGCCTTCTTTGCGTAATTTAAGGTTAAGATCTACATCGTTATACGTTATACGAAGTTTATTATCAAACCCACCCACCTTATTGAACTTATCACGACTAATCATACAACAAGCACCAGTTACTGCCGATACATTACGAATATTGGCGGTATAAATATACGTAAATATATCTGTGCGCTCATCCTGACCATAAAACGGATGGAATGCGATATCTCTTTCAGATAAGACTATTCCAGCATGCTGTATTGTCTTATCCTCAAATATAAGCTTAGGTCCAACCATCCCTATTTCTGGACGCTGAGCATGCTCAAGCAATGACTGGATCCAGTCGTGAGTAATAACCTCCGTGTCATTATTAAGGAATAGCAGATATTCTCCACTAGAATTATTTGCACCATAGTTACATGCATCTGAAAAATTGAATTTCTTCTTGTATTTAATAACATGCACATTGTCATTATTATCTATTAATTTTTCATAAAAATCATTTACTCGAGAATCTGTAGATCCCGTATCTACAATTATTATTTCAAAATATGGATACGAAGTATTTTCAATAATTGAATCTATGCATTTTTTTATATATCTAAAATTATCCTTGGTCGGTATGATAATTGACACCAACGGATTTGTCGGGATTACATATTTTTTACGCCAAAATCCTAATGCAACATGAGAATCTATATAAGCATTCTCTCTTCTTTGCCTCACACTACTACGAAGGACATTCTTTTGATTTATATAAGCATATGGTTTACTATCAGCATTCATAGCAGTAGACGTCTCAGATTTACGCCAATGATATAAAATTTTCGGAATATGATAAATATTATTAGTTTTAGTAGAAATCTTCAAAAATAAATCCCAATCTTGCGCGCCATGTGTGCCGACGGTAAATCCATTAACACCTCTAATTATACCTGCTTTTATGGTAGCAAAATGCGTTACCATGTTGCATGAATTCATAAAATCAGGACTCCAGTCGGGTTTAAAAAATGGTTCTATATGAATACCGTCACTATCGATCTTGTCTTCATCCGTATAAATAAGATCTACATCAGGATTTTTATTTATAACATCAACCACTTCAAACAAGGCGTTGGGAGGTAAAATGTCATCATGATCGAGTAATGATATATAGTCACCCTTAGCCATCGAAAGAGCTGTATTAGATGACTTTGATATATGACCATTTTCTTTACGAAATGTAGCCTTAATATTATTATACTTTTCTACATATTCATTTATAACACTCTTTGTTTGATCGCTAGTAGAATTATCATCAGAAATACACAACTCCCAGTTGTCATAACTCTGAGATAGGACAGAGTCAATACAGCTACGCAGATATACTGGATTTGTATTATATGTCGGCAACAAAATACTAATCAATGGACGTTGCTTAAATTCCTTGGAACATTTTCTTTGTAACTTAAGTTGCTCATCGGTGACTTTATGCTTATCAAACCATTCAATATAATCTTCATATCGTTTCTTATTAATAAATCTACGGTCACGAAACAACCTTACTTGTTCACTACCGTATGACGGATGTAATGCTGCTCTAATAACAAATTTAGTACTCTTTATAATCTTATTTTTCATCTGATTTTATCCCCTCTTCTTTACACTCCACTTTCCCATTATTCTCATTGGACCATCACGAAAATCATCCTTACCTGTAATAATAAACGAAAATGCTCGTGGCAAATGTTTAATTATGCCATCATCAGCCCTGCGATGTAATGACATATGAATATCATATTTGCCAGGATTAAAGCCATCCAAACTCTGATTGAAATTAATCCTCCTATTGTTTTGTATAAAGTCACTAGGAGTGTCTCTACAGTTGCGATCAGCAAATACAAACCCTCCGTACACAAAGGATATATTCACAAAAACATCTTCATCAATACCGTCTACAGTCACGCCAATATCAATCGAGTCTTCTTGCGTAAAAATTTTTTTACTAGGTATATCAACAGACATACTAACTGAATCGTCATGAGATTCTTCTTCTGCACTGGTAACCGCATCCATATTAACCTCCGTATATATATCGGCAATTTCTTGAGGAGATCCAATATGTTTTATCGTTCCATTTTCTATATACATAGCTCTCGAGCAAAATCTGCGCACGGCGTTCATATCATGCGTCACAAAAACCACAGTCTGATTACTACGCTTAACTTTCTCAAAATAATCAAAACACTTCTGCTGAAAAGCCGCGTCCCCGACAGCCAGCACTTCATCAAGCATTAAAATATCGCCACGAGCTTTAATAGCTACAGAGAAGGCTAACCTAACCTGCATCCCTGATGAGTAATTCTTAAGCTTCTCTTCCATAAAATCTGCCAACTCAGAGAATTCAACAATATCATCATACATCAGCTCCATCTCTTTATGGCTAAATCCCAGTAAAGCTCCGTTTAAAAATACATTTTCTCTACCTGTTAATTCTGGATTAAAACCAACACCCAACTCGATAAACGGGACAAGAGATCCATTTACTCGTACTGAGCCCTTCGTCGGAGAATAGATTTGAGCTATAGACTTCAATAGAGTACTCTTACCTGAACCATTTTTACCCACTATTCCAAAAAATTCACCCTTTTTAATATCAAAAGATATATTTTTTAATGGCGTAAATTCCCTGTAGCCTTTTTTGCCTTTAATATAATTAATAGTCTTCTGTTTAATCCCGTTACTAGACTCTGTTGGTATCTTAAAAGTCTTAGTAAGAGAATTAACTTCTATAACTACGTCCTTCATATATCCTAAATCTCCTCAGCAAATGTCTTTGACTGCTTCTTAAAATACCAAACCGCAAATAGAACCACTATAGCTATAACTAAAAACGGTACAGACATCATTAGCGGGCTTAATCTATTCCACATAATCATCGTATCTTTAGTTATAAGCACATATCTACTATCTTGAATAATTTGTGCAACAGGATTAAGAAACAACAGATCAACAGCAAAATTACTCTTCTGTGAAACCATCTGCATTGGATAAATAACAGGGGTGGCGTAAAATGCAGCCTGAGTAAATACCTCCCATAGATATCCAGTATCTCGCGACTTAACATTAAGAGCAGACAAGAAAAAAGCCACCCCTAAAGCAAATATATACAGTTCAATTATTAGTGGTACGATTAATAGTGACATCCATGATAAGTGGACTCCATTTACTAACACAAATAAGAGCACCACTATCATATTAAATAGTAAATTTATCAATGAGGATACAGTGCCAGAAATTACAACAATATATTTAGGAAAATTAATCTTTCTGAGTAGGTCACCTCTACCTACTATAGAATTTAGTCCTTGATTAGTTGCTTCTACGAAGAAGTTCCATAAAATTATCCCCAGCAATAAATACACTGGAAAATGTTCTATATTCCTTCCTACCCCTAAAAATTTATCAAAAACTAAATACAATATCGAAAATAGAAAAAGCGGCTTAAGAACACTCCATACATATCCGAGAGCAGAGCCCTGATATCTCAATTTAAAATCCGTAATAACTAGCTCTCTTAAGAGAATCCTATTTTTTCTATTAAAAACCTCTAGCCACTTCATAATATACATCACCTATTATACAATACAAAAAGAACATTATGAATAGACTTGCAATTATAGTTCTTAACTGGAACGGATCCGACGATGCTATAGAGTGCGTTGATTCATTAATAAAACAAACCTTAAAGCCTACTGTTGTTATAGTAGATAATAATAGTAGCGACAATTCTGTTACTGTATTTGAAGAATATATATCTTCGCACAAAAAAGAAAAAATTGTTTTGCTCAAAAACTCAGATAATCTAGGATTCGCGGGAGGAATTAATACAGGATTAATCTACGCTCTAAAAAACAACTTTGAATATATTGGAATGCTTAATCCGGATGCGATAGCTGATAAAAACTGGTGTGAAGCTCTCGTTTATCAATTATCAAAATACCCAGAATGCGGAATTGCAACTGGAATTCTACAAAGACGCAATAGCAAGACTCTTGACACAACTGGAGATTTTTACACAACATGGGGACTTCCTGGACCAAGAAACCGTGACGAACCCATAAAAAACACACCAACTAAGCCTGAAGAAGTATTTGGTGCGACTGGCGGCGGTGCTATCTATCGTGCAAAAATCTTTGATGATATAGATATGTTTGATGAGGATTTCTTCATGTATTATGAGGATATCGATTTAAGCTTCCGAGCACAATTAGCCGGCTGGAAAGTTCGCTTTACACCTAAGGCTATTGCTTATCATAAAGTTGGCGCTAGTAGTAAAAAAGTTCCCGGATTAGCTGTTTATAATACTTTCAAAAACTTACCATTAGTCTTCATTAAAAATGTTCCAGGTAAATTATTCTGGCATATTGGTATACGATTTTTACTGACATATTGGTTGATTTTTGCCAGCGCAATTCGCCACGGCAACGGTTGGCCCGCATTCAAGGGCGCTTTAGCGTCAATTATCCACAAACCGGCAGCTTATAAAAAACGTTTTTATATCCAAAAAAATCGTAAGGTTTCCGTCGACTATATTCGTAATATTATCCACGATGGACCGCTGCCAAATCAAACTGGATTATTAAAATTTAAGCAATTTTTCAGAATAAAATAATATATTTAATACCATGAAAACCATCACTATTCTCGTCCCAGTCTACAATGAAGAATCTGTTTTACCGCAATTATTTAAGCGCTTGGACGAATTTACAAAAAACACACCCAATTATCAATTCGAATTTCTCTTCATAAACGACGGTAGCACCGATAAATCTTTTTCAATCATAGCCGAGCAATCGAAAAAAGATTCTCGAATTAGCTATATAAATTTATCGCGAAACTTCGGTAAGGAAATTGCCATGATAGCTGGAATTGACCACGTAAAAAGTGACGCTCTGGTGATTATCGATGCAGATTTACAAGACCCGCCAGAGCTCATTCAGGAAATGATTTCATATTGGGAAGATGGTTACGATGACGTCTATGCTCGCCGTAACAATCGACAAGGCGAAACCTGGCTGAAGGAAAAAACCAGCCAATGGTATTATAGAATATTGCAAAAATCAACTAACATCCCCATTCAGGTCGACACTGGAGATTTTCGCTTGCTGGATCGCCGATGCATTGAGGCTTTGCAAAAATTCCGCGAATCTCAGCGCAATACAAAAGCAATTTTTAGCTGGATTGGCTATAGGAAAAAAGAGATATTTTACGATCGTAATCCCAGATTAGCCGGCCAAACCAAATGGAATTACCGAAAACTACTCAACTTAGCAATCGACGGAATTACCAGCTTTACTACCGCGCCGCTACGAATGGCAACTATTTTTGGATTCATTATTTCGTTTATTGCTTTTGTCTGGATTATTTATCTTTTAGTTCGTCCTTTGTTCGGAGTTTCTACTGGTGCTGGGTATTCCTCGCTAATGGCAGTTATCTTATTCCTCGGCGGAGTTCAGTTATTATCCCTAGGTATAATTGGCGAATACGTAGGTCGAATATTTATTGAAACAAAAAACAGACCATTATATTTAATAGAGGAATACCATGCAGGAAATATTAAAAAAACACGCCGATAAATTAAGATTTCTTATCGTTGGCAGTACTAATACAGTGTTAGATTTTGGCATACTTTTTAGCCTAACAATCTTCTTAAATATCCCAAAAGAGTTTGCTAATTTTATATCAACATTCGTTGCTTTTTTGTTCTCGTTTTTTGCAAATAAAAAATACACTTTTAAGTCAACATCTCAAAACTTGAAAAAACAATTTCTTTTATTCGCCGCAGTTACACTATTTGGTTTATGGGTAATTCAGACAATTATTATCGCTATTATCACACCGATATTCATAAGCTTCGGATTAAATAAATCACTTGCTCTATTAATTAGCAAGCTGGCTGCCACAGTAGTCGGCCTCGTCTGGAATTACGTTCTATACTCCAGAATAGTCTTTAAAGACACTAAGAACTCTTCTGACTAATAATTAGCCGTCGTTCGCGACCTTCACCTTCAGAATGCGTATCAATATCACTATATTCACCAGCCAAGTGATGCACCGTCCAGCGATCAGCAGCATTCAAATCCACCACCTTTGATTCGCCAGTTCGTCGAACTTCTTCAATCCAGCCGCGCGCCTTTTCGGCGATTTTTTCAGCGTGCTGCTTTTTATAGTCCGCAATATCCAAATTCACCCGAACAGTTGACGCCTCTTTATGACGAAGCGCCGTCGACAAAAGATTCTGAATACTACGCAATGTTTCCGCATTTCTACCAATTAAAATGCTACTTCGCTCACTATGTGGAATTGAAGCTACAACAATTCCATCTTCGATTTTTACCGAAACTTCCAGATTCAAGTCAAAGAATGTTAGCAAATCCTCTAAATATTTTTTTACAAATTCAACCGTTTCAATTTGGTCCATAAATCCTCCTTAATCCTTAGCCTTGATCCGAGTTATCCTGGCCTCTGTAGCCTTTTTAACACGTTTGTCAATTTTTGTCGATGCTTTAGATTTTTTATCTGCAATTTCTTGCATTTCTTTAGAGTCTTGCTTGAAGATGATATAGTTCTGGAGATATCCCACAGCGCTGGCTGTTGTCAAATAAAGAGCCAAAGCCGCTGGCAAATATACAATAATGAAGAACATCATTACTGGCATAAATTTCATCATTTTTCGTGTCATAATAGCATTTACTTCTGTCTGATCTGCTTCTTTTCCATCGCCAGCCTCAGCTAAAATGTCACGCAATTTACGATTGCTATCAGATTGAGGTGACAATTGTTTTGAAGTTAAATATTGCAAATACGCCGCGACTGCTGCCAAAACAACCAAGCCAAAAACAATACCACTCTTTGATATTGCGTGTTGTGTCAAATCTATAATTCCCAGGAAATTCTGATTAAACTGATCTGGATTATTTACTAAATTATTAGCAACCGGCAGATTTTTCATAAAATCATAAACATATTTTCCCAAGTCGGTTCGACTAGAAACAAAAATCTGCACCACTCGATACATTGCAATCAAAATCGGAAACTGAATAATCATAACACCGATTGATCCAAAAGCACTAATATTATGCTTTTTATAAAGTTCCATCATCGCTAAATTACGCATTTGTGGATTCTTCGCGTACTGCTTTTTGATCTTCACCAACTCTGGCTGCATTTTACGCATTGCCTTTGCTTGATGAAGTTGCTTCTTAATTAGCGGCCAAAGTAAAAGTCTTACTATAATTGTAAATATAATAATACTAACACCAAAATCTGGAATTATACTATAAATAGCCATTAGTAAATTTAAAATCGGTCGAACGATAAACTCATCAAAAAAACTCATACCTTAATTATAGCAAAAAATTGCCTATTTATACAGTTGAGCTTGAGAGAAAAGATTCTTTATCGTCTGCTTCAGGTCTTTATGTGACATCAATAGAACCTCCGCCGAAAATATAATAACAGCCACGTCTTGATCATTTTTCATATTAGTAAGTTCCAAGCGAATAATTTCATAAACACGTCGACGTATGCGATTCCGACGTACTGCTGATTTTAAAACTTTTTTACTAACAACAACCGCAAACCTGCTGTGATTTCGATACGGATTTTTCACGTATTTTATTGTAGCTATAGACGAACGAACCGCCTGTCCATTTTTATAGACAAACTTCAAACTGCCATGACCGTGAAATCTATTACATTGTTGTAACATATTTTACAATTATATCAAAAAATCCCGCCTTCATCGACGGGATAATTTTTAGCTATTAAATAGCAATTTTAGCGCGACCCTTTAGGCGGCGGCGCTTCAAAACCATTCTACCAGCCTTGGTAGAAACTCGTGCCCTAAAACCATGCGTCTTTGCGCGATGTCGGGTGTGTGGTTGAAATGTTCGCTTTGGCATATCAATAGATAGTATATATTCTTTCAGTACTTTTTGCAAGTCGACAATGACTTTTCCACTGTCTCTGTATATTTTTCCACAGTTTTAACAGATAAGGTTTCTAGCTGTGGAAAACTCCACCCCTGTTTCAAGTAAAGTCATTTCTACTCCGTTTATACTTGTGGAAAACTCCCCTTATTTGTTATAGTAAAGACAGTTAACAGGATTTTAGGGAGTAGTTTTCGTGGATAGTCATGCAGTTTGGCAGGGTGTTTTAGGTGAGATTGAAGTGACTGTATCATCTTCGTCGTTTACTGCGTGGTTCAAAAATACCAAATTGGAAATAATCTCCGACAAAGAAGTTCTTATAATTGCGCCGAATATTTTCGCTAGGACTCAACTTGAAAAGCGATTTCATCCGCAAATATTGGAAGCTCTGTCACATAACGGCATTAATGCCCCGTCTATTTCTTATAATGTCGAATCTAGCAATAAAAAACCACGCGTTAATCGTGAAGTTGATAAAAGTGATCAACCAAAACCAGCAAAACCATTAATCTTACCATCAAAAAGATCTCATTCTAGCAATCTTAATCCTAGA
The DNA here is from genome assembly GCF_021222645.1 of Candidatus Nanosynbacter sp. HMT-352. Taxonomy (NCBI): domain Bacteria; kingdom Bacillati; phylum Minisyncoccota; class Nanosynbacteria; order Nanosynbacterales; family Nanosynbacteraceae; genus Nanosynbacter; species Candidatus Nanosynbacter sp. HMT-352. The sequence goes on from NZ_CP089520.1 coordinate 627,423, forward strand.
TATACATTCGACAGTTTCATTGTTGGCTCAAGTAACGATTTGGCCTATGCTGCTTGCCAAGCGGTCGCCGCACATCCGGGGGAAAAATATAATCCGCTTTATCTTTACGGAGGTTCTGGACTTGGTAAAACTCACTTAATGCAGGCTGTTGGTAACGAGATAATTAAAAAACAACCTTCGGCGCGCGTGCTTTATATTACTACGGAAACGTTTGTTAATGAGTTTCTAGATTCTATTCGATTTAAGAAAAAAGGTTTTTCTGATAAATATCGCAATGTCGATGTCTTAATTGTCGATGATATGCAATTTATCGCTGGGAAAGAAAAAACTCAAGACGAATTTTTCCATACATTTAACGATCTTCATCAGAACAATAAGCAAATTATTATTAGCTCAGACAAACCTCCAAAAAGCATTCCTACTCTAACCGATCGTTTGCGCAGTCGATTTGAATGGGGTATGGCAATTGATATTCAGATGCCCGATTATGAAACTCGTTGCGCTATCGTTAAGGCAAAAGCTGAACTCAGTAACACTGAACTAGATTCCGATGTCGTAGAATATCTAGCGACCAACTTTAAGACAAACATTCGTGAGCTGGAAGGCGCCTTGAATCGACTGCTTGCTTATGCGGAAATGCAGAATTTCACACCTGATTTAGCGGCAGCTGAAGGAATTTTGGGAGATATTAAACGTAACAGACCACAACATATAACTGCCAAACAGATAATCGATAAGACGGCACGCTATTATAATATTGATGTAAAAGATATATGCTCATCAAGGCGTGACAAATTTATCGCGATGCCAAGACAAATTGCGATGTTCCTTCTACGTAGTGAGCTGAAAATGAGTTTTCCGAAAATTGCCCAAGAGCTTGGACGAAAAGACCACACAACCGCTATGCATTCAATCGAGAAGATTACTAAAGAAAGTCTTACTAATATCAGTATTCGCGAGCAAATTAACGACATCAAGGATAAATTATATGTTCATTAATTGTGGAAAAGCTGTGCAGATATTGTGTTTTTGCGGTGACTTACTAACACACAGATATGTGGAAAGAGAACGACAAGTCAGCAGACGGTGGAATAATACACAAATATCCACTATAAAGTCCACAAACAACACACAGAGTTTTCCACCTATTTTATCGCCACTCTACCCCTGTTTGAACACATTTTTTACCCAGTTTCCACAGCACCTATTACTATTAAGACTAATTAAAAATTAAGGAAAGTATAATGAAAGTATCAGTCACCCAAGAAAAACTTGCAAAAGCACTTAACCTAATTAAAGATATCGCATCAAGTCGCAATGAACTGCCGATATTGAATAATATTTTACTTCGCACTGATGGAGGAAGGTTATTGATTGCTGGAACGAATTTGGAAATTGCTTCTACTCAATACATTGGTGCGAAAATTGAAGATCATGGGTCTATTACAATCCCTGCCCGATTGGTATCAGAGTTCATTACGAACTTACCAAGCGGTCCAGTGGAACTTGAAACTAAAAACGAACATTTGCATATAACTTCAGGAAAATTCTCATCAGTTATCAATGGCGTGGTAGCTGACGAGTATCCTGAGCTGCCTACAATTGATGAAAAGACCGCTATACAATATGAAATTGACGTTGAGGATCTTAAGAAAGCTATAATCCAAACGAAGTTGGCTGTCAGCTCTGACGTCACGCGAGCAGTTCTTACGGGAGTTTATTGGCATAATTATGAAGGATCGCTATATTTGGCTGCTACTGATGGCTACAGGTTGGCAGAAAAGCGTCTGATAAAGTCAGACAATGAAGTGTCGGCCATTATTCCCGCCTCTACTTTAGCGGAAGTCAGTAAGAGTGTTGGCGATGAGAAGAAAATTACGGTTCTTTTTGATGATTCTCAAGTTTGTTTTAAGACGGGAGATATGGAAATTGTTAGTCGATTAATTGACGGGAAATTCCCTGATTATCGTCAATTAATTCCATCAACTGCCGAAACTGAGATTGTTATTAAGAAGTCTGATTTTAGTCGAGTTACGAAAATTGCAGCGTTATTTGCGCGTGAATCTGGTGGTGGAATTACAATTACCGCGTCAGAGGAGGACTCTCTGCTTTCTATTCATTCGATTGCGTCTGAACTTGGCGAGAATACCTCAGAGGCAACAGCCAAAATATCCGCAGACGGTCAAGTAACACTTAATTCACGCTATCTAACGGAAGTTTTGAATATTATTGACGCAGATGAAATAGTATTTTCGTTCAATGGCAAATTGTCGCCGTGCGTAATTCGAGAGCAGATAAAAAATCCTGATTATACGCACATTATTATGCCGCTTAAGAGCTAAATATCTCTGTATGTGTAGCACCAGTCAGGATTTGAGCCTCTACATTGAACTGCAGCTCCTGTAGACTTTTCTTTCTCTGTTGGCCAAATACGATTATTTACTTTGATGTCATAATCTTCTTGGTTTATTCCTTTTTCTTTTAATTTCGCGAATGCATCATCAATCTGAGATCGATTGAAATAGTCGGTAACAGTTATGCAGATTCCTATTGTTTTATCTCCTTCAGATCTGTATCTATCACATGGAAATATGTAAAAATCTTTACTATGGATAGGTAGTGATTTAATAGCGGGATTTTTATTTTCCAATTGACGGGTGGCTTCTCTACTTTTTTTACCAGCTATACCCTCTTTAATATCAGTATATTTGTCTTTTGCGTATTCTTTTTTAGCTTCATCTGTAATAGGTTCTAAGGCAAATATGATGTTTTTCTTCTCGTTTTTGTTAATATTTATTTCTGTAGTATAACTTTCAAATCCGTTAGCTGAGAAAGTAAATTTATGGTTACCGTGCTTTACTTTAATATCTTTCCTGGATGAAATTCGCTGGTTTTTTACGTCGCCATAAGACATCGTCAAGTTGTCAGGTATGGAATATACGTATATCGTGGCATCGAATTGCAGCAGATAAATTGCGTAGATTATAAGTGAGATGGATATTCCCACAAATGAAATAATAGCAATCTTAACTTTGCGATCTAATTGCGTAAAAATATTGAACATAATTATTTATTTAACCTCGCTACTACGTTAGTTGAATATCCCAATTGAGTCTGTACCCTACCAATATTTGCGTATCTAGGAGGATGATCTCCAAGAGATGCTTCTACCGCAACGTTACCATCTCCTTGATCTCCGATATATATCATTGTGTGCCCGTAAGATCCCGAACCGCTGTAGACTAATATATCACCAGGCTGAAGATCACTAGGAGATTTAGTATTTATGATAGTATATTTTGATGAATTTATTACATAATTTCTTTGGATGCTGGTGCCTGCTGGTGGGTAGTCTGGGTCAGCTCCACTGGCACGCATAACAGTAGATACATACTTTCCACAGTCATTCATATCGCCACCGGCTTCAGGGTTGTATTTAGCACGAGCATCTATATATGCCTGCGAGGGTGTACCTGGGTTGTCTTTATTTATAAGCCCTTTTGCTGTTTCTACTATACTTCCGGCATGTACGCCGCCACTATTTGCGCAATTTGACACATTAGCTGAGCTATTTTCACTACCACCTTCTCCTGAAGGTGCCGGATCTTTGTAATTTGGGTGACCTGATTTTGTAAAGTCACTGTTAAATAGTTCGTAGATATTTTTAAGATAATTTTGAGTTTCTTTTGGGGAATCTGTAAGTGGACTAGAGTCGGATGTGTGGTTTTGAATATTACCTCCACCCCAGTTATAGGCGCCTGCTGCATAGAGAATTGTCATAGGCTCCCTCTTCCATGGACTTCCAATGTCTCCTAGTGGAGTATTCTTGTCGGTGCTCATGGATTGTATAAGATGTGCAGCTGCAAAAACAGCGTCATATGGATTCATGATATCGGCTTTACCGTCACCATCTCCGTCTTGTTTGTGTCCACTCCAGGTGCCGGGCATGAACTGCATTGGGCCACTCGCGCCGACTGGTGATGACGCCCACTGAGAATTAAGAGGCTTCCAGGTGTTTCCTTGTTCTGTTAGATATAGCGCTGCTAGAAAATTAGGGTTAACGTTAAATTTTTCTGCTGCTGCCGAGAAAATCTTCCCCCAATCTGATGGGATATTTTTTGACAGTTCAGCTGACACTGAGCCTGCAGCTTCAGTGCAAGCTGAACTTTTTGAGCTGTATAATCGTATATTTTGAGCGGGATAATCGGCCTCTGTTAAAGCTGAGGTGTTTTGTGATAGTAATAATACTGTAATCAGAGAGAATATAATAGACTTTTTCATTTTTAACTAAACCTTTCTTGCATACTCCCAGTGCCATGCCTCGGGCTTACTGCCGCCAGGTTTTGCCCAAGGTGGATTAACGTACCCGTATTTATGCGCATTTGCTTCTAGCCATTTATATACAGGAGAATTAAAGCCTCCGACATTAATATCTGCAGCGAGACCCCATCCGTGATTTGATCTACAAGGAGGAGCTGGTGCAGCAACAGCTCCCAACTCTCGAGCGTACCTAATTTGTGTTGCGCAATCTCGGTAAGCCTCATTAATAGATAAATTAGAGCCAGTATCGGATTTGTAGGCCTTGTTCATTTCCTCCATAGCCGCTGCCGCCTGTTTATTCATCTTGCTTTCAGGAGAAAAAGATAGAGATTGTAGATCTGAATCTGGAATTTCGCCGTTACTATGATTACCCCATCCTGATTGAGCCTCTTCCAGTTCGGGTTCTCCGACGGCTTTACCGGTTGATGTTGAAGATTTTGAACTACCACTACCACCGCCAGGGTCTTTAATGTAGTATTTACTATCAGTATCTCCAGCTCTTTCAGCTAGTATGCCGGCTACTACCTCCTCTAAAGCGCAAGGATCGGAGGTCTTGTAAACAGGAACTACATACCCTGTACTTCTATCTCTTTCCAGGCTTTTCTTTCGAGTTTCATCATATGTCTTACAGGTTTCTGCAGTATATTTGTTTGGGTCGGCATTTAGCACTTCAGGATCCGTATATCCATACCAAGGTATTCCCATAGATTTCATGACGGCTAATCTATTAGTAGCAGCTGAAGCTCGATTGTTCGGCATTAATGGCGACAATAATAAGGCTGGTGTTTTTGCTAAGAAATTAATGGCAGATTTTTTACCGATTGGCATTATAGCAAGCATTTGATTTGCTACTGAATTTTTTAAGTTTGGATCAAATATCTTTGCTAGCATTGGCTGTTGCTCAAAATCTTCCTTATCTTCCTTTTCTGTTTTTGTTGCTATCATCGCCAATTCATTATCGCTCAATAATTTACCACCGATACCAGACCCAGACTCTGTTTTGCCGTTTTCTAGACTATCCGCCGTTGAGACCATCTGTGCGCCTACTAGAGCTTCGTAATTATTATTTCCTGGAGCGTCAATGCCAACGTTTGGAATATTAAATATATAGCTAATCGCCCATTGCACTAAGGTGCCCATTATGTCCTGCGAAAAGTCCATTACCTGCTTAATTCCAGGTAATTGAGTTACAAAGTTTACAATAGGTCCCGTTATTTGAGATACTATATCACCAGCTACGTCAATTACAGCTCCTATAGAATTATTCCAAAAGCTAGCTACTGCGGCTAGTACTTGCCATGCTGGATTTTTGGTAAATGCTGTATAATCCTGGACAACTTTCTTCTCAGGACAAACAAGTTCGCCTGGATCTAACGTAACAACCTTCTCTTTGCCGTCAACAGTACATTTAGTTCGTATTCCGCCAGATGCTGATACGCTGTTTCCGGATAGGATCGGAAGTATGGATGATGTGAGCCCGCCAGCCTGAATTTCACTGTACAGCGGTGATGATTCTGCCCCGTCAAATAAGCTTGTCGCAAGCTCTAAATATCGAATATCTTGTAAGTCTCCAGTTTTCATCATGTCATTTACTACAACTGGACTAATACCTTCATCGTAAGCGAAAGAGGCGTAGGTTTGGGCGACTTGAGCTCGTCCTATAACTTCAAGAGTACCTGAATCTAGGGCGCCTATGAAGCCAGCAGCCATATCAATGGCTCCTACGATAGCTGAACCAGTTGTGAATTTTTTCATTAGCTCTTTGTTTATTATTTTTGCAATAAGACCGTCGCCATTAGCTAGATTATCGGTAAGTTTACTAAAAGTATCTTTGTTGGATTTAGCAGCTTCGTAATCCAATTTTGCTTTAGGATCGTTGGGTTTTTCCTTAAGGGCATTCTCTTTTTTTTCTACATCTCCATCTAGTTTGGTTTTAACCTTATCGAGTGTTTCTGCACAACCTAAGGCATCTCTACCATTAATACACGATAAGACGGCGGCAAGTTTTGGTGATATTTTTGCGATGGCACGAGAAGCGAATTCAGACTTAATCTTCGCCTTAAAATCTTTCCATGCTCTAACGTGTTTTTCGGGTATAATATTAAACGATTTTACGCCATATTTATTATATAGAATACGTTTGGATATAAAGCGCATTAAATAGTTACGACCGTGCACTCGTTTTATATCATTCTTAATTCTTTTCCTTATTTCCTTATGTCCAACCTCTTTTTCTACGCCTTTCATTACACTGTCAAGGTCTTTGTTAACGTTTTTGATAGTGAAATGAGAAGCCTTGCCTCCTAGGCCTGAACGCCCGTGAGAGTTTATGACTACTTTTACATTGACGCCTTCTTTTTCAAATTTAGCATCAAGCATTTTTTCAAACCAAACAGAATATTTTGTTGAAGTTAGTGAACATAATATGCCGCCGCCCTTACAGAAAACTATATGTTCGTCCCCTGGGTAAGCTTCTTTCATAACTCTCATAGCTAACCAGCGTGTGGTTATATATTGCAAACGCTCCTCTACTGAATAATGAGCAACACTTCCGATTTGCTGATCTATATTGTCTAGTAAAGAATTTAATTTCAATGGTAGAAGAGCCGAAAAAGTAGCCGCTATGGAAAGTAGAATACCAACTATAGCTATTATGCCTCTACTTTTTTTTGCAAGCTTTAGGGTAGATTTTAAATTATTTCGTTTTTTGTCATTGGACGGTTCATAAAAGCCGTTGTCAGGAATAGAAGATTCCTGGTCATTAACGGCAGCGCTGGCAGAATCATTTTGGTTAGGGTCGAGGTCGGAATTATTATCATTAAACTGAGACTCAAGATCATTAATGGCGTCTCTTTCCCGATCGCTTAGTTCTGATCCGCTATCAACCTCGGCTGCGATTTGATCAAATTGAGCCTGTTCAGCAGGATTTAATCTGCTATCAGTCTCGGAATCTGTCGTATAATCAACTCGCGCCATATTTTTTCGTTATTTTTTTACACTGCCCCGTAGCCGCCGATCGGTGAATCTGACGGTTTTACTTGTTGTGATGCAGGATTTGTATTAATCAAATTATATTCGGTGTCACTAGCCTGAATCTGAATGTGAACGTGATTTTGTCCAGCAAAGAATAATCCTTGCCCAACTGGGAAATTAGCTAGACGTTTCTGCTCTTCATCTGTCAATTTGAACACTTGTGCTAAAACATCAACGGCGCTGGCGGACTGCTTCAGAAGTAGCTGCATTGAGGAGTTGGAAACGATTGCTCGACCCATTTTACTTCCGACGAAGTCTTCCACATCCTGCGTGATAGTCGTTAAGCCTAATTGATATTTACGGGCACGTTTAGCTAGAGAGAATAAGAAGTTGGCGGAATCATCATATTTCATTAATTGCCAAGCCTCGTCAACGATCAACATACGCTTTCTTTGGTCGGTACGCGTAATATTCCAGATGTGATTCAGAACAATATACATCGCCGTTGGTCGCAGTTCATCTTCCAAGTCGCGAATGTTAAAGACAACCATATTATTATTAATATCAATATTACTCTGTTGCGAGAATATTCCAGCAAACGTTCCAGAAGTAAATTTGCGAAGTCGCTGAGCTAGGCTTGGACCAGTTCCGCCCATATGAAGCAAGGTGTCGTATAAGTCGGAAATCGTCGGTGGCGTAGAATTGTGTGTTAGTGGATCCGAAGTAATACCAACGCGCGCGTAAGTGTCGATTAATGCTTGATCAATATCAGCTTCTTCCGCTGGCGATAGTCCTGCTACAACTTGTCCACCAGCTCCTGCTCCTGCACCACCCAGCATTTGCCTGAGTAGCCCGTGTAATGTCACTAAATTAGCTCGCAGTGCGTCATCTGCCTCATCAGTATCAATAACACGCGGTAAATCAAACGGATTGATTCTCGTGTCACTACTTAAGCTCAATCGAATATAGCTGCCACCAACTGCGTCGCATAGTTTTTGGTACTCATTTTCTGGGTCAATAATCACAATATCAGCCCCGACCATCATACTTCTTAAAGCTTCCAATTTAACGGTAAATGATTTACCAGCACCAGACTTAGCGAACACGACCATATTGGCGTTTTCCAGAGAGAATCTGTCAAAAATTACCAAGCCATTATTATGCATGTTAATTCCGTAAAGTACGCCCTTATTATCCGTCAAATCGGCTGAAGTGAACGGAAAGCTGGTTGAAATTGCGCCAGTATTCATGTTGCGGCGAATTTGTAGTTCATCAGTTAACTGCGGAATAGAACTGTTTAATCCCTGCTCCTGCTGACTGGAAGCTACTTTCGAGAACACCAATTGCTGACCAAAAATAGTTTCAATTTTATGCTGGATGAAGCTTAATTCATCTAAACTATCTGCATAAAGTGTTATATATAAGCCGTAACGGAAGAACTTTTCAGCACCAATCTGTAATTGATCGCGCAATTCTTCGGCGTCTTGTAATGCCGCTTCTAAGCCTGGATCGCGCACCCTTCCCTTTTCCGTGTTTATGTTCATGGTTGCTTCCAGCTGAGTAACTTTTTTGCGCAGGTTATTTAGGACAATTTGCGTATCGACTGGATAAATAAACATACTAATATCCAGCACTTCATCGATGTTAATTATCGAGCTAAGCCATCCAGTGTAAATTTGACGAGGATAGCCATAAACATACATCGTGCGGCCATATTTTGAGCCAAGTCGAAAATGGTCAGAATGAAGCTCAATACTACTTGGCGCAATAAAATCACGCAAAGTTCTAACACCAGTTAAGAAGGCTTGTTCGACTTCGGCTTGCTCTCGTGCTCGTTGCTGAGCGGCAATATCAACAGCATCTAATTTCTTCTTTGCCATTATTTTATACCTCCTGATGGCGGTTGACCTGTACCCTTAGTTACGTAAGTTGTTGTAAGTTCACTTGGATCAATTGCCGCCAATGATTCACGCGATGAAGTGTCTGGATTATATGAGGTGTAGAACAGCTCACCCAATTGCCTGGTATTTAATTGCCAGCTTTTTACGCCCATTTGGAATAGACCATTCATAACCAAATCAATACGGTTCTTAATTTCATCTTTGGCTTTGGTATAGGTGACTTGGTCAATTTTTGTTACGGTTGCCTCTTTTTTTCCACTGAAGAAGCTATTGAATAATCCCTTAGTTTGCTGCTTGAAGGCATTTTCCTCGCCAGCTGGATAATATGGAACGACAACATAAAAACTCTTATCCATAATGTTTGCCTCTTGTGCCAGAATATCAATGAAATCCATATAATCGTCCATTAGGACATTGAGAAGCATATTGTCTTGATTGCGGCGAATTTCAGCCAATCTGTCCAGATATGGGCCAATATCCACGCGGCGTGAACGGATAAGAACTTGAATTGGGAAATATAGAGAGTTGATAAAGTTTTGATAGCTAAACTCAATTCCCTCTCTTTCGCGTGAACTCATAAGGTCGAAGTTAATTGATTCACATTCTACCACCGCCCGAAAACTGCCATCACTCATAATGATCATATTTTCGCGCATTTCAGAGAAAAGCAGTGTGTTCTGGGTGCTAATTGGTCCTTTTTGCTTCTTGTCATCAGGGGTTTTATCTGGAGCTGGTGTGGCTGGATTTGGTCCCGAACCAATTGCTACTGATGGCTGCTGAGAGACATCAGGAAGAGCCGCATTGGTTTGCGGAACCTGCTGATAAGATTGTTGATTTTGTAACTCTGGTTGCATAAACCCCACCTAACGTAGTGAAATCACCACTTCCTCATCTGATAATTTATTTTCTTGCTGAATTCGATTTGCCTCACGCGCAATCGTTTCAATCGAGAGGTCGTGGTTATTTGCCAGTTCTATTATAGCAGGTGACACCTCGTTTACGCTAGATTGTGGCATGGTTGTCGGTTGAGTTTGAATTGGAGTAGAAGTGGGGGTGGCTGATTGTCTGGATATCGGATTTAATATAGATTGACGCATTGTTGGGTACGGATTCATTTGAAGCGGTGTGGCTGGAGCAGGATTATCTGGTTGAGATGGTTGAGGTGGTTGTACGGGAGGTGGCGTAGCAGATTGCCCTGTTTGCATCTTTTGGATAACTTCTTGTCGCCTACGAACATCTGATTGATTTATTAAATGATTGATATTTTGCGCCGTAGTGCTATTTTCATCTAAAATGTCGTTAGCTGCTTGTCCTTCGTTGAATAAATCGGCACGCATTGAACTGTTCGGATTATTAACGCCACGAATCGACCAACCTTGACTATCTACCAGATTTGCCAAATACGATAATCTTCTCTGAACTTCAGCTTGGTCATAGTTATTTCCGTAATTCTTCTCCTCGACTTTTGGCGCGATAACTTCGACTAATCTTTCAATTCCATCAGGCTGCCATAGTCGTTTTTTTGGTTTTAGCATAAAAGAAATAACTGCTGCTAAATAAACTTCCATTGGCTGATCTTTTTTAAGCGGTAAAGCCAGCGCTCCAAAGAATAAAATTATCGGCACAGGAATTATTGCCAAAGGTAGTAAAATTGTACTCAAACCGTACGCAATAGCGATTCCGATAACAGCTATAATTAAAAACACAAACTGTCGGAAACTAAACGGCCCGAGCAGTTTGTCCTCCGCCTCGACATCTTGAGGAACTTTATACACCGACATACTGCTTATATTATATCAAAATATGGAGATTATAACATGTTGCGGAAAATCTCAAATTGTTCTTTGGCGGCATCTGTTACGTTTGCAGATAACCTCCTGTCGGTAAGAATTGTATTGATAACACCCTTGATATCTTGACGTTTATTGTCTGTAATAATAGAGGTGGTATTTACAGCTTCTATTAACAATTTAACAGCGTCGGCATCTGTAGACGCTAAAGTTTCAGGTTTATATTTACCACTCTGCAACCATTCAGCAAAGTAGTTCATTAGATCTCCCCTGTTATTAATATCGCCCTTCAGCATGTCGTCGATGAGCTTACCTCCTATAAAGGACGCTCTGTTCTTTATACCAGATTCCGCTAATCCTGAAGCTGCAGAAGAATAGAATTCTGGTGGCAATTCACTAAGAAGTTCAGCGATTTCCGTCGCAGTACCGTATTTAAATTGCTCTTCAATTGCGGCTTCACGTACGAATATGCTATCTCCAGATAAATTAACTCCACCAGGAAGGGGTATAGATAATTTGTTCAGGGCTAATCCCTGCCTATGTTTTGCATCCAATTTATAGTGCTTTATGATTTGACGAGCTTCATCAATTGACTTAGCATATTCGCTACGGCTGGTTGCTATGGCTGAAGCTAAGGCTGCATTTGCACCAATCAAATTGCCATTCTCGTCTGTAAATACATTGCCGCCAGCTTTTTCTCGAAGTTCTTTATTACTTATCAATTGCTCTGCAAATTCACTATGTTGTTGACGTTGAGCATTATTTTTAATCAGACCTGCCGTTGCAATTTCGGTTTCTAGATCTTTAATGTCATTCATAAATGCAGTTTGTTTCTGATGAGATTTCAAATCTTGTCGAGTTGCATATGTAGCCGATACTCCCCTTAAAGCACGATCGTACAGAGGTCTCTTTCCATACGTATCAGTTGGTGCGTGACCCAGTGTAGCTTCGGTGTAGCGATTATCATCTTGTGCGGATAATAGATCGGATCGTCTGGAAGCCTGTCTGGCATCTAAGTCTGACTTCTTATACCTGGCTGTATTTCTAAATGAATTCTCGGCATTTTTCTGTGAAGTTTCCAGATCTTTTTTGCGTAATCTACCACTATGATCTGCCCAACGGCGTAAACGATTTGGGTTGAATCGCGCCATATTGGGGTTAGCCAACTTCTTGTTTTTAGTGATCTCGCGACGATCTTTAGCCCAGTTTTTAGACTTGTCGTACCAACCTTTATTCTTATCATTAACAAACCCAGCGAACTTACCTAATACTCCGCCGCTAAGTTTCAGGATTATAGGCGTTAAAGCTAATGGTATAACTTGAACTACCATACCTAAAATCTGCATTATTCCACCATTTGCTCCTGTAGCGTTTTGGATAATTATTATTCCAGCCAATTGCGCCCCACCGAATATTACAGCGAATGCCGGGAAAAATACTAACATCGTGAGGAATAAGTCTCGCCATTTCTTAAACCATTTTTCTGTGCCAGGAAGTAAATAGCAAACGAAGGCTAAAGGTGAAATGATAATTAAGATTACAATTAAAGCTTGACGTGCTGCCATAATTAGAAGCACTAAGAGAAGCACTAGACCTATCCCCACTAATGCGGATAGTGCCAATGGTAGCAGTTCTGCCCCCATGGCTACTGTTGCGACCACTCCACCAGCTAAAGCTCCGTTGGATAATATCATCACAATAACTTCTGACCACGTCCAACCTACACTCGTATTTTCTCCTACAGTGGATATGGTATTTTTAATTCCCATGAAGGCATCCTGAAAAGCGTAGCCAGTTACGTTTGATAAATCTAATAAAATAGCACAAAACGTAAACGATAAATTGACTAACACTGCCGCAATCACTAACCTAGGGAGCATTTTTTTGATACCGTAATTGCTAATTCCTACAGAGGTCAATTGCGAGTAGATAATCACCAAAAACGCTACGATAAACGCCACGTTGCTGATGTTGCGCATAATGACCCACGCCAGATAAATTCCACTGTTTTGGTTGGTTGTTTCTAATGGCTTAGTTTTTAAGAACTCCTGAAGCGCGCTGTACATATAATCTATGCCATCAGCTAACCAATTGGAGAGTGGACAGATAATCCAACCTATTCCCTGTACATCACAGGAAGTGCTGGTTGAATTTTCAGATGGCGATTCAATTGAAATAGTTGAGGTGCTGGTTTGTTCATAGGTGTTTGGTGGCGTAAATGAATAAACCGCGTAAGTTGCGGAACTTAGTGAAGATATTTCGCTTGATGGGAAATAAATAACCTTTGTTTCTTTTTTATTCTTATCTTCATTAACATAAACAAGCGAATTATCCGGTAGGTTAAATTGTTTGATCTTTTTATCATCACTTACCTTTGTATATTTTTCTTTATTATAGGTTAAATTATGACCGCTCCATTCTGCGTCTACGGCGTAAACAGAGGTTGAGTGTGTTAAGGTATTAAGAAAAATGCCCACCAGCATCCCTGCTATCAGCAATACAAACCACTGCAGCCACTTGTTAAGAAGCTGCTTACGGGAAATTAACCACTCCATCTAGGGTTATATTAGCATTTTTGATGGAAAAAGTCAAGAGAGAGCGTATGAAGCATGCGTTTAGCTACCTCATCGTCTAGAATCCTCTAATGCCTTTCTTACATCTTCTTGAGATGTAGCAATAATTATTCCCCCAGAGCTACTGTTGCTCTGTTGGTTATTTTGTGGTGATTGTTGAGAATTAGAGGAAGATGTATTCTGTGACGTATTCTCGACAACCACTCCGTGAGCACTTAACGCATCGGATATTGTTTGATTTATATTTTTCGCAGTATTTGGATTTGATACGGCAACTTCTCCTGCTTTTTTAAATGCAGCCGAAGCTCTTTCATTCTTACTATCGGCAATAGCTTTAGATAGCCATCCGGTTGCTGCTCCATTCTGCACTAAGTGTTCTGCCTGTAGACTTCCAGACTCGGCATTATTTACTGCCATGTTAGATAGATCTTCCATACTATTAATCTCATCCTTGAGAATATCATCTCCGAATCCGTTACCTAGTATATTATTATCTCCCTTTGCAAATGCAGCTTTAATCGCCCGTTGTTTTATAGAAGCGTCTGTGCCTTTTAGTTTACTCAGCACATTCATACGTTGTTCAAAACCACCATTAGCCATAGTATGGTCTATTGTGGCTGCACGCATACTTCGTGAGACTTCTTTATCATCAGAGGTTTTACCCGTTATGGCGATAGCAGCTATTTCACTCGATGTCATACCTTGTAGCATTGTGGATGCGTCTTCAACGTCGCTTTCGAACGCCTTAGCTACAGTTGCGCGGGCGCGTGCTCCACCTTTATCCCAGCCCATGAATTTACCGAGTGGAGTATTATCCCTCCATGTCGCAATTTTACCCGTTCGACTGCTTGCGCGTCTTCTATCCATGAAGTCTGAATATTTTCTTTTCGTATCGCCAATAACAGAATTGTCAACACGTCTTTTTGCTGTGCCTTTTACATTTCCGGCGAATCGACTGTGGGCATTAGCACTCATTTTTCCTATCTTTGCACCAATACTACCTAGCGAACTTAAGGAGTTTTGCAATACAAAAGGAGTGGCGATGAGTGGCATAGTGGTGGCTGCTAAAGCAACTAGCTGCATGGTTTCGTCTGGATTATTCGGATCAACTGTTGCATTTGATGCCAATACTGCACCAGCTAATTTTCCTGCCCCGTACAATAAAGATATTATAGGAAATACTAATAATAACCCCCGGAACATTTTTATCCATTTTTTAAATAAGTCTTCTGTATTTGGCAGTAGCCATGCTGCGAAGGCCATGGGAGACATGGCTATTAATAGTATGATACCTGCTTGTCTAACTACTAGAATAATAAATACTGTCATAATTGCCAAAAATCCAGCAGCAAGAGTAGGTAATCCGACTGCTAAGGCAATGAATAGGCCTGCTCCGGTTAAGCCTAATATTTTAGCAATTATCTCGCTGCCTAGTCCCGTAGCCTCAGAATTGGCACCTATCTCTCCCGCTCCAGATTCTAAGGCGTCCTTTAATGTATGCCCTAATATATTAGATAAGTCTACAAAAATCTGACAAAGATAATAAGATAAATTAACTAGTAAAGCTCCTATTATTAAGCGAGGTAGGATTTTCTTAATGCCATAATTACTAACGCCAACGTTAGAGATTTGAGAAAATATAATCCATAAGAATATTACAGCGAATATGGCGTTGGCTATATTACGGAAAAACTCCCAACCTTGTTTTGCTCCAGAATTATTTCCATCGGAGAGTATGGCTGGCTTTATATCTAAAAATCCGGAAATAGCACTATACGCAGCATCGTTGATACCGGCCACGAAGTTCATTACTGGACAAACCAACCACCCTATTCCATCAATACCACACGAATTTTTCTCTTCTTCTCCGTCACCTTCCGCTGGGGCTTCAATTTTGGCAGTCTGACCTTGTTTACAGGCGTTTATATCTTCTGTGTTCTCATAGGTTGTTTCGCAGTATGTAGAATCACCCTTGTGATTTGCTCCGTCTTTGCAGGCTTTGAGTTTGTCTCCTGCCAGTCCTGCACAGGCAGTATCTACTGCACTTGCTTTTAGAACATTTAAATATTTTTTAGCTGCAATTGCCAGTTCACTTTCAACTGATCTACATGAAAACTCAGGCTTATTAGCATATACGGTAGATCCTCCGGCATACAAGTATTCAGTTTTGCCTTTTGGCTTGTATATCGTATCAACCTTTTTAGTGTCTGTGTTAATGACAGAAACCTTCCATGTGTTGTCAGACTTACTGGTTGCTTCACCATCCACACAACCCTTAATCCAGTCTGAATATTTTCTATATTTTATGTAAGCGTTTTTTTCTGCTACGTTGCGATCATATCCTGTTAATGTCGTAAGCGCGTTTAAAAAATTCTCTTTGCCATTCTCAGGCATACCATTATAGGTGAAATCGTTAGTTAATCCTAAGGCAACACATTCTTCATGTTTTGTATTACTATCATTCTTTCCTTTTAAACCGTTCTTTGGGTAGCCCATATAGCACAGTAACTCATTTGGTGAAATTCCAAATGTATTAAAAGCCTCTTGCTGAAATCCTGTATCATTGCATTTTATTCCACCCTTATTAAACCCCTTTACTTCTGGATATGTACCTACATAAACATAAGCATTCCCCCACGACGCGAATACTACATTATCATGCAACATCTGGTCATCAACGTCAGTGTGCACCTGTAAACCACCATTGAAGCATTGTGCCATAGCAGAGGCGTACGTGAAGAACTTGTATTGGTCATTCTCTTTTAGATTACTAAACCTGCTCGGGTCTTTTGAAGCTAACGCGGGATGGGCTAATAAAATATTTGTTATCGGTAATATAAAGAGCGCAAACGCACATAAAATTATAATAGGCTTCTTGAGTCGCCCCACCTTTTTAATCACCTGCTTCTCAATAAACATAAACACCTTCATTTAATCACATATGAAGGTGTTTATGCAAGGACTAATTTTCTGGTTTATCTATTCCAGGTATATCGCTTGGCGCCATAAGCTTACCATTTTGGATTAGAAATTCTTTGTCGAAGGACTCTTTAGTTAATTTTGAGGCTCCTCCTAATGTGACAGTCGTGAGTATCTCTTCATTACCGAAACTGAATCTATTATCATACCAAACTTTATTTGCAGGTTCAATGCCTGGCTTATCTAAATCACTAGCATTTTCTGGGAAGGCGCCGTCAGTAAACGCTCTAAATACCATATCAGTAGAGGTCGGTTCACCCTTGCTGTTGGCGTGTTTTACATTAACAACCATCTGGGTTTCAGGTGTATCAACCCCTCTACGCGGATAACCTTCCGTTTTGCAGTCAGCAATATTACCCGCAACAGAGCATTTGTCTGTTTTATAAGAAGGGTCGAATACGTAAGTAGCATACGTCCCGTCTTTACCACTGCTTGTAAATTTTACGGTTAATATGAGGTCTGATGGTGTAATATTAAATAAAGAAGCATAGTTGTCTTTTCCAGGTTCTAGTAAAGCTTTAAAAAGACTGTGAGCTTGACCTGTCATCGTGTCTAATACGTGATTTTTGAATTCTTCAGCCTCTTTTGCTGATAATGGATGGTTATAAAGCTGACTATCTTTATATATTGCTCCTGTATACAATATAGAGTAGATATTATTTAGAGTGGCGGAGTTCATATCTTCAGCAAGGTTATCGTGAGTAGTTTTTATTAGTCCGTTCTCATCGGTGACAACTTTAGCGTTTTCATCTGGCGTAGTCTTATTTACAAGATCAACAAGATTAACTTGCCATTCGTTATAGCTAACTTCTTCACCACTTTTTTCTTTTTCTAAAAGACCTCTGATGCCAGATAGATTTACGTCTTTATATTTATCGATTATTTCTTGAGGTATGTTTTTCTCAGTCTTAGTTGTGCTGGCTTCAGGAGATGGGGTTGGGCTTAAAGTTGATGCTGGATTCTGTGTTTCTTGCGCTGTAGATGTTGTTGTATCTGGAGTTGACTCGCTGTGAGTCTCACCGCACGCTGACAGTGGTAATATGCTGGCAGCAGCAATAGTGAGCGTAGCTATAGTTTTTCTTAGTAAAGGGTTTGTTTCTTTTGAATCGCTTGGGTTAAGTTCATGATTTCGAGCCATAACGCTTGGGATCCTTCCTCTGACATTGTCAGGTATTTTATTATAAAAACTTCTTAGACTTTTTAGTCCAATTGGAGATATCATAACATAAACTTTACATAAATGCAATAGTCATAACTCAATTATAATAAAAAACACCCTATTAGGGTGAATCATCTGTGGCGCGCTCGACCGGATTCGAACCGGCGATCTCCTCCGTGACAGGGAGGCGTGATAGGCCAACTTCACTACGAGCGCATATCAATACTTTTCATATTACCAGATAATCCACGTCTTTTCAAGGAAAATATTTGCTTTTTTCGCTTGACTATTTTACAATTTCTGTATAAGAGAAAATTTTATGACAAAAAGAAATATTATAATTAGCATATTTATCACAACAGTAATCGCAGGAAGTGTTTTTATACCCAGAATAGCTTTGGCTGCCAACTGTGGTGGCGCGGAAACTTCTGTTATTTCTTGTGACGGCACGGGTAGCACGGCAATTATCAACATAATCAAGCAAGTCATTAAAATCTTAACTGCGGGAATTGGAATCGCGGCTGTTGGGGCTGTTATATACGGTGCATTTTTATATACCACTTCTGAAGGTAGCCCGGATAAGATTAAAAAAGCACGTGAAATTTGGACGAACACAGTCATTGGATTATTGATGTTTGCATTCATGGTGCTAATTACTAACTTTATTATTCCAGGAGGAGTTTTTGATTGATGAAGAAAATTATAATAGCAATAACTTTAATTGTCATAGGCTCCGTTGGAGTAAGTATTCTTTCACCAACTATCTCTATGGCGGATGATAATAAACCTGCCGCCAGTGACGACAAAAAATGCCCTAGTGGAAAAATTTTGACGCTAAAGCCTTGGTATGATGGACTGATGGAAAAAAATGATTGCTCTCTTAAAACTCCGGGTACAGATGCTAATGCTCAGGCAAACTATATTTGGAAAATTGCACTTAATATAATTGAAGATTTATTACAAATTGTTGGTTACGCGACTACTGGATATATCATGTACGGTGGTTTTCTGATGATGACCAGTAATGGTGCTCCAGAAAAAGCGGCACATGGACGAAAAACTATCATGAGTGCGGCAATTGGATTGGTTATTGCATTAGTATCAATTGCTATTGTTGGATTCGTATCTTCAAGGATAGGAGTTTCGCTATGAGACATATAGAGCTTTTTGCTGCTAGATTACTAGGAGAAGCAGACGATCTTGGCGTGCCACATAATAACGATGTAGATATAATGAAAATTATCAATTTAGTTTTCTGGGTAGCTGGTGTCATAGCTGTTATTATTGTTATTATTGCTGGAATAAACTATTCCCTGTCTTCCGGTGACCCTGCTAAGACTGCTAGTGCAAAGAACGCTATTTTATACTCTGTCATTGGTTTGGTTATTGTTTCTAGTGCGATTGCTATAACGGGTTATATTATAGGAAAGGTTTAGGATGAAGATTTTTACAAAGATTTTAATTACTGGAGCGTTGATATTTGGACTATTCGGAATATTAACTCCGCCTGTTTTTGCAACTAATGGTATTGATATTTGCTCTGGCGATGGTAAAGACTCTATTTATTGTAAAAATAAAGCTGGAAGTGAAACTAAAGTTAATAGTATTATAGGTAATATTGTCCAAGTCTTATTGACCGCTGTTGGTGTTATTTCGGTCATTATGATAGTTATTGGTGGTATCATGTTTACACTTTCTAGTGGTGACGCCCAGAAAGCGGCTAAGGCTAGAAATACTATTTTATACGCGGTTGTTGGTTTAGTAGTTGCTGTGTTTGCTTCAGCTATTGTTAATTTTGTATTTGATGGGTTTAAATAGGAGGAGATATGAAAAAAATAATCTTGTCAGCTTCAATAATAATGTTTTCTATGTTTGGATTATCAGCCATTTCTGCGGTTTCATTGCCATCTACAGCTTCGGCCCAGGTAGCTGATGGTATTAAGACCGCCACAACATCGGAGATGCAAAACAAAAGTATTAATGGGCCGAATGGTCTAATAAAATCAGTTGTCAACATCCTATTATGGGCCGTTGGTATTCTGTCAGTTATCATGATTATTTACTCTGGTCTTCGCTATATTACTTCAGCTGGTGACGCCGCAAAGACGAAATCTGCCCAGTCTACACTTACCTACGCGGTTGTTGGTTTGATTGTAGCTATCCTTGCTTGGGCTATTGTTAATATGGTACTGGATCGGATTGGAGTTAAGACGTCGTCTAACGCTACAGACTCGTCCATAGCCTTTAATTAGTTTTGCAAATAACAGATAAAAATGTATAATAATAATATCATTAAACAAGGAGAAAATAACAATGAATAAATTAAAATTAATCTTGGCGGGACTATTGATGGTGCCAACTGTTGCTTTGGCTGTAGCTCCAGCGGCAAGTGCCGAAGGTGATTTTACCTTAACTAATGGCGTAAATAGTGCAAAAGGAGAAGGCGTAAGTGAAACCGCTTCAGATCCTCAAGCTTTGGTTAAGCAATTTGTAAATATATTCTTGTTTGCTGTTGGTGCATTGAGTGTTATTATGCTTATTTGGGGTGGTATACGCTATACTACTTCAGCTGGTGACAGCAATAAGGTTACAGCTGCTAAGAACACGGTTTTGTATGCAATTGTTGGTTTGGTAATCGCTATTTTGGCATACGCAATCGTCAATATGGTTATTGGTAAGTTTACATCAGGGTCGTAGCCTTCTATATTAATAAAAAAGAGCCTCGCTGATGAGGCTCTTTTTTATTGCAGTTAAGAAAATACCGCCAACTTGTGACGGTATTTTCTGTAAAATGGTTTTTTATAGAACTTGAATCTTCTTTGCTTTTTCTTGCTTTATCTTTTCAAAAGTAATTGTCAAAACGCCATCTTTTAATTCTGCCTTAACGCCCTCTTCATTTACAGCGGTTGGCAATGCTAATGTACGACTGAATTCACCCCAGTAGCATTCTTGGATGTGCCATTGGCGAACATCTGCTTCGTCACCGCTAGACAGTGTGCCGCTAATTGTTAAGATGCCATCAGAGATACTTACATCTAGATCATTACGGTCTACTCCGGCAGTGCGAGCTTTGATAACTAAGTCATTTTCTGTCTCAAAAACGTCAACAGCCAATTGACCCATCATGTCGTCGGCTTCATCTTCCCAATTGTCGTCAGGCTGAACTGCCGGCGTATTGGTATTACTTGTATTGTTATTACTGTTAGAATCAGGCAGTAGGTCATCGTTATCATCGTCAATAAACGCCGCAACCAATTCCTGCTCCGTTAATAGTATATTATCATCTTGTTTTCGGGCCATAATTTCCTCCACTTTTATAATAGGCTCATTGACAAAGTCCTTATTAGTATAACTATAATATGCGGTATAATCAACAGTGAAAGGCTTAAAACGTAAAAATTACAATGTTTGACGTGATATTATCAATCATCGCCCCTCACCACTGTTATAAGTGTGGTAAAATGGGCGGTATTTTATGCTTAGATTGTAAAAAATACATCATAAGCCGGGAATATGATGTATGTGTCATGTGTGGTGATTTGCTGGAAAATGGCAACTTATGTAAAAAACATAAGCTTCCCTGTGATATGATCTGGTGTTTTTCGCGGCGTACGGGTGTTGTCGCAAAGATTATTGATGATTATAAGTTTAACCGTGTTCAGGCGGCGGCTGATTTACTAAGCGAATTTTTAGACGAAGCTCTGCCTGAATTGCCGCCAAATACAGTAATCGTACCAATCCCTACAATTTCTAAGAATATTCGGCGTCGTGGATTTGATCATATCCGAAAAATTGCTATTAAACTATCTCGACGTAGAAAAATAGATTGTTACTCCCTGCTCCGGCGTAGAAATAACGTAACTCAGCACTTTACGAAGTCTTCCGCCCAGAGGAAACGCCAAGCAAAGGAGTTTTTTGAAATTGCGGGTAAAATTGATAAAAATAAGCGATATATCATTATCGACGATATTTTTACGACTGGCTCAACTGTGTTGGCGGCGGTGGAATGTTTGAAGAAAAATGGCGCCAAACATGTGGAAATTGCGGTTATTGCCAGGCACGGGCGCCCGAAGCTATGAGTGATGATAATGACTGCCGCGATGAATTTCTTGGGCGCGGTATAATTGCTCAGCTAGAATAAGACGAACTAATTGGTGTGGAAATACTAAGTTTGATAACGACCAGACGATGTTGGATTTTTGGCGAAGTTCGTGTGTAACTCCGTAAGCACCACCGATAATAAAGACAATGTGCTTGTCAATATGATCGGTTATTAGGTCAGATAATTCCGGTGATGATAAGTTTTTACCGCGCTCATCGAGCAAAATAACGAAGTCATCTGAATTAAGGCGTGAAAAAATACGCTCAGACTCTTCCTGGAGCGCTCTGTCGCCTTCAAAGTTTGAATGCGGTAGAATAATCATTTCCGCAGCAAATGGTGCTCGTAGACGCTCTAAAAAACGAGAAATGCCTGGTTGAACCCAGGCTTCGTGCTTTTTTCCGATTGTTATAATGGTGATCTTCATAATATCTATGGCGGAGAGAGAGGGATTCGAACCCTCGATGAGTTGCCCCATACCGCTTTTCGAGAGCGGCCAGTTCAACCACTCCTGCACCTCTCCATAAAGCTAATGTGGTACACCCGGCAAGATTCGAACTTACGACCTCTGGCTCCGCAAGCCAGCGCTCTATCCAGCTGAGCTACGGGTGCATACAGCCTTTCGAAAATCGATTGGCCATAACATAAAATATAAGGTACCTTCATTGCTATAAAGCACTGAACTTTTGTATTCTACCACATAAAATATAGTCAATCAAGCTATAGCTTTATCAGCCGAATAAACTTCTCTAAGGCGTCTGGCTTAATTTCTTGCATTGGTAGGCGTGCTCCGAGCATATCGACGATTCTCTCGCCCTCTGCTTCGGAAAAGTAAATA
The DNA here is from genome assembly GCF_021222645.1 of Candidatus Nanosynbacter sp. HMT-352. NCBI lineage: Bacteria > Bacillati > Minisyncoccota > Nanosynbacteria > Nanosynbacterales > Nanosynbacteraceae > Nanosynbacter > Candidatus Nanosynbacter sp. HMT-352. Next base: position 650,055 of record NZ_CP089520.1, read on the forward strand.
GTTAAACCTGGCGAAAATCGTTTTACTGGCAATAATAGAATCGAATGTTGGTTGTTCTCATGGATTAATCCAAATGCGCGAAATTCGCTAAAATCGTGTAAAACATCGGCGATGTAAATGCCTTTGGGGCTAATCGCGTAGTTTATTACTTGTGGGGTTTTGTTTGATAACACAAACAAGGCTACAGTCATAATTGGCAATAAAACTGCGAAAGTCCAGTTCTTAAATACTAAAATTGCCAAAGCCATTAATCCTATCAACACAATGACAAAAAACACATACCACATTTTACCGCGCTTAACTTGCATACCTTCTGGTGCATTCCAAGCTATTGGCTCAGTCAAATCAATCCTGTCAGGTGATGGTACTTCAAAGTCTTGGTTTTCTGGACTATCATTCATGACGCTAGTATATCACGATGAGAATCAGTGAACAATTAAACGTTAGTGGTTGATCCGCCGCTCAAAGCTGCGCCAAGAATAAAGTTAATAATCGCGTAAGCAAAGACCGCGACTAATAGACCGATAATCGCGTATAAAATTGTATTTTTGGCATTTGTTACGGATTCTTTTTTACCGCCAGAGATTACATAGCGGAAACCACCGAAGATTAGCATAACGACGCTTAAGACGCCGACGCCGAATAGCATAATATTGATGGCTCGTCTTACGATTGATGAATCACCATTAACTAAGTTGGACGGTGTATTGTCACCACGTGCTGCGTTAATTCCGGCTGGCGCACCGCCTTCACCTAATGCGGAAACTGGAGCAGTCACCAAAGCTACGCCGAATCCGACTGTAAGTAGTCCTGTTATAATTTTAGAAATATATCCTTTTACCATAATTCTATTATACCCTATTTGCGATAAAGCTATTAATAATTACACTTCTATGGTACACTAAATAGTGAATTTGGAGGAGTACCCAAGTGGCTGAAGGGGACGGTTTGCTAAATCGTTAGTATGGAGAGATCTGTAGCGGGGGTTCGAATCCCCCCTCCTCCGCCAAGATTCAGAGATAGTACGGAAGGGTGACCGAGTGGTTGAAGGTACCGGTCTTGAAAACCGGCGTGCGGTAAAACGTACCGAGGGTTCGAATCCCTCCCCTTCCGCCAAAATAGTGCTATTGAATTTGAAAAATAGGAGATTCGCGCGAATCTTCTATTTTTTATTTCTCTTGACTGAATTGAATTGTACTTTTGTAACTTGTGTCAGACAGACGATCAAATATAAAACGTCGGTTAAATAACGCTACGACAATTGTAAATAATATGAACAATATAAATATTAAGAATGTAATTGCGAATAAACAAAGAAACAGCAGAGAGTCTGCTTCTTTATTAAATTCATTTGCAAAGTAAAGTAAGCCTGCGGGAATGATGCAAAAATATATCGTGAGTAAAATTCCTCTGAAAATTGTGTGAATCCATTTTCTATTTTCAAATATTAGTCCAAACTTTAATAATGCGCTACCAAAAGTTTTACCATTCAGTAGAGGAATTAGGCTGAAATAGAGGGCTAAAAATAGCGAAAACGGGAGTTGGGTTTTTGATAATGTGTAGGGAATATAGACAATAACAGTGTCTATTATTAGAGATAAACTAACGCGGATTGCAGAAACTCGCGAACCCGCCTCAAGGGATTTTTTATCTATTTCTTCCCTGGACGGAAGTAGCCACGTCGCAAACCAGCCCAGAAAGTAACCGACGCATCCGCCTATCGTATTCTGGATGATATCGTCGACGTCGGCTAATCGATAGGGTCTTGAATAGATGAAATAAAGTCCAGATAATTGAGTTAGCTCAAAGAATAAACTTAAAGTAGCCGTCAATAATAACGTCTTTTTAAGGCTACATTTGAAATAATAGCGCAGGTAAATTCCGAACGGAATAAGCATTAAAATATTGAAAGCCGGAACGTAGAAAGTGGAATGTTTCATCGCCGTAATCCAAGTTGAACTATCTGTTAATACAAGTGGATTGTTCTTTATAAAATCTGTGACGAATGAAAACGGAATTAAATTCAGATTTTCTGCGTAAGTTATGTGAACGGATTCTGGATTTGGTAACGGTAGAATAACTAAGAAATATACGGTTAATAAATACAGAATAAAGGAATAGAAAATCAAAGTCCGCAGCTTATTGACAGAGCCGTATTTTCGATAGTTCGCAATCATATACGGCAACGTGATAAGAAAAGCCAAAATTGGGAAAAGGATTAGTGCGACCTTAATAGAAATTAGATATCCCATAAACTCCATTATACTAAACATTTTCTCTGTAAAATTCAGGATGACTGTTTCTATGCTGGGAAATATACTTGACAAAAAACAAATCTTATGCTAACATTGTAATCAGTATTCTAAAAATAGATACAAAAAAGAAAGAATAAAAATGAATTTAGTACAACAGTTTTTTACCGCTACAACTATGTTTGTCAGTTTGAATATAGCGTTTGGTGTGCTGCTGCACGATACCAATATGGATAAGGCGTTTTTATCGTCCTGGAAAATACAGAACGTTCATGGAAATTCCGAAAGCGAAACTAAAATGCCAGAGACAAAGCCCCATACTCATCCAGAACATGCCCAATTGTCTAATGTGTTGAAAGAGGGTTCAGCACGACCGCGAACTACGCCTCGTAATAACGATAAGAAGCGATTGCGTCAAAAATACGCGGCTCGTGGTCAACATGTTTTTGATGGATATCATCTTGATCTTGAGGGTATAAGTTAGGCTATTTTAAGCTAATCACTTCCAGTTCTGAAACAAGCCGAGTAATGATTTTTTCTTGCTCGGCTAATTGCTCACGAGTTTCCTCAACAAGGTGAGCTGGCGCCTTCTCAATGTAAGTCGGATTTTCCAGGCGCTTCTTTAATCCCGCCAATTTCTGACGTGCTTCGGCTAGGCGCATTTCCAGATTTTCCTGATGTTGGTATAGAGTTTCACTATCAATATCTAGCCACGCTTCCCTGTTCGCTGCTGCCAATCTCAGTCCATGCGGCTGATCTGTGTACTCAATTGCCTTAAGCCGCATAAGATGCTTAATTGTGTCCTGATTGTCTGCAATAAGGCTGTCGTTGCCGTATAACAATCGATATTTCTTATTCCCTGGCAGTTCAGCAATCACCCAGCGACCTTCGGCAACCAAGAGTTTAAGTTGCTCGAATTGTTCGGCAGCAATCGGATCGAATTTTTCTGGAGTTGGCCAAGCTTCACGCATCAAAATGCCGTCGGTGTAATTGAGTGTTTGCCAAATCGTTTCCGTAACGAACGGCGCAAATGGATGAGCGATTTTCAGAGAAGTTGCCAAAACCCAAGATAGCAATGGACGATTGATCGCGGTTTTAGACGATTCAATGTACCAGTCAGCTACGTCGTCCCAGATGGTGTGATAAACAGTTTCTGATGCCTCTGAGAAGCGATATTGCTCTAATCGAACAGCGATGTTGTTGGCGGCGTCATTCAATTGGCGAATAATCCAGTGATCGGCCGGAGTTTGCGGCTCTAAGTCGACAATTTGGTGATTATCGCCAATTTGCGCTTCAACAAACCTGGCAATATTCCATAGCTTATTGCAGAAGTTGCGAGCAGCGATAACAGAGCCGCGGTTAAAGGCCTGACTTTGAGCCGGCGCCCGTCCAGCGATAATTCCCATGCGTGTGGCGTCAGATCCAAATTCTGCAACCAATTCCATTGGATTAATGACGTTACCCTTAGACTTAGACATTTTTTGATTATGTTCGTCATTAACCATTCCGTGCAGATAAACTTCTTTGAACGGCAATTTACCCGTTCGGTACAGACTGAGCATAATCATTCGTGAAACCCATGCGCGCATAATATCCATACCAGTTTCCATCATATCGGTTGGGAAATAATTGGCTAAATCGCCATCGGTCAGATAATCCGTTACGATATATGGCCATTGACCGGATGAGAACCAGGTATCAAAGGTATCTTCTTCCCTAATATATGTTGTGCCATTTACAACAATACTTTGCTCGTTAGTACGAGTGTCGAATATCCAATCCTTAGGGTCGTTCTCATTTACAAATGCAGGAATCGGTATTCCCCATGGAATCTGTCGTGAAATATTCCAGTCTTTCAATTGCTCAAGATATGCGATGAGTTCTTTGCGCTTGGATGCTGGATAAAAAGTGATTTCTTCTTTTTTGAGTGCATCAATTGCTGGTTGTGCGAGTGATTGTGTCTTAATAAACCACTGCTCTTTAATCATTGGCTCAATTACGCTGCCACACTTATAACAATGTCCAACGGCGTGTTCAATTTCAGTCTCACCGCGGCGTAGCTCTAATGCCTCCAGTGCTTCCAAAACTCGAGCGCGAGCTTCTACAGGAGTTAATCCCAAGAACTGCGCTGGCACGTTTATCATCTTCCCTTCTGGGCTGATAATTGACTCTAGAGGTAAATCATGACGTTTTGCAATTTCAAAGTCGTTCGGGTCGTGCGCCGGCGTAATCTTAACCGCACCGGTACCATAACTCATGTCGACATATTCGTCCGCGATGATAGGAATTTCCTTATTGACAATCGGCAGTAAAATGCGAGTTCCAATCAATTTTTTATATCGCTCATCGTCTGGATGAACCGCAACAGCAACGTCGCCGAGCATAGTTTCTGGGCGCGTAGTAGCAATGATAATTTCGCCAATTTTATCTAATGTCGGGTAAGCTATTTTCCACAACTTCCCTTTCTCATTCTTATGTTCTACCTCGATGTCAGCAAAGCTGGTTTGGTGTTTGGTGCAATAATTAACAATCCTCTCACCCCTGTAAATCAAGTCATCATCCCACATTTTCTTGAATGTGTCATATACAGTGTTGATAACTTTATCGTCCAGAGTGAATGTCAGATGCTTCCATGATGCACTAACACCTAATGCGCGCAATTGCAGCTCCATATTGCCGCGTTTTTCTTGTACAAAATTCCAAACTTGACTATACAATTGGTCACGTGAAAAATCGAAGCGACTCTTCCCTTGTTTCGTCAATTCTCTTTCATACACAACCCAAGTTTCAAACCCAGCATGGTCGGCCCCTGGAATAAATACGGCATCATCACCCTTCATTCGGTGATAGCGAATCAAAATATCCTTCAGATTCATATCAAGAGCATGTCCAATATGTAAATTGCCGTTAGCGTTAGGTGGTGGCATAATGATTGAATATGGCTTACCTACCCCTGTTGGCTTTAATGCGCCACTGGTTTCCCATAGGGCATAAATATTCGGTTCGTAATCGTTTGGTATGTATTGTTTAGCTAGCTGCATAAGTTATTCCATGGTTTTTTCATGTGAAAAAAGACAAAAGAAAACAAAGTAGCTTTTCACGTGCAAAAGCCCTTAAATATGTAATCCTCTAATTTCTCCACATGTTTATATTACATCTTAATTATACCACAAATTTATGCGGCGGGATGGGTGAAATTAAGGTTATTTTCTGATCGTCTGATACGCTCGATATAACCAATATTGAAGTGGCTTTAAGGGAAGCTCCCAGGTTAACCCAGAGTAGACATCTTCGCCGCCGAATGATCGCTTAAACTTCGTAAAGCCAGCCCATGGGTGATTTTTTGGTGCGTTTTCAGGCGCAATTCCGTATAAATCGACTTTCTCCATTTGACGATGTTTTGCATCGATTATTGCTTCGGTGAGCAGGGCAGTTCCAGCGTTAAGCTTACGATATTCTGGTGTAGAATTTGCTGCTGCATGCGCGTAAATTCGAGTTGTTTTTGAGTCGAAAAATAGGGCAGTAGCAATTACTTTATTGTCGTATGTTGCGTACCAAAAAGAAGCATCTTTGGATGGAAGTAGGGAACCAGCTTGCTTATGAAAATATGAATCTGGGTGCGGCGACATGCCGGTTCTTTTGGCAACTTCATGGATTAGTTCAAGAAAATACTTGATATCTTCTGGGTTTTGAGATTGATGAATAGTTACGCCTTTTTTGTGATAATTCCTATAACAATTCCTTACAGGTTGCGCCATGCTTGCTACAATTTCTTCCTCTGGTTGCTGGAGATTGATAATGTGCGTATGTTCTGGCTGTAAATGAACGTAAGTGGCTTTCTTCCAATGCTCATCAGATAATACCTTAGAAAAGGTGGGTTTAATTGGTCCGACTCTAAGGAAAGTAACACCAAGTTTTCTACCCAGATCAGTAAGATCTTTTAATGCCAACTGCAAATTTTTCTCATTAGTGGCGGTTGGTCCAAAAGGGCAATATAAGCGAGAATTGCCCGTGCCGTGCTCTAATATTGCGAAATATTCCCATCCTTCACCTCTGTTGTGAAAGACTTTTCGACCGAGCGATTGTTGGAATTTTTCCCAGGCTGATGATTGTAGAAAATGTTGATTCATGTTGTAATCCTCACAACGTTATATTGCTGTCATTGATAAACTTGGCTGAACTTCTAAATCGTATGGATCTGTCGGTTCGTCAATTTGAGATCTAAAATAACCGAGAGTAGCGATCATCGCGGCGTTATCTGTACAGAGTTGAATAGGGGTGTATTCGATGTCAATTGGCAAAGCTTCGCGTAATTGACGGCGCAATTCTTGATTGGCTGCGACTCCGCCAGCGATTACAACGGAGGCTGGCTGGAAATTGTCAAACGCCTTCTTGGTCTTATTTACGAGAGTTTTTATAGCTGTATACTGGAAACTCGCTGCCATATTACGTCGTAATTCGTCATCTACGAGCGCTGGAAGCTCATGAGAGGGAAAAGTGAAGTCTTTACCGACTTCGTGCTGAACGGCTCTCAAAACGGCTGTCTTAAGCCCAGAGAAGGAAAAATCGTATTCGCCGGATAGTTTGGCGATAGGTAAGTGAAACGCGTGTGGATCACCAAGCTCAGCAGCTTTAGCAATGGCTGGGCCGCCAGGATAAGGTAAGCCGATGATTTTAGCAACTTTATCAAACGCTTCGCCAACCGCGTCGTCTTGAGTTTGTCCGATAAGTTGATAATTGCCGTGATTTTTAAACAGAACAAGTTGCGAGTGTCCACCAGAGACAATCAATGAGAGCATAGGGAATGACGGCTGTTGTTTCGGCAATGTTAGAGATAAATTGTCGGATTGCTTATTGATAAAATTGGCGTACACGTGAGCTTCTACGTGATGAATCTTAAAGAGCGGTTTATTGTGAATAATAGCGAGAGTTCTAGCGGCGAGAGTGCCGATTAATAGCGAGCCAATAAGCCCTGGCGCGTAAGTAACGGCGATGGCGTCGATATCATCCCAGGTGCAATTTGCGTCAGACAATGCTTTTTTAATGACGGGATTTACAACTTCCAAGTGGCTGCGAGCGGCAATTTCTGGAATAACTCCGCCGTATTCTGCGTGAATATCGATTTGTGAATTGACGACATTTGAAAGCAAGCGTTCGCCATCTTCAACTATTGACGCCGCTGTTTCGTCGCAACTGGATTCGATTCCCAAAATCCTCATTTGTTTTTATTATAGCAAATATAAGTGGTAAAATGGGTATTATGAAAAACGAGTTGGTAAAAATTGCTAGAAAAACGCTACCTCAAGGAGCTTTGGAAAAAACCGAAAACGCCTATAGAGTTGCGCGCACGAAGATGATTAGCCTAAGATATGGCAATCCAGCTCGTGGCTTGAGAATTATTGCGGTAACAGGGACAAATGGTAAAACTACGACTGCGTGTTATATCAATGAGATCTTGAAAGAGGCTGGCTTTAAGACTGCATTATTTACGACGGCGGTGATTGAAATTGCTGGCGAGGAAAAGATAAATGATTTGAATGCGACAGTTCCGACTGTAGCAAGGCTGTTTAGTTTTTTCCAGACGGCTCAGCGTGAAGGCGTGGAATATGTGATTTTAGAGGCGACAAGTCACGCTCTGTCGCAGCATAAATTTGACGGCGTACCAATTGAGGCGGCGGTGATGACTAATTTGACTCAAGACCATTTGGATTATCACAAAACAATGGAAGCTTACGCGGCAGCTAAGGCTAAATTGTTTGAGAAAAAGCCGAAATATATCGTGCTGAATCGTGATGATGAATGGTTTGAATACTTTGATAAGTTTACAGCTTCTGGCGAGAAAATGACTTACGGGACGAATCCTGATGCTGAAGCTCACTTAACGCACGTTAAGTTGTATAAAAAGGGAACAGAGGCAAGTTTGCTGATTGATCATCAAACTCATTTGGAGTTGGCGACTAATTTGCCTGGCGAATTTAACGTGATGAATATGTCGGCTGCGGTGTCGTTGGCATATTTGTTGGGTATAAAGTTGGAAGATATCCAAGAAGGTGTGGCGAATTTGGAAGCGATTCCTGGAAGATTCGAGCGAGTAGAAAATAAGCTTGGAATTGATATTATTGTGGATTATGCCCACACGCCAGACGCGTTGGAAAAATTGCTAAAAACCACTCATAAAATTACCAAGGGGCGATTAACTTTGGTGTTTGGTGCGTGCGGCGATAGAGATAAGACAAAGCGACCGATTATGGGCGAGCTGGCGGCTAATTTGGCAGATAGGATTTTCCTAACTGACGAGGAGAGCTATAACGAAAATCCAGATAAAATTCGGGCAATGATTCGTCAGGGAATTGAGCAAACGAAAAAGGCTCATAAAATGACGGAAATTGCTGATCGAAAACAGGCGATTTACCAGGCTCTGAGGTCGGCTGTTCGTGGCGATACGGTTCTGATTACGGGTATGGGTCATGAACAGTACCGAATTGTGAATGGCAAGCGAATTCCGTGGAACGACAAGAAGGTCGTTCAGGAAATTATTTCTGAGATTGAGAAAAAGAGTCGTAAAATTTCGCTTTAATCTGTTTCCAGCTTTGTGATTGGCGAACTAATTTTTCTGCATCGCTTGGGTCGAGTAGTAATTCTTTCACGGCGTCTTCAAGGTAAATGCCGCCCTGTGAGCCTTTGAACAGAATCGTCGTATCTTTAATGTCGCTATTTTTCAGGAATTTTCCAGCTTCAAGCGCCGTATCAAAAGAGATTACTTTACAGCCATTTTTTTCAGCGATTGGTGCGAGGTATTTTTTTGACATTTTGCCAACAGTAATAAGCAACTCTAATTGGCTAGGATCGCAAATTTCACCGATTTTTTTATGCTCTGATTCGGATGTTTCGCCCAGTTCATTCATATCTCCCAATACGGCAATCTTGTGATTAGCGGAGATGGAATAGAGAGTTTTTAGTGAATTTTCCATGGCAATAGGACTGGCGTTGTAAGTGTCGTCCAGTAATGTGCAGCCGCGTATGCCACGTAAAATATTCATTCTTCCTGAAACTGGTCTGATTTTTGTTAAAGCCGCCGCAACTTCTTCAATATTCATTCCGCAAGCTAATCCTGCCGCCGCCGCGCCAGTGATTGAGCGAATATTATGTTTACCTAATACGGAAATGTTAACATCCCGAGAAGTTTCTTCGGAGTGTTTTAGATTGACAATACAACCAGCATCTGTAGTCTTTTTAATTTCCAGGAAAACGTCGGCATATTCGTCGCCGTAACTCACGCGATTTCCAACTATGAGATTATGATATTTTTCATCGATATCGTGAAGGTTGAAGATGGTTTTTTTAGCGACTTGACTAATGGACAATTCCTCATGAGCTACCGTATCCATATTTTTGAAAAACTCCATATGCTCAGGGGCAACAGAGGTAATTATGGCAATGTCGGGCTGAATATAGCGCATAAAAGTAGCCATTTCACCAGGGCAATCAATGCCGCATTCTTGAATGATTATATCTGGAGATTTGGGATTTTTTATGCTGGCGTGTGCTGCGAAGAAGACTTTTAGCCAGGCTAGGGGAGATTTGGCGTTTTTTGGTCCGTCTACGCCTAAGATTTCCAGCGGCGCACTTAAGGTTGTGTTCAAATTGCCACGACTATGGCGCACGGTGAATTTTTCTGATAGAACAGTGGCGGTTGCTGATTTTACACTAGTTTTACCAACGCTGCCGACTACGACAATTAGTTTGGCGTCAGAATGAGATTTAAGATATTTTTTTACATAAGAGCCGAGAATTGTTTCTAAGAGATGTTTGAATAATTGCATGGAGTTATTATAACAGATTGAGAGATAATAGAATGAGGCGTGTGATTGCCTTTTTAATGATTTTATGGTATTATAGCAACCATTGTATGGAGATTGCTAGAGGATCAGGAGTAGCTGAGATTGCTTGGGGGATTGTTGAATCTTCCGAATATCAAGAAAGACAGCGTAGAATTATACGGGGAATAGGGCGAGCTGCAACCAGAGAGTTTAATCCGGAAAGTTCATATCGATTAGTGGATAGATATGTTGCGTCAGGTGTTGCGGATGATATTTTAAAAGAGAGAGGTGACACGGATAAAGCACCAGAATATAAAATACTAGAGTTGATACAAAAGATGCCTTATTGGATTTGCGCGGAAGAAAAACTTGAATCTTATAGGAATGGGGTATTTTATGAGCGCAATAATAAGATAAGAGAAAAAGAGACAGTTGTAGCTTTTAATAAGGTTGTACGAGACATAATTAGCAAGGGGCAATATACTCGCAAATCAGAGCTTATATCGGATGTTCAAGGCGCTATGGAGTGTCTTGGTTATAGCGATGAGGAAATTGAAAATGCATATAAATTCTTAGCTCACGTGATTAATGGTATGCGTCATGAAATCGCCGCTGAAATAGCTTTAAGAAAAACTAGGGGAGTACGAGCTGTCTATATGGCTAGCGTTGACGACGATCTCTCTGGAATAGATCTTATCGTTGAGTATAGAGATAAATATGGTAACGAGTATATAATTGGTCTTGATATAAAATCAACGCCAGACTCTGCGCGCAATGCTAATAATAGTGACCGTGATGAGGGGTATTACGCTATTTGGTCTGGTTTCGATCATAGACTGGGTGACTTTGGCTCTTATGGAGACAATTTAATGCCGAGTAATAAAGCTGTTAAAATGGTGCGTTCATTTTATAAAGCAGAGCTCGAAGAACTGGTTAGGGGAAAAAATTATAAAAAATCTAGAAAGTCAAGACGCAGGAGATAATTAGCACTCACACTTGACGAGTGCTAAATTGGTGCGTTACAATGTATGTATTGTTAACGAAATGGAGGATAACGTGAGTACACCTATTAAGCCTCTTGGCGACCGTGTTGTAGCGGTGCGTGAAGAAGCAAAGACTCAGACAGCGAGCGGAATTTACTTGCCTGATAATGCTAAAGAAAAGCCAGTAGTTGCGGAAGTTAAAGCAGTTGGCGGCGATGTGAAGAATGTCAAAGTCGGTGATCGGATTGTCTATAAGGAATATTCGACTACGGATTTGAAAATTGACGGCACGGAATATTTGGTTGTTCGCGAAGAAGATATTTTAGCAACGGTTGTTGGATAAAAAGGGGAGTTTAATTATGGCAAAAAAAGTTTTTTATGATGATGATGCGCGAAATCGCGTGCTTGGTGGAGCTAAGTCACTATACGACGCAGTTAAGGTAACTTACGGTCCAAAGGGTCGCAATGTTGTAATTGCGAAAGGTTTTGGTGGACCAACTGTTACTCATGACGGTGTAACGGTGGCTGAAGGAATTGAATTGCCAGAAAATGATGACGAAACGCTAGGTTATAAAGTCGGTGCCGATTTAATCAAGCAGGCTGCTAAGAACTTGAATAAGCAAGCAGGCGACGGCACAACGACTGTAACGGTGTTGACGTACTCGATTTTGAAAGAGGCGAATCGATTGATTGCGGCTGGACATAATCCGATGGAACTTAGGAAAGGCATCGAGCAAGCTGGCGCGGAAATTGTTAAAGAATTGAACAAATTGGCTGAGCCGATTGAAGGCAAGTCTGACCGCGTGGCTGAAGTTGCTACGATTTCGGCGGGTGATGCAGAAATTGGTAAATTGATTGCTGGCGTGATTGAGAAAGTTGGTAAAGATGGCGTAGTTACTGTTGAGGCTGGTCAAGGTTTGGAACTAGAAGCTGAAGTTGTTGAAGGTTTTAGCTTAGACAAGGGTTGGGTGAGTCCGTTCTTTGTCACTGATGCGGGTCGTCAGGAGGCTGTATACGAAAAGCCAGCAATTCTAATCACCGATAAGAAGATTTCTAGTGTACAAGAATTCTTGCCAATGTTGGAAAAATTGGCACAAAGCGGTAAAAAGGACGTTGTTCTGATTGCCGATGAAGTTGAAGGCGAAGCTTTGAGTATTTTGGTCTTGAACAAATTGAAGGGCGTATTTAATACCGTAGCTGTTAAGGCGCCAAGTTTCGGTGATCGTCGCAAAGATGTACTTCGTGATATCGCTGTGCTGACTGGCGCGACTGTGATTTCTGAGGATCACGGATTGACATTCGAAAACGCTGGCTTAGAAGTTTTGGGCTCGGCACGTAAGGTGATTGTCGGCAAGGATGAAACAACAATCATCGAAGGCGCAGGCAAACCTTCAGGTGTGAAAGAACGAATTGCTGAGATTAAGTCGCTTTCAGAGAATGCTTCAAGCGAGTATGAAAAAGAACAATTCGATAAGCGTGCCGCGGCACTATCTGGTAAAGTTGCGGTTATTAAAGTTGGTGGCGCGACTGAGACGGAAATTGACGAGAAGAAATTCCGCGTTGATGACGCCGTGGCGGCTACTAAGGCGGCTTTGGCTGAGGGAATTGTCGCTGGTGGCGGCGTAACTTTGGTTAATTTGGCTGGTAATCTAAAAGTTAGCGGCGCAGATAGTTTGTCGGTCGGTCGACAAATCCTAAAAGACGCTCTGAAGCAACCGTTCTTGCAGATTATGAAAAACGCCGGGTTGAATGCTGATGCACTGCTTGCTCAAGTTGAATCTGGCAAACCTGGATTCGGCGTTAACGTTATGAAGCCAGAAGACGGTCTGATTGACGTGAAGAAGGCTGGTGTTATTGATCCAGCTCGTGTGACTAAAGAGGCTGTTCAAAATGCAGTGTCGATTGCGTCAACTGCGGCAACTATGGGTGCTTTGGTGGTTGATATTCCAGAGGCTGAAGTTGCAGCTGCTCCTGGCGGCATGCCAGGAATGGGTATGATGTAAATCTGCCCCGAGCAATAAAATCCCGCCGAAAATGGCGGGATTTTATTTTGGAGGAATGAATTAACGAGGATTTGAGAAATAGTCGATTTCTTTAATGATATCCAGTAGAGCCTGTGCGCGGCGAGCTTCGTCAACAATAGCTACGGCAGCGTCGTGTGCTGGTGCGATCAGAGTTTTGTCGTCCGTAGAACGAAGAAGTAATAGATAAGTGTCAAACTTTTCTTCTGGAGAAACTTCCAGCTTATCGACTAATGGACGTAATTCGTTCAAGGCAGTTTGCTTAATTGTATCAAGCGCAGGATCTGCGGCTGCGGCTGCAGCTGGTGTGCTGACTGTTGGAGTTGGCATGACTGGCTCTGGATCAGTAGATTCTACTGTAGCTTCGACAGACTTCTGACTGTCGTCTGAATCTGTAGCAATAGGATCTGGTGATATGGTTGCAGGATTAATTACAGGTGAAGCTGTAGCATTTGTTTCTTCGAATTGTAAATTATTGTCTGTATCTTGTGACACGCCAGCTAATACCTTAGCCAGTTCTTGGTCGTCACTGAATGATTGATTAGCTTGAGAATCCATTATAACCCACCTTATATATTAAATTGTTTAAGCTTATATATGTTACACTATAACATGAGTTAATTAAGGAGCGCAAGATGTTAGATGATATGAATGTGATAAAACAATATGATCCAGGCGACGTTTTAAGCGGCGTTTTGAATATTCCAGAACAAGCTCGATATGAAGTGTTGATCCACGAAGGTGCGAATCAGCGCCGAGATTTTAAGAATATCGTAATCGCGGGAATGGGCGGTTCGGCTTTAGCGGCTGATATGGTTCGAGTTTTGACCGCGGGCTGGTTGCACATTCCGCTTGAAGTGGTGAAGGGCTATGATTTGCCGGGGTTCGTGAGCGAGGAAACGTTGGTTATCGCGGTTAGTCATTCGGGTAATACCGAGGAAACTCTGAGCTGCTATCAGCAAGCACTGGAGAAGAAGGCGTGTTTGGCAGCTATGTCGACTGGTGGAGCGTTGATTGAGCGAGCAAAGAATGACAACATAACTTACGCTCAAGTTCCAGCTGGCGCGCAGCCACGGATGTCGACGGTTTATCATCTGCGAGGATTATTGAAACTATTGCAACATTTTTGGGTGATTGATAATGATTTGTACGATCAGGTGAAAAATAGTGCTGATTGGTTGGCGGGCGAGATATCTAATTGGACGACTAAAATACCAGAAGCTGATAATTTGGCGAAGCAGATTGCGAAATTAACAATTGGCAAGACGCTGGTTGTTTTTGGTGGTGAATTGACTTGGCCGCTGGCGTATAAGTGGAAAATTAGCTGGAATGAATCAGCGAAGAATTTGGCGTTCTCGAATCAATATCCAGAATTTAATCATAACGAGTTTATCGGCTGGTCGTCGCATCCAGTAGAGAAGCCGTTTACGGTTTTTGATATTCGTAGCAATTTGGAGCGTGACAGGATTCGTGAGCGAATGGAGCTGAGTGATCGTTTGCTGAGTGGCAAGCGACCAAAGGCGCACGTGTTGGAGCTTCGAGGAAAGACGCTTATGGAACAATTGCTGTGGGGCTTGGTGCTGGCTGACGCGGCTAGTATTTACACAGCCATTCTTAATGGAGTCAATCCTGGTCCAGTTCAGTTGATTGAAAAATTAAAAGCGGAACTTAGCTAATTTAATATCGTAGAGATTCGATTGGGTCGCGTCTAGTGGCGCGGGCTGCTGGATATACACCAGAAATTACGCCGATGATTATTGACAGTCCAATTGATAAGACGGCTGTTTGCCAATAAATATAAGGTGTGAGTGGCAAGTATAAGCTGGCAATATAAGCTCCCGCCAAGCCTAAGCCGTAGCCCAATATTCCGCCGAGGAATCCGATAATTGCTGCCTCGATTAGGAATTGATTGATGATATCCCAGCCCGTGGCGCCGACGGCTCGTCTAACGCCGACTTCACGCTGGCGCTCGGCGACATTGACAAGCATCACGTTCATAACGCCTATTCCACCAATTAACAGAGAAATAATGCCGATGACAGTTAAGATTATCGAGAGGAATTTCGCGACATTAGACTTCTTTTCGTTTATCTCTTCGCCAGAAACGATTCGATAATTCTTATCGCTATCATGATTCTTCTTCAAAATATCGTCAGCCGATTTTATGACTGATTTGAGGTTTTTCTGGTCTTTGGTAGTCACGATGATTTGCTGAATCTGCGGCGTGCCTTGGGTGAATTTTTTAATCACAGATAATGGAATAATGGCGGCGTTATTAAAATTCACGTCCAAATAACTGGCTGGATTTTCAATATTCTTCAACACGCCAACAACAGTCAATGGTTGATTTCGGATGTAAATAACGTTTCCGATGGATCTTTCGGTGCCGAACAAATCGACCGACAATTGCTGACCGACGACAACTCCGCCGATGTCGTTAATAAATTGTCCAGTGGCAATTTGCAAATTGGCGACGTCTTTTAGCGATTCCGTACTGCCGATTAATGCAGCGTTTTGGATATCGACTTTACCTTCACGGGCGCGCAACTCGGCGTGTAGGAAGGCGATTGGCGCGGCCTTCGTATTAGCAATTTTCCCTATATCTCTGGCGTCCGTTTCGGTTAATGTGTTGACCGTCGTCGTATTATCGGATTCGGTCAGTAGGTTCGGGACGGCTTTTTGATTGCCAGACTTAACGATGGCGACAGGAGCGTCTGATTGATTGGAATTGTCGCCGAATAGGTGATTGAATCCGCCAGTCAGAGATAGAACCATGGTGATGCTGGCGATACCAATAGCTACGCCCACAATTGTCAAAAATGTTCGTCCACGATTAGCTCGTAGCGCC
This sequence comes from Candidatus Nanosynbacter sp. HMT-352, assembly GCF_021222645.1. Classification (NCBI taxonomy): domain Bacteria; kingdom Bacillati; phylum Minisyncoccota; class Nanosynbacteria; order Nanosynbacterales; family Nanosynbacteraceae; genus Nanosynbacter; species Candidatus Nanosynbacter sp. HMT-352. The sequence goes on from NZ_CP089520.1 coordinate 665,979, forward strand.
TGAGTAGCGTTCTCAAAATGATTTTTTACTAATATTTTCACGATTTTTTCGCCCTCGATTTCTTTGAAGATTTTTGCTTCTTAGGTTTTTCTTCTTTTTCGTCGTCTACAATTAACTTCTTAGTAAACTTGCGCTTTTCCTTATGCTCGTCAGTGTCGATTTTTCCGTCCAACATAGTGATGACGCGACTGGCATAATGGGTCAATTCTGGGTTGTGAGTAACCATAATTATAGTATTGCCGCGACGGTGTAGGTCGGACAATTCTTCCATAATGAGATGACTCGATTTACTATCCAAATTTCCTGTTGGTTCGTCGGCTAAGATAATTGACGGACTATTAACCAACGCTCTAGCAATTGCTACGCGCTGAACCTGACCGCCAGATAATTGATGTGGCATATAATATTCACGCTGTCCCAGATGAAAAGTTTTCAGAATGCGGCTAGCTTCTTGGAGTCGTTTGACTTTCCCAAGTCCTTTATACGTTAGCGGTAACGCTACGTTTTCAATTACAGTCAGACGAGGAATAAGATTGAAATTCTGAAAAACGAAGCCGATGTGTTTGGAGCGAATTTTGGCACGTCGTCGTGAGCTAAGATTATCGACAGCGACATCGTCCAGATAGTATTCGCCCTCTGACGGCTGGTCTAATAGCCCAAGGGTGTTTAATAAAGTAGTTTTTCCGCAGCCGCTGGGGCCCATAATAGCGATAAATTCGCCCTTTTTAACGGTTAAATCAACGTTATCTAAGGCGCGAATTTCAGCATCGCCAAAGCCAAATTTTTTGGTGATATTAATAAGCCTAATGCGTGGTGGAATAGTTTCTTTCATCTTTGACTCATTATAGAGAATGAGCGTTAGTAAGTGCAACCATAAGAGATAATAAAATTGTGGTATAATTATCAACAAGGAAGGGTGCAGGAGTGGTTGAACTGGCACGCCTGGAACGCGTGTAACGGAGCAATCTGTTCGAGGGTTCGAATCCCTCTCCTTCCGCCAAGAAGATTATTTACCGACAGTATTTAAGTATTGTCGGTATTTTTTAATTGGAAAAGCATTTCTATCTGATCACGAAATAAATAGGTTGTAATTTTTACTAAATAGCTTGCAAAACACTAGATATAGCGGCTATAGTTATTATTGTACGCTATATATATAGCGAGCCCATAAATAAACAAAAACACAAGCTACAAAGATAAGCCATCAGGTGAGGTGTTGGTGGTTTGTTTTTAAGAGGGTAAATTAAGGAGGGTATGTGAAAGAAATTAATGTAGTCAAGCGCGATGGAACAAAAGAACCGTTTGATGCTAACAAAATTAACACGGCTATTTTAAAATCGTGCGAAGGTTTGCCGGACCAAATTTCTAAGGTCGTTCAGGTGGCGACTGAATTGCAATTAACATTATTCGATGGAATTACGACCGAACAACTAGACGAGGCTGTCATTCAAACAGTTCTTCAAAACGTTAAGGACGACCCAGATTATGATAAAATTGCAGCACGATTATTATTGAAAACTGTCTATAAGCAGATTTTGGGCGATTACGAGACGGCAGAAGAATTGAAAAAGCTTCATGCACGCGAATTTCCGAAGTTCGTTAAGGCGGCAGTAAAAGAAGGTTTGCTGGATAAGCGCATGGCTGACGGTCGATTTGACTTGAAAAAGCTGGCGGCGGAACTTGATCCAGCGCGTGATGATTTGAGTAAATATTTGGGTGTGGTGACTAATAAAAATCGCTACGCTCTTCGTAAGCAAAACGGCTCGCCAATTGAAACGCCTCAGTTTACGCACATGCGAATTGCTATGGGTCTTAGCTACAACGAGGCTGATCCGACTACTGCAGCGATTGAGTTTTATAATCACATGAGCAATTTGGAGTATGTCCCAGGCGGCTCAACGCGAGTTAATGCTGGCGGTTCGTTCCCACAGCTCAGTAACTGTTTCTTGCTTAACGTCGATGATGACATGGAGTCAATTGCTAAGGCTGTTCGCGACACAATGTGGATTGCTAAAGGCACGGGCGGAATTGGCATTGGTTTTACAAAGCTACGTGCGGCAGGTAGTCCAGTTAAAACCACTAATACTGAATCGACCGGCCCAATTCCATTTATGAAGATGATTGATACGGCGCTTTTTGCGGTTTCTCGTAAAGGTAAAAAAGCTGGTGCGGCTGCGATTTACATAGAGAACTGGCATTTGAACTTTGATCAATTTGTCGATCTTCGTCAAAACTCTGGCGACCCATATCTAAGAACCAGATTTGCAAATACCGCAGTATTTATATCTGACGAATTTATGAAGCGAGTAGAGAAAGACCAAGATTGGTATTTGTTTGATCCTGCAGAAACTCCAGATTTGACAGAGTTATATGGTGAAGCGTTTTCGGCGCGATACAAAGAATATGTAAAAATGGCGGAAGCTGGGAAATTGCGTACGTTTGATAAAGTTCCAGCTCGTCAGCAGTTTAAGCGCATTTTGACCAGTTTGCAGGCGACATCACATCCGTGGCTGACTTGGAAAGATACGATTAACGTGCGAGCATTAAATAATAATACGGGCACAATTCACCTCAGTAACTTGTGTACGGAAATTACATTACCGCAAGATAAAAACAACATTGCAACGTGTAATTTGGTAAGTATCAATTTGTCGGCATTCATCGGTGAGGATAAGACTTGGGATTGGGATAGATTGAAAGAAGCGGCTCGTGCGGCGGTGCGACAATTGGACAATTTGTGCGATATTACTCAAACGCCAATTCCAGAAGCAATGCATTCGAATCAGCAAACTCGAGCAATTGGTTTGGGTATAATGGGATTTTCTGACGTGCTGGAAAAATTGGGCTATTGTTATGAATCAAAAGAAGCTTATGATTTAATTGACCAATTGACGGAATTTATTAGCTATCACGCGATTGACCAGTCGGCTGATTTGGCAAAGGAATTGGGTAGTTATCCAACATTCGCGGGTAGCGGCTGGAGCAAGGGCCTTCTTCCGATTGATACGGTTGATAAATTGTCGAAAGATCGCGGCGTGAAGGTGAAAATAGACCAAAAGACGCGACTGGACTGGGACAGTTTGCGAAAGAAGGTGAAGAAGGGAATGCGAAATGCGACTATTATGGCAATTGCGCCGACGGCTAATATTGGGCATGTGGCGGGAACGACTCCTGGAATTGATCCGCAATTTGCACAGATTTTCAGTCGTTCAACTTTGAATGGAAAGTTTTTGGAAGTGAACCATAATTTAGTTCGCGATTTGAAAAAGCTTGGTCTGTGGGACAATTTGAAAGATGAGATTTTTGCAGCTCAAGGCGATATTCAAGATATTGACGGCATTCCGCAAAACATCAAGGATGTTTATAAAACAAGCTTCCAGCTCAGTCCGTACGCGTTTATTGAGGTGGCGGCTAGGGCTCAGAAGTGGGTTGATCAAGCGATTTCTCGAAATATGTACCTGGAGACGCGAGATATTGATGAATATGTGAAGATTTATTCGGAAGCGTGGAAGCGTGGCTTGAAAACGACATATTATCTACACGTTAAGCCGCGTCATCAGTCGGAGCAAACGACAGTTTCAGTTGATAAAATTGCAGAACAAAAAGTCCGCACAAATAGTAAGGTGCGCGGATTTGGATTTGCGAAAATTAATAAATAAGGAGGAAATTAAGATGGGAATTTTAGGTTCAGGATTACGCGATGGATTGTCACTTCACCCAATTCGTTACCCTTGGGCATATGATCTTTATAATCAAGCAGTGGCTAACACGTGGTTTCCAAATGAAGTTCAATTAGTTCAAGATTTGGCAGATTTTGAAAAATTGTCAGATGATGAAAAGCACGCATTGAAAACAGTTATTAGTTATTTGAACCCAAACGAGTTATTGATCAATAAATCGTTAGCGTTCGGTATTTATCCATATGTGAACGCAGCGGAAGCTCAACTATATCTATCAAAACAGATGTGGGAAGAAGCTAACCACTTCATGACGTTTGAATACATTATTGAGACATTTCCGTTTGATCGTGAGGAAATTTACGCTGCGGGATTCGGTAAAAAGTCATTGGCAGATAAGGCTGACTTCCAGAATAAACACCTGGACGTAATGCTTGATCCGAATTTGGATATTTATTCTCTGGAAGGTAAGAAGGACTTTGTTAGGTCTTTGGTGGCATATAACATTGTGCTGGAGGGAATTTGGTTCTATTCAGGCTTTATGGTTGGCATGAGCTTCCGCCAGCGTAATTTGTTGCGTAATGTTGGCTCACTGCTGGACTGGATTACTCGCGATGAAAATCTTCATTTGACGTTTGGTATCAATTTGCTTTTGACGATTTTGGACGAGAATCCAGAATTGCAAACACAGGAATTTGCAGAAGAAATCCGTGGCTTGATTTTGCAGGCAGTGGAGCTTGAGAAGGCTTATAACAAAGATATGCTACCAAAGGGAATTTTGGGATTGAATGCTGATTACGTGAACCAATATGTCATGCACATGACCGACCGCCGCTTGCAGGAGTTAGGTTTTGAGCCTGAATATAACGTGCCAAATCCAGCCAAATGGATGGCAGCCGCCAATGATACGCTGGAATTGGTGAATTTCTTTGAAAGCACAAACACTAGTTACGAAGTTAATACCACGAAGTAATGGGAGTTGATGATATGAACGAATTAGCGAAAGAAATATTAGATACAGTCGAAGTTGGTGCGTTGGCGACGGTGAATGTTGATAGGACACCTCTGGTAACGCCGCTGCACTTTGCGCGTTTTGGTAATTCTATAATTTGGATATCAGAGCCGACTGCACGTCATTCAGAAAATGCGTTCCGAAACGGTAAGGCGGAATTTGTGGTTTGGGACGACAAAAAGCGAGCAGTTTTCTTAAAAACTAACGTGACTGAACTTCCAGAATCTGAGAAAGAGGCAGCAATAGCGGCTTATAAAGAGAAACTGGCTGATTTTATGCCGCGTTGTGAAAATCCGCAATTATACGTTGTGTCAATTGGTGAACTTGATGAAAAAACTACAACGGGCAATTGGCTGCATTTTATTGCATAAGCACTATATCTAGCGTAAAATTGGTTAAGTAACTACTAAATATAGGGGAAAATGAAAATGAACGCAAATCAGATTATTACTGATGACATGACTTTGGAAGAGAAATTGAGTGCCATTGATGCAGCCCTTAAAGCGGCACAAGAAGCGGCTGATGATCAAGCAAAATCGAACGGCACTGTTGCGGCACCAGTTGACCCGGCAAGTCTGACTATTTGTGACGGTTGCGAATAAGGTCTACCAGCAGATCTGATTATTGACAATATAGGGCTTTATATTGTATAGCTAAGAGTATCGTGAAAACAATTGAGACTTTTTCAGGATCTGAGGCTATAAAAGAGATTAAACAGTGCGCTAAAAAGGGCGCATCTGAAGGTCTGTATTATCCGAGCTCAAGAAGACTGCGCGTTCCTCTTGAGTTGGTTACTGATTTGCTTCTTGGTAATGTGGAGGATGTTGTTGTTGAGGGGGCTGATAATCTTTTGGAGGCAGCTAAGAAAACCGAGGAGAGCGAGGGTATTATATTTGCTACGAGTCACCTAACGGACGTTGATGTTTCGACTGTTGCTAGCGTAGTTTCTGAGCTTAGACATATAGGCATGACAGTAGCCTCCACTAATATGGATCTTTGGCATCAGAGGATACCATATGAACTTGTTGGGATGGATAACTTTTTTCAGGTTCCGTATGGAAGAGATCCGTCTGTAGAAGAAGATGCCATTGATAATAAGTACGCGTTGCCGTTTAATGGTGACGATTACTTAGGTCTGCAAGAAAAAATAACAGATGGTGGACTTTCTGTTATTACTGCAGCGCATAACCCGATGAGCAATATTAGGATGAAAAATAACGGTGAACTGCCAGAAAAGGCGGGTAAATTAGCTCCTCATCTAAGCCTAGCAACGGATGCTGCCATAATTCCTGTACTTATGCAGGTTGAGGGTCAAAGGAGAAATCCTAATCAACTCAATGACAATGCGATACATCTAAAATGGTCTTTGGGTAAAAAAGTTGTGCGACTGGTATTTGGTGAGATCATTAAGCCTAGTCCTGATGAAGTTGAAGCTTATGCCAATGTTTCGCGTGAAGCGTCTTACGCAGAGGCGGCTCGTGAAGAGCAGTGTCGCATATTGGAGGCGTTTGGTGGGGAGGCGATATTGGGGTATATGCGTGATAAATATGATCCGGTATTGGCTGCGTAATAAGGAGAGATAGTTAAAATGACTGCAGGAATAGATAAATTTACTCCAACCCCAGAAGAGTAAGAATTGTTCAATAAAGTTTTCTATCCAGACATCACTGAAGAGTCTGATATTGACGTAAAAGAATCAAAGTTACAGAGAGAGGGTTTTTCTCTGTCGGTTGCGATTGGTGCTCTTAAGAAATGGGTGCGTGGTAGACGAGAAAAGCACAGCAAATCTTTTGGACTAACTAACAATTCGGCGGTAGAAAAACTTGAGGCAGCTGGAGAAGAATTGGGACTGTCAGAAACAGACGTTCGGCTTTCCTCTGGACTTAAGCTGCTGATGGGTCTAATGCATGGCAAAAAGGAAGTTGAAATAATTGGCGAAGATATCTTAATTGAAGTCACCAAAAAGGCCAAAGAAGAAGGTAAGGGAAGTGTTATAGCGCCAACGCATTTCAATGGAGAAGATGTTCCTACGGCTAGTTATTTGGCGTCTCTGTTGAACAAAATTAATATTGGCGTAGCGTCAACTAATAGAGATTGGATTAAGAAGGGCGTTGGCGGAATCAACATAGAGGCTATACAGTATCTTGCGTTTGGCGCTAAAAACTTTTTTGGTGTGCCATATGAATGGGTAGATGAAAAGAGTAAAAAACCGGTTCACTTCTCAACAGATCATTACGAAGAAGCGGTTAAATTTATTGAGGATGGTGGATCTTTGGTTTTGGCTGGATATTCAGCAGATGACTCAGTAGGCTCAAAGCCTCGCAGTGAAATGGGCTCTGCAGCGATTCATACAGCATTGAAATCTGGCGCAGATTTGATATTTGTTTACGTATCGTCAGAGGGCAAGAAACTTACTATTAGAGTCATGGAAGATGAGGACGGTATATTTGCGGCGTTTATCAATTCATATAGAAAGGCGCTAAAGATGAAGGATTCTGCTGCATCCGAGCGGTTATTATCATCATGTAAAGAGTACTTAAAAGACAGCAAAATAGGTAGGGTTATAGCAGAAGAATATAAGCGCCGGTCAGACAAAAATAAAGTCTAGCGAGCGACACTGAAGTCTTAGTTATTGACAAATTAAAAATAATGTGATATCATTTTACTATATAAAAAATTAAAATAAAAAGGAATAAAATGGCTGAAGAAAAAGATATTCACGGACTTACCGAAGGCGTATTGAGTCGAGACGATATGTCGGCGTTGACTTACGTATTGCAACACGTGAAAGGATCTAGCCCAAGTTCGGCGACGAAATTAAGTCTGGAACTGGAAGAGCTTGACGAAACTGCGTAGGGATTTAGCTAGATAATAGTCCACCTCTGTTGTATACTAGACAGTATGGAACAGATTATTTCTCAAGTAGTGAAGCAACTTTTTGATCAGGATATATCGGTACAATTAACGCGTCCTGATCCGAAGTTTGGTGACTTTGCTACAAATGTGGCGTTGCAATTGGCTAAGCCGCTAGGGAAGAATCCGCGTGAAATTGCGGAGATGATTGCTGAAAATCTGCGCAAGGAAGAAGATTTTAGCGAAGTAAGCGTGGCTGGTCCAGGTTTTATCAATGTAAAACTGAGCGATCAATCCGTTCTAAATTCTTTGAAAAAAGAGCCAACGACGAAGCGCGCTGGTCAGACGGTTGTAATTGAAACCAATTGCCCGAATCCATTTAAGGCTATGCATATCGGACACGCTTTGAATGCGATTTTGGCGGACACGATGGCTAACTTGCTGGCGGTTGATGGTGCAATTGTGCATCGAGTGAGTTATCACGGTGATGTCGGAACACATGTCGGTAAAAGTATGTGGGCGATTTTGCGTGAGATTGACGGCGATGTAAATAAATTGAACGAAATCCCAGCTGATAAGCGAAATGAATTTATGAGTCGCATGTACGTTGAAGGTGCGCGTGCGGCTAAAGAATCTCCAGAGGCAAAGGCAGAAATTGATGAACTAGCTAAACAATCATTCATCCTGGATGATCCACTATATAAACAAGTTTACGAAATCTGTAAAAGTTGGAGTTTTGACGAAATTGACTCTAATGTTGGGCGGCTTGGAAACGTGCCGATTGAGAGACGTTACGTTGAGAGCGAAACTGAAGAATTGGGAAAATCTTTAATTAAAGAGAAAACTCCAGAGGTGTTTACCAAATCTGACGGTGCGTATGTTTTTAAGGGTAGCAAATATGGCGCGTTCGACAACGTGTTTATTGGATCTCATGGCAATGGTCTTTATGGGGCGCATGATATGGGATTGATTCAGCTGAAGTATAAGGACTACCCAAATTTGGACTTATCGATTACGGTAAATGGCGAGGAGCAAGCAGCGTACTTCCGCGGCGTGATTGCGGCTAGTGAATTGTCGATTCCGGCTTTGAAAGGAAAATTATTCAACTACGCGACTGGCTTGGTTAAATTGACGACTGGGAAAATGAGTTCGCGAACGGGTGAAGTTGTTACAATTGGCTGGCTGTTTGATGAGTTTAAGAAGGCAATTGAAAATGCTGGCGGCGAACCAACTGATGATGTGATTGCTGGCGCACTCCGTTATCAATTCTTGAAAGTGAAGATCGGCGGCGACGTCATATTTGATATTAACGACGCGGTAAGTTTGACGGGAAATACGGGAAGCTATTTGCAATACGCCCATGCTCGAGCGCGAGGTATTTTAGCTAAATCCGATAAAGAAATTGCTTTTCCGACAGAGTTGTTTGACGAAGATAAGATGCTGGTCAGAAAGTTGAGTGAGTATGTGGACGTGGTTGACCGCGCTAAGGAGAGTTTGGAGCCTCATCACATTTGTACATATTTGTTTGAATTGGCGCAGGAATTTAATCGATATTACGAGAAAAATCAGGTTATTGGTAGTGACAAAGAAGCACATCGTGTAGGAATCGTGGCAATTTACGCTGACATTCTTAAGGCTGGACTGGCTATTTTAGGGATTATGGCACCAAATAAGATATAATATTCAATAATAAATAATAAAAGGAGAATTTATTATGGTAAAACCTAGTATCGATAAATCAGCTAAAAAGTTGGCTTCTAAGAGCGCTAAAGCGGCTACAAAAGTTGCTACCATCAAAGAAAAGAAAATAGTAAGTGCAGTTATAAAAGACACCCATATGGGTGGGTTTGTAAATTTTATCCGTGAACAGGGTGTTGTCGGTTTGGCTGTAGGTTTGGCGATTGGTACCGCAGCTGGTGATACTGTGAAAAAATTGGTAACAGCATTTATTGATCCGCTAGTGCAGCTGGTTGTTGGTTCTCAGCAAGGGTTACAATCAGCTTCATTCACAGTTGAAGTTGCTGGACGTAAAGGTGAGTTTTTATACGGCGCATTTGTTAGCTCGTTAATCACGTTGATAGCCGTTGCGTTTGTTGTATATGCAATCATTCACTTCTTGAAACTCGATAAATTAGATAAGAAAAAGGATTAAAACCTTAACTAATAAGCGTGCCTACTGATTCTCCGCGGGTTGCGCGGAGAATATTTCCGTCTGTAAGCAAATCACAAATTACAACTGGAATATGTTCGTCCATTGCTAGTCCAATTGCCGCCTTATCCATAACGGCAATATTAGGATTTGTTAGGGCTTCTTGGTAAGATAAATGATCAATTTTTACGGCGTCAGGGAATTTTATAGGATCTTTATCATAAACTCCGTCGACTTTTGTCGTTTTAACGACGGCATCACATTGCATTTCCAGTGCTAGATTTAATGCCGCAGTATCAGTAGTTAGAAATGGTCTGCCGGTGCCGCAGGCCACGATTACAATGCGGTTTTTCTTAATATGGCTAATGGCGCGTCGGAAAGTGTAGTGGTCGATAAATTGATTGACTTCAACCGTAGATAATGCGCGAGTTGGCAGTCCTGCGTCATTTAACACGTCAGCTAGAGCAATAGCATTCATTAGCGTAGAAAGCATGCCGATATTATGTGCGGAAACAGGTTGAATTCCGTGACCAATGATTTGATTGCCGCGAACGTAATTGCCACCACCAACCATAATTACAATTTCAGCCCCGTCGTCCAGCGCTGGTCGAATTTGTTCAGCAATCCAGCGAGCGCGTTTTGGGTCGAAGCCGCTGGCGAATTCGCCTTGAAGTTGTTCACCTGATAATTTGAGTAGGATGCGTTTTGTCATGATTTTAGTTTAGCACGCCTTATGGAAGTGGTAAAATAGAGATATGAAAGCAAGTTTTAAGCCGAAAAAGATTTTATGGGTGGATTTGGAGATGACTGGATTGGATCCAGTGCGTGATGAGATTTTGGAAGTGGCGGCAATTGCGACGGATTGGAATTTTAAGGAAATTGCGACGTACGAAGGAATTGTGCGTCACGATTCGGAAAAGCTGGCTAAGTTGTTGGACCGAAATGCTGGTTTTTGGAATGAGAATCCGGAAGCGCGACGCGGGCTGGAGGAGCAGAATGAATCGGGCAAGCCTTTGGCGGAAATAGAGCACGAATTGTTGGCGTTTTGTGATGAGTATTTTACGGGTGAAACGAAGATTTTGTTAGCAGGTAATTCAATCCATCAGGATAGACGATTTATTGATCAATGGTGGCCGACGTTGTCAAAAAAACTACATTATCGTGTGTTGGATGTGAGTGCTTGGAAGGTTGTGTTTGAAGGCAAATACGGTAAGAAATTCGCCAAGCCGGAAGATCATCGAGCGCTGGAAGACATCCGCGGCAGTATTATGGAACTTGAATATTATTTGAAAAAGGTAAAGGTATGACACATAAACAATTTGAAGAATTTATCCTAAGTTTGCCGGGCGTATGGCTGGATTATCCGTTTGGTGAGGATGTTGCGGTATATAAATTTGGTAGAGATAATGACGGTGCGGGGAAAATGGTAGCATTGGTTACGGAAGGTTCAAAGCCGCTCAGAGTAAGCCTAAAATGCGATCCGTTGTTGGCGCAGAATTTACGAGAAAAATACGAAACGGTTTTACCGGGCTATCACTTAAACAAGAAGCATTGGAATACAATTATTTGTTCAGGTCAATTGACCGACGAAGAAGTCTTTGACTTGGCGAGGCTGAGCTATCGATTAGTCTCGGAAGCTTAATCTGCTTTAATGATTTGATTGATCTGCTTCTGGATATTTTCTAAATCGCCAGCAGTTTTTACTAGCCATTCGCGCATCTTTTTTGACTTGGTGGATTTATATACCTTTTTCATCATGTTGATCGTATCTGTTATTTGCACATTCATCTCATGAGCATAGGTAATATCCAATTGCGTGTTCAGAAGGGCTTCGTCCAATTTTTTCTCTAATTTTTCTGACGGATCTAGAGCGAGGATGTCCTTCTGTTTCTCCTTATAATTGATGCCGGTTGCTTGAAGCGCTTCGCCCATTGAGGCATTCGCAGTGGTCAGCACTGCAACCAGAGAACTATTGGTGGTTTGTAAACTGGTCGAGCGGAACTTATTATTGTATTTTTTGGAAATAGTGAGTAATTTATTAACACGCGCTGCAACTTGTGATGGGCTAGTATTTGGCATAGAGTCTTGTGAAAAAACAAATATCGCGATCAGGGTTATCAAGCCGATAAGGCTCAAAATAGCGATGATAATTTTGGTTTTTTTATCAAAACCTTCCGCTGGCGGAGGTGTGGCAATTTGATTTAGGTAATCGATACCTTGAGGTTGGTTGTTCAAATTGTCAGGATACATATTTCTATTTAACCACAAA